>NZ_JBLTJB010000002.1:0-570742 GCF_053470005.1 Bacillus sp. N1(2025)
ACTTTGTTGCTTCTCTCGAAGCGACCTCTTAATCATAACATTTTCAGTTTGCTAGGTCAATACTTTTTTTAAAAATATTTTCGCTAGGCTTGCCTTTCTATTAAAAAGACAACAAAAAGAATTATATCAGTATCATCGCTATGTGTCAAAGCTTTTTTCATTTCTTTATATAATAAAAGCGCAGCCTGTTACAGCTGCGCTTTTACTTTATACTTCTTCCGTTTCTTCCGGCTCTTCTTCATTCTTTTCCACAAGTGCCACAGTGGCTACATGCTCTTGATCAGACATGCGGATCAGACGGACGCCTTGTGTTACGCGTCCCGTAGTGGAGATATCATTAATATCCATTCTGATTAACACGCCGCTTGCCGTAATAATCATTAAGTCCTCTTCGCCTTTTGTTGCTTTCACGGTTACTAACGGACCGTTGCTGTCAGTGATTTTACATGTTTTAAGGCCTTTTCCGCCCCGGCTTTGAACTCTGTATTCTGAAGCCGGTGTGCGTTTGCCGTAGCCGTTTTCTGTCACTATGAGGACGTGGGAGTCTTCTTCAAGAATCTCCATGCCTACCACAACATCATCGTCTGTCAGCGTGATGCCTTTAACACCCGCAGCTGTTCGCCCCATTTGTCTTACATCTTCTTCAGGGAAACGGATCAGCAAACCGTTCTGCGTTCCGATGATGATTTGTTTCTTGCCGTCAGTCAGGCGGACGGCCATCAGTTCATCGTCTTCCCGGAGACCCAGGGCGATCAGCCCGTTATTCCGTATATTCGCAAACTGGGACAGTGCCGTACGTTTCGACACCCCTTGTTTGGTCGTAAAGAAGAGATATTGCTCCTCATCAAACGTGCTGACCGGAATAATGGCATTAATCCATTCGCCTTTTTCAACTTCCAGAAGGTTAATAATCGGAATGCCTTTTGCCGTACGTCCGTATTCAGGGATTTCATATCCTTTAGAACGGTATACCTTCCCTTTATTAGAGAAGAACAGGATCGTATCGTGCGTTGATGTGGAAATTAAGTGTTCCACAAAGTCATCTTCATTCGTTCCCATTCCCTGTACGCCTTTTCCGCCCCGTTTTTGGCTGCGGTATGTGGACGCCGGGAGACGTTTAACATAGCCGTTATGGGTCAGTGTGATGACGATATTTTCTCTCTCGATAAGATCTTCATCTTCAATTGTTTCAAGACCGGACGTCACGATTTCAGTGCGTCTCTCATCATTGAAACGCTCTTTGATTTCATTGAGCTCTTCACGGATGATCTCAAGAACTCTTTCTTCATTGGCTAAAATATCTTTCAGCTCGGCGATAAGCGCAACAAGTGATTGATATTCCTCTTCAATCTTTTCGCGCTCCAGACCGGTTAATCGCTGAAGGCGCATATCCAGAATGGCTTGCGCTTGTTTTTCAGTCAGTGAGAATTGTTCGATCAAACCCGTTCTCGCAATTTCAGCCGTCTGGGAACTGCGGATAAGAGAAATAACGGCATCTAAATGATCGAGAGCGATTCTTAAACCTTCCAGAATGTGAGCTCTCGCTTCCGCTTTGCGGAGTTCGTAAGCCGTTCTGCGCCGGATCACAACCTTTTGGTGATCAAGATAATGCTCCAGACATTGTTTCAGGCTCAGCACCTTCGGCTGTCCGTCAACGAGCGCCAGCAGGTTGATTCCGAAAGACGTCTGCAGGGCCGTTTGTTTGTACAGGTTATTCAAAATGACGTGAGCATTGGCGTCACGGCGGATCTCAATGACGATTCTCATTCCGTTACGGTCGGATTCGTCTCGCAGGTCGGTAATTCCTTCGATTTTTTTGTCCCGGACAAGATCTGCGATTTTTTCAATTAATCTCGCTTTGTTCACCTGATAAGGAAGTTCCGTAACAATAATTCTTTCTTTTCCTGATGATGTCTCTTCGATTTCAGCCTTAGCCCGGATTGTGATTGATCCCCGTCCGGATTCATATGCCTTGCGGATGCCGCTCCGGCCCAAAATCTGACCAGCAGTCGGAAAATCCGGGCCCGGGATGTATTCCATCAGCTCCTGGTTTGTAATCTCAGGATTCTCACTTACGGCAAGCACGCCTTCAATGACTTCTCCAAGCTGATGCGGAGGAATGTTTGTCGCCATTCCGACCGCAATACCGGCAGCCCCGTTTACGAGCAGATTCGGAAATCTCGAAGGCATGACGGCAGGCTCTCTTTCTGAACCGTCATAGTTATCTTGATAGTCAATCGTGTCTTTCGTAATGTCACGCAGAATTTCCATTGCGATTTTTGACATTCTCGCTTCTGTGTAACGCATCGCGGCCGCTGAGTCGCCGTCAACCGAACCGAAGTTGCCGTGTCCGTCAACAAGCATGTAGCGGTAGTTAAAATCCTGCGCCATTCTGACCATTGATTCGTAAACCGCTGAGTCACCGTGCGGGTGGTACTTACCGATAACTTCACCGACGATACGGGCAGATTTTTTATATGGTTTGTCACTGGTCATGCCTAAATCATTCATTGCGTACAAAATCCGTCTGTGAACCGGCTTCAGACCGTCACGCACATCCGGAAGCGCCCGGGATACGATAACGCTCATTGCATAGTCCAGGAAAGATGTCCGCATTTCCTGACTGATATTGACTTCACGTACTTGTGGTGTGTTTTGTTCACTCATTAAAAAAACCTCCCTGAAGTATCACATGAAATAATGTGGGAGTAGATTGTCCATTATGATCTTCAATACGATTTCACTATTCTCCATTATATCAATAAACTTGTGTTTATACACATTAATTTAGTAGAATATACGGGTTTTGCGGGTTTTCAGAGGCTTTAGAAGCCGCTTTGAGAAAAAAGCCTTATTTCTTAACGAAAATAAGGCTTTCTTGGTTAAATATCAAGATTTTTCACGTATCTGGCGTTTGCTTCTATGAAGTTTCTCCGCGGTTCTACTTTGTCACCCATCAGCATTTCAAAAGTCTCGTCAGCGTCCATTGCATCTTCAAGATTGACTTGCAGAAGCGTTCTGGTCGCAGGGTCCATTGTCGTTTCCCAAAGCTGAGTCGCGTTCATTTCTCCAAGACCTTTATAACGCTGGAGGCCGGGCTTAGGCGATTGCGGAAGCTCTTTTAACAGCTCATCAAGCTGCTTATCGTTATAAGCGTATTCCACCCGTTTTCCCTGCTGCACTTTATAAAGCGGCGGCTGGGCAATGTAGACATAGCCGTTTTCGATGATTTCCCGCATGTATCTGTAGAAGAACGTTAATAAAAGCGTTCTGATGTGGGCGCCGTCAACATCGGCATCCGTCATGATGACCACTTTATGATAACGCGCTTTTTCAAGATTAAAATCTTCGCCGATTCCTGTTCCGAGGGCCGTGATCATTGATCTGACCTCATTGTTTGAGAGAATCTTATCAAGTCTGGCTTTCTCAACGTTCAGAATCTTACCGCGCAGCGGCAGAATGGCTTGGAAATGGCGGTCCCGTCCCTGTTTCGCTGATCCGCCCGCAGAGTCACCCTCTACGATATACAGCTCGGAAATGCTCGGATCTTTAGAAGAACAGTCCGCCAGTTTGCCCGGCAGATTGGAAATCTCAAGCGCACTTTTGCGGCGGGTCAATTCCCGCGCTTTTTTCGCTGCCATCCGCGCTCTTGCGGCCATTAAACCTTTTTCAACGATTTTGCGGGCTGAGTCCGGATTTTCAAGAAGGAATGTTTCCAGCGCAGAAGAAAACAGCGTATCAGTGATCGTTCTCGCTTCAGAGTTGCCGAGCTTGGTTTTCGTCTGCCCTTCGAATTGCGGATCAGGGTGCTTAATTGAAATAATGGCAGTCAGCCCTTCTCTCACATCATCCCCGCTTAAATTCGGATCATTTTCTTTGAAAATCCCTTTTCTTCTCGCATAGTCGTTTATGACACGGGTCAGACCGGTTTTAAATCCGGCTTCGTGCGTCCCGCCTTCGTATGTGTTGATATTATTTGTGAAAGAATAAATATTGCTTGTATAGCTGTCGTTGTATTGCAATGCAACTTCAACCGTTATGCCGTCTTTCTCGCCTTCGATATAAATCGGCTCTTCATGAACGACTTCTTTGGAACGGTTTAAGTACTCAACATAGCTTTTGATTCCGCCTTCGTAGTGGTACTCGTTTTTCCGTTCTTGTCCTTCACGTTTGTCTTCAATCGTGATGTTTACGCCTTTTGTCAGGAAGGCCAATTCCCGGACACGGTTTGAAAGCAGATCATAGTCGTATACAGTTGTTTCTTTGAAGATTTCCGGATCCGGAACGAAGTGCGTAATCGTTCCGGTCTTATCAGTATCACCGATCACTTCAAGATCGGCCACAGGCACACCGCGCTCGTACGCCTGATAGTGGATTTTTCCGTCACGATGAACCGTAACGTCAAGAGTGGTCGACAAGGCGTTTACAACGGACGCCCCTACACCGTGAAGACCGCCGGATACTTTATATCCACTTCCGTCAAATTTACCGCCGGCGTGGAGAACGGTCATGATGACTTCAACCGCAGGGCGGCCCATCTTCTCCTGGATACCGACCGGAATTCCGCGCCCGTTGTCCTTAACGGTAATGCTGTTATCTTTTTCAATCTCGATATTAATATCTGTACAATAACCGGCCAGGGCCTCGTCAATACTGTTATCGACGATTTCCCACACCAAGTGGTGAAGGCCTTTGCTGTTAGTTGATCCGATGTACATCCCCGGTCTCTTTCGAACAGCTTCCAAACCTTCTAATACCTGTATCTGATTCTCATCATAACTATTTTGCTGCTGTTCCATAGCCATGCACATTCACCTACACTTTTCTTAAACGATATATTCATTGTAAAGATCCGCTAAGAATCTATTTCTAACATAAATTGCGCACGTTTCTTCAGTGTGCCGGAAGATAAGGGAGAGTAATATATATTCTCAGTCGTGACTACGATAGACTTTGGCGTGCCGTTTACGGACGGCACTACTTTTTCTTTCTGTCTGTCCAGAAATTCTTCAACGATCGGCGATACATTGACCTTGCAGTCAAAAATGCCGACGATATCGCGTGTTGAAACGACAAAGTCGTCACCTAAATGAATATACAATCGCTCACCTCATTTCTTCACTTCACTAACGTACCGTTTTCCACACGGAACATTCCTGCTTGATGTAAGGTATCGTGGTCAATGCCATCCACGCTTGTCGTGGTGACAAATGTCTGCACACGGCCTTGGATCGTATGAAGCAAATGGGACTGTCGGTAATCATCCAGCTCGCTTAGTACATCATCCAAAAGTAAAATGGGGTATTCTCCGATTTCTTCATGAATCAAATCTATTTCGGCCAGCTTCAAAGACAAAGCCGTCGTACGCTGCTGTCCCTGCGAACCGTACGTCTGCACATCGCGTCCGTTCACATAAAAAAGGACATCATCCCGATGCGGTCCGAATAATGTGACGCCTCGTTCTATTTCTTTTTCTTTTAATTTCGAAAAAGACTCCTGGTAGCTGTTACCTATTTTCGACAAATCTTTGGGATCTGATACATCAAGCGCCGTGTGATACTTAAGCGTCAGTTCTTCAAGTCCCCGGGAAATGCCGGAATGGATCGGCTGCGCCCATTTTTCAAGCTGCGCCGTAAACTGCAGACGTTTGGCGACAACTTTTGCGGCTGCTTCAATCAGCTGATCAGTGAGAACGTCAAGCATAGTCCGGTCAGTCTGTTTCCGGCTTTGCAGCTGTTTCAGAAAATGATTCCGCTGTGAAAGGATTTTTTGATAAAGAGATAAATCATACAGATAAACGGCAGAAACCTGCCCGATCTCCATATCGAGAAATCTCCTCCTCACCTGAGGGCTTCCTTTGACGAGATTTAAATCCTCGGGGGCAAACATAATGGTGTTCAGCGCTCCGACATACTGACTGAGTTTTTGCTGCTCTATATGATTGACCTTGCCCTTTTTACCTTTTTTGGAGATGACAAGCTGCATCGGGATGTCCCCGTTGCGCTTCATCACTCTTCCTTCTATTTTAGCATAGTCTTCGTCCCACCGTATAAGTTCTTTGTCATTTGAGGTGCGGTGTGATTTTGCCATCGAAAGGACATAGATGGCTTCCATCAGATTGGTTTTGCCTTGGGCATTTTCCCCGATGATCACATTCACCTTGTTTTCGAATTGAAGCTCAGCGCGCTCATAATTACGGTAGGATGTTAATTCTAAATTTTGGATATACAACCGCTGTCACCCGCTTTAATTGACGACTTGAAATGAACCAAATCCTTCAATCGCGACCACGTCTCCAACGTAAAGCTTTCTGCCGCGGCGATTGTCAGGTTCATTGTTGACAGTCACCTCATGCTCGCTCAGAAACCATTTCGCCATGCCGCCGGACTGAATCACATCGGCTAATTTTAAAAACTGGCCAAGCGTAATCATTTCTGTATCAATCGAAATCGGATTTGCCATAATATCGACCTCTTTCAAATATCACTAATATCTAATTGTACTAAAAAATCCTGAAATAAGGAAAGGGAAAACTTGAGGGAGCGGCTGATGAATAGAAAAGCTGCCGAACTAAGCCGGCAGCACATTCTGTTTGATTAATACGTTCTGACCGGAAGGATGAGCTGAACGATGGTTTCATCATTCGGCGTACGGATAAGAAACGGTCTCATCGCTCCCGTAAAGCTGATACGGATGTCCGCTCCTTCAAGTACTTTCAGTGCGTCCATCATATATTTTGGACTGAATGAAATATTTAATTCCTCGCCGTCAATCTGGTCAGCCAGCACAGCTTCGACCACTTTCCCGATTTCCGGAGAATTTGATGAAATCTCCAGCGAATCCGCCGGTTTGGCAGAAAGCTTTACAACGTTGTTGCGGCCTTCTCTCGCCAATAAAGAAGCACGGTCTATCGCCTGTAAAAATTCCTTCGTGTTCACGACGATTTCCGTTTTGCTTTCCTGCGGAATTAAGCTGGTCGTGTCCGGATAGTTTCCGTCAAGCAATCTTGAGAAGAACAATACGTTTTTCGCTTTGAACAGCACTTGGGTTTCTGTAATCACGATATCAACCAGTTCTTGGTTGTCATCAAGAATTTTGCTCAGCTCGGTTAAGCTTTTCCCGGGAATGACCACGTTATAAGAGCTGTCTTCCGGAATATCAAGCTTCGCCTTTCTTAAAGCGAGTCGGTGGCTATCCGTGGCAGTGCATAATAATTCACCGTTTTCGACTTTCCAGTTTACACCTGTCAAGATAGGGCGTGTTTCTGAGGCGGACACAGCGAACACGGTTTGGCGGATCAGGTTTTTCAAAAGATCCGTCGGAATCTGAATGGCGTGATGCTCTTCGATTTGCGGTAGATGCGGATATTCATCTGCATCAAGGCCGTTTAAATTAAATTCGGCTTTTCCGGAACGGATAATCGTTAAATATTGATTTTGAACTTCGATTTCAACAGTCGCCATCGGCAGTTTTTTAACGATTTCGCTGAAGAAACGCGCTTGCAGCACGATACTTCCCGGCTGATCGATCGTCACGATTTCTTTATCATCTTCTTCTTTCGGAATGAATGACTCGATTGAAATATCAGAGTCACTTCCTGTGAAAGATACTCCTTCATCTGAGGCGACGATCTTAATACCGGTGAGAATGGGAATTGTGGTTCTGGATGAAACGGCTTTTAGAACGTCTTGTACACTTTCGACTAAACGATCTTTTTGAATCGTAAATTTCATGTTTATCCTCCTAACGGATAATATAATTAATATATTTTAAAAATAGCAGTAGTAATAGTAGGGCCTGTGGATTTGTGGATAAGTTGTGAAAAAGACAGGAAACACAGCCTATCCACATGTGGACAGACTGTGTATGGCTATGAAAAAGTTATTCACACTTTCCCCGACTCATCCGAGGGCACTATTATTTAAGCAGTTCTTTTATTTCTTTCACCTGCTGCTGAAGCTGCTCGTCATCAATCAGCAGTTTTGAAATCTTTTCGTGGGCGTGAATGACGGTTGTATGGTCTCTGCCGCCAAATTCTTCCCCGATTTTAGGCAAAGAAGAATCCGTCATTTCTCTTGAAAGATACATCGCAATTTGTCTTGGGAACGCCACGGATTTCGTGCGCTTTTTCGCTTTGAAATCTTCAAGCTTAATGTTGAACTGCTGTCCGACAATCCGCTGAATCTCTTTTATCGTAATGACCTTCGGCTTTGAAGACGGAATAATATCTTTCAATGCTTCTGCAGCCAGGTCTGCGTTAATGTCTTTATTGATTAAGGATGAATAGGCGACAACCCGGATTAATGCCCCTTCCAGTTCGCGGATGTTGCTGTCAATCTGATTTGCGATGTAAAGCATGACCTCGTTCGGAATATCAAGGCCTTCCGCCTTCGCTTTCTTTCTCAGGATGGCAATCCGCGTTTCCAGATCCGGCGGTGTGATATCCGTAATCAATCCCCATTCGAACCGCGAACGCAGGCGGTCTTCAAGGGTCGGGATCTCTTTCGGCGGTCTGTCGCTGGAAATCACGATTTGTTTGCTTTCTTCATGAAGCGTGTTGAATGTATGGAAAAACTCTTCCTGTGTTTGTTCTTTTCCGGCTAAAAATTGAATATCATCTATCAAAAGTACATCAACGTTCCGGTAGCGGTTGCGGAAATCAACGGCTTTATTATCGCGGATTGAGTTGATGAATTCATTTGTGAATTTTTCAGAAGACAGGTACACCACTTTGGCTGAAGGATTATGATCAATGACATAATGGCCGATCGCGTGCATTAAGTGGGTTTTTCCTAAGCCGACTCCCCCGTATATAAATAAAGGGTTGTACGCTTTAGCGGGTGCTTCCGCCACAGCCAGTGATGCTGCATGGGCGAATCGGTTTCCCGATCCGATGACGAATGTGTCGAATGTATATTTCGGGTTGAGCATGCTTTGGGGAAAATCAGACGGTTCCTCTTTTGCCGCTTTTTTCACTTGCGGTTTCGGTAAAAAGTCTTCTTCGTCCTGATTTTGAGGAATGACAAATTTGACGCTCAATTCTTCCCCGGTTAATTCATATATGGTATCTGCAATGAGATGTAAGTACCTGGACTCCAGCCAGTCTCTGGCAAATTCATTAGGAGCGGTGATGGTTAAGGTATCTCCTTGCAGCGAATGGGCTTTCGTCGACTTCATCCAAGTTTCGAAACTCGGTTTGCTTAGCTTTTTCTCAATTTGAGCTAGAGCTTGATTCCAAAGATCCAATATATTCTCCATTATCCGGCACAGCCCTCCTTTTCTTTAAAAATCAGCGCCCTTTCCCTGTTATAGAACACAAAAAAAGAGCATATGGCTCTGACCATTCGTACACACGAAATGTTGAAAACATATAGTATAGTAGAAAAATAGCTTTTCGACAAATTCCACAAGTTGTGGACAACAATCTACACAAGCTGTGTGAAAACAATCCACAACTTATCCACAAATTGTGGATAAGGAGAATGGACTGGATAAGTAATTAAGAGTTAAAACACAAATATAATATCAAATTAAGCGAGGACTTGCAATGGTTCTCGTAATCTTATCCACAAACCTGACAACTTGTTGAAAAATCTTTGTCCACAGGGGTTAGCAATGTGAAAATGTTGTCAATAACGATTGTGGATATTAAAAAAAGACCGAAAAATTATCCACATGTCGTTTTTTCGAGGGAGCGCGGCTTTTTTTTGTGCGTTAAAAAAAGGAATATGAAAAATAAGGTTTCTAAACTGGTTAAGGTATGTTATCCTATTATGGTTGTAAGAAATAAAAGCACTGCTGAAGTTGACAATGAATAGGCAGCACAAATATAATAAGTAAGACTGTCTTTAACAGCTATTCCTCGAGGGAGGTGTCATAAATGAAAAGAACATTCCAACCGAATAACCGTAAACGCAGTAAAGTTCATGGCTTCAGAAGCCGTATGAGTTCAAAAAACGGTCGTCTAGTATTAGCACGCCGTCGCCGCAAAGGCAGAAAAGTATTATCAGCTTAGGCCACTGAATAATGTCAGTGGTCTTTTTTCACATTAAGAGAGTGAGATGTCATGCGTCGCCCGGTACTGGAGAAATTTCTTCAGTATTCCGGCGGCCCGTTTTTTTTAGATAGAAATAAAAGTTTCTGCGAGTGAATATCGGAGTGAATTAAAGTGAAGAAGCGAAATCGGTTAAAGAAAAATGAAGATTTTCAAAAAGTGTTTAAACGCGGAACGTCTATGGCAAACCGCCAGTTCGTGCTGTATACGCTTGATCAGCCGAAACAGGAAGAGCTCCGGGTAGGGCTTTCTGTCAGTAAAAAAATCGGCAATGCCGTCGTGCGCAATCGGGTGAAGCGGTTAATAAGGCAGGCTGTTCAGGAGGAAAAAGAGCTGCTCAAGCCGAAAGATTTTATTATTATCGCAAGAAAACCCGCCGGCGACCTCAGTTTTGAAGAAACGAAAAAGAGTCTGCAGCACTTATTCAGAAAAACCTCATTATATAAGAAATCTTCGTCAAAATAGCTCATATTTTGTTTTCTTCACGTTTTTAAAAGCGCTTCCTTTTATTTGGCGAAAAATGAACGCCATTTGAAACTGAAAGATGCTAAAATACATACAAGGTTTATAAAGATTGGTATAGGAGGAAACGTTCTTGAAAAGGAGAATATGGTTACTACTGAGTATGGTCGGTATGCTCGTGCTGCTGGCCGGGTGCTCGAGTGTGAAAGAGCCGATTACGGCGAATAGTCCGCATTTCTGGGACAAATATGTTGTGTATCCATTGTCAGAAGTCATTACGTACGTAGCGAAACTGACGGGCGATAACTATGGTTTATCGATCATCATCGTTACGATTTTAATTCGTCTGCTGATTCTGCCGCTGATGATCAAGCAGCTTCGAAGCTCAAAAGCGATGCAGGCGCTGCAGCCTGAAATGCAGAAGCTCAGAGAAAAATACAGCTCTAAAGATCAAAAAACGCAGCAGAAGCTTCAGCAGGAAACAATGGCCCTGTTTTCAAAGCACGGGGTAAACCCGCTGGCGGGATGTTTCCCGATCCTGATTCAAATGCCGATTTTGATCGGATTCTACCACGCCATTATGCGTACGCAAGCCATTTCACAGCACAGCTTTTTATGGTTTGACCTAGGAGAGAAGGATCCTTACTATATTCTTCCTATCGTTGCCGGTGTGGCCACTTTTGTCCAGCAGAAGCTGATGATGGCCGGAAATCCGACTCAGAATCCTCAAATGGCAATGATGGTATGGATTATGCCGATCATGATCATCGTATTTGCGATCAACTTCCCGAGCGCGCTTTCTCTGTATTGGGTAGTCGGAAACCTGTTTATGATTGCTCAGACATTCCTTATTAAAGGACCTGACATTAAACACGATCCGGAAACGCAGAAAGCGGGAGGAAAGAAAAAGTGAAGAAGGTGACTGCTGCGGGACGGAATGTCGAAGAAGCAGTTCAATCAGGCCTTCAGGAACTTCAACTGACGAAAGATCAAGTAGAAATAACGGTGGTGCAAGAAGAATATAAAGGGTTTTTGGGTATTTTCGGAAAAAAGAATGCGATCGTAGAACTGGAAGAGAAAAGAAATCCTGTTCAGGAAGCGAAAGCGTATTTGGAAGAAATCATCCATTCCATTGCCGGGCCTTCTGAGATTGTTACGGAAGAAAACAAGAAAACAGTCTGTTTTCACATTAAAGGTGAAAAAGCGGCGCTGCTTATTGGCAAAAGAGGACAAACACTCAATGCCCTGGAAACATTGACGCAGCTTGTTTTGAACCGCGGCTCCGGCCAGTATCGCCAAGCTGTTGTCGACGCTGAGAATTATCGGCGGAAAAGAAGAGAAATTTTGGATCAGCTGGCAAACAGGCTGGCCAAGCAAGTGTCGAAAACGAAAAAAGATGTGCATTTAGAACCGATGCCGTCAGGTGAAAGAAAAATCATCCATGACGCGCTGTCAAAGCATCCAAATATCAAAACGTTTTCTACCGGTGAAGGCCGGTACCGCCATCTCGTTATTTCCCATAAAGATAGCAGAAAACCGAAGTCCGGGTAAAATCGGAACTTCGGTTTTTTTATTGGTAAAAGTGGCTCTATTCCTAAGCAGAATCGCATTTTTAGCGTTTAAGTTTTTTCTTTTTCGGTCTATGCTGTTGATAAAAAAGGTTTTAGGAAATAAAATTAATTGTTATTCACATGTGGATAAGTTAAAGTAATAAGGGATGAATTTCTGCCTTTGTGGATAACGTATCTTCCACTTCAAACCAAACTATGTTATCTTTTAATTTTGGCGTAAATAAAATTTTTTATATAGATGGAAACAGAGATAAAGAGAGGTGAACAGCATGGATACAATTGCAGCGATTTCAACTCCGATGGGTGAAGGCGCGATCGCGATCGTTCGGCTGAGCGGCCCGGAAGCCGTAAAGATCGCCGACAAAATGTACAAGGGTCCGAAAGGCAAAACGCTCAGTTCGGCAGAATCGCATACCATTCATTACGGGCATATCGCGGACAGCACGACGGGACGGATTATTGAGGAAGTCATGGTGTCTGTTTTAAGAGCGCCCAGAACATTCACAAGGGAAGATGTCATTGAAATCAACTGTCACGGGGGTATTGTGACGGTTAATCAGGTGCTCCAGCTTGCTTTAAGGGAAGGCGCGAGACTGGCAGAACCCGGTGAGTTTACGAAGCGCGCATTTTTAAACGGACGGATTGACCTTTCACAGGCGGAAGCGGTGATGGATCTGATCAGGGCCAAAACGGACCGTGCCATGAATGTCGCCATGAACCAGATGGAAGGACGGCTTTCCGCGCTTGTCCGCCGTCTGCGTGATGAGCTGTTAGAAACACTTGCCCATGTTGAGGTTAATATAGATTATCCGGAATATGATGACGTCGAAGAAATGACGCATCAGCTTTTAGTGGAGAAGGCAAGCGGCGTGAAGAAAGAAATCGAGGCGCTGCTCCGTACGTCTGAGCAGGGGAAAATTTTGCGTGAGGGACTGTCTACCGTGATCATCGGCCGTCCGAACGTCGGAAAATCCTCTCTGCTTAACAGCCTTGTCCATGAAACGAAGGCGATCGTAACCGATATTCCGGGAACGACGCGTGATGTGATTGAGGAATATGTCAACGTGCGAGGCGTGCCGCTTCGGCTTGTCGATACCGCCGGAATCCGTGAGACAGAAGACATCGTCGAAAGAATCGGTGTGGAACGGTCACGGCAGGTTCTGAAGGAAGCGGATCTCATTTTGCTTGTGCTTAACCACAGCGAAGAGCTTTCTGAAGAAGATGTAAAATTGTTTGAAGCGGTTGAGGGAATGGACGTCATTGTCATTATGAATAAGACGGACCTTGAGGCTAAGATTGACGCTGAGCGCGTCAAGGAACTGGCGAAAGGCCGGCCTGTCGTCACGACCTCATTGCTGAAAGAAGAAGGCATTCAAGATTTAGAGGAAGCGATTCAGTCGCTATTTTATACAGGAGCGATCGAAAGCGGAGATCTCACCTATGTCAGCAACACCCGTCATATCTCGATTCTGCATCAGGCAAAGCAAGCGATTGATGATGCGCTGAACGGAATTGAACAGGATGTTCCGATTGATATGGTCCAAATTGATTTGACAAGGTGCTGGGAGCTGCTGGGCGAAATCATCGGTGATGCCGTCCACGAAAGCTTAATTGATCAGCTCTTTTCACAATTTTGTTTAGGTAAATAAAAGGGAGGAAAAAACCATGGGGTATGAAGCAGGCCAATACGACGTGATTGTCATCGGCGCCGGGCATGCCGGTGTTGAGGCTGCCCTCGCATCCGCGCGCCAGGGAGCCAAAACGCTTGTTTTGACGATTAATCTTGATATGGTTGCGTTTATGCCATGTAATCCGTCTGTCGGCGGCCCCGCGAAAGGGATTGTCGTCCGCGAAATTGACGCGCTCGGCGGAGAAATGGCTAGAAATATAGATAAAACTCATATTCAAATGAGAATGCTGAATACAGGAAAAGGTCCGGCCGTACGGGCGCTGCGTGCGCAGGCGGATAAATTCCAATATCAGCACGAAATGAAGCATACGCTGGAAAAAACACCGAATTTGACACTTCTTCAAGGGATTGCCGAGCGTTTAATCATTGAAGACGGGGAGTGCCGCGGTGTCATTACGCAAACCGGTGCTGAATATAAAGCAAAAACGGTCGTGCTGACAACCGGAACGTATTTAAGAGGGCGGATCATTCTCGGTGATTTGTCTTACTCAAGCGGTCCGAATAACCAGCAGCCGTCTATTAAACTTTCTGAGCACTTAGAGGAGCTCGGTTTTGATCTCGTCCGTTTTAAAACGGGCACGCCTCCTCGTGTCTCAAGCGATTCCATTGATTACAGCAAAACAGAAATCCAGCCGGGGGACCCGGTTCCGCGCGCTTTCTCATATGAAACGGTTGAATACATTACCGATCAGCTGCCTTGCTGGCTGACTTACACGAGTCCTGAGACTCATGAGATCATCGACAGCAACCTGCATCGTTCGCCAATGTATTCCGGTATGATTAAAGGAACGGGACCGAGATACTGTCCTTCGATTGAAGATAAAGTCGTTCGGTTTAATGATAAACCGCGTCATCAGATTTTCCTTGAGCCGGAAGGCAGAAATACGCAGGAAGTATACGTTCAAGGTTTATCCACGAGTCTTCCTGAGGACGTGCAGCAGCGGATGCTGGCGACCATTCCGGGACTGGAAAAGGTGCAGATGATGAGAGCCGGATACGCGATTGAGTATGACGCGATTGTACCGACGCAGCTCTGGCCTACACTGGAGACGAAAAAAATCCCTAACCTGTACACAGCCGGTCAAATTAACGGTACATCAGGTTATGAGGAAGCAGCCGGGCAAGGAATTATGGCAGGGATCAACGCAGGCCGCAAAGCGCTTGGAAAAGAAGAAGTGATCCTCAGCCGTTCCGATGCTTATATCGGTGTATTGATTGATGATTTGGTAACGAAAGGAACCAATGAACCGTACCGTCTGCTGACTTCACGGGCGGAATACAGACTGCTGCTCCGTCACGACAACGCCGATCTTCGTCTGACGGAAATCGGCCACGATATCGGCTTAATTTCTGATGAGCGCTATGAAGCGTTTGAGAAGAAAAAAGCGGCGATCGAGGCAGAGAAAAAACGTCTCTGGTCTGTTATTATCAAGCCGTCTCCTGAGAATCAGGAATATATCCGTTCACTCGGCGGAAGCGAGCTGAAAGACGGAGTGCGCGGCACAGATTTAATGAAACGTCCGGAAATGAACTATGAAACAGTGACAAAACTTGCACCTGCAGATTCTCCGGTTCCGCAAGATGTGGCGGAACAAGTGGAAATTCAGGTGAAATATGAAGGATATATCGAAAAATCCTTGCAGCAAGTGGAAAAGCTGAAGAAAATGGAAAACAAAAAAATCCCTGATCGGATTGATTATGACGCCATTAAAGGAATTGCTACTGAAGCCCGTCAAAAGCTGAAAGAAGTGCGTCCTTTATCAGTTGCTCAAGCATCCCGTATTTCCGGCGTCAATCCGGCAGACATTTCAATCCTGCTGGTATACCTGGAGCAGGGCCGTATTGCCAAGGTAGCTGAATAGAAAGGATGACGGCATGAATATAGAGGAATTTACATCCAGTTTAGCGGAGAAAGGGATTTCCCTTTCTGACCGCCAGCTGGAGCAATTCGAGTTGTATTACCGGATGCTCGTGGAATGGAACGAAAAAATGAATCTGACATCCATCACTGAGAAAAAGGAAGTTTATCTCAAGCATTTTTATGATTCGATAACGGCGGCATTTTATATTGATTTTGAAAAGGTCACCACTCTTTGTGATGTCGGCGCCGGCGCCGGTTTTCCAAGCCTGCCCATCAAAATCTGCTTCCCTCATCTGCATGTCACCATCGTCGATTCACTGAATAAGCGGATTACGTTTTTGGAAACTCTCTCTGATGCTTTACAATTAGAGCATACGACATTTGTCCATGACAGAGCGGAGACATTCGGACAACGGAAAGACGTACGGGAAAGCTTCGATCTCGTGACGGCCCGTGCGGTGGCGCGTCTGTCGGTCCTGAGTGAGCTTTGTCTGCCGCTGGCCAAGAAAAACGGCGTATTTGCCGCACTAAAAGCAGCAGCAGCTGATGAAGAGCTGAAAGCGGGGCAAAAGGCGATTAAAGTATTGGGAGGAGAGCTTGAACAAGTTCATTCCTTTACACTTCCTGTTGAAGAAAGTGAACGGAACATTATGATCATTCGCAAGACGAAAAGCACTCCGAAAAAATATCCGAGAAAACCGGGTACTCCAAATAAATCGCCAATTGAAGGGTAATTTAGACAGCCTGATGTGACAATTCCATCATATTTTCTGCAAAATTGATGAAGATACAGCAGGAAAAACCATGAGAAAATAGAATTATAAAAATGGCAGTTTTTAAAGGTGGTGTAGGTATATGAAGCATTCATTCTCTCGTTTCTTCGGGTTTGGTGAGAAGGAAGAGGAACCGGAGATAGCTGAGCATGATACAAACAAAGAAGAGATACTCGAAATACCGGTACATGCTATCGTTCCCAACCGTTTTCAGCCACGCACCATTTTCTCAGATGAAAAAATCAAAGAGTTAGCAATGACTATCCATACACACGGCATCATTCAGCCGATTGTTGTCAGACATACAGAAGATGAAGGACAATATGAGCTCATTGCGGGTGAAAGGCGCTGGAGAGCGGTACAGACGCTTGAATGGGAGAAGATTCCCGCAATTATTAAAGATTTTTCTGATACGGAAACAGCATCTGTCGCTTTGATTGAAAACCTGCAAAGGGAAGAATTGTCCTCCATTGAGGAAGCTCATGCGTACGCAAGGCTGTTAGAACTTCATGATTTAACACAGGAAGCCTTGGCACAGCGCTTAGGAAAAGGCCAGTCAACGATTGCGAACAAGCTCCGATTGTTAAAGCTCCCGGAACCCGTCCAGGATGCGATTATGGAGAAAAAAATTACGGAACGTCATGCAAGAGCACTGATTCCGCTCAAACAGCCGGAGCTTCAGGTCACATTGCTTGCGGAAATCATTGAGAAAAGCTTAAACGTCAAGCAGACGGAAGACAGAGTGGTGAAAATGCTTGAACAGAATAAGCAGAAACCAAAGCCGAGACGCAAAGCGTTCAGCAGGGATACAAGAATTGCGATGAATACGATTCGTCAGTCACTGTCCATGGTAGAAGACAGCGGCGTCAGACTGAATACTGAAGAAGAAGAATTCGAAGAGTACATCCAGCTTACCATTCGGATACCTAAATAAAAACTCTCCTGATCAGCAGGGGAGTTTTTATTTTAATCAAAAAACTATTTTGAGATAATGATAGATTTATTGTGCACTATACATTATATATGTAAAATTTTATCTTTTTGTGTCGTGAATTGTCTTTTTACAGTCAAAAAAGTCACTTTATCGGAGAACTTATATTAGAAAGTGTCTTTTTCGTTTACATTTTTTTCACTTGCTGATAAACAAATTATGAAAAAAATAAAACGCTTTACTCTTTTTTTGATAAGATAGAAACAAGACAGTACATGTTCATGTGAAGGTAGGTGACATCGTGGGAAAAATCATAGCAATTACGAACCAAAAAGGCGGAGTCGGGAAGACGACGACTTCTGTTAATCTGGGGGCTTGCTTGGCTTACATAGGTAAAAGGGTTCTTCTTGTTGATATTGATCCGCAGGGCAATGCAACGAGCGGATTAGGGATTGAAAAAGCCGATGTGGATCATTGTGTGTACGACATTTTAGTAGATGATGCAGATGTTACAGATATTATTAAACCGACTTCAGTAGAGAACTTAGATGTCATTCCGGCCACGATCCAGCTTGCGGGAGCGGAAATCGAATTGGTTCCGACGATCTCACGGGAGGTCAGGCTGAAAAGAGCATTAGAATCAGTGAAACAAAATTACGATTACATGATTATTGATTGTCCTCCGTCTCTCGGGTTATTAACGATTAATGCGCTTACCGCTTCAGATTCAGTCGTTATCCCGGTTCAGTGCGAATACTACGCTCTTGAAGGATTGAGTCAATTATTAAATACAGTTCGGCTTGTGCAAAAACATTTAAATACCGACTTAATGATAGAAGGAGTGCTTCTGACGATGCTTGATGCCAGAACGAATCTCGGCATTCAAGTGATAGAGGAGGTAAAGAAATACTTTAGAGATAAAGTGTATCAAACCATTATCCCTCGCAATGTCCGTTTAAGTGAGGCGCCGAGTCACGGCAAGCCGATCATATTATACGATCCGCGTTCGAGAGGTGCGGAAGTATATTTAGATTTAGCAAAGGAAGTGGCAGCGAATGGCTAAAGGCGGGCTCGGAAAAGGGATTAACGCGTTGTTTAATCAGGTTGATTTGTCTGAAGAGACAGTGGAAGAGATTAAAATCAGTGATTTGCGCCCCAATCCTTATCAGCCAAGAAAACAATTTGACGATGAGTCATTAGCTGAACTGAAGGAATCCATCATTCAGCATGGCATTCTTCAGCCCATTATCGTGAGAAAATCATTGAAGGGCTATGATATTGTAGCCGGCGAACGCCGTTACCGCGCCGCAAAACTTGCCGGTAAAGAGACAGTGCCGGCTATCGTGCGGGATTTATCTGAATCGCTGATGCGGGAAGTCGCTCTTTTGGAAAACCTTCAGCGTGAAGACTTATCACCGCTTGAAGAAGCTCTGGCATATGACTCACTGCTGAAGCATTTGGATTTAACCCAGGAACAGCTCGCTAAACGGCTCGGGAAAAGCAGGCCTCATATTGCCAACCATTTAAGACTGCTGACGCTGCCGGAAAGCATCCAGAACCTCATTGCAGAAGGTACGTTATCCATGGGACACGGCAGAACCTTGCTTGGTTTGAAAAATAAAAACAAGCTTGAACCGCTTGTGAAGAAAGTGGTTGAAGAACAGCTGAACGTCCGTCAGCTTGAGCAGCTGATTCAGCAGTTAAACAACAATGTTCCACGTGAAACAAAGAAAAAAGAACCTGTTCAAGATGTTGTGTTAAAAGAGCGGGAATCGTATTTGCAAAATTACTTCGGAACAACAGTAAATATTAAGAGACAAAAGAAAAAAGGGAAGATTGAGATTGAGTTTTTCTCAAATGAAGATCTTGAACGTATCCTAGAACTATTGTCTGAAAGAGAAGCGTAAAAACCATCTTTTTAAAAAAAGATGGTTTTTTTATATACGTCTTGTCAGCTTATGAAACGGACTGAGCCGTTCCTGCCGGCCTTCTGATTTATCTGTCAGCTGTAACCCCTCTGCTAAAACGTTTGCCATGCTCATAACAAGATGAAGCCTCGTATTCTGCAGGACAAAATACTCCATAAACCCACTGACATTGACGATTCCGTTGATATGGACGTCACCGATTTCGGGAAGATCTTTTTGAACACCTGCTCCGGGCTTCAGCGGCCCATCGCCGATTTGAAATGAGCCTACGCTTTTGACGCGGCCTAAACAAGCATCAACCGCTATAATAAACGGATTTTTATGTAGATGTTGAATATCTTTCAGCTTGTCTTTCATATTGACGGCGTGAACAGGATCTGACAGCGTGCCGTAAACGTGCAATCTGCCTAAATTCATTTTTTCTAACTTTGTTCCTACGAGCGGACCTAATGAATCTCCGGTCGACCGATCTGTACCGATACACACGGTGACTAACGGTCTGCCGGCTGCTTTACGTAAAGATGAAGTAAGGATCGCTTGTATTTGATTCGCAGCAGAAGAATCCGTATGAGATACATATTGTTTTGCCCGTTCTTGAGAAAAAAGCCCGCCTTTTCGATTCATAAGGTTCACTTCCTTGTCATGTCATACGAGTATTACATTGTTGTTTTTGGTGTTGTATGGTTGTTTACAGTATATCCAGCGCTGCCTTTTTTTATGCTTATGTCATGATCAGCATGCCGGTTGTTTGAAAAGAGCGGGATAGAAAAAAGAACTCAGAGCAGTTATTCTTTAAGTTCATGAAAGAAATAAGACCATTTGATCTACATTACATATTGCTGATGATCTAATTTCAGCGCTCTTTTTTCTGCAGAAAAGAGGATAAATCCTAACTGAGCGTAGAGTTTCTTTGCGGGTTCATTTGTTGAGTAACAGAGAGAGGGAGCTGTTCTGCGTCTTTCATCTTTTTTGCTGCCTGGCTGATGGCTTCCGTCAGTAACGCTTTTCCCGCGCCTGACCTTCGATGTTTGGGGGAAATATACATAGAACCGATAACCGCAATGTGTCTTAGTTTAAACAGCGAATGCTTGGAGATCTTGAGGATTCCTATCAGTCTGTCTTTTTCAAAGGCGCCAAGCACGATGGCATTACCGGATTCAAGCCTCGCGTCCGGGTGATCTTTTGAAGCTTTGAGCCTGATATCGGTGTAAGGCTTGGTATCATTTGCGGTTAAACGCCTGATGTACACGATTTGAGCTCCTTATATAAATAAAATTTTCTGAATAGTCAATCGTCGTTATCATACCATATTTGTCCCATTTGTATGAATGATTGCCGCTGTCACTCAATATAGTAGCAATATGCGGAGATTATCAGAAATTTTATGAGGTGATGAGGGTGTGGAGAGCCGGGATGAAGTGGATGCTGCTCATATTAAGCAGCCAGATTGGGGCTGGGTATGCAAGCGGGCAGGAAATATGGCAGTTTTTCGGTGTCGAAAGCGGACTGGCTATTGTATTGTTTACAGTCATGTTTACGATTTCGGCTTATATTGTGTTGAAGATCAGCTATCGGGTTCAATCAACGCACTTTTTACCTGTGCTTGAGCATCTGATGGGGCCGGCTCTTGCTAAAGTCTATGATGTGCTTATTATGTTTTATTTGTTTTCAATGACGATGGTTATGATTGCCGGCGGCGGTGTGACGCTGCAAATGTACAAGCTGCCGTTTTGGCTCGGTATTTTTCTTCTTTGCATTGTGACCGTCGGTTTATTCTTTTGGGATATAAAAGGAATATTATCTCTGAATAGTATTTTGATACCGATTCTTGTAGCGGGACTGTTATATGCATTGGTCTTTTTTCAGACAACCCATCATTACACGTGGACGATAGATTTGACCCGCCAGTATAATTGGCCGGCAAGCATTACCTTCACGTCCTTAAACATCCTTTCTGTTGTCGCTGTTCTTTCTTCAATCGGGAAAGATATGAAAGGACTGGGAGAAGCGAAAATCGCAAGCGTTGCAAGCGGGCTGATTTTCGGTGTGATTTCATTTGTTTACAATGAAACGCTTGTGCAGCTTTCAGGCAGTCTTACACAATATGAGATGCCTCTTTTCGCCGTCCTTGAAGGCGCTCCTTATCCGTTATTTCTTTGTATGGCCGCCGTGCTTTTTTTAGCCATCTATACGACAACCGTGACCGGTCTGTTCGGGCTTTCCAGCCGCATGCTTGCATTTGTGAAATTGCCGAGATGGACGCTCGTATCTCTTCTTTTAGCTGTGATGGTGCCTTTTACGACAATCGGTTTTTCAGATTTGATCGCCATTTTATATCCCATTTACGGGCTTTTAAGTCTTTATTTGCTGGTATGTCTTCTTCTTTACCCTATTTTAGGGAGATGGAAAAAAGTATAATGCTCATTTTGAGTGCGGCCGTTGCTCTTATCCTGTCTTTTTTTGTACAATAAATAAAGCAGTCTATGGAGAGAGGTGAAGGGTCTTGGCGGATAAAGACTTTGGCCTGAATGATATTGTTGAAATGAAGAAACCGCATCCTTGCGGTGAAAACAGGTGGAAAATCATTCGGATGGGAATGGATATTCGGATCAAATGCACGGGTTGTTCCCACAGTGTCATGATTCCGAGAAGAGATTTTGAGAGAAAGCTGAAAAAAGTACTCGTCAAGCATGAGGAGCCTACATCATAAGGGCTGGCGCTCATGCTTTTTCATATAGAGGAGAGGAAGAGGCCCGATGAGCAAAGTGCATCAGTCAGCGTGCCCGCTGAATTGCTGGGACAGCTGCGGCTTTTTGGTGACAGTTGAGGATGGAAAGGTGACGAAAGTAGACGGAGACCCGAATCATCCCATTACGGAAGGAAAAATTTGCGGCCGGGGCAGAATGCTGGAGACGAAAACGAATGCGCCGGAACGGCTTCGTTTTCCTTTAAAAAAGAAAGACGGCGAATTTGTCCGCATTTCCTGGGAGCAGGCGTTAGATGAAATCGCGGAAAAAATGGCGGTGATTAAGGAGACGTTGGGCACTGCCGCAGTGCTGCACAGTCATGATTACGCCAATAACGGTCTTTTGAAGGCGCTCGACCAGCGTTTTTTCAATGGATACGGCGGTGCAACGGAGATTGCGGGCAGCATTTGCTGGGGTTCCGGCATTGAAGCGCAGCGCTGGGATTTCGGGCGTTCTTACGGGCATGGACCGCTTGATATTTATCACAGCAAGCATGTGATCGTATGGGGCAGAAACGTGTCCCGGACGAATATGCACCTCTATCATCATCTGCAGCAGGTGAAGAAAAAAGGAGCGACACTGACGGTCATTGATCCTATTTTTAACCCGACTGCAAAGCTTGCCGATCGGTATATATCCGTCAAACCCGGCATGGATGGCTGGCTTGCGGCGGGTGTTTTAAAAATATTATGCCAAACCGGCAGAACCGATTCCGATTTCATTCAAAGGCATTCGGTCGGTTTTGAAGAAATAGAAAAGCTTCTGAAGACGATTTCTTTTGAGGAGATCATTGAGAAAACAGAAACGTCTTTAGAAGTGCTTGAATATCTTGCTGATTTATATGCTGACGGTCCCGCCTCCACTTTTATGGGTCTTGGGATGCAGAGATATAAAAACGGGGGCGGGACGATACGGTGGATTGACGCTTTAGCTGCGGCGAGCGGAAATGTCGGTATCAAAGGCGGCGGCGCAAACTTCGGAAATGTGCAAGTCGGTGAAAGCTTTGCAAAGGCCGAGCTCACCCGTCCTGATCTGAAGAAAAGTTCGAGAACGTTTTCGATGATGACTCAAGCTGAAGAGGCGCTGAATGCAGCCGATCCGCCGATTGAGATGATCATCGTGACGTGCGGCAATCCGCTGACACAGGTGCCGAATACAAAAAAAGTGAAGGAAGCGTTTGAAAAAACACCGGTCACAGTGGCCATTGATTCGGTCATGACCGATACGGCGAAGCTCTGTGACTATGTGCTGCCGACGGCCGTTGTTTTCGAAGAGGAAGATATTTATTATTCCAGCATGTATCATCACTATGTTCAATATGGTAAGAAGCTTGCGGAACCGCAGGGAGAGGCAAAATCAGACCGCTGGATCTGGACGGAACTCGCAAAGCGTCTCGGATTCGGGGAGCTGTTTGATTACAGTACGGGAGATTTCTTAAAAATGGGGCTCTCTTCTTTGGAGAAAGAAGGAATCACCCTTGAGCAATTAAAGGAAAAAGGACATATGCCGCTTCCGGTCAAACAGGTTCCGTGGAGTGATTTTCAATTTTTAACCCCGAGCGGAAAATTTGAATTCGTCTCGTCACTGGCAGAAGAGAAAGGATACAGCGGCCTCCCTCAATTGGAGGTGCCGGAAGAGTCTGTTTATCATGACGCCGGGCTTGCCGGGAAATACCCGTATACGCTGCTGTCCATTCACCCGCAGCGCTCCAATCATTCACAGCACGTGCCGTTTATTGAAAAGCTTCAGCAGATTCAGGTGGATCTGTCGCCGGATATCGCCGAGGAGCTTTCACTTCAAGACGGAGATACGGCAGAGGTATACAATGACCGCGGCCGTCTGCGCGGCAGGGTGAAAATCATGAAGCAGGCTCACCCGAAGACGGTGAATATAGATGAAGGCATGTGGGCGGCATTCGGAGGCTCCGTCAACATGCTCACAAAGGATTCAAATTCCGATAATGGAATGGGAAGTACGCTTTTTGACTGTCTGGTAGCGGTTAAAAAAGGATAATCTAAGGAGAGAGAGGGCGGGAAATGCTTTTTTCTCAGCTTGTCTTTTCCTATGAACCTCCTTATAATTGCTCTAGGTTTACAATACGTTTATACGATGATGGTTTGATATAGAGGAGATGAAAGAATGGCTTTAACTGCTGGAATTGTCGGTTTGCCGAATGTCGGAAAATCGACGTTATTTAATGCAATTACCCAGGCTGGTGCCGAATCAGCCAACTACCCGTTCTGTACAATTGATCCGAACGTGGGAATCGTGGAAGTGCCGGATGAACGTCTGCAAAAGCTGACTGAATTGGTGAACCCGAAAAAAACGGTGCCGACTGCGTTTGAATTCACTGATATCGCGGGGATCGTAAAAGGCGCATCTAAAGGTGAAGGACTCGGAAATAAGTTTCTTTCTCATATCCGTCAGGTAGATGCGATCTGCCACGTTATACGCGCATTCGCTGATGACAATATTACGCACGTGTCAGGGAAAGTCGATCCGATTGACGATATTGAAACGATCAACCTTGAATTGATTCTTGCCGACATGGAGACAGTCGAAAAACGCATCACGCGTGTAAGCAAGCTTGCGAAGCAAAAAGACAAAGAAGCGGTTTTTGAATTTGACATTCTGTCTAAATTAAAAGAAGCTTTCGAACAAGAAAAGCCTGCCCGTTCCGTTGAATTTACGGAAGAACAGCAAAAGCTTGTGAAGCAGCTTCATTTGCTTACGTCAAAACCCGTGCTTTATGTAGCAAATGTAAGCGAGGATGAAGTGGCTGATCCTTCAGATAATGAATATGTTGCGAAAATCCGGGAGTACGCCGCGGGTGAAAACGCCGAGGTTATCGTCGTCTGCGCGAAAATTGAGTCTGAAATTGCTGAATTGGAAGGCGAAGAAAAGCAAATGTTCCTTGAGGAGCTCGGCATCGAAGAGTCAGGTCTTGATCAGCTGATTAAAGCGTCATACTCTCTTCTCGGTCTTGCGACATACTTTACGGCGGGCGAACAGGAAGTGCGCGCATGGACATTCAGAAAAGGCATGAAAGCTCCTGAGTGTGCGGGTATCATCCACACTGACTTTGAACGCGGCTTTATCCGCGCTGAAACGGTTGCTTATGAAGACCTTTTGGCAGGCGGCGGAATGTCCGGAGCGAAAGAAGCCGGGAAAGTGCGTCTGGAAGGTAAGGAATATGTAGTCCAAGACGGAGATGTCATTCATTTCCGATTTAATGTATAGGACACAGTTGTAAAGGGACAAGAGCTTTGGTATAATATAAACTTGTGAGTAATAGAATTATTGCTCCTTGCCCATTATAGGGCCGCTTAGACCAAAAGGAGGTGCAAACAGATGAAAAAGTACGAAGTTATGTACATTATCCGTCCGAACATTGACGAAGAGTCAAAGAAGGCAGTTATCGAGCGTTTCAACAACGTATTGACTTCTAACGGAGCGGAGATCACTGGAACAAAAGATTGGGGTAAACGTCGTCTTGCTTACGAAATCAATGATTTCCGTGACGGTTTCTACCAAATCTTAAACGTTCAGTCTGAAGCTGCAGCGGTTGCTGAATTCGACCGTTTAGCTAAGATCAGTGACGATATCATTCGCCACATCGTTGTTAAAGAAGAAGAATAAGCAATTTGAAATATATAATGTTAAAAGGTGGTCTTTCATATGCTTAACCGAGTTGTATTAGTCGGAAGACTGACAAAAGACCCAGAGCTTCGTTATACGCCAAGCGGTGCGGCTGTCGCCACGTTTACTCTTGCTGTGAATCGTACATTCACGAACCAGTCCGGAGAACGTGAAGCCGATTTCATTAATTGTGTCACTTGGAGAAGACAAGCCGAAAACGTTGCAAACTTTCTTAAAAAAGGAAGCCTTGCCGGCGTAGACGGCCGACTCCAGACAAGAAATTATGAAAACCAGCAGGGACAGCGTGTCTTCGTGACAGAAGTCCAAGCTGAAAGTGTTCAATTTCTTGAGCCTAAAAACAGCGGCGGTTCTGGATCAGGCGGATACAACGAAGGAAACAGCGGCGGAGGCCAATACTTTGGCGGAGGCCAAAATGATAATCCGTTCGGCGGAAATCAGAACAACCAGAGACGAAATCAAGGGAACAGCTTTAATGATGATCCATTTGCCAACGACGGCAAGCCGATTGACATCTCGGATGATGATCTTCCGTTCTAATAGATTATCGCTATATTCATAACGAGAAAGGTGGGAAATGACAATGGCAGGAGGACGCAGAGGCGGTCGTGCGAAACGCCGTAAGGTTTGTTACTTCACTTCTAACGGCATTACGCACATCGATTACAAAGATGTAGATCTTCTTAGAAAGTTTGTTTCTGAGCGTGGTAAAATCTTACCTCGCCGTGTAACTGGAACAAACGCGAAATACCAACGTAAATTGACTATCGCGATCAAACGCGCACGTCAAATGGCTTTACTTCCATACGTAACTGGCGAGTAAGCCGAAAGAAAAGAGCAAGAGCCTGCGGGCTCCTGCTCTTTTTTTATATCAGTCCCCCTCCATCCTGCCGAAATGTTTCACATGAAACATGGAAGTGCTCCTGACACCTATATCTTTGTTATCTTGCTCCTCTATTCAAAAACGCGTACTTATGCAATGAATTTGTTTATACTGAAAAACAGGGGGTGGCTGAGATGGAGACAGACAGAAATATCCTGACTGATGAAAAGTGGAGCGCAATCATACACAATGATGCTTCTTATGACGGGGCATTTTATTATGCAGTAAAAACGACGGGGATTTTCTGCCGGCCTTCTTGTAAATCGAGAGTTCCGAATAAAGAAAACGTGTTGGTGTTTGATACGGCTGATGCAGCGCTCGATAAACATTTTCGTCCCTGTAAAAGGTGCCGGCCGAACGGTCTTCGTCTTCCTGATGAAGAATGGATTGCTCAAATCATTGAATACATTGAACGCCATTATCACGAATCCCTGACTCTGAGTGTACTGGCCGAAATGTGTCACGGCAGCCCCTATCATTTACAGCGGACATTTAAAAAAATCAGGGGAATGTCCCCGATTGCGTATATACAGAAAATAAGATTGTCGAAGGCGGAACACCTTTTAAAGCATACTGATATGACAGTCATGGAGATCGCTCTGACTGTCGGAATTCCAAACACAGCGCATTTCGCGATTCTTTTTAAAAAGAGAACCGGGAGTTCGCCCACAGAATACAGAAAAACGGCCAAAATGGGACAGGGAGGTTCAATATGAGTAAAGAGCCTATGATCTATTGGACACTCTTCACACGGAATGATTGGAGCCTGTATACAGCCGCCACATCTAAGGGGCTTTGCTTTATAGGTTCAAATCATGGAAGCTTTGAAGAGCTTGAGCAGTGGGCAAAAAAAGCAATACCGCAATACCGATTGGCACGTAATGATGAAAAGCTGGCATCTTACACGGCAGAGCTGTCCGAGTACATTGAAAATGGCAGATCAGCTTTTTCAGTGCCGGTGGATCTTTACGGCACAGAATTTCAGCTTGCTGTATGGAAAGCGCTTATGGACATACCGTACGGCGAGACATACTCCTATTCGGATATAGCAGAAATGATTCAGAAACCGGCAGCCGTAAGAGCCGTGGGCGCCGCAATTGGAAGAAATCCGGTATTGATTACGGTTCCGTGCCATCGCGTCATCGGAAAAAATGGGAAACTGACCGGATTCAGAGGCGGTTTAGAAATGAAAAAGCAGCTGCTGGCATTAGAGGGCGGAAACATTGAAACACTGGAATACCGGCTGAGCCGGACAGGAGGGAACACATGAAACTGATTTCTTGGAATGTAAACGGCTTGCGTGCCGTGATGAAAAAGATAGATATCAATACTTACGTTCAGGAAACGGCAGCGGATATTCTATGTCTGCAAGAAACAAAAGTACAGGACGGACAAGTATCATTACAGCCTGAAGGATATCACGCCTATTGGAACTATGCGGTGAAAAAAGGCTACTCAGGCACGGCTGTTTTTTCGAAAGAAAAGCCGCTGCACGTGTTCTATGGATATAAATAGCGGAATGAATCGGTAAATCCGGCGTTCAGCAGGGCGCTGAACGCTTCCCGCTCCTGATCCGAGAAACCGGCGTTCTTCCGGTTGGCTTTCGGATTTTTTAAGTCTATCTCCCTGTGTGCGACATTCAGATCGCCTGATCGGGAAGGCGCCTATTCCTGGTGGTCTTACAGGACGAACGCACGTGAGAAAAACATCGGCTGGCGGCTTGATTACGTCATTGTTTCAGACAGACTGAAGCCGCGGATCAGCGAAGCGGCCATTTGTGCCGATATCATGGGTTCTGACCATTGCCCTGTTGAAATGACAGTGGATTTATGATGAGATAGCAGTAAGAGAAATCCACTCTTGCTGCTTTTTTATCACTGAAAATGGAGGAGCACATGGCAAATATAAAAGAGATTGCGAAACTGGCGAATGTGTCGGTGGCCACCGTATCACGCGTGTTAAACCGACACCCGTACGTATCTGAGGAGAAAAGGCGTCTTGTGAATCAAGTGATGAAGGAGCTGGATTATACCCCTAATCGAACCGCCATTGATCTGATTCGCGGAAAGACCAATACAATCGGCGTGATTTTGCCGTACAGCGACCATCCCTGCTTTGACAAAATTGTAAACGGTATCACGAAGGAAGCGTTTGCCCATGATTACGTGACAACCCTTCTCCCCACCAACTATGACCCCGCTATAGAGTTGACATATTTCGAACTGCTGAAAATGAAAAAGATTGACGGACTGATTGTCACGTCCCGTGCGAATGAATGGGAAACCGCCGTGCCTTACCTGGAATACGGTCCCATTGTCGCTTGTGAATATACACAGCATCAAGAGATTCCCTGCGCTTATAATGACAGGCAGGCAGCATACAGAGAAAGCTTTTTGTATTTGAAGAACCGCGGGCATCAAGACGTTGCTTTTACATGTGTGCGGGAAGCGGAAAAAAGCCCGAGTACGGCCGACAAGGTAACCGCATATAAGGCGGTTTTCGGCTCTCTTGATGAAACCCGCATTCTGGTCGGATGCCATGATATGGACGACGGAAAGCGGGCGGGTGAGCACTTCCGGGGTTTCGACAAGGTGCCGACGGCCATCTATGCGCACAGTGATGATGTGGCTGCCGGCTTGTACCAGTTTGCGAAAGAACAGAAATGGGACGCGGAGATCATCGGCGAGGGAAATCTGAGCGTCAGCCGGGCATTGAATATTCCATCCCTGGAACTTCATTTGGAACGGGTCGGAAAGGAAGCATTTTTGCTGTTTTTTCACGAAGAAACGGCTAAAAAACAAATTATGCATCAATTTCAGCGGAAAAAGTCTTGAGCTGAAATGGGTTTCATGCTTTATAACTAGATTGAGAAAAAAAGGGAGGCGGACATATGCGAATTGAACATGCAGCGATATGGGTGAAAGATTTAGAACGGATGAAAGAGTTTTATGAGACATACTTCGGCGCCAAGGCCAATGACCTTTATCATAATGAGAAAAAAGATTTCAAATCGTATTTTCTGACATTTGACTCCGGATGCAGGCTGGAACTTATGAAAAAAGGCGGCATTGATGAAGCTCCGTCACAGAATATGACCGGATGGGCGCATCTCGCATTTTCTACAGGCAGCAAGGAGCGGGTGAATGAATTGACGGAGACGTTTAAAAATGATGGATTTCAGGTTGTAAGCGGCCCGCGCGTGACGGGTGACGGATATTATGAGAGTGTGATAGAGGATTGGGAAGGCAATTTGATAGAAATCACAGTGTAACAGTGCGGGGGAACCCGCACTGTTTTATTGATTAAATTTGCTGTGCATTTGTTTTCGGGCCGAAGAGGATTAACAAAACGGAACATAGAAGCCAGCAGCCGCCGATGAACAAAAAGACGCTGATGTAGCCGAGCTTAACGGCAATAAATCCGACGAGCAGGGAGCCGAATATATTGGAAAAACGGCCGAGCCCGTACGCCAGCCCGCTCCCGGCCGAGCGATATTCCGTAGGATACGGCTCCGATGTATATGCGTATAAGTTTGAGGTGAAAACCCGTTCCGTGACGTTGACGACAAATCCAAACACAATAATCATGACGGGAATAAACGTCATGCCGTATAACAGTCCGGCAATGGCAGTCAGAAAAGCGCTTGCGGCCAGAATCCATTTCCTTTGGAACGTCTCGGATATCATGGAACCGAGCAATGCGCCAAGCGGCGCGCCGACAGAGTGAAGCACATTGTACCACAGCGTTTTTTCCATGGTGATGCCGTTGCTTTTCAGCAGGCTGGGCACCCATGAAGCAAAGCCGTAAAAGCCAAAGGTTTCAAGAATCCATACCGCTGACAGGATGATGGTGATCTTTAAATTCCTGCCCTGAAACAGCCCTAAGTAGCCTGCGTGCTTCACTGTATGTACTTCAGCCGCCTCTTTTGGCGCGGGAAGCGGGCCTTTTTCTTTCTCTATACGTGCTTCAAGACGGTTCATAATGGCGTTTGCCTGATCATATGCGCCCCGATTTTCGTGCCAGCGCGGCGATTCCTCAAGCCGGCGGATAAAAAAGAAATAAATGAGACCGGCCGCCCCCCATACGAATACGAGCCGCCACCCCCATGAGCCTAAAGGAATGACAAAAGCGGAAACAACGTTTGTGACGGGAACGCCGATCAGTCCGATCATGGCGCAAAGGGAGATGTATTTTCCCCGTACGGAGGATGGAAAAAATTCCGCCAAATAGCTGTTCGTCACAATCATGGCGGCCGCGACGCCGAGCCCGGTCAAGAATCGGAAAATCATTAAGGACGGAATGTCCCATGCCAGCGCATTCAGAAAAGATGAGACCGAAAAGACAAGGACAAAACAATTCAGCGCTTTTTTCCTGCCGATCCGATCGGACAGCCTTCCGCCGATGGACGCGCCTAAAAACATGCCCAGGAAGGATGCGGCCGTAATGTCGGCAATGGTGGACAGCTTCACGCCCCAATGCTCAATCAGCGCCGGAGCCACGTTGCTGAGCGTAAACAGATCAGCGAGATCGAAAAAATAGATGATTCCGAGAGCGGTTAATACTTGATAGTGCACACGCGAAATGGGGAGACGGTCTAATCGGTTCGCTACATTTGAGAATGTCTGATGTTTCATAAAAAACCCCCTGACTTTGCAATTGTAATCAGAAAATACTGTAAATTTATCTGACGAATACATTATAAAGGTCTTTTTTTGGCAAAAACAGAGTGTAAATAACCAGAGCCAAAGGAAACGGCATAGCGCTTTCTTCTTAAAATATATAACATTTCCTATATCTGTTTCTGTTTATATTGTAAAATGTTGAAGGAAAGGAAGTTGATGCATAAATATGAATACGTTTGTACGGCCCGGAGAGGGAAGAAATAGTGTATCGAGATATCTTCTTTCTCTGTTGGTCATTGTGTGTTTGTTCTTTTTTGGAAGCATACTGACCGTGTTTTATATGTTTCTCACGTCCGCTTTCAACCCTTCACTGACGATAAATTGGGATGAGGCGGCATTAAGTGACCCGCTGGCGGATATTTATTTACAGCATATCGTCTATTTCATAGCGATTCCGGGCATTTGGATAGCGGTTCGTTTCATTATGAAGCGGCGGTTTTTATCCATCATCACACCGAATCAGTCGCTGAACTGGAAGAGAATTTTCTTTGGATTCGGCACATATGTTGTGTTGATGTTTGTCGCGGGGCTGATTGATTTTACAATTCATCCGGATCGTTTCATGCTTCAGGAATTCCATGCTTCACGTTTTCTGCTGCTGTTAGCGGCGGCCGTCTTGTTGGTGCCGATTCAAACCTCTGCGGAGGAATTTCTCTTTCGCGGTTTTCTGCTTCAGTTCGCCGGAAAATTGACGGCAAACGCGGTGGTTCTGACAGTCATTATCGGCGGATTATTCGGCGCACTTCATTTCGGAAATCCGGAGATGGAAAATGGAGCTCTCTGGGCGGGAATCGGATATGTCACCATTGGCATGATCTGGACCTTTATCACGATTAAAACGGGCAGTCTGGAGATGTCCCTTGGCGGTCACGCTGCCAATAATATGTTTTTATTTATCTTTCTCACAGAGGATCATTCGGTGTATGGCGGCATTCCGTCGATATTTACAACAGCAGCCGGCGGCTATGAAATATATGATTGCATATCGACTCTGGTGATCAATATCATCTTTGCATGGCTCGCGTTCCGTTTTGTGAAAAAAGAAAAGCAGCAGGCCGCCTAGGCTCTGCTGCTGATTTGTAAGGTGTTCATTGCTTCATCAATATCTGTCGTCGGCCTCCGGCAGGCGAAATTCTCGCAAATGTAGACCGTTGTCTTCCCATCGATTATTTGATAATCCGCGGCAAAGTCAGAAATGCCGGCAAGCTCTTCCGGATGTTCTGCGGCGAGAATCGTATAGGCGGGAGTGAAATGCTCCTGAAGCGCCTCAATGAAACGTTTTCTGTCCGGGTCATCTTTCCTTCCGAAAACAACGATTTCTTTTTGGGGCATTGTATGTGCCAGTACGCTTTGCATGAAGAAAGCGTTGCTGCTCGGATAGGCCTCTATTTCCCGTTTGAACACGGAAAACATCGCTTCGGCTTTTTCAATCAGTGATATGTCACCCGTCAAGCGGCCGAGACGAAGCAGCTGTACGGCAGCCGCGCTGTTTCCGGAAGGCACTGCCCCGTCATAAACCTCTTTTTCCCTGACAAGAAGGGTTTCGGCATCATTCCCCGTAAAGAAGAAGCCTCCGTGCCGTTCATCCCAGAACAGCTCCAGCATGCTTGTACATAACGTTTTCGCTTTCTGCAGATAAGACGGATGAAAACCCGCTTCATACAGTTCAAGGTAAGCCCAGATGAGAAAAGCGTAATCATCGATAAACCCTTTGTTTTTCACTTCGCCCTCGCGATAGCGGACCATGACGCGCCCGTCCGGCATGAGGTGCCGTTCGAGAAAGCGGATCGCTGTTTCCGCCATGCTGAGAAAGTCAGGCTCGTGAAATACCTTTGCGGCCTTTGCCAGCCCAGCAATCATGAGCGCGTTCCATGAGGTCAGCACTTTGTCATCTGTATGCGGATAGCTTCTGTTTTCACGGGCCTCCAGCAATTTTGTTCTTGCCTCTTCAAGGCGTTCGGCCAGCTCATGTTCTGTGAGGCCGGTCTCTTCTAGGATGGCCTCACGCCGCGTGAAAATGAGGTGCGGGATGTTTTCGCCTTCAAAATTGCCTTGGTCTGTGATGTTATACACCTTGCAGTAAAGCGGGCCGAGTTCATCACCGAGAAGGTTCATGATTTCTTTTTTGGACCATATGTAATATTTCCCCTCACGGCCTTCGGTATCAGCGTCTAAAGCTGAGAAAAAGCTGCCGTCTTCATGCATCATTTCCCGCTGAATAAACGTTACGATCTGCATCGCAATCTGTTTGTAGCGCTCATTACCCGTGACTTGGTAGGCTTCTGTATATGCGGTCAGGAGAAGGGCGTTGTCATACAGCATTTTCTCAAAATGCGGCACGAGCCATTCATTATCAGTCGAGTAGCGGGCGAATCCGAACCCGATGTGGTCAAAAATCCCGCCGTTCGCCATGCCGTCGAGTGTCTTGGTTACACCGGCCAAAGCCTGTTCCTTGCCCGTATAGCTGTAGTAGCGAAGCAGAAACATGAGCATATGCGGCATCGGAAATTTCGGAGCCTGGCCGAACCCGCCGTACACCGTATCAAACCCGCCGGCCAGCTGGCGATACGTGTCATGAACCGCCTGTTCGCCAAGCATGCCCTCAGCCGGGTGAACCTTAACTTCAAGATGAGCGGCGGCGTTTTCGGCGATATCCTCGACATGCTGCCGGTCATTCGCAAACGTTTCGGACAGATGTTCAAGCACATCGATAAAGCCCGGACGGTTATATTTGCTCGTCTTCGGAAAATACGTCCCCGCATAAAACGGCTTTTGATCTGGTGTGACGAACACGTTCAGCGGCCACCCGCCCTGCCCCGTCATCAGCTGGCAGATTCTCATATACACGGAATCCACATCAGGCCGCTCTTCACGATCAACCTTGATGGCTATGAATTTATCGTTTAGAATACGGGCGATCTCTTCGTCCTCAAAGGACTCGTGAGCCATTACGTGGCACCAGTGACACGTCGAATAACCGATGCTGACCAGAACCGGCTTGTTTTCGCGTTTCGCTTTTTCAAAGGCTTCTTCTCCCCAAGGGTGCCAGTTTACGGGATTATGGGCGTGTTGGAGCAGATAGGGGGACTTCTCCGTGATTAGACTGTTGGGTTTACTATTGTTTGGCATGGGCTCACCTGCTTTCTCTTATTATTTGTACGTTTAACATACCACAATCCTCTAAAAAAATTCATACACTCAACTTTGTGAACCAAACCCAAGTCATTAAAAAGGAGAACGGCTTATGACTCTATTTTCAGGGTTAAACTTCATCCGCCTTATTGCTTTTTAGATAATAAGCTAATTTGGTATAATCACTAGTGAAACCTTTTTTTGCCACATCATTCTTTTGGGTTAAATTTAATTTTTTCCTATAAAAATATAGGAGTGGAGTATGTGAAAAAAAGAAAGATAATGAAAATAATCATTCTGATTGTAATTTTATTGGGGGTATTTGTTGTTTTATATTCAATATACGATCAACAAGATCTTTATAAAGGGACAAGTAATGACAATGAGTGGAAGGTTTCCATCGAAAAGTCAGATAAAACATCAATTGGGCCAAACTATTTTTTAAACTTATACTGGCAAGGTAGCAAAAATAAAGAGAAAAAAATCACTATCAAACAAATTGAATTGATGGTCGACGGAAAAGTTTATCAAGAGAATGGTCCTTACTCTCTATCTGAATATAATGGTGAAAGCTTAAAAGAGGGTGGAGAAAGACCTGACCACATTTCAACCTTTGATTATATGCCCGAGGAGGATATTAAGGGTCATAAATTAGAGGTCAGAGTAACATGGAATGAATCCAAAGAAAAGATAACAGTCATTAAATTAGAAGAGAAAAAGTTTTTAAACTTGGGTTTCTAAAAAATAATTAAAAAGGCAGCCGAAACTGGTTGCCTTTATTGGTTATTCTAAGAGTTATGCCGCCAGTGACACGTCGAAATAGCAATGCTGATAAGAGCCGGCTTGTTTTCGTGTTTTACTTTTTCATTAACGATCGACTGTTCCCTACGTCTGCCTAATGATTGCTTTGTCAAACTGTATTGGTTTTTTATCAAGCAGGCATAAGAGGTAAATCAGTTTAAAATTATTTTTACATACATCCCTTCCTCAGCTTTTTTCTTAGCGTTTTCGTTCAGCGTTTTAATTTCATTTGATAATGCAGAAGAAGGGATAAGTTTGTCATCATAGAATACAGACGGATCAATAAGCCTCATTTTATTCTTACGATGCAAATGATAATCAGCCTTATCTTCTTTAACAATAACTTTTCGATGTAAGCGACTAATAAGATTTTTAACATCTATATCCCCGGAAGAACGCAAGATGTTCATTACTTCTTCATCTGTTCCAAGCAGTGTGTTTATGTTAATGATTTGTTTATCCAAAGCGGTTTTTAAAGTCTTAGCCAAATAATCATAACCGTAAATATTAAGAGGATTCATAAAGAAATCAATAACCTCTTTATAATAGGTTCTTACAAACCATTCAGCAGTTTTTATATCTTTTAAATATATTTTTCCTTCTTTAATAATTAGATGATTTAAGAAATGATCAACTTCCTCCATTAGGATGTTTCCGTATCGATACATATCTCTTAAGGTATAATCTATCCGGTCAGCGCATAACTCAGGAGATGGCTGTTCGAGCAAATTCCAATTAGAGTTGTCTAATAGAATGTCTTTGTAATTAAATCCATACTTACCAAGAATATGCGGGATCTCTGAATCAGTTATGATTTGATGATAAATGTTTTCGTGATAATCCTCATTTTTATTTTCAAACACAAAATCAATAACGTGTGAAAATGCGGTATGAGATACATCGTGAAGTAAACCTGCGATTTGTTCTTCTAAAGAACCGCCAAGCTTTTTTATGAGGAGCATTACGCCTATGGAATGTTCATACCTCGTGACATTCCACTTTTGATTCACAAAATAACTTGCTCCTCCTTGGTAAACCCCTTTTAGTCTTTGTACTGGATGACTGAAAATAAGCTCTTCAAGAATTCCATCTATTTCATCATCGCCATAAATACTATCTGTTATCTTCATTTCCTTACACCCCTTTGATGCGCTAATTGCAGAAACTGAAAGTCAAGCAGGCAAAGAAGTTGTAAACTATCGCATCATGGATTTTCTTCTTTTTAATATTGATATACTTAACATATCACAATTCTGAAAAATTCATTTCATTTGAGCCTCATTTTATTTGCTTTCAGATAAGTGAAACACACCCCGGCGACTGTAACCATCCCGCCTGTCAGTGCAATAAACGCAGGTACTTCACCTAACCACACCCAAGAAATGGCTAAGGCTACGGCTGGTGTTAAATAAAGTGAAATGGCTGCTTCTGAAACACCGACGAGTGAAGTTACATATGCAAGTGCAAAGTAAGGCACAACCGTTGGTAATAAACCTAAGTAAACGATAGACAATGTTGAGTTCATTGAAGCGTTCAAAAACTCTTCCCCTAAGCCAGGCAGAAATACAAGCATAGGCATTGTCCCGCCCCAAATAGTGAATGTAACGAATGGAATAAATCCATATTTTTTTATATAGCGGGCTTGAAAAACGAAATAAATACTCTCCGAAAAAGCTGCCAGCAGGATTAACAAAATGCCGTTCACTGAATGTGTATAGTTTCCTGCCCCAAATGTAATGATCAACACACCTAATAAACTTATGATAGAGCCAATCCATTTATAAAGCCCAAACTGTTCACCAAAAAACAGACGAGATAACATTGCAGAAAAAATAGGTGTCATGGTCACGAGTAAGCTTGCTACCCCTGCGCTGACTGTTTTTTCTCCGATATTCAGCAAAATGTGATATAGTGCAAAACCTAAAAATCCTAAAGATAAAATAGCAGGGATATCCTTCATGTCAGGTAAACGCATATGAGTCAAAACAGCAAAAACGACCAGTGCCATTGACCCAATCAACAAGCGAAACAAAGCGAGGTGTTCCGGCGTGTAACTCTCCAAACCCGCGCGAATTCCCGGGAAAGCTGAGGCCCACAACCCAATCATCAGACTGTAAGATATACCGATTCGAACTGTTTTCTTTCGCATCTTTCTCACTCCTCTTTACAAAAACCAACCAGTTATTTAATGTGTTTCTATATTAATAAAGATTTGATGATATGACTTCAACCAGTTAAATAGATTTTGACCCAACCACTTTAAGGAGGATACTTTTTATGAGCGCTCCAGAAGAAAAAAAGATGAAAAAGCTTCCTAAGTACATACAAATCATTCAATTTATAAAAGAGAAAATAGGAAATGGAGAATGGCCGATTGGAAGTAAGATTCCAAGCCAGCGCACGCTTGCCAAACACTTTGAGGTGAACAGGAGCACAGTCATTACAGCTTTAGAGGAATTGACGGCGGATGGATTAATCGAAGGCAGAATGGGCAAAGGGACAGTTGTTACGAACAATACATGGACACTTTTGGCTAAGAATTCCGCCCCCGATTGGGATCAGTATGTAACCTCCGGAATCCAGCAGCCAAGCCAAAAAATCGTTCAAGAGATCAATAAATCAGAATCAAATTCCGATCTTATACAGCTCAGTAAAGGAGAACTTTCACATGAGATTTTTCCTTTAGCTGCTATGAAAAAGATGATGGGAAAGGTATCTCAAAACATAGAGGCATTCGGGTATGAGGAACCAAAAGGATATTTGCCTTTGAGAGAGGCATTAAGCGGCTATTTAAGAACAGTCGGTATTCAAGCTTCATCTTCTTCCATTCTTATTGTTTCTGGAGCGCTGCAAGCCTTGCAGCTGATATCAATGGGGCTTTTGCAAAGGGGATCGACCGTTTATCTTGACCAGCCTTCCTATCTTTATTCATTACACGTATTTCAATCAGCCGGTATGAAGCTGACTGGAGTTCCTATGGATAATGATGGACTTTTGCCGGAACATATCCACATGGCAAGGGGGGAACGGGGAAGGGCTATTTTATATACAAATCCTTGTTTTCATAATCCGACAGGTATTTTAATGTCAAAAAAGAGGCGAGAAGAAATCCTTGCGGCAAGTGAGAATGCACAGCTTCCCATTATTGAAGATGATATTTATCGTGAGTTATGGATCGATGAAATTCCTCCAGATCCTATTAAAACAATAGATAAAAATGGGCATGTGCTTTACATAGGCAGTTTATCGAAAACATTAAGTCCGGGTTTGAGGATTGGATGGATCGTCGGGCCGGAACCAGTGATTGAACGTTTATCCGACATAAAAATGCAAACAGATTACGGCTCCAGTTCGTTATCCCAGAGAGTAGCGGCAGAGTGGTTTACATCCGGTGAATACCAGCAGCATCTAGAACAGGTGAGAAGTCAATTAAAGGTGAGAAGACAATTGGTCATGAGTCTCTTAGAAACCAATTTGAAGAATGTCGCTACATGGAATATGCCGAAGGGAGGATTCTTTGTCTGGGTAAAAATATTGCCTTCACTATCTATGAAATTACTTTATACAAAAGCTTTGACAAAAGGGATACTTCTCAATCTCGGCAGTATCTATGCTCAAGAAAAAGGAAACTATATTCGCTTATCATATGCTTATGCATCTCTTGAAGACCTTCAAAAGGGAATTTATGAATTGGGTTTGATGATTAAGGAATTGGCAAGCAGATAAATATATAATGATTACCTTAATAGAAAGAGACATGCTATCAATGACAAGAATCGGCTTGTTTTCGCGTTTCGCTTTTTCAAAGGCTTCTTCTCCCCAAGGGTGCCAGTTTACGGGGTTGTGGGCGTGTTGGAGTAAATGGAGACATCTCAGCGATTAATCTATTGGGTTTGTTGTTAATTGGCATGGGCTCACCTGCTTTCATGATCCTGGGAAGTTTTCGAGATAAAAAGAGAAAACTCCGGTGATCAAATTCGATTAAGTTAAATGGCGGATTGTTCGCTGACTACGGTTGGGGTACTGGTTTAAAAATAATGAGGAGAACTTGATATTCAAAGAACCGTAAGAGAAAGATTATCTTTAAAACCGTCACTAGCAGAAGTCTTCAAAATTATTTAAGTTAATATGCCAGTCTTTATTGAGATTTGTTTTAAATATGTATTTGAAGGTCAATTTTCTTTATAGTGACTAAGAAATACACTACTTTATAACTGCAATTTATTAATGAAATATTTCCTAAAATAACTTTGATTTTTAATTGTAGATTGATATAATATATTTGTTATTCTTGGCCAAGGATGAGAATATTTACAAATCTTCAAAAAGTGGTGTTATCAATTAAAAAACCTCATATTTTATTATTTATATTAATCTTTACATTAGGTTTTTTTGCGTGCTTTTTATTCATTTTTAAGCATATAGAGAGAAATGGAACAGAAAAAATTAATCATAACCGTGTACAAGAAGTACCGTGGGGGGTGAAAAAAATCAATGCTGCTTCAATATGGACTTCAAGAGAGAAACAGAAAGTGAAAGTTGCTATATTAGACAGTGGTATTGATAAAGAGCATAAAGATTTAAAAGGGAAAGTTAAAGGAGAATTTAATCCAATAAACATGACTTTAACCTCAGATGATGATGTGGGGCATGGAACTGCTATTGCAGGCATTATAGCAGCTAAAGATAATAGTTTTGGATTAGTTGGAATTGCTCCAGACACTGAAATATATTCAGTTAAAGTACTAAATTCAAAAGGAAAAGGTTCATTAGATAACCTTGTTAAAGCTATAGAGTGGTGTATTGATAATAATATTCAGGTAATAAATTTGAGTTTTGGATTATCCAAAGATAAACCGTTGTTAAGAGGTGCAATTGATAAAGCAGTAAACAGTGGGATCATAATCGTTGCGGCCGCAGGTAACAATTATGGCGGAGATGTTGATTATCCAGCAGCTTATGAAAAAGTTCTCTCTATTAATGCTGTAGATAGAAATAATAAAATAGCTAACTTTTCACCTAAAGGAAAGATTGACTTTTCTGCACCTGGTGTAGATATACCGATACTATCCCTCAATAATGGCTATAAAACTGAAAGTGGTACATCTTTAGCAGCTGCACATGTTACCGGTGTAATATCATTAATTTTACAAAATAGAGATAAATTCGGAATTAATTCAAAAGAGGATATTTATAATCAGGTTAACCATGTATTGTCCAAATTGTCCATCGATCTTGGAAAGAAAGGAAGAGATGAAATTTATGGAAAAGGTTTTTTATCTTTTAAGTAAAGGGGTTAATTTGAATGAAATGTTTTAAAAAGAGTATTGCAGTTATTTTAAGCCTAGTATTAACTTTCACTTTTATTTTACATAATGAATCAAAAGCTGAGGCTTTAAACAATAAGGATTACCAAATTGTAACAAACGATGAAGAGAAATTAGTAATCACAGCAGAAAAAGGCGGAGTTAAAGGTTTAATGACTTTAGATAAAGAAAATATGAAACTTTCATTAATAACCGATGAAATTTCGCAGAAGACTGGTGAAAAAGGTAAAGAATATAAAGTTAATATTGAAAATGCTACAAATGAGAAGATAGAAGCAACTTTTACTGATACGGAAACAAATAAAAAATATGAGATTAATTCAGATGAGGTAACAGCTTCTTTTGTTTGGTTTATACCTATAGGAATAGTTATTGGAGAGGCACTTTTAGCGCATTTAATTTCAATTGGATTAGCTGTGACTATTTCAGGAGTGACTTATGTTGCCTATTCTGAGTTTAAGAAGCGTAAAAGAACCTATTCTCATTATATGGCAGTAAGAAAGTCTAAAGGATTATTTATCGGTAATGGTTTGAAAAGACCTGCTGCAATTGCACGCCTTAAAAGGGGTGATGACACTTGGTCTACGTCGAAGAACAATGCCAAATCTATTGCTAAAGCCGCAAGTCCGATTAAAAAAATAGTTGGTCCGGAGATAGATAAAAAGGGTAAAGGTAAACATTATCATTATCACTCGATCTCTAGGTATAAACATGGAAAAGGTGTCCGTATGAAAGCTCATGCTTTCTATGGTGCAGCAAGATAATATAGATTAATTTATAAACATCTAACTTTAAAGTAATTAAAAGATAGGAGAAGGAGGTAACTATGTTAATTATTGATCACAACCCAAAGGATCAGCTGTATTCAGAGTTAATTGATTTGGCTTTCGAAATTTGCGACGAATTTCATTTAGTTTTAAGAAAAGATATGGGATCTTTAAAATCATTCGATCCTCTGTTAAAAAAACTTGAAAGTTCGTTGAAAGTAATGAAAGAGCAATCAGAATGGGCCAGTACTATTCTAGGAGACAATCAAAAAGCAAAAGTTTATTACTATTATACAGATGAAAACGCAAAAAACATTCTGAAAGAATCCGCAAATTCTTTATATGCTTGGGAGCAGCCACATTTACCAGAAGACTTGTCTTTTTTCAAAGATGGAAAGGAGTGGTTGGTAACATGCTCTCATGAAGAAGAAAGTTATATCGATACTGAAGATGATAAAGAAATACAAAGAATATTGAGTATACCAGGATTAAAAGTGCATTTTGAAAAATGGGATTAAAATCATTCAACTTTTTATAAAAGAGTTGAATGGTTTTTAGTGAATAATAATATATATAAGTAAGGAAACCGTATAGAATGGTTTCCTTACTTATTAAACTAACATTATTAAATTGGGATTTTTCTTGTTTATTTCTTGACTAATACATATTGTTTATCTTCCAAATAGAATATATGACTAAGGTGATTTATATCTTTAAACTTTATATGTTTTCCAAATTGTAAAGTATTTAAATTGATAACTACATCCATACTGTCATCTTTATCTTCATCTTCATATCCATCTAAGCAGGAATATATTTCAACTGATTCACCTTTTGACAAGTGTTTTTCAATGAAAAGAAAAAGTGATTTAATAGATTTACGTTGGCCAGGTGTATTGTTGGCGTGTAAGTACCCTTGTAATTCATATATATAAGGATGTGTGAATTTGTTTCTGACTGCTTCATATCCAGGATCTAAATGAACAATATCAATTCCGTATGCATCTTCTTCTGTGTCATAAACCTTTACAAGTGAATTTTCGCTGTTCTTTCGATTTTTTTTAAATTGAGAGCGTTTGTTGACATCAATTCCTTTTATTTCTAGTTCAGAAATGGGCTTAAGTTTAGGATTCCTGCCATACTCACCAATAGGAAGTTCTTTGTCAGCCCCAATAAAATGGTGTAAAGTCAATCTATTTCCTCCTTTATTTTATACAACTAAAATACTCAATCTGACTTTGGATAATGAGATCTTTTTTGTTGTGTCTAACTATGATACTCCGTGTTTGCTTGCCTCATCAAGGCTTGATAATGTTTGGAGGCTGAAGATGGATGATGTGACTGATTTTTAGGCACAAGTTTTTCTTTAGGGAAAGAGGAACCGAATTGAATTAATTTAATTGTTATATTGCCGACGCATACTCCATCAATGTCCATTTAGAATGTATGTTTACAGCTGCAGCTTTTTCTTCGACTATTTCTAACGTTCTTTCAAGTTGATTTATATATGTATCCGGAAAATTAAGTATACCGTTTGACCAATTCCAGCGTTATGAAGATTTCGTTGCCAGAATACCAACAATTGAAGAAAAATTGAAGCAGAATAGCATTAAATCTACTCTGCCGGATGCAGCGCCAACAAATCTGCATTGGGTTCTTCCTCAATATGTAACAGAAGCAGTGGAGGAATTTTTAAATCATTTGTCTTTATTATCTGAAGATCTTATTAATGGTGATACCTTACTGCACGCTCCGGTATGGGAACTATGCTGGGATCGTGTTCAAGCAGAAGAGGGTCTTCGTACCAATGTACCTGGATTCTATGTTGCCGGAGATGCCATTGGATGGGCACGCGGAATTATTCAAGCAGCGACTACTGGAATCGTTATTGCAAGAGATATTCTTAATGGTAAAAAACCTAGCGATAAGGAGCTGACATCTACTGTCTAAAAGGAGGACTAACAGTGGAAAAAACAGAGCACCCAAGAGTGGGAGTCGGAGCATTTATTCTGAATGAGGAACAGGAATTACTATTAGTTTTACGAAAGAAGGACCCTGAAGCTAATCATTGGAGTATACCCGGCGGTAAAGTTGAGTGGATGGAAAAGGCAGAAGATACAGTTATCCGTGAAATAAAAGAGGAAGTAGGGGTAACTATTCAGGTTGATTCTTTACTTTGTGTCACAAACCATATTTTACATGATGAGGAGACTCATTGGGTATGTCCGACGTATCAATGCAGTATTCAAACTGGGACTGTAAGAAACTGCGAGTTAAATGCAATAATTGATGTTGGCTGGTTTTCTCTTCAAAATTTGCCTGATCCCTTAACGTTAACTACTAAAAATGCTTTAGAGAGTTATCTTAATAAATTTGAAAGTCAGAGAAAATAAAAATGCATACAATTCTATTCGATTTAGATGGAACCTTGGTAAATAGTGAATGGTTGGCAAAAGAGGCTTATAATCATGGAATTGAAACAGTATTAAAGAGAAAATTAACGAATGAAGAGAGAGAGTCTCTTGTCGGTAAGCCTATTGCGGTTTTTTTGAGAAGATTTCCAAACGAGGCAGAGCAAATACGTTCCTCGATATTGCAGTATTTCGAAAATAAAATCCATCAAATCAGACCGTATCCGGGTGTTATCTCTTTGCTGGAAAGTTTAAGTGAAAGAGGATATGGTTTGGGGATTGTGACCTCACAATTGAAGAATATTGCTTATGGCGAGTTAATCAATAATAAATTAGATGGGTTTTTTAAAGTCGTTCTCACGGCTGAAGATTGTGATGAGTACAAACCGAGTCCTAAGCCATTACTAACAGCGATAAATCACTTACATGCAGATATAAGCGATTGTTTATATATTGGAGATCAAATGACAGATATTGAGGCAGCTCATGCTGCTGATATGAAAAGTGCGGGCGCTTTATGGGGAGAGGGGAATCTTACACACTTATCTGCAGCTTCACCGACATACTTTGTAAAAGAACCCCATCAACTTCTTCGGATTCTGCAAGACAAAAACTATTCCGCTGCTTTTTAACATTCTCACATTAAAGGATTCAGGATAAAAAAGCCGCCGACAAAGCGGCTTTTCTTAAGTTAAGATGCCAAATATAAAAAAAAGGCTAACCTCTGCTCTCCTTGTTTTATTCAAACTTCAATCTGTATGGTTATGTCTTTCCTAGAGGCACATAGGCTTGGTTTTTGAAGAGTAAATCTTTTTTGTTTTCGGTTGATCATATGTAAAAGCGATTATTTTAATCGCTTTTTGATACTTCAAAACATGCTAAGCTTTGACCTCTTTATCAGTAAGCACTCTTAAAGCATCTCTCACTTTTAAGGCGAAGTTGACAGGTTTATCAATCGATTCGAAATGAATATACATCAGTCTCGGTTTATCAAACAGCCAGTGATTGTGAAGTGACGTTACAGTCAGATCATGTTTCCGAAGGACGCTGATAAATGGATTGATTTCTTTTTGCAGAATTACAGTTTCTCCGCTGCAAAGAGCACGGCCGTCTTTTGTCATTGATTCAAATGAAAACATTTGCGGAATGAGCAAAAATGATCTTCCGGGCCGTCCCAGTACTACTGGTTTTATATTCGTTCGGGATCTCATTACTGTACAAATTCCATTTTCAAACGTATGCATGGTTCCGCCTAGAATATCGTTGAATTCGTCACAAAGACCATGCCGTTCAATCATTTCCCCGTCAGTTTTTGGTACCGCACGCACAGTTTTAGTAGTTAGAACTCTCAGGGCCTCTCTCACTTTTCTTGCAAAATTGAGAGGTTTATCAATTGATTCAAAATGCATAAACATCAGACGCGGTTTATCGAACAGCCAATGGTTATGAACGGCAGTTACGATGATACCGAATTTGCGCAGCTCACTCATTAACGGGTTCACTTCTTCTTGCAGTAAAACAGTCTCACCTAAACATAAAGCTCTGCCTTCCCGATCCATGCTTTCAAATGAAAAGGCCTGAGGAATAAAAGGAAATGCCTCGGCTCTTCTTCCGAGTACCACCGGATGAATGTTGCTTCGAAATCTTGTCGCCGTACATACGCCATTTACGACACTGGGCGTTGAATTGAGAATTCTAGCAAATTCTTTGCAGAGCCGTGATGGCTCCATACTCGTTTCTTCCACTTCATATCTCCTCCTGGAATCTATTTATAACGTACTTAGTATTAAAGATATGTGAAGATAGAAAGAATGTAACGCGTCAGCAGTCCATATTAGAGAGAATCAGCCTTTCTTGCATAATTCAGGATTTCATTCCCTTTTTATAATCTCTTTAACTGTTAATTTTTAATAGATTAAAAGCTTTTGATCGGACTATTTAAGAAATGAAAACACTATAAATTGGTAGTTTTATCCTGGGTTTGATTTTTTTAAGGCGTTCAGGCTAAGAAAAAAAGCCTTTATACAAGGCTTTCGGTAAATAATTCATACAGCCGTTTGGCTGCTCATTCAGTGACAGCTCACAGCTCTTTTGTCATCAAGACATGCGGGATGCCGCCTTCCATAAATTCCGGTGAATCTGTCTGATAGCCTAGTTTGTGATAAAAGCCTTCCGCATGTGTTTGTCCATGCAGTTTACATTGGGTGATGCCTTTTTCTTTTACCATGTTTTCTAATTCGCTTATGATGACTTTGCCCAACCCGTATTTGCGGTAAGGCTTCAGGATGCAGATTCGTTCGAGCTTGCCTGTATGGTTTACGATGCGGACGCGTCCTGTGCCGGCAGGCTGATTTTCATGATAAACCAAGACATGCCCGCACTGATCCTCAAGCGTATCGAACTGGTCAAATTCATCGGATTCAGGTACTTGCTGTTCCTCAATGAATACTGCTTTTCTAATCTCAAGCGCTGCTTGTAAATCAATTTCCGTTGTTATCCTTTTTATCTGCATGATCAACCAATCCTTTTCACATGTTAGTCTGGACTGCACGGCTTGCTTGTGTTCTTATAGAAGTAACGATAAAACAATTATATTGCAAATGCAACAAAAACATGAAGGGTTTGAAAAAGATATGACTGATATTTTGCGGGAAATCGGCATGATCGCACGGGCATTGGATTCCATCAGCAATATTGAATTTAAGGAATTAGACTTAACAAAAGGGCAGTATCTCTATCTTGTGCGTATATGTGAAAACCCGGGAGTGATACAGGAAAAAGTGGCGGAAATGATTAAAGTTGACCGAACAACAGCGGCGAGGGCAATCAAAAAATTGGAAATACAAGGGTTTATTGAAAAGCGTCCTGATGATCAAAATAAAAAAATAAAAAAACTGTTCCCGACTGAAAAAGGGAGAAAGGTTTATCCGTTATTGCAAAGAGAAGGAGAGCATTCTGCGGAGGTAGCCCTGTCCGGCTTTACATCTGAGGAAAAAGAAACCATTTTCGGACTTCTTCAGCGGGTGAGAAAAAATATAGAACATGATTGGGAATATGTGAAGAAGGGGAATAAAAGAGATTATTGATGGTTATTAATTCCTTTTGGTGAATGATTAAAGTCATAAATGGATACGTTATCTGTGAAATCTCCTTCCTCGGTTCCTGCTTCAACATAGCCGATAGGCTTATTTTTAACGAAAAGTATCAATTATGGTATATTTAAATAAGAAAAAATAATTGAAGCGGGGAATGATATGAGTACAATCGAAAAACAAAGACGTAAGAAATTCAGAGTGAAATCAATCGTACGGGCCATCATGGTCATCATCGGCGGAATTATTGCCGCGTATGGACTGGAAACCGTATTGATTCCGAATAGTGTATCTGACGGCGGTGTAACCGGACTCAGCATTGTCGGTTCACAGCTGTTTCATTTGCCTCTTGGGATCTTAATTGCGGTGATCAATATACCGTTTGTCTGGTTAGGATATAAGCAAATCGGGAAAGGTTTTGCGTTTCTATCAATTATCGGTATTGTCTCACTTGCCGTGGGCACGAGTTTTTTCCACCACACACCGGCTATCATCGAGGGAGACACCCTGTTAATCACCGTTGTCGGCGGGATTATTCTCGGCTTTGGAATGGGATTGGCATTGCGCAACGGCGGCGCATTAGATGGAATTGATATGCTGGCTGTGCTTCTGTCACGGAAATTGCCGTTTGGCACGAGCGACCTCATTTTATTTTTAAACATGTTTGTGTTTATTTTTGTTTCTTTTGTATTTGGGCTGCAAGGCGCATTGCTTTCGGTCATTGCTTACTACATTGCATCTAAGGTGATTCATGTGGTTGAGGAAGGCTTAAGCGGTTCTAAAACATTTCAGATTATCACCAATGAGCCTGCATTAATGGTAGAGACCATTCGTGAAGAATTGGGCCGGAGCGCTACTTATAAAGAAGCATACGGCGGTTTTTCTCATGAAAAATTCCAAGAAATCACATGTGTCATCAACCGTTTGGAAGAAACCAAACTGAAGGAAATTATTAATGACATTGATAAACAAGCCTTTGTGACGGTATATGATGTCGCAGAAGTAAAAGGCAGTAATTTCAGAAAAGTCCATAATCATTAAGTAGAGAGCTGCCGTTAATCGGCAGCTTTTTTTAAAAAAGGAGAAAAAACTTGCAAAAAAAGAATGGCGGCTGTATATTGTTGATATATCAAACATTGACTAGTCAATTAATCGCGCAAAAGAAAGTGGGGATGGGTTTTGACAGCATGTTGTTCAGAGGAAGGCGAGATTTTATATCAGCTCCAATCACTGCATAAAGTGATCGGCACGAAGTTTGAAGCGTGCACCGGAATCAGCCAATCCCGCCTTGAGCTTCTCGCCGTGCTTTTTTACGTCGACGAGATCAGCCAAAGCGATCTTCAGAAAAAGGTGAATATTGATGGCGCAGCCGTGACAAGACACTTGAAACAGCTTGAAGCCAAAGAAATGGTCACAAGAAGGCGGAAGCCCGAGGACAACCGAATTATACTTGTCCGGCTTACTGATCAGGGGCGGGAGAGAATTGAGGCTTCCAAAAAGGAGAAGGAGCGTTTCATAAAGGAAATGCTTGCCGGTGTCAGCGAGGAAGAACGCAGTATGTTAAAAAACGTATTGTCGCAGATGCAGAATAATATAGAAAATATGAAAGCATAGGAGTGTATTACACATGAAAACAGAACTGAAAACAAACGATTTTATGGACATTATGAAAGGCCGCCGTTCCATTCGGAATTACGATCCGGCTGTTAAAATCAGCAAAGAAGAAATGACTCAAATCCTGGAAGAAGCAACGACAGCACCGTCTTCAGTTAACGCGCAGCCGTGGCGTTTTCTCGTCATTGACAGCCCTGAAGGAAAAGAAAAACTCGCGCCGCTTGCCAGCTTTAACCAAACACAAGTCAGCACATCATCTGCGGTGATCGCGGTTTTCGCAGATATGAACAATGATGACTATTTAGAAGAAATTTATTCGAAAGCGGTCGAACTGGGCTACATGCCGCAGGAAGTAAAAGACAGACAAATCGCTGCGTTGACGGCGCACTTTGAAAAACTTCCGGAGCAAGTGAACCGTGAAACGATTCTGATTGACGGAGGACTCGTTTCCATGCAGCTGATGCTTACGGCACGCGCGCACGGCTATGACACAAATCCGATCGGCGGCTACGATAAAGAAAAGATCGCCGAGGTTTTCGGAATGGATAAAGAGCGTTATGTACCGGTCATGCTGTTATCAATCGGAAAAGCGGCAGACGAAGGATATGCTTCCTACCGTCTTCCTATCGAAACAATCGCACAATGGAAATAAGTTTGAGGTGAAGCTGAGAGGAGAGGGACAGTGGACATAATTGCGGCTGTTTTCGTCGGAATTGTAGCTTTAGAACATATATTTATCATGATACTTGAAATGTTTTTTATCAATTCGAAGGCAGCTAAGCGGTCCTTCAAATTGCCGAAGCATTTAGAAGGTGACCGGAATGTAGCGGTCATGTTTGCAAATCAAGGTCTGTATAATGGATTTCTGGCTGCCGGCCTCATTTGGGGGCTGATCCTCGGAGCTGATCCGATGGGCCATATGATTCAAATGTTTTTCGTCATCTGTGTGGTCATCGCGGCCATTTTCGGAGGCTTTACTTCAAACAAATCAATTATCGTAAAACAAGGACTTCCGGCTGTTTTAGCGCTTATTTTTCTTTTAGCGGCGTAGCAGACGGAGTGAGGGCTTCCGGAATGGGAGCCCTCTTTTTTATTTCCGTTTTGAAAAACATTCCTGATAAATGGATGATTCCGGCCGCTTGTTCTTAAGATGATAGATTAATTTGAAAGCCGATGCCTGCGCGCATCGGCTTTTTTTCGGGTGATAGAAATACATTTTAGTATATAAAACAAAAAGGGAAACTGCTTATAGAATCGAAATAAATAATATTCGCACTAAGGAAAGGTGTAAATCTATGAGCAAAATCGAAGTGAATACTCCGCCAAAACTAAACCATCCGTTTCTCGCCGGAATGTTGTTTATGATTGTTGGTACGCTGTGTTTTGCCTCAAAGTCGATCTTTATTAAGTGGGCTTACACATTCGGAGCCACCCCGGAGTCAACGCTATTTTTCAGACAAATGATTGCAACCCCTCTTTTTTGCATCATTTTTCTTATGTATCGTGCAAAATTATCTGAAAAACCGGCAAAGGCTGATATAGTCAGAGCAGGGATCACGGGTCTGCTCGTTTTTTTTCTATCACCGCTGTTGGACTTTATCGGGCTGCATTATGTTTCAGCTATTGTAGAAAGGATGCTCGTTATGAGTTATCCGATTTTTGTCATGATTATCTCGTTTTTCGGAAAAATGGAGAAAATCACCGCTGCAGACATCATTTCTGTCGTTGTGGTCAGCATAGGAATCTTTTTTTCCATTGGCGGCTGGAACCTGCACGAATTGAGTGCTAATATATTTGGCGCTTTTCTCGTTCTTCTGTCGTCCGCGGTTTACGGACTTTATTTGGTCTTATCCGGTCAGCTTGTTCGCAAAGTAGGGAGTATCCGTATGAATGCATATGGGATGTCCTTAGCAAGCATTGCCATGGTGCTTTTTTTAATCGCAAGAAAGGGTTTTGGCTATCAGACAGAGCTATGGTCGTTTCAGCCACCCGTATATTTCCTTTTTTTTATCATTGCTGTATTTACAACAGTCGTTCCTTTTTTATTTATGCTGGAAGGTATCAAACGGATTGGGGCAGTAAGAGGGTCTTTGATTTCAATGATGGGCCCGATCATCACAATCATCTTTGGCGCTTTTTTCTTGGGCGAGCGCTTAACATGGATACAGTGGATAGGCTGTTTCATTGTCCTAAGCATGATTACTTTTTCGGAAGGCAGGAAGATCAAATTAAAGCTGAGAGCCTGACATACGAAAGCCTCCCACTAAGGAGAGAAAGTAAACGAAAAAATAAGCCGATGCCTGCGCGCATCGGCTTTGGGGAGTGAGGTTGCTGAGGATGAATATGAAGAGAGCGTATTATGCTATTTTATACAGCCAGACCGCTATCAACTTGGGGTTCTCACTTTATACGATGGCTGTCATCTTGTTTTTGTTTACAAAAACCGGTTCGACGGCGATGGCCTCTCTTATGACGTTCGTCAGCATTGTATGTCGTGTATTGGGCAGCGCCGTTTTGCCGCTGGTCACCGGCCGGTTCACGCTTCGTTCTTTGTTAATCGGTTCTCAATTGATACAGATCACACTGTTAGTCTGTTTGTTTTTTGTCATCCAAGCCGGTTCATCTGCATTCTTTTTTCTGCTGTTTTGTCTGATCGGAGGCATTTCTTTTTGCAACGGATGGTTTGCTCCGATAAAAAGCGCGCTGATTGGGGAAATCATTCCTCCTGATCGAAGGGCGAAAGCGAACGGTTTATTATCTGCGGCGGATCAGACCGTTCAGTTTGCGGGGTGGTCTCTGGGCGGCGTCATCATAGCGTTCTTGGGAGAGAGCGATACAATGATCGTCACTGTCATGTTATTGGTTTCTTCGCTTTTGGGCATCATTCTGTTTCTTCAAGTACGCATGTGTGCGCCGGCAGCAGTCAGGGAACGTTCCCTTTTTGCAGATGCGGCAAGCGGCTGGGTGTATTTATTTCAGCAAAAACAGCTCAGGGTTCTCATTGTGATGGATGTGATCGAATCGTGGGCAGGCATGATATGGATCGGGTCTGTGTCCTTAACTTATGTGCATGACGTCCTTCATAAAGGAGAGGCTTGGTGGGGGTATGTCAACGGAGTCTATTATGCGGGGACGATGATCGGCGGACTGATCATCTATAAGTTATCCGGTAAGTTTCAGCATCTTCTCATTCCGCTTATGCTGACGGGAGCTTTGGCATATGGAATGTTCACGTTTATTTATGGGTTGATCACAAGCGCCATTGCGGCCCTTTTTCTGGTGCTGTGTATGGGGCCGGCTTGTGTATTACGAGATCTCACGCAGGAAACATTACTTCAAAACATCACGACCGAAAAGACACGGGTCAATATATTAGCGGCGAGATCAGCTTTAGTTCAGTTCATTTTTATGTTTTCCATTATCGGAACGGGGGTTATCTCGGATGTATTCGGCGTGCGGTTTATTTATATTGGCGCAGGCCTCCTCTTATTAATTTCGGCTTTTATCGGATTTTCTCAGCTGCGAATGAAGAAGATGGTACAAAGCCGCATGTAGTGTAGTATAATTAGGAACGTACGTTCTGTATCGAGAGAGGAGAGGGTAATGTGGGACATCTGGCACTGCAATTGTATGATTATCATCTTTGGGCAAATCAGCAAATATTCACCCGGCTTAAAGAGCTTCCGGAGGATGTGTACCGTAAGGAGATTCAAAGTGTCTTTCCGTCGATAGCCGGTGTATTGACTCATGTGTATCTGTCGGATAAGGGGTGGTTTGATGTGTTCTCCGGAGAGCGTCTGGAGGATACGCTGAAATCAGCTGAACAGCAAAAAGAGGACATCTTGTCTAAAGAGATAGAAGAGCTGGAAGATATGTTCTCGGAATTATCAGACCGGTATCAATTATTTTTGCAAAAGGAAGAAAATATCAGTCTCCCCCTTGAAATAGAGCATCCGTCAGGTGACATCATGAAAACCGCAGCGGCCGATATGATCCTCCATGTTGTGAACCACGGAACGTATCATCGCGGGAATATAACAGCCATGCTCAGACAGATGGGGTATGCTTCTGTGCCGACGGATTACGGTATTTATTTATATATAAACAAAAAGTAAACAAGACAGCCAACGCGGCTGTCTTGTGATATCCGTAAAAAAGCCAAATCATATGAGTGATTTGGCTTTTTCGTTTGCTATGCCATGTTCTGCAGCCGTTCTAAACTGTTTTTCCAATTCGCTTCAAGCGCTGTAAAAGCAGCGGCGGCATCTTGCTGTTCTAATGCGTGAATGATATCAGAGTGTTCATTATATGATCTGTTTAAAGCGCCGTTTTCACTGAAATAGCGGATTTCCATTCTCTGAATTTTGACTTTCAGGCTTACTAGCAATTTGTGAAGTTCGGCGTTGTCCGCAAGCAGAATGATACGATGGTGAAATGCATTGTCCGCTTCCAGGATGGCCAGTTTATCGCCGTCTTTCATCGTTTGAAGAAGATTTTCATTCAGCTGTTTCAATTCCTGAATCACGGCATCGTCCACATGCGGGAGAGCTTGCTGCAATGCGAGTTTTTCAAGCGTCCAGACGATGGAATACAAGTTTTCCGCTTCTTTTAACTCAATCGGAGCGACAAGCGTCCATCTGTTCGCTTTTGTTATCACCAAGCCGTCATCTTCCAGCCGCAATAAGGCTTCCCGTATCGGGGTGCGGCTGATTCCCAATGTTTCCGACAAATCCTTGTCCTTTAACTTTGTTTCCGGTTTGAGCTTGCCCGTTATGATCCAGTTTCTGAGTGTGCGATACACTTCGTCCCGCATGATGGTTCTTTTCAGCACAGGTTCTTTGTTTTGATTATCCAATGGAACACCTCATGAATCGTAGTATACATATTTGCATTTTACCACAGTCCGGGCGCTGGTTAGAAATGAAGAGGGACGTCTAAGAATGAATCGAACCGAGATGCTTCATCTCAATATGCTGAAAGTCAGCGGAGCCGCCTTCAGAAAAGAGCGTGATTCCCTGATCTTCGTGTTTTGGGAACACTTCATTTGTCAGAACGGTTTTTCCGTCGTCTGCAAATACTTCAATACTTGTTTTGTCTACGAGAATTTTCAGATGGACACGCCCTTTGTTTCCGTCAAATGGGGCTTTGCTTTCGGCGTATGCACCGGTTTTATCAGGCTGGCCTGTAAACGATCTGTTCACATAGGCGTAGCCGCCTTCTGCTGAAATACCGACATCAATATGCCGGCTTTGGTCTGCTGATTCTCTGAGTCTGACGCCTGCATTTTTGATATCTGACCAAGCGATATCCATATCAAGCTGATATGTATCGCCTTTGATCGGCAGTGTCTCTGAACCGTTCACCTGTTTGTGTTCTATGCTGTCAGTTGAAGAGGTTAATTGGTTCAATGCTTCAACCGGCTCTGACACAAGGCTGTATGTGCCGCCGTCTTGCTGCTGAAGGCGGATTTCACGGACGATAGAATCCGTGCCGTTAAAGCCGTTTTTTAGTGTCGGTGTTTCATTCGGATAATCCCAATTGTTCATCCATGCCAGCGCATAGCGTTTTGTCAGCGGATCTTCGCTTTTACCGTCCTCAAATGTGACGCCGCCGTACCAGTCAAAGCCGTAATCGAGCCATTGCGGTTCTTCTTGATCGGCGGTAAATTCCTTCCCGTCAAAGTTTCCGGTCCAATACGCGTACGTATTCGGTTTGCCTGCGGGTTTGCCGTTTGCGCTTACGCCTAGAACCCACTTGGCTGTTCCGTCATCTCCACGCATCATATAAAGGTCGGGGCATTCGACGAGACCGATCTGCTGAGTGATAAAACCGCCCGTGTATGTCCAATTTTTCAAATCGGGTGATTCATAAAAACCGATTTTTTCGCCTTCGGCCATGGCCATCACCCATTTGTCATCCTGTTCATCCCAGATCACTTTCGGGTCCCTGAAATCCTTAGTTCCCGGGTTTTTCATCACGGGCTGATCACTATAGGAAGTAAACGTTTTTCCTTTATCCGTGCTGTACCATAAATATTGTTCCTGGGCTTTTGTTTTGGCTGTCGGCTGCGTTGTGACGGCGACCAGCGCGTTTTTGCCGAAGCCCGCGGTGTTGTGTTTATCAATGACGACAGAACCGGACCAGATATCGCCGTTTTCGTTGGTGTATTTCGGAATAGCCGTGCCTTCGTCCGTCCAGTGCACCAAGTCCTCTGATACGGCGTGCCGCCATTCTGTGCCGTTGCCGTTCGGGTAATCCCGATTATAAAGATAGTAGTAATGATATTTCCCCTCGAAAAAAATGGGCTTTTGAGGGTCGTTTTTCCATTTGTCCGGGGTCGTAAAATGATACGCCGCCCGGTAATCCTTCTTATGCTCCGTGTTTGTGTCAGAGGAATTGTGGGTTTTGTTCGGCAGTAAGCCGACAAACAGGAACGCACCCAAAAAGATCAATATTACAATGGGCCATTTTCGTACCATGATTGAATTCACCATCTTGTTGAGAAATAAAAGAAAATGCCAATGAAGTATCGGCATTTTCTTTTTGTTGTTATTAGTTGTTAACCGTAAGCTGTCCTTGTTCAAGGATACTGTTTTTGACAACGGATGTTTTCTTGTTTTTGATGTTCAATAAGAAGCTTGGCGCAAATGTTGCCTTTTTATCCTCAAAGAAGCCTCTGTTTGTCATGTAGCTTGTGATCACGACATTGTTGCCTTTGGCTTGCGGCACTGCGAAGTGAGAGTAAGTGAACGTCACATCGTTAGGATCAAGACCCATTTGCAGTACAAGACCAGTTTTGTTCAGCGGCTTGTAAGGACCTGTTAAAGAGTTTGATACATAACCAAGCATGTAAATATCGTTTGAGTTAATACCGTCGATCGTCATTTTTGAACCGCGTGAATCAGTGAACAGGTACCATTTGCCGTTCATTTTGAAAACATTCGCGCGCTCGATTTCATCAGTTACCGTGTTTGAAGTGATCAGCGGCTTCATGACTTTTTTCAATGTGTAGTCATCGTTTAACTCTACGATACCGAGGGCGCCGTTCGCTAATTCAGCATCGCGTTTTTTAGCACTTTGCTGAAGCTTCTGACTTTCTTTACGGAAGAAGTTTGTGCTGCCGCCGTAGTACGCTTTGTTAAATAAAGATTCTTCGCCTTGGTATCCGTTATCTGTTCCCGTGTTGGCTTCGAATACAAGGTATTTATGGCCTTTGTCTTCAACGTAGTGAGGGTCTCTCAGCGTGTGGTTGTCGCCGGATGTATAGTTCCCTTCATCGATAAACTGCTGAACGTTTTGATATGTTTTTCCGTCACCGTCAAAAATCGTTTTATGATCTTCCACTCCGTTGATCTTGAGCGTGTCATCAGATTTTGACACATTTACCTGCGCCGTTGTCAGGCTTTGTTTACCGTAATGTGTACCGGAAAAGTCAGTGTAGAATAAACGGATTTTTCCGTCAGATGTAAAGGTTGCAGAACCGGACCATTCTTGTGTCTGTTCTTTCAGGATTTCATCGTTGGCGTCGAACTTATCGCTGTCTTTAAAGACACGGCCCGCGTTTTTCCAGCTGTCGATCGAGTTGTCGCCGACTTTTTGATAAAACATGTAGATGGATGTGTCATCAGCGTCTTTCGGGCTTCCCGCTAAAGCAAACACGACGTGATAGCCGTTGTATTCAGCTACTGTTCCGTCAGCGTTTTGGAGCGGCCAGCTGTCCCACACATCCAGTCCTTTTGCGGACTCGATATTTTTAATGGTTGATTGGTCGAATTGAGGCACTTGGTATTTTTCACTTTGCTGCTGTTTAGGGATCTGCAGCATATCATGGCGTGTGATATGAGAGACGCCGTACGTTTCTTTGTAAGGTTTTTGGGTATTTTCTTTCGCGAAGGCTTGAGTCGCTCCCCCTGCCAGAAGTGCAGTCGTAAAAGTTAGAACTGTGGCTTGTTTTGCAAATTTTTTGATGTTCATGTTCATGTCTCCTTTTGTATGTACCTTTTTTTGCGATCTGCCGATTCGATCCTCCTGCATCCATGGATGGCAGGTTTGTTACAGAAAAAAGACCTAAAATATGTAAGGGGTGACGCCAAAGAATACACTTTGCCCTTAACACATTTTAGGTCTTGCCTGCTTTATCAGTAACAATCCTGCATGATTTACTTGTCGACATCATTCTATTAGAGTCTGATTCTATTGACAACTGGTCTATTTTCCTCTTTTGGATGATAGTAAAATGAAAAAAGACCTTTTAATTTATGGGTAATTGAGACTAAGGTGTGCTCTGAGCCTGGGAAAAAACCTCTCTAAAAAAGAGAGGTTATTTTTTCTTGATAGATAATAAAGCGATGGTGGCTAAAATCAGCAAAGTACCCAGCCATTCTGATATTCCGAAGGGAACATGCAGCCAGATAACAGCTAAAAAAGCTGCCGACAGCGGCTCCGCACAGGCGAGCAGGCTGGTTTCAGAGGCACTCAGATATTTCAGGCTTTCCAAGTAGCAATAAAAAGCGATGAGCGTCCCGAAAATGATGATAAACACAATCGCGGCATATGCCGGCAAGGACCACTCGCCTTCAAATTTCCAGGGCGGGCGGATCAAGCTGAGGGCGGCTCCGCCGATCAGCATGCCCCATCCGACAATAATGGCCGATCCCCATTTCTTCAGCAGACGATGCGGCTGAAGGGTGTAAAACGCCAGTGCAAACGCCGAACTGATGCCCCAAAAGACAGCCAGACCGGATATGGACAGGCTTCCGACATTCCCGTGCGTGACCAAAATGAATGTGCCGGCAACCGCCAATAAGACGGCGAGAAGCTCTTTTGCTGAAGGAATTCTCTTTGCGCGAATCGCTAAAAAGCATGTAATGATCGCTGGCCCTAAATACTGAAGAACGGTAGCAGCGGCCGCGTTGCCGTACTCAATTGCCGCGAAGTAGGTGTATTGAACGCCTAACATTCCGAAAACCCCGAATAAAAGAAGGGGAATTCTGTCCCGTTTGTCTTTCCAAACAGCCCATATCCGTCCTTTTTCTTTGCGGTACGCGATGCCGAGCAGAAGCGCCCCTGACACCAGAAGGCGCACCGAAGTCAGCCATTCTGTATTAAAATGGCGGTGCTGGAACAGATACTGGGCAACAGTTCCCGAGACCCCCCATAAGATAGCTCCTGTCAGCACAAGCCAAATGCCTGTTGTTCGTGAATAAGAAAGAGCAGCGTGTTTTTCCAGGATAGACCCCCCCGATTCTGATGTTGTGATATTGACTTACAATAATTAGGAAAACAAACGCCTTTCATGTGATATATTATATATTGCATATCAAATTACGTCAAAATGATTTTCGGAGAAGGCGCTTACGAAACGGCCGTCTGATGAATGAGCAATAAAAAAACACCCCGGCGGGTTTCCGGGGTGTTTTGGTTATTCTGCAATCGCGTCTGTTAAAACAGGAACGACTTGTTTTTTTCTGGATACGACGCCTTTTAAAAGAGCCGTGTTGTTTTCTAAAGTCACGTTGAATGCTTTTTCCACTTTTGACGCTTGATCACCGATGGCAAGCGCAAGGGAATCGTTTTCCAGAATATCCGTAATCACGAGAAGGAACAAGTCAAGGTTCTTCTCAGCAATTACTTTTGAAAGAGCCGCTTCTAATTCCGGCTGCCGCTTTTTCACATCTTCAATATCAACTGTGTTGACTTGGGCGATTTCGACTTTTTTGCTGCCGAGCGTGAACTCTTTCGCATCAAGAGAAATCAGTTCTTCCACCGTTTTTTTGCTTAAGTCGGCGCCCGCTTTCAGCATGTTTAAGCCGTACTCTTCCGCATCTACGCCGGCAATTTCAGCAAGCTCTTTTGCCGCTGCGATATCTTGCTCCGTGCAAGTCGGAGATTTAAATAACAGAGAGTCGGAAATGATTGCTGACAGCATGAGGCCCGCAATTTCTTTCTCGATTTTCACGTTATTTTCTTTGTACATTTTGTTTAAGATCGTAGCCGTACAGCCGACCGGCTCAGCACGGTAGTAAAGAGGTTCCGCTGTTTCGAAGTTGGCGATACGGTGGTGGTCGATAACTTCAAGAACCTGAACGTCTTCGATATCCTTGATGCTTTGCTGGCGTTCATTGTGATCAACAAGGATGACGCCGTTTACTTCGTTTGCGGCTGTTTCCACCAAACGCGGGCTTTCCTGCTTGAAATAATCAAGCGCGTATTGTGTTTCGCCGTTGACTTGTCCGAGGCGGACGGGCTCAGCATTGAAGCCGAGTTTATTTTTTAGATCAGCGTAGGCAATGGCAGAGCAAATGGTATCTGTGTCTGGGTTTTGATGTCCGAAAATAAGAATTTTTTCCATAATAACTCCTTGTCCTTTTTTGTAGTGTAAACAATCTTTTTATAGTTTAACACGTCTTGCGGAGGGTGTAATCTTCAAAACCTTAAAAATTGATGTGAAAAAGAAGCATTTTTGTTGAGAGTTGGGGAGGGTTGCGAGTAAAATACTGGGTAAGTCAGATGCTAATCAGCATATAGTATCAAAAAAGGTACTATGGAGGATGAAAAATGAACATATATCCGAATAAAGAAGGTTGTCCGGTTGAACTGACGCTTTCCGTTATCGGCGGAAAGTGGAAGGGTATTTTGTTTTATCATATGATCGGCGGAAAAAAGCGGTTTAATGAGTTTCGGCGCATTTGCCCCAGCATTACGCAGCGTATGCTGACGCTTCAGCTTCGCGAGCTCGAGGCGGACGGCATCGTGCATCGCGAGGTATATCAGCAGGTGCCTCCAAAGGTGGAGTATTCACTCACCGAATTCGGCAGGTCGCTGGAACCGATCGTTTTGCAAATGAAGAAATGGGGAGATGCCAACCGGGAGTTTCTCGAGGCATACCGCGAAAAAACGTCTCCTCAAGATCAATCCGCTCAAAAATAAGAAGCAGCAAAGGATTAAATTCCTTGCTGCTTTTTTTTATTTCATCGCGATGGCCTTTCTGGCGTTGCGCACGTCATTCTTCAGCAATTCGCTCAGGTTATAAGCCGGATATTGTCCGCGTTCTTCCATATACTCAAAGACCATTTGATGCCACTTGATGGCCGCGTTTAAGTGCTTGACGAAGACGTGTCTTAATTGAGGTGTGGCCGTCTCTGTAATGGCTACGGCGTAATTGCGGACAGACGTTTTGGCCATGATCAGCAGGCCGCCGCTGTAAAAGGAGGAATCAGCGCGCTCTTCTGTTTCATCCTCACGAAAAGCGGGAGCTTCAGGGAAGAAAGGAAGCAGTTCACGCAGATTTTGTTCCAGCGAATGGATGGAAAATCTGTAAAGCTGTTTTAATCTGGCATCGTTTACGTCCCGCTCTGTTCTTTTTAATTTCACAAGTCCGTTTGCCTGGAAAGCTACTAACTCATGCAGTTCTAACGTTTCATGCCATGCTAATGTTCTCCGCTCAGTCATGGTGTAAGAATCTCCTTTATCCTTCATTTTCACTTTCAGCATATGCCCCGGTCCCGATGTTGTTCCTGATGTTTTGAAGTTTCCAGAAAGGGAAACTCAATGTAAAGGAAATACGAAATAGAGGTGAAACTATATGTGGGACATGATAAAGAACTTCTTCCTTTTCAGCAGCGGGGTTTTGCAGGCGACCACTCTCTTACTTATCGTTATCGTCTTGTTATATGTACGAAAAACCAAAAAGAAAAACAGAGATACTTCTGGTTTCATGGATGATCAGGATCACTGATACAACGGGCATTCTTTCACTGGGATGTCCGTTTGTCTGTTTTCATGTTTCACATGGAACATTGCGGCTGTCCGCGCTCATTTTACTTGCGATTTCGACTTATGTTAAAATATATACGTGTATTTTGGAGAGTTTATGGAAAATTCAGGTCTTGAAAGAGACATTGCGGCGTCAAAAGAGCAGTCGTCTAAGCTGCTCTTTTCTATTCGTATGTTCGAATGATACAAGGTTTGAGGTGAGTAAGTGAAAAATACAAGGGCTCTATTAGAAGGCGCCATTTTGATCAGTATTTTTGCAATCATTTCCCTTTTGGTCGTGTACCTCCCTTTACTGGGGGCAATTCTTCTCTTTGCTTTGCCGCTGCCGATCATTCTTTACACCATTCGGCACGGTCTGAAGCCCGGGGTATGGATGGGGCTTGCCAGCCTTCCTGTCAGCTTTATTGTAGGTTCGTTTACCGGGCTTACAGGCGCTTTTACGGCAGCCTATACGGGAATCGCCATGGGATATTATTTTAAAAAGAAACAGCCCGGCTATGCGGTTGCTGCCGGCGCTATGGCGTATGTGCTGTGCGGCGTCGTTTTTTTTGTGGTCAGCATCGTGTTCCTTAACATGAATGTGGTTGATACCACCATGTCCCAGCTTCGGGAGTCGCTGTCTTTAGCAGAAACCATGTCAAAGCAACTCGGTTATGGAGACCAGTTCGGGAAGCAGATCAAGCTGATGGAAAGTCAGCTGAGCACGGTTCAATATCTTTTTCCGACAGTGCTCGTATTGACCGGCATCGTTTTTTCTTTCCTCAGTTATGCGATGGCAAGGCCGCTTTTACGGCGATTTTCCCCTGATCTTCCGAAGATGAAGCCTTTTAGAGAGCTCAAACTCCCGCAAAGCGTTGTCATTCTGTATTTTATTGTGACGATATTAGGGTTTCTGCCTTTAGAAAAAGGGCATATGCTGTATTCGGTTTCATTGAATGGGGGATTTATTCTCAGCTTGCTGATTTGTATTCAAGGATTAGCGTTTATTTTTTTCTATTGCCGCGAAATGGAGATGCCGAAAGCCGTTCCTGTATTAGCAATTGTGCTGGGGGTGCTTTTTCCGCTCATCTTGTCCGTGTATCTCCTCTTAGGCATCATTGACATAGGCTTTAACATAAGAAATAAGGTGACGCGAAATTGAGTGTGACTTACAGGTGGGGAGTTGATAGAAATGCCTAGTTTTTATGAAAAACCGTTGTTTCGGTATCCCATCTATGCATTGATTGCATTGTCAATCATCATAATCCTCATCAGCATTTACTTTAACTGGCTGATAGGAGCCATCGGCGTTGTGCTGCTCGCCGTGATCTTGTTTTTCATTAAGCGTGCGGATTCTCTGATCAGAAAAGAAATTGACGATTATATCTCCACGTTATCGTATAGATTGAAAAAAGTAGGCGAAGAGGCATTAATGGAAATGCCTATCGGGATTATGCTGTTTAATGATCAATATTACATTGAGTGGGCGAATCCGTTTTTGTCTTCCTGTTTTAATGAAAGCACGCTCGTCGGACGCTCGCTGTATGACACATGCGAGGCCGTCGTGCCGCTGATCAAGCAGGAGGTCGATTCGGAAACGATCACCTTGAATGAGCGGAAGTTTAAAGTAGTGATTAAAAGAGATGAGCGCCTGCTTTATTTCTTTGATGTGACAGAACAGATTCAGATTGAAAAGCAGTACGAAAATGAGAGAACCGTGCTGGCATATATCTTCTTAGATAACTATGATGACGTCACACAGGGGCTGGACGACCAAACGAGAAGCACGATGAACAGCCAGGTCACCTCATTATTAAATGCGTGGGCGCAGGAGTACGGCATTTTCCTGAAACGGACGTCTTCGGAGCGGTTTATCGCGGTGTTAAATGAACACATTTTAACGGAGCTTGAAAACGCGAAATTTTCGATTTTGGATGAAATTCGAGAAAAAACATCCGTTCACACTGTATCTTTGACCCTCAGCATCGGGATCGGCGCATCGGTTTCTTCCTTGAAGGAGCTTGGAGATCTGGCGCAGTCCAGCCTCGATTTGGCTCTCGGCCGCGGAGGCGACCAAGTGGCGATCAAAATGCCGAACGGCAAGGTGAAATTTTACGGCGGCAAAACAAATCCGATGGAGAAGCGCACAAGGGTGCGCGCCCGGGTGATTTCTCACGCGCTCAAGGAGATTGTCTCAGAAAGCAGCAATGTCATTATCATGGGGCACAAATTTCCTGATATGGACGCGGTCGGAGCCGCAATCGGAATATTGAAGGTGGCGCAGGCCAACGGCAAAGAAGGCTACATCGTCATTGATCCGAACCAGATCGGATCAAGCGTTCAGCGCCTGATTGAAGAAATTAAAAAATATGAAGAGCTGTGGTCGCGGTTCATCACGCCGGAAGAGGCGATGGAAATTTCAAATGATGACACGCTACTTGTCGTCGTTGATACACATAAACCGTCCCTTGTGATGGAAGAGCGCCTCGTGAACAAAATCGAGCACATCGTTGTGATTGACCACCACCGCAGAGGCGAGGAATTTATTAAAGACCCGCTGCTCGTTTATATGGAGCCATACGCTTCATCCACCGCAGAACTCGTGACAGAGCTGCTTGAATACCAGCCGAAGCGGCTCAAAATCAATATGATTGAAGCGACGGCCCTGTTAGCTGGTATAATAGTGGATACGAAGAGCTTTTCCCTTCGCACGGGCTCGCGGACGTTCGACGCCGCTTCTTATTTGAGAGCGAAAGGCGCAGATACGGTTCTGGTGCAGAAAGTTCTCAAAGAATCCGTCGGTTCTTATATCAAGCGGGCGAAACTGATCCAGCATACGTCTCTTTATAAAGAACATATCGCGATTGCTTCTCTTCCTGAGAACGAAGAGGAGTACTTTGACCAGGTGCTGATTGCGCAGGCGGCTGATTCCCTCTTATCAATGAGTGAAGTGGAAGCTTCATTTGCGGTAGCCAGACGGGATGAGCATACGGTGTGCATCAGTGCGAGATCGCTGGGCGAGGTCAATGTGCAGATTATTATGGAGGCGCTGGATGGCGGAGGGCATTTAACCAATGCGGCAACCCAGTTATCGGGCATTTCTGTCTCAGAAGCGCTCGTCCGGCTGAAGGAAGCCATTGATGAATATTTTGAGGGAGGCGTTCAGAGATGAAGGTTATTTTCTTACAAGATGTAAAAGGTAAAGGAAAAAAAGGCGAAATGAAAAACGTAGCAGACGGTTATGCACATAACTTTCTCATTAAAAAAGGCCTCGCTGTCGAAGCAAATGCGACAAACATCAGCGCATTGAAAGGACAGAAAGAAAAAGAGAAAAAAGAAGCGATTGCCGAGCTTGAAAGAGCGAAAGATTTGAAAGAAACGCTTGAACAGCTGACTGTTGAGCTGAGTGCCAAATCCGGTGAAGGCGGCCGTCTATTCGGATCTGTCACAAGCAAACAGATTGCAGAAGCGCTGCAAAAAACGCATAAGATTAAAGTGGATAAACGGAAACTGGAGCTCCAAGACGGTATCCGCACACTGGGATATACAAACGTTCCTGTAAAGCTGCACCCTGAAGTTCAGGCTGTGCTGAAGGTTCACGTAAAAGAAGAAGCGTAATACACAATGAAAAACCCGCCGATCCGGCGGGTTTTTTTCATGTCAGCAGACGGCGCAGCGCAAGAAAATGAGGAGAATGTTTCATTTCCGATCGTTACGGATTGAATATTATATTACATCATGACGAAGGATGTGTCGGTATGAAACGATTTTTTTCTGAAACATATTTTAATTATCCGGAGAATAAAAAAGCGCTGAAACACTATTCGCTGATCGGAGACGGAAAAGACGGGGAGGTCTATCGCTTAACACACAACAAATGCGTAAAATATTTTTTTAAAAAAGAGACATGTAAGAAGGAATTGGAAGCTTTACAGCTCGGATATGGTTCGCCGGTGATCCCGAAACTGTATGAATACGGAGATCATTATATTGTGATGGAATACGTCAAAGGCACCTCCCTTGCGCGCCATATCAAAAAAGAAAAATCCCTGTCCGTCAAACTGACAGCTGATATTTTAAACATGCTGGATGAATTAAAAGATATCGGTTTTGCCAGATGGGATGCCGAAATCAGGCATATTCTGATCAACGAACAAGGTGAACTTAAAGTGATCGACCATAAAAGAGCCTTTTCGACCGTTACCCGAGTTCCCGTAAAACTATTAAAAGGACTGGACAAATACGGCTTGGCGGATGAGTTTTTGAACACCATAAAAAAATTAAATCCGTCACGCTACCGGGAATGGCGAAGGGAATTGTAAGTTTCTGAAAATCCGCATATGTAAGTTTCCTTTTTTTAGGGTCGTCATATGATATTTGTAACATTTGTTTGGTGGAGTGTGGAAAAAATGGGAGAATATATTATGGTTATCGGCGCTCATCCCGACGATGAACTATTGGGATCAGCGGGCACCATAAAACGGCTGATCAATGAAGGATATAAAGTGATTTCCATTATTACGGCATTAGGAAGAAAAGAAGAAGCTCATCATATTAAACAATTAGGCGAACGCGCGAATCAAGAGCTTGGAATTGAGAAAGTCATCTTTTTGGAGCATACGAATTTAGAGCTGGAATGTATCCCTCTTCATAAGCTTGTCAAAGAATTAGAGCAGCTCATTCGCGTCTATCAGCCTGAAAAAATCTTTACACATCATTACGGCGATGTCAATATGGACCACCAGAGAACATTCCAAGCAGTTTTAACAGCCGCCAGACCGCTTCCGAATCAAAAGCCTATCGAACTGCTTACGTTCGAAACGCTATCTTCAAGCGAGTGGGAGAGGAATACGGCTGATAAACTCTTCAAGCCTAATTACTTCGTTAACATCACAGACACAATGGATGCCAAACTCGCGGCGCTTCACCACTATGACGTAGAAATGAGGGATTACCCTCATCCCCGTTCATATGAAGGCGTTACACATTTAGGAAAAGTCAGAGGGATGACGGCGGGTGTGGAATACGCCGAAGCTTTTGAAGTCGTGCGGAGGATCTGGAAATGATCAAGACATTTTCCGTCCCGTATCCGTATATGGTTCAGACGCTTGACCGCTACTACGGAGTCAAAGCGCGCCCGCAAAAAAAGACGGCAGTAAAGACTCAGATGAAACATGCACATCATATTCCGCGATTATACGGAAAAAAACAGAAGTTATCCATTTTGATTGCCACGTTTTGGGACTACCCGCACACGGGCGGTTTATCAAACTATATTAAAACGCTTAGTGAAGGACTGAAAAAAAGAGGTCATAAGGTGGATGTCATATCCCCCAATCAGTTTCCTTCCGCACAGGTAAAAGAATTGCGGGCGGATGTTGTTCCGAAATTAAAAGATTTCTTTAGTGACAGATACGGGGATTACAGTGATCATATTTTGAAGAATAATCGGCTGATGTTTATATACGAGCAAATGCTTCAAAAGATTCATTTGGAAAAATATGATGTGTTTCATGCTCAAGATTTATTTACAGCCAACATATTAGGCAGGTTCAATCAAATCTATAAGAAACCTTTATTTTTTACACCGCATGGCATGTTTACTTTCAACAGACTTAAATTTCACATCTTTAAAAAAGGATCGGTAGAAGAGTTTTATTATAAAAAACTAGAGATGAAAGCCATTGAATACGCAGATCGCCTGATTATTATCAGCGATACGTTCCGCAGCCCGCTCATGAAGCTCGGAGCCGAACAGGAAGACATGGCAACGGTGATCACAGGAATCGATTACGATGCAAAAACAGGCGGGAAAAGAAAAACCCCGATACCGAAAAATAAGATCATCATCGCGTGTATTGCAAGATTAGGCCCGAGAAAAGGACATAATCATTTGCTTGACGCACTTTCAAGAATTCCGTCTGATCTGCTTGAACATGTTGAAGTGCTGATCGCGGGCGACGGAGAGATGAGGAGCGCCTTAGAGGAACAGGCTCGAAAACTGAATCTATCTATGGTCTCCTTTTTAGGAAAAAGAGATGATGTTCCCGCTATTTTGAATATGACGGACATATTCGTACTGCCGACCATTAATGATAGTCTGCCGATTTCGATTATTGAAGCGATGTTCAGCGGATCGGCTATCATCGCGACCGATTGCGGGGGTATTCCGGATCTGATCCGCCATAACAAAACGGGACTTATTGTCGAGCCGGGAAATGCAAAGGTTCTTGCCCGGGCTTTAGCGTTTTTTATCTCTAACAAATCTGCGCGGGAGAAGGCTGCTTCAAACGCAAAGGCCTACGCGGAGAAATATTTAAGCAGTGAGACGATGATAAAAAATATCGAATCGATTTATCAAAATACCAACAGCTCGGAGGGAGATCATGAAACATGAACATGCAGCCGTTGTACTTGATTTCAGTGCAAACGGGATTGGGATCATTCGCAGTCTTGCCCGAAGAGGAATCGATGTTTACGCGTTTGACACGGAGGGACCTTATCGTATCGGAAAATCAAGATTGGCAGATTGCGGGATATGTCCCAGCCCTTTAACAGAAGAGGAAGAACTGCTGACATTTCTGACTGATTTCGGGAAGCGATTCCAAGCAAAGCCGGTTCTGTACGCAGGTTCTGATGATTATGCGGGATTTATATCTAAATTCCGCGAGACATTAGCCGGTTTTTTTTTATTTTTGCTCCCGAGCCACTCTCTGTTAGAAACGGTCTTAGATAAAAGCAAAGCATATGAATTAGCGGTCAAGCATCACATCCCCTGCCCGAAAACCTTTTTTCCGAACAACCAGGATGAGCTGGAAGAGGCCATCGCCAATATTGATTTCCCGTGTATTTTAAAACCGGTGGCCGGCCATGAATACAGAAAAAAAGTAAACAAAAAAGCAATTGTAATGAAGGATGCAGCACAATTGCGCAAGGAGTTCAGCTCCTACAGAGAAAATGGAGAACTGCTCGTGCAGGAGATCATCCCCGGAGACAACCAGTGTTTTTATAAAGTCGCCACTTTTTATGATGACCAAATGAAATTAATGGGCCTATTCTCTCTGCAAAAGAACCATCAATTCCCTGCTGATTTTGGCGCGGGGGCCCACGTCGTCAGCAAACGGCTTCCTGATTTAATCAAGAAGACCCTGCCGTTTTTTGAAGCGATTCAGCTGAAGGGAGTAGGCATGGCGGAATTTAAAAAGGATCCCCGGGACAATGTTTACAAGTTTATCGAAATTAATCCGCGCTTTTGGCTCAGCCATAGCCTGACAGAACCGGCAGGCGTTCATTTCGTTTACATGTACTATCTGTATTTGACCGGACAGCATGTGAAGCCCCAGCTCGAACAAAAAGACGGAATCAACTGGATTTATGAGGTGCGTTATTTCTTAACGTTTTTGAAGAAACGAAAAAGAGGAGAAATGACGTTCCGGGATTTTTGGAAAGGGTGTAAAGGAAAAAAAGAGTACGCTCTTTTTGCTTGGAATGACCCGATGCCATTTATCAGAAACACTTGGTCTCATCTCAAAAACAGCTGGAAACGGAAGCGGAAGGAAGATCGGCATGTATGAAAAGGAGATTTTGTATGGCGCATTTCAAAAACTGAGAATTGACGAAAAACTGTCGTATTCGTTCGGTGAAAGGGCTGCGGTGAATCCGGATGACATCACTTGTCTGAAATCAACAGACAGAAGCTCCATTTATAAACTGTTTGTAAAGAAAAAATCCGGAACTGTTCCGCTGATATTGAAGGTGTATAAATCTTCCCGTGAAAAAAACAAGATCGAGATTAATATATACGGGAAAGCCCGTTCTGTTTTAGGGGATTTGCTGCCGGATATCTATCTTATAGAAGAAAGTGACCATGAAACGTGGATATTTATGGAGTTTGTCAGCCAGATCAGGGGACAGCTTACATTTCACCCGAAGCATTTCAAGTATATTATTCCGTCTGTCGCAGAACTGCACAGCCGCACCTTTGAAAACAAGAATATTTCTGACGGTAAATGGCGGTCGTGGCTGCCGGTATATGAATCGGAAACCATGAGAAAAGGGCGTAAAAAGCAGATCAAAAAGACAGCGGAATTATTGGATAGAGCGCTTAAAGATGAGCGCACAAAAGATATCGTGAAGCCTCATTATCGGCAAATCACAAACTTGCTTGAGCAGAAGGAGCCGAATTTTTCCCCTGAATTGATACAAAACGGCTCAGCCATCACACACGGTGATCTTCATATGCAAAATATCTGCACCCACGATGCGTCCGGACATGAACCGTGGGATATTCAATTCATCGATTGGGAATCAGCAAAATACGCGCCGGTTTGGTTTGATATGACGGTGCTGGTTGAAATTCTGCTTGGCTTCAGAAAAGATTGGAGCCGGCACGCAGAAGATATTCGTACGTATTGCGTAAAAGTGTATACGAAAGAAATGAAAAAGCGGGGCATTCATTTTCAGACCCCTCCTATGACGCTTTATAAAATGGCTTATTTGCAGAGAACACTTGAAAAAGGGCTTCATACCCAATTGCGGAGAATCTTCGACAATCGGGGAGGGGAACTGCTGCCGTATCATGTTGACAAAGTGTCAAAATGGGGACGGGAATTAGGATTATAAGTTTGAGAGAGGGGGAGCGGATGTGAAAGAAGAGATCGGCAAGCCGAACGGTCTGGTGCCTCTAGCCTTATTGCGCGTCATGGATCAATTTTACGGGATCGAACATCAAGGTGAGCCAGAGATGCTGTATTCGTTCTGTGCGGAAGGAAAAAGCTCCCCCAAACGAAAAAAGCCATTGCGTATTCTGTACGCAACCTTTCTCCGTTACCCGAATGTCGGAGGGTTGGCGAGTTATATCACATCAATTAAGACGGGTTTTGAGCGCATCGGTCATCAGGCGGATGTCATCTCGCCGCTCCAAATGCCGCCAACTTTTTTTCAGGAAGATATCCCGCGGGCCGCTGACGAGATCAGAGCGTTTCTTGTTGGCAGATACGGCGCCGCAAATGAAAAGTTTGTGAAGAATCTCAGCTATTTACATGTCTTTCAAAGATTTTTGAAGGAGAAAGACTTAGAACAATATGACCTGTTTCACGCGCAGGATTTATTTGCGGTATTTTTGCTGGGATACCTTAATCAAACGTACCAGCGTCCTCTTTTTTTCACGCCGCACGGACATTTTACGAAAAGCCGGATGAAGTTTCATAAAATCCAAAAGGGTTCAATAGAAGAGGCATATTTCAGTGAAATAGAAAGGCAGGGTATTCAAGCTTCGGATAAAATCATTACAATCAGCGACTCCTTTCACGAGCCTTTGCTGGAGTACGGAGCGAAGGAGGCTCAGCTGAAGACTGTTCATACCGGCATTGACATTCAGGATGCCCCTGAGTCAAAACGTGCTGAAAAGCTCGTGATTGCGTGCGTTTCCCGTCTGACCGAGCGAAAAGGACATGATGTGATGCTGGACGCTCTCGCCCGCATCCGGCACCATTTATCCGGAGTTGATATATGGATCATCGGAGACGGAAACATGAGAGGGTTTCTGGAAGAGAAGAGACGGAAACTGGGCCTCTCAAATGTGTTTTTCCTCGGAAAACGACGTGATGTGCCGGCGCTTTTGGCTGAATCATCTATATTTGTCCTGCCGACATTGAATGATAATTTCCCTATAGCGATCATCGAAGCGATGTTCTCAGGTCAAGCCATTGTCGCAACTGACTGCGGAGGAATCCCTGAGATGATCCGGCATGAGGCCACAGGGCTTATTTGTCAGCCCGGCAACAGCCGCGAACTTGCTGATGCTCTCGTAATGCTGATTACGGATCAGTCTCTCAGGGAACGGCTTGGAAAAGAAGCGCGCTCCTATGCCGGCCGGCATCTGCGTCAGGAACTGATGGTTTCAAAAATAGAAAGTATTTATCAATCATTTTTCTGAATGATACCGGCGCCGCATGGCAGGTGCTTCAAGAGCAAAATAAAGAGGCCGGCGTTTAACTATCCAGCCTCTTTCCGAACTATTTTTTCATCTCATACAGAGTCTGCTGACTTTGTCCGCCCGGGCCGCCTGTCATTCCTTGCCGGGCTGAGCTTGTTTTTCCGGTGCTGTATTGGTCAGCTGAGATTTTTGTCCGTTCTTTTTCATCCATGAGACAAGCTTTGTGTTGCCTGAATTGTTTCCGGATAATAAGAAATATTTCACTTTTCCTTCGTCAACAAGTTTTTTCAGCTGTGAGACGGTTAAAATCGGATCGGTTCCGTTCAAAGAATGTTTTGCCAAAATTTTCTTCACAAAAAAAGAGGCGGAAAGCCATCGCTTCCGCCTCCCGCACATATATATGAGAGAGCAGCCTTTATTTGTGATCGTTCTCTTTTTGGACTTCAGCTAATTTGGCAAGCAGAATGTGCTGAGGCATGTGCATGATTCTCTCAAGCGGCATATTCAGTGATTCTGCGAGCTTTTGCGCCGTTTCGGCGGAAATTTGCAGCGGTTTCATGTGATCACTCCTTCCGTTTCTTTATTGTACTAAAATCAGAAATCTATCGTAAGAGGATATGACAAAGGAATGGAGGTTTGAAAAGCGGGGCTTTATAACAGAATGGGGGAGGTTTTTTATGCAATCGCCATTGATGTTATTACAGCTGAAGCTGGCTGATTATCAGAAAAAAGCCGCAGAACTGCGGACAATTGACGAATTTATTATACTGAAACAGACATTGCAGGACATGATGAAAGTATTCGCCGCCTGTGAAGAATGGGAGCTGTATCAAAAAACGGCCGATCTCATGGCGCAGACGGTGCTGCACATCCGTTTCATCGAATAAGAAAAGCCCTCGCTCGGGCGAAGGCTTTTCTTAAAAGGACCGTTCTTCTTCAATGTTTTTATGCTGATCATAAATGACAAGCTTAGACGGGCTGTTCTCTTTAGCCGTCTGCTCCGCTTTCTCGATCGCCGCGTCCTTTGATGTATAAAGAGCCGTCGGCGCCACATTTTCCACCTTCACAAACCATCCGTCCGCATCAACACTGGGTGTTACTGCATATGTTTTCATCCTTCTTACCTCCTGGTTTCGATTTATTTATTTGTTTCCCGGCATTCGGAATGGCGAAACACGCAGCCGCTGTTTGACAAATACAGGGAAAGTGATGTTTTTCTATTCTTTTTCTTGAGAAATGGTAAAATGGAGTTTGGATATTTTTTAAGGAGAGGACGGTGCTTAGCATGACAGACCTTCTGAATGATCGGCTGCCGCCGCAAAACATAGAAGCTGAGCAGGCCGTGTTAGGTGCTGTTTTTTTACAGCCGTCTGCGTTAACACTGGCTTCTGAAGTGTTGATTCCGGATGATTTCTACAGAATGTCACACCAAAAAATTTACAATGCCATGCTCGTGCTCGGAGACCGCGGTGAACCGGTTGATTTGGTCACGGTAACGTCAGAGCTTGCGAATACCGATTTGTTAGAAGAGGTGGGAGGCGTCTCTTACCTGACGGACATCGCGAATTCCGTTCCGACAGCGGCTAATATAGAATATTACGCGAAAATCGTTGAGGAAAAATCCATTCTCCGCCGTTTAATTAGAACGGCGACCTCAATCGCTCAAGACGGGTATACGCGCGAGGATGAAGTTGAAGATTTATTAAGCGATGCGGAAAAAACGATTATGGAGGTCGCGCAGCGAAAAAATTCGGGCGCCTTCCAAAATATCAAAGACGTGCTTGTGCAAACATACGACAACATTGAGCAGCTTCACAACCGGAAAGGCGATATTACCGGGATTCCGACTGGTTTTATTGAGCTTGACCGGATGACGGCGGGGTTTCAGCGGAATGATTTGATCATTGTCGCGGCCCGTCCGTCTGTGGGGAAAACGGCATTCGCCTTAAATATTGCGCAAAACGTGGCCACCAAAACGGATGAGAGCGTCGCGATATTCAGTCTTGAGATGGGTGCCGAGCAGCTTGTCATGCGTATGCTCTGCGCTGAAGGGAATATTAATGCCCAAAATCTCAGAACGGGAAATCTGACGGAAGAAGATTGGGGCAAGCTGACGATGGCGATGGGAAGTCTGTCAAACAGCGGTATCTTTATAGATGACACCCCCGGCATCCGCGTCAGCGAAATCCGTTCAAAATGCCGCAGACTGAAGCAGGAGAACGGATTGGGCATGATTTTAATTGACTACTTGCAGCTCATTCAGGGAAGCGGCCGTTCAAGCGACAACCGCCAGCAAGAGGTATCGGAAATTTCACGGGCGCTAAAAGCGCTGGCGCGGGAGCTTGAAGTCCCGGTCATCGCCCTGTCTCAGCTCTCCCGGGGTGTTGAGCAGCGGCAGGATAAACGTCCGATGATGTCAGATATCCGTGAGTCGGGAAGTATTGAGCAGGATGCCGACATCGTCGCCTTCCTGTATCGTGATGATTACTATGATAAAGAATCCGAAAACAAAAACATCATCGAAATCATTATTGCCAAACAGCGTAACGGCCCGGTGGGCACCGTCTCACTGGCTTTTGTGAAAGAATACAATAAGTTCGTAAACCTGGAAAGGCGCTTTGATGACGGCGGTGTTCCGGCAGGTGCGTAAAGCCTCAAGCAATGTCTTGAGGCTTTTTTTCATCCGAAAGAATGAGAGAATGCCGTCCGTTCGGCAGACGAAAAAAAGAAAGCGCTTTTATATAATGGCATTAAGGGAGGAATGATGATGACAATTGAATTTCCGCAATTTCAAGCGGCGCAAATCCGGATTGCCCGGCCGACCGGACAGCTCAAAGAAATCATCAGGTTTTATGAAGAGGGCCTCGGGCTGAAGAGGGTCGGCAGTTTTTCCGGACATGAGGGCTACAGCGGCGTCATGTTCGGCCTGCCCCATAAGCAATATCACTTAGAATTCACCGAAGAAACCGGCGCGTCTCAGCCGGCGCCCGTTCCGCACGGCGACAGCCTGCTTGTCTTTTACATCCAGGATCAGCAGGAGGTCATCCGCATCAGCACGAAATTAAAGCAGATGGGATATGAGGAGAAAGCACCCGAAAACCCGTACTGGGAAGAAAAAGGCGTGACCATCGAAGATCCTGACGGCTGGCGGGTCGTCCTGATGAATACAAGCGGCATATAAGTGACTGTCTGAAGAACCCTGATTACGGGTTCTTTTTCTTGTTAAAGCATGAAAGTTTCGGGAGTAATAGATAGCAAATGAAAGAGAAAACGCTTTTAATCATGTTTAAGGCGAACAAATATAGATTGATAAGATTTAAATGTTCGGATTTACGATTGACTTTCTGTTTCGGCACTGATACACTTAATTTGTTTGAATGAGATATCGTTTTGAAAGGTTAACGGAGGTGCACGGATATATGTCTTCAGTAGTCGTAGTAGGTACGCAGTGGGGCGATGAAGGAAAAGGTAAAATTACAGATTTCCTATCAGAAAATGCAGAAGTGATCGCACGTTATCAAGGCGGAAACAATGCAGGACATACCATCAAGTTTGATGGCGTCACGTACAAGCTTCATTTAATCCCATCAGGAATTTTTTATAAAGAAAAAGCGTGTGTCATCGGGAACGGAATGGTTGTTGATCCGAAAGCGCTCGTAACGGAGCTTGCGTATCTTCATGAACGCAATGTGAGCACGGATAACTTGAGAATCAGCAACAGAGCCCATGTCATTCTTCCATACCATCTGAAACTGGATGAAGTAGAGGAAGAACGCAAAGGGGCCAACAAGATCGGCACAACGAAAAAAGGCATCGGACCTGCTTATATGGACAAAGCGGCGCGGATCGGCATCCGGATCGCAGACCTGCTAGATCGTGACGTGTTTGCAGAAAAGCTTGAACGGAACCTTGAAGAGAAAAACCGTCTGCTGGAAAAAATGTATGAAACAGAAGGCTTCAAAATTGAAGATATTCTGGATGAGTATTATGAATACGGCCAGCAGATTAAAAAGTATGTATGCGATACATCCGTCGTCTTAAATGACGCGCTGGATGAAGGCCGCCGCGTTTTATTTGAAGGCGCTCAAGGGGTTATGCTTGATATTGACCAAGGGACATACCCGTTTGTCACTTCATCCAACCCGGTCGCCGGAGGGGTGACGATCGGTTCAGGCGTAGGCCCGACAAAAATCCAGCACGTCGTCGGTGTATCTAAAGCGTACACAACCCGTGTCGGTGACGGTCCTTTCCCGACTGAGCTGAAAGATGAAATCGGGGATCAAATCCGTGAAGTCGGACGCGAATACGGCACAACGACAGGCCGTCCGCGCCGTGTCGGCTGGTTTGACAGCGTTGTTGTCCGCCACGCCCGCCGCGTCAGCGGAATCACAGATCTTTCTCTGAACTCAATCGATGTGCTGACTGGCATTGAAACATTGAAAATCTGTGTCGCTTACCGCTACAAAGGTGAAGTGATTGAAGAATTCCCGGCAAGTCTGAAAGCTCTCGCAGAGTGTGAACCGGTATATGAAGAAATGCCTGGCTGGACGGAAGATATCACAGGCGCAAAAACATTAAGCGATCTTCCTGAAAATGCGCGCCATTATCTGGAACGCGTATCTCAGCTGACAGGTATTCCGCTTTCTATTTTCTCTGTCGGTCCCGACCGTTCACAAACGAACGTCATCCGCAGTGTATACCGCGCTAACTAAGAATTTGCAGCAAACAAGCCTCCGGTCACGGAGGCTTGTTTTTTTATGTAGGAAAAAAATAATAGATTTTTTTCAAAAAAGTAGTTGCCACTTTCGAATGTTCTATGATATTATAAATCTCGTTGTTACGGAACAGCTTCAATAGAGTACTGCAAGAAAGCTTTTGTCTGAATGCTCTATGATACATAATCCGACACATCGGGAGCCATTAGCTCAGTTGGTAGAGCATCTGACTTTTAATCAGAGGGTCGAAGGTTCGAGTCCTTCATGGCTCACCACTTTTTATGGCCCGTTGGTCAAGCGGTTAAGACACCGCCCTTTCACGGCGGTAACACGGGTTCGAATCCCGTACGGGTCATTGATTTACTTTAGCGTTATTGCTAACTCCTTATTTGTCCTCGGAGGGCCGCCACGATACGGCTCTCCGGACAAATTACTGTAAGGTCCGGTAGTTCAGTTGGTTAGAATGCCTGCCTGTCACGCAGGAGGTCGCGGGTTCGAGTCCCGTCCGGACCGCCATTTTACTTTACTTTATAGTATAGAAAAGAAACATCTGGCTCGGTAGCTCAGTTGGTAGAGCAACGGACTGAAAATCCGTGTGTCGGCGGTTCGATTCCGTCCCGAGCCACTTACCCAAACGCATCTGCAATAGTAGGTGCGTTTTTTCTTTTGTTATAAAAAAGGGAGAGCCGGCTTTTCAGCCGGCCCAGAAGAAGACGTCAAACACTAGACGGCGTTTTTTTCGTGAGGTTTCAAAAAAATATTATTTTTTAAAAGAAAATAAAAAACATGACAAAAGGATGGCAGTTCAATACGTTTTTGCGCTGTTCTCTTTAATTTTTTTATCTTTTGACCTGAAACCGTTATAATAGACGGGGAACGTTTTTCACGATCCGAATTGTGATCATCATGAAACATCAATAGATGAAATGAAGTCATTCTGGCAGGAGGAAAATCAAGATGATGGATAAGAAAATCCTTGTAGTCGATGATGAAAAACCGATTGCAGATATATTAGAGTTTAATTTAAGAAAAGAAGGCTATGACGTGCATTGTGCGTACGACGGAAACGAAGCCGTGGAAATGGTGGAGGAGCTTCAGCCTGATTTAATTCTTTTAGATATTATGCTTCCGAATAAAGACGGAGTTGAAGTGTGCCGGGAAGTCCGGAAAAAATATGATATGCCGATTATTATGCTGACGGCAAAAGACTCGGAGATTGACAAGGTCATCGGGCTTGAAATCGGAGCGGATGACTATGTCACGAAGCCTTTCAGCACGCGTGAGCTTCTGGCCCGCGTCAAAGCGAACCTGCGCCGCCAGCTTACGGTTGCGCCGGCTGAGGAAGAATCAGCTTCTAATGACATTCATATCGGTTCTCTCGTCATCTTCCCTGACGCTTATGTCGTATCAAAAAGAGAAGAAACGATCGAGCTGACTCATCGTGAGTTTGAATTGCTTCATTACTTAGCCAAACATATCGGACAGGTTATGACGCGTGAGCATCTGCTGCAGACTGTGTGGGGCTATGACTATTTCGGTGATGTGAGAACGGTGGATGTAACAGTGCGCCGTCTCCGTGAGAAAATCGAGGATAATCCGAGCCATCCGAACTGGATCGTCACAAGACGGGGTGTCGGTTATTACTTGAGAAACCCTGAACAGGACTAACCGGCGATGAATAAGGTTGGTTTTTTTCGGTCGATTCAGTTTAAGATCACGCTGATCTATGTGCTTCTCATTATCATCGCCATGCAGATTATCGGCGTGTACTTTGTGAAACAGGTGGAGAATTCTCTTCTCAAGTCCTATGAATTATCGTTAAATCAGCGCATTGACAATCTATCCTATTATATTGAGCAGGAATATAAAGGAGATAATGACAGCACCGTCATTAAAGATGACGTCAAACGGATTTTGAATGATTTTACGAAGAATAATGAAATACGGGAAATTACATTTGTTGATAAAAGCTATGAGGTCGTCGGTTCTTCGAGGCCTTATGGCGAGGAAATAGCGGGGAAACAGACGACGGACCCGATTTTTAAACGGATTTTCTCAACAAAACAGGCCTATTCAAAAAAATATTATGATCCTAAAAGTAAAAACAGAGTGCTGATTTCAGCAAAACCTGTCGTCACAGAGAATCAGGAAGTTGTCGGCGCGATTTATGTCGTGGCCAGTATGGAAGATACCTTTAACCAGATGAAAACCGTCAACTCGATTCTTGCTTCAGGAACAGGCTTAGCCCTTGTTCTGACGGCTCTTCTCGGTATATTTCTCGCCCGCACCATTACCCATCCGCTGTCAGATATGCGTAAGCAGGCGATGGAACTGGCAAAAGGGAATTTCTCCAGAAAGGTGCGGAAATACGGGCATGATGAAATCGGTCAGCTCGCAACGACGTTCAACCATCTGACGAGAGAGCTTGAAGATGCCCAAGCCATGACGGAAGGGGAGAGAAGAAAGCTTTCTTCCGTTATCGCGTATATGACGGACGGCGTCATCGCAACGAATCGCAATGGAGCTATTATTCTTTTAAACAGCCCTGCGCTTGAGCTGCTGAATGTTTCACGTGAAACGGCTTTAGAGATGCCGATTACGTCTTTATTGGGCATAAAAGAGAACTTTACATTTGAGGATTTAGTAGAACAGCAGGATTCAATGCTGCTGGAGATCGAACGTGACGATGAAACGACTGTACTGCGGGTGAATTTTTCCGTCATTCAAAGAGAGCACGGAAAAATCGACGGTTTAATCGCGGTTCTTTATGATGTCACCGAACAGGAAAAACTCGATCGGGAACGCAGAGAGTTCGTTGCCAACGTGTCTCATGAGCTGAGGACACCGCTGACGACCATGCGAAGCTATTTAGAGGCGCTTGCGGAAGGCGCGTGGGAAAACAAAGATATCGCTCCGCGTTTCTTAATGGTGACCCAAAATGAGACTGAGCGCATGATCAGATTGGTGAACGACCTGCTTCAGCTTTCTAAATTCGACAGCAAAGATTATCAGTTTAATCGGGAGTGGATTCATATGATCCGCTTTATGTCACTGATTATCGATCGTTTTGAAATGACGAAAGAACAGCATGTCGAATTTATCCGCGAGCTTCCGGACAGAAATCTGTACGTGGAGATTGATCAGGATAAAGTGACGCAGGTTCTCGATAATATCATTTCTAACGCACTGAAATACTCACCGGAAGGCGGGCATGTCACTTTCTCAGTCGATGTGAACGAGAAAGAAGAGCTGCTTTATATCAGCGTAAAAGATGAAGGTATCGGCATTCCGAAAAAAGATGTGGAAAAAGTCTTTGACCGTTTCTACAGAGTGGATAAAGCGCGCACGAGAAAACTCGGCGGCACCGGACTCGGCCTTGCGATTGCAAAAGAGATGGTTCAGGCGCACGGCGGAGACATTTGGGCCGACAGTGTAGAAGGCAAAGGAACGAAGATTACATTTACTCTTCCATATAAAGAAGAGCAAGAGGATGATTGGGATGAGGCGTGAAAATATAAAAACAGTCATACTGTCAGTGCTGGTCGTCATTAGTCTTGTTTTAACATGGGGAATTTGGACATTCCAGCCCAATTTTTCAGAAGGCACGGCCTCAACCAAATCGACTGTCCGGGAAAAGCATAAAATTGATAAAACGAGCCAAAAAGTGTCGCAAACGGTAAAACCCCGGGATATGTTTATTCATACAAACGGCTCTCATTATAAAGTGGATGATGAGACGCTCTTTAATGACCTGTGGGCGGATTTGCCGCAATGGGAAGTAAAAGGGATGAAGGATATTTCCGATCAATACGACAAGCTCGGTTTTAAAAATTGGCTTTACGGCAGAAACGGCAATTCGGCAAAGCTCGATCTGCAATTCAATGACACCATTCCGATTGATTTCTTCCAAACAATGTTTAAATGGTCGAATCCGTCAATGGAATACAGCTCATTTGACCATATTGTCATTCCGTTTAATGAGAATAAGACAAATAAAAAGATTTACATGGTCTCATACAGCAAGCAGCTGATTTTGGAAGTGACTGTGGAATCGGCGAATTACCGCAATCTGATGAATGAGCTGTACAGCAAAAAGTCGAGTATGCCGTTATACCACCTCTATTCGGTCGGAAAAAGCAAAGAATTTCTCATGCCGAATGCGCGGTTTAATATGAAGGAAAAAGAATTTATCACTGAAACCATTAAGACGAACCTGTTTAAGCAGACGCTTTTTAATGATCCGAGCACGGTCAGAGAAGACCCGAATTACAATCGGAATGTGCTGACTGACGGAATCAGCCGTCTGGAAATCAATTCGACACAGCGGCAGATTCAATTCCAGCATCGGAACCTGGCACAAAGCGCTTCTTACCAAACGGGTGAGCTGATTAAGAAAAGCTATAAATATTTAGAGGATACGGGAAGCTGGACGGATCATTATCAATTTTTCAATGTGAGTGATAACCAGCAGCTGAGTTTCTACATGTTTAAAGACCAAATGCCTGTGATCAACAGCACGTCTAAGCCTTTCGGATCCGGACCTGTTTTGACCCTGCAATGGGCCAATGACGAGGTTCTCAGCTACAAGCGGCCGAACTATGTTCTCGGACCGAATCCGATTAAAACAAAAGACGTGAAAATGATGAGCGGCAATGAGGTTGTGTCTTTGCTGGAGCAGCAGGTTAAATACGACGTGAATAAAATCGACCAGATCTTCCTGTCCTATCAAATGGTATCTTCGTCAACGAATGATCTTGTTGAACTGGAACCCGTCTGGAGTATGAAAATCAACGGGAAGATCGTCCCGATTACGAAAGATCTGCTGGGGAAGGAGGAGGACGATAATGGAGTGGAATAAGACAAAAACGATCTTCATCATTGCCTTCCTCATCCTCGATATTTTTCTAGGCTATCAGTTTTTTGAAAAACGCTCGAGCAGTGAATACGAAGTGATTAAAAATTCAAATGTGGAAAAAGACATGGAGATGGATCACATCACATTCGGAAACCTGTCTTCTGATTCCGCGACGGGCTACCGGCTGACGGCGGGCCAAAAGGTATTTACCGCTGAAGATATTGATGCTTTGAAGGATCAAAAGCCGTTAATGGAGATGCCGGCGGATGATCACAAGGTTACGACGCTGAAAATGAAATTTACCGATCCGGTCGGTTTATCGAAGCAAAAAACGCAGGAGGATGCGGAATCGCTCGTCAGCTCTAAAGTAACCGGCGGTGAAAAATATAAACTGTGGAAAGTCGACAAGGATAAAAAACAGATCATTTTTTACCAGATGTATGACGGCCAGTTTATTTATCAGGATTTTGACTCGTCCACGGATGCGATCGGACAGGTGATTCTGCATCTGAACGATAAAAACGAGGTCGTATCTTACGAGCAGACCATGCTGGAGTCATTCAAGCGAATCCAGACGGAGAGCCTGATTCCTGAGCTGGATGCGGTCGAATTATTGTATTCTCAAAATTACTTAAAAGCGAATTGCGCCGTTAAAAGCGTTAAGTTCGGCTATATTGCCCAATATCCGCTGACAAGTACGCAGGTGCTGGCGCCGGTATGGAGAATTACAATTGAAGATAAGTCAAAAGGGACGAAGAAAAAGACACTGCAAACGTACACTGTGAACGCATTGGAAAGCACAGTCATTGATAACAATCAAAATAAATAATGGAGTGAGACACAATGGGCTTGCAATTTAGCGTGCTTGCGAGCGGGAGTACCGGAAACGCGTTTTATCTGGAGACAGAGGAGCACTCTTTTCTGGTGGATGCCGGCCTGAGCGGTAAAGCGATGGACGGGCTGATGGAGAGAATCGGCCGCAAGATAGACGACGTCGACGGCATCTTTGTCACTCACGAGCACAGCGACCATATTAAAGGGCTCGGCGTCATTGCGAGAAAGTACGGTCTTCCCGTCTACGCGAATGAAAAGACGTGGAAAGCGATGGAGAATCAGATCGGCAAGCTGGATAACGGACAAAAGTTTTTGTTCCCGATGGAAAGCGTGAAATCCTTCGGCGGGCTTGATGTTGAGTCATTCGGCGTCTCTCATGACGCGGCTGAGCCGATGTTTTATGTTTTCCACTACCAAGGCAGAAAGCTCGCGCTGATGACGGACACCGGGTATGTGAGCGACAGAATGAAAGGCATTATCCGTTCGGCCAATGTGTTTGTGTTTGAAAGCAACCATGATGTCGGCATGCTGCAAATGGGCAGATACCCTTGGAGCATTAAGCGGCGGATTTTAAGCGATGTCGGCCACGTCTCGAATGAAGACGCGGCGCTCGCCATGACTGATGTCATCGGCGACGGCACATCGCGCATCTATTTGGCGCATCTGAGCCAGGACAACAATATGAAGGAACTGGCGAGAATGTCCGTGCAGCAGACATTGGCTGCGAAAGGATTTGTCGCCGGGGAAACGTTTCAGTTATTTGATACCGATCCGAAAATCCCGACGCCGCTGTGCGCCGTGTAATTTTTCCAAATGAATCATGATTATTAATCCGCGATCTGACCCACACTATAAGCAAATCGAGTACTCTTGAAAGGATTTGAGATAGGGTGGATTATAATCGCGATGATGAACAGTACGCCTCCGAACAGCCCCGCCGCAGCAAGAGAGGGTACTTTCTATCAAGTCTGATCGGCGTCATCGTCGGGGCCGCGCTCATGGCTTTCCTGCTGCCGTACTGGACAGGCGGAGACCATGGAGAAAGCAGCAAAAGCACCAGCCAGCGTCTCGGCAGCGAACAGGTGAAAACAGTCAACGTAAATGTCAACGATGCTGTCACGAATATGGTCAGCCGTGTATCAGATTCGGTAGTCGGTGTTCTCAATATCCAAAAGACCGATATTTGGGGAGAGGGCGGCGAAGCGGGAAGCGGATCGGGCGTCATTTACAAAAAGAACGGAAACACTTCTTATATCGTAACCAATCACCATGTCATTGCAGGTGCGACTGAAATTGAGATCAGCCTGAAGGATGGCTCACGCGTGCCTGCTGAACTGATCGGGAGCGACCGTCTGATGGATCTTGCCGTGCTGAAGGTGAAGTCTGATAAAATCAAATCGGCCGCCCAGTTCGGCAATTCTGATCAGGTCAAAGTCGGAGAACCGGTCATTGCGATCGGAAATCCGCTCGGGCTTGAATTTGCGGGATCAGTGACACAGGGGATCATTTCAGGCACGGAAAGGGCGGTGCCCGTTGACTCAAACGGCGACGGACATCCGGATTGGAATGCGGAAGTGCTGCAGACCGACGCCGCGATTAATCCCGGCAACAGCGGCGGCGCTTTGATGGATATATCGGGCAAGGTGGTCGGCATCAACTCAATGAAGATCGCTGAATCCGCCGTTGAAGGCATCGGCCTGTCCATCCCGTCAAAGCTTGTCATTCCCGTTATTCAGGATTTAGAAAAATACGGAGAAGTCAGACGGCCTTTCCTCGGTATTGAGATGAAATCCTTAACGGATATTGCGAGCTACCATTGGAGCCAGACGCTGAAACTTCCGAAAGGCATTAAAACCGGGGCGGTCATTATGGGTGTCGACGCGTTTTCACCGGCCGGAAAAGCGGGTTTGAAAAAGCTCGACGTGATCACCGGGTTCGACGGACATAAGGTCAATGACGTTGTGGATCTCCGTGAGCGCCTGTATCGCAAAAAGATCGGTGACCGTGTGAACATCACGTTCTACCGTTCGGGAAAGAAAAAAACAGCGGAAGTCAAACTGACAGAAGCGGATCGATTACAGAAATAAAAAAACAGCCCGGACAACCGGGCTGTTTTTTATTGATTTATTTGTTAATATTATACTATTATGAAAACGGGAGGTGACACACATGAAAACGGCTGATGTGATCATCGTATTGAATGAAATTGAAGGTGAATGTGAAGGAAGAATTATTTTAGAATGCAGAATTTAAGAACATGAAACATGTCATATCAAACGTCCTTTTTCAGGGCGCTTTTTTTATGCCTTTTTTCAGAAGCCATAAAAAAAGAACTGAACGCGGGTCACAACACGTTCAGTTAAAAATGGGTATATTTAGAAAAAGGCAGACATGAACTTAGAACTTTGTGATTGAAACAGACTGGTGCTGCTGAATTGAAGCGGCAGATGAAACTGCCGGCAGCTTATTTTTTGTTATTTACAGATGGCTCCGTTTTGAGCGTTTACTTTCACCGTTTGTTCCGTATGGTTTTGGGCAGTGATTTTCACGATGTACTTGTAGACGCCGTTTTCTTTCTTCATTTCAGACGATTTCACAGCGCCTTTGCAATGGCTGAGCGCGATGGAATGCGCTTTTTTAGAAGCGATCATCACTTGTTTTTTCTGCACTTCTTCTTTCAGGATTTTTCCGCTTTTGCCGTCCATGTGGAGCGTATGAAGCTTGCCGTCCTGGCCGAATATGCTGACAACATAGACTGATACGCCGTTTTCTTTTTTCATTTGAGCGGATTTCACAGCGCCTTTGCAATGGCTGAGTGCGAACGATTCCGCTTTTGCACGGGTCATGTGTTGCTGGTTATTCTTTATATCATGTTTGACGATTTTGCTGTTTTTACAATTGATATGGAATGTGTGAAGCTTCCCGTCTTGTCCTGATACCTGAACCACGTAAACCATGGCGTTATGTTCGGTCTTCAGCTCAGAAGACTTCACTGTTCCTTTGCAATTCTTCACGGCGATTTTTTCAGCGCCGGATTTTGAGATGAATTGCTGTTTCTTTTCAATTTGGTGTTTCACGACTTTTCCGCTGGAGCTGTTGACATTGACGGTGTGCTGCTTTCCTTTTACGTCAAGGACGTTGACAACATATACGTAAGCGCCGTTGACTTTTTTCATTTGCGCTGATTGAACGGCGCCTTTGCAGCTGCAGTTTTTCAATGCGGTCTCTTTCGCTTTAGAGATAGAAACGGAAGCCTGCTGTTTCGTTTCCACTTTCGTCTGCGCTGCGTCATCCTTATGAATGACAGCCGCATGCGCTGAAGTTAAAGAACTGATTGAAAGTATGGTCCCCAGTGCAGCTCCTGATAAAACTTTTGTAATTCCCATCATATATTCCTCCTTAAACATTTCATTGTTGGCTTCCCAACTAAGGCTTATTGTAAAGACCCAAACTGAAAACAACATGAATCTAAGCTGAAAACTTCCTGAATTCAGCGGATTTTCAGCTTAGATTCAGTTTTGTTTCAGATAAAAGCGAATAATAGAAGGGGAAGCGAAAAAAATAAACACAGGCTGATACATCTAAGGAGAGACTGCATCATGGATAAGTTGAAAGGCATCAAGGTGCTGATTGTAGACGACGAGCCCGCCATCATTGATTTTTTAACGATGGGGCTTGTCAATGAAGGGTTTGAAGTGATGTCCGCGGCAGACGGGATGTCGGCGATGAATCTTGTGAAAACATTTCAGCCTCATATTGCCGTTTTGGACGTGATGATGCCGGGAATGGATGGGCTTGAGCTGTCAAGGATGCTTAAGAAAACAAGCAATACCGCCATCATCATGCTGACCGCGAAGGATGAAGTAGAGTTTCGCGTAAAGGCGCTGATTGAAGGCGCTGATGATTACATGATCAAACCGTTCAGCTTTGAGGAGCTGCTTGCCAGAATTTACGCAAGAATCCGCAACCAGTTTCCGCATCTTTTCGATGAGGTGGTGCTCGGCCCCTTCCGAATCGATGACCGGAGCAGAGAGATTTTTTACAATGAACAGCCTTTGAAGCTGTCCGCCACCGAATATGAACTGCTGAAATGTTTAGTGCTCCACCACGGAACGGTTCTCAGCAAAACGAGGATTCTCGATCAGGTATGGGGCTATGATTTTTACGGGGAAGACAATATCGTCGAGGTGTACATCCGTTCTTTGCGCGAAAAGCTGAAGGACAAAGAACACAAGGTGATTCGCACGGTTCGGGGCGCCGGGTACAGGGTGGATCTGGCATGAAACGGCTGTACAGAACCCTGCGATTCCAGCTCCTGTTCAGGTCACTGGCGATTTTGGCCTTGCTGTTATGTTTCATCGGCGGCACTCAGTACATGTTTATGACACGGACGATGTATGAAAATCAGGCGATCAGCATTCAGAGTTATATCAATTCAATGGATCAAAGCGTATGGAGGTCAATCAAAACCCTTGCCCGTTCCGAAACATCGGCTCATCCGAATTTGATTTACCCCGGGGTGACGGTTGCTTTTATCAATCAATCATACAAGATGTCTGTTTTATCAGAAGACCCGCACGCGGGGGCCGCTCCTTCTTTTCCGAAAAAAGTGTATCAGGATGCGCTGACAGATACAATGGCGCTTCACTATCAGGTGGCTCACAATAAGGCGGGTGAGGAAATCATCGTCGTGTTTCAGGCGATTTCCGTTGACGGCAGGCAGGCGGGAGTTGTGCAGATGAGCACGCTGACCCAGCCTCTGAATGATTCGCTTTTCCGCCAGATCAGCATTTTCGCGGTGCTTTCCTTTGCGGCTTTGGTCATCGGACTGTTTGTTTTCTTGCCGGTGATCCGGCTCACACTCAAGCCGCTGTCCCGCATTGTGCGTATGATGGGTGACATTAATGCCGGCAGTCTCGATAAACGGCTGCCGATCGATAGGAAGCAGGCCGAAATTGAGTCATTGGGCATCTCCATCAATCAGATGCTGGAACGGATTGAAACCTCTTTTCAGGCGGAAAAAGAAGCGAAGGAACGAATCCGGCAGTTTGTATCAGACGCATCACATGAGCTGAGAACGCCGCTTACCTCCATTCACGGCTTTATCGAAATTTTAATGCGCGGAGCGGCGGAGAAGCCGGAGCAGAAAGAAAAAGCGCTTCAAAGCATGTACGCGGAATCCGCCAGGGCAAATAAGCTGATAGAGGATCTTCTGTTTCTCGCGAAGATTGACCGGGTGCCGAGCTTTGAAATGAAAAAAGGCGCATTGGGAGACGTCATTTTGGAAATGGAGGCTCAGTTGAAGCTGCTCGCGAGAAACCGGAAGCTCGAGTTCTTTGTCGATCAAAAGATAGAATCCGTTTTTGACAAAGACAAAATGAAGCAGGTCATTCTCAATCTATTTTACAATGCGGTGCAGCATACGGATGAAGACACGGGTGTCATCACCGTCTCCCTGCAGAAAGACGGAGGAATCATGCTTATGATTGCGGATAACGGAACGGGAATCGCTCCGGAGCATGTGCCTCATTTGTTTGACCGGTTTTACAGGGCGGAAACCTCCCGATCCCGTCAATCCGGCGGCGCGGGGCTGGGTCTTGCCATTACCAAAACCATTATCGACAGCCATAACGGAACAATTGAAGTGAAAAGTGAGCAGGGAAAAGGCTCCGTGTTCATCATCCGGCTGCCGGGATAAACCGGGAAGCAGGAAGAAATATCACAATTTATATATAAATTCTAAATTTTCAAAAAATAACTTGTCCTTTTCCAATATTGATGATAATATCTAGTTATTGGTAAAGGGGGTGTGTACTGATGAAGATTGAAGAACTTGATCTTGATACAGAAACAGCAAGCTTGGTGCATCGCTGCTAGTAAAGCCGTGACTCCCCTCATTGGGGAGTTATTATCTTTCAGGGGGTATGTCATGATGTCAACTGACTGTAAGCGCTGGAAGTTTAAAGACAGCGTGCAGGTGCTGACCTACACGGCGCATATTATCATTCAATATCGAAAGGCGATTAAGCTTGCGCATACGAGTGAGATCAAAGAGGCGGTTGAACGGCTGATCACCGGCTGTGAAAAACAAGAGCTTTCTGATCTTCTGGGAGAGGAAGCGGGAAACCAGTTTTTCGATGCGTTAATGAAATTGGATGCTTTAATAGAGCCATGGCAAAACGGCCGTGAAGGCCGCATCACTGAAAAGCAGCTGTACCATTTTGAGAAATACAACCAAAACCCCAATCTGATCCAAAACAGATTAGACGGCAGCAGGGCAGCGATCGTGGGTCTGGGGGGCGTCGGAACGATCATTCTTCAAAACCTTTTGGCGGCGGGCATGCAGCATTTTATTCTCATTGATTTCGATGCCGTATCAGTACATAACCTGAACAGACAATTCGTCTATAATAAATCTTCTGTAGGCAAATTAAAGATCTCAGAATGCAGAGATTATATTGCGGGTATCAATCCCCATGCGGACGCAGCACTTTACCATCAGGAAATTACACAGCCGCAGGACCTGCGTGTGTTAGATCCGTACGAAATTGATATCGTCATAAATGCCGCTGACAAACCCCATAACATTTCTGAATGGGTTTACCGGTATTGTAAGGAGCGGAATATCGCGTTTATGACCGGGGGTGTCGGCAGCTTCAGCGGCCAATGGGGGCCTCTGCTCACGCCTGAATCCTATCAATCCGGCGTCACTTATGAAAAAAACATGCCGGCCGGACTTCTGAACTGTTACCCCGATGAACCGATCAAAGGTTCCTTAGGAGCGACAAACGGTATTATATCCTCGTTTATGTCTCATGACATTATCACATACCTTGCAGGCGGAAGCCCGAAATCCCTGAATACCCGCATCGGCCTGGACTTTGACGGCCTTCATATTACAGAAACGAAGCTTTCTCAAAAGGAAAGCGCTTTATGAAGACGATACATCGTACGGCGAGAAAACCGGGCGACCCTCTGAAAATAGAAATCGACACAAGCCCGATACGCTTGAACCCATTAGATACGCAGGATTACACAAGCAAGATGATTTGCAGCATTATGTATGAAAGCCTGCAGGACGGCTATAACTGCCGGATCATCCGCAAAGATCCCCGCACCTGTCAGGTGGACATTCACCCGGACTATTTAGGTGACGCCGAGGGTGTGGTTCAAACGATCATCTATCATCTGACGAAAGAAAATCAAAGCCCCCATCTCGGCAGTTTCCTGAACATAAAACAGGCCGTTCCGTATGTAAAAGGCCTCGTCTCATCCGATCAGCTCGGGGTGAACGTAACGGGCGAAAAACGCTTTGAAGTCACCTTGGACGAGCCGTCTGATGAAATAGAATCCGTTTTGCAGAGCAGCTTTCTGATTCCGGCGACCGCCGGGGGCGATGTGCCGGAAAACGGCCCGTACCGATTCAAGCGTACGTTTGAGAAGGGGCTGGAATTTGAGCGGAATCCGCAATATAAAATGACGCCCGCGGATCACCGCACGGTTCAGACCATCCAATTTATTTTAAATGATGATCTGGAAAAAAGCATCGGGCTGTACGAAGCGAATCAAACGGACGTGACCTGCCACACCCAGTTTCATCATTCAAACATGAGGTATCGGCAATATGCTGATTTTAAAGAAAATCATTTGCCGATGTTATTTACCTTCAAGGTAAAGGACGACATGCTAAGAACTTTCATTCAGCATTATTTTGATAAACAAAAGCTGGCCGGGGATTTGGGGCATATCATCACACCGACTGATTCACTGATCGGTATATGGGAAAGCGGGAGGACACCGCAGAAAGATCCGCCCCTTTTGACAAAAGAAGAACCGATCCGAATCGTTTATGCCGATTATTATCCCAACGGAGAGATCATTGAAAGGCTGGCTGATCTGTTTCGGCGGGCCGGAGCGGACGTATCCGTCTCCCAGGTCGGTCATTTCAATGATTATTACCATATGGATAAAAGCGGGTTTGATATTGAACTCCATTTGTTCCTGCCGGCTTACATGCATGAGCTGAGCTATATCAAATATTTCATCCGCGACATCAGCGATCCGGAGAAGAAAAAAACGATCATTGATGCCATAGGATCTGAAAAAAAGAAGGAACTTTTTGGGTTATTCGAGAATACAACTCATTATTGCCCAATTTGTTTTGGGAAAAGTCTGTATCTGCAAGATCCATGTATAGAGGGTTTTAGTGTAAAGACTGACGGGCTCCTTTCTGTTCATGATGTTAAATGCAGATAGCTGGAAAGGGGTATTCATTTGCGGAATCGAAATTTGCTTTACTTCTCCGGTTTTTTCGGAAACTTCTTTTTCGAACGGGGAATTTGGATTTTATATTTAACAAGCATGAATTATTCATTGTTTCTTGTGGGCATCCTGCAATCGGTCCTGAATTTGGCGATGTTTCTGGCGGAAGTGCCGAGCGGCGTCATCTCGGACAGAATCGGGAGAAAAAAATCGCTCTTGCTCGGCCATTTTATGGTCATTATCTATTTGGTGATGTTCCTGAGCTTCCATAACTTCATCGCCCTCTTCATCGCCCATATTATATACGGTATCGGGCTGACGTTTATATCAGGAACGGATCACGCCTTTTTGTTTGATTCACTGAAAGAACAAGGGAAAGAAAAGTGGTACGGCAAATCCATCGGAAACTATAACGGACTTGTCATACTCGGTCTTGCGATTGCCATGGGCATCGGCGGCTACTTGCAGGAAATATCATGGTCGTATGTGTTTATCGCCGGGATTGTCACTCAGCTGATTGCGATGGCGGTCATTACACAGCTGACGGAAATCAAATTTGAAAACAGTGAACACGAAACGCAGACGGTCGGTGACATCTTAAAAGAAGTCAAAGATTTCTTCAGGCTGAACAAAGCCTTTAAATATCTGGTGCTGTCACTCTCCGTTTTCTTTGCGATTACATCGGTTTTTTATATGTACGGACAAGATTTGTTAAGTCAGGAAGGGCTGTCCGTGCGCAATATATCCATTATTTTTGCGGGACTGTCCATCTTGCAGGCGCTGTGCTCCATCTTTTCTTCAAAGCCGGCGGAAAAATTCACGCCGAGGCGCGTGCTTCTGCTGACATTCTGCATCATCGGGGCGGCCTATCTGTTTATACCTTCGGGCAGTCTGTACGTGACGATTGCAGCTTTTGTCGTCATTAACGCGCTCTATGATGTGATAGAACCCGTATCCAGTCAGGTGGTGAATAATGAGATTCCGTCCAGAACGAGAGCAACGCTGCTGTCCATTATCAGTTTGATGACCTCGCTCTTCATGTTCATTGCCTTTCCGTTTATCGGATTCTTAACGGACTATTTTGATTCAGCTTTGCTGCTGACCGCAATCGGGGTATTATCCATCTTATTGTCGCTGTTTATGATGCTCAGCTTTTACAAACTGAAAGCGAGCGTCGCCATCCAGAATAAAGTCGAGCTTTGAACCAGAATGACAAAGGGATGATGTGAGTTGCTGAATATTCATAATCTTACGGTAAATTTAGCGGGAGATACCATTTTCAAACAAGTTTCTTTTTTCATCAATGAAGGCGAAAAAGTGCTCGTGGCCGGGCCGAACGGTTCCGGCAAAAGCACGCTGTTCAGGGTGCTTTCCGGAGAGCTTGAGGCAGATGAAGGAACGATTGCGATCAACAAAGGGGCGAAGGTCGGTTTGCTGAAGCAGATCGCTGATCCCCATGAGGATCTGACGTTGTATCAATATCTGGAAAAATCGTTTGAAGCTCTCGCGGCGATCCAGAAGGAAATGAAGGCCATTGAGCTGAAGCTTTCGGAACCGATGAGTGATGACGAGCTGACTGCTTTATTGGAAAAGTACAGTCAATACACGGAAACATTTGAGCGGAACAACGGCTACCAGATGCATGCGATGATTGACGAGGTATGCAACGGGCTCAGCCTCAGCGAATTAAAGGATCAGCCGTTTTCAAAGCTGAGCGGCGGCGAAAAGACAAAAGCCGGCCTTGCTGAAATTTTAATCCGCAACGACGACGTTATACTGCTGGACGAGCCGACCAACCATTTGGACGTCCATGCGATTGAGTGGCTTGAAGGGTTTATTAAAAAATCGAACAAAACCATTCTGTTTACGACCCACGATAAAACGTTTGCCGACCAAACGGCGATGAAGGTGCTCGAGATTGACGATACCGAGGTGAAGATTTGGCCTTACGGATTCAGCGAATATTTGAAAAAGCGGGAAGAATTCATCATCGCCCAGTTTGAGAAATATGAAGAACAGCAGAGAAAAATACAGAAGATGAAGGAATCCATCGCCCAGCTGAGAGATTGGGCCAACCGCTCGAATCCGCCGTCTGTCGGCCTGCACAGACGCGCGAATAATATGGAAAAGGCGCTGAAAAGGATTGAGCTGATCAATAAGCCGGTCCGGACGGAGCAAAAATTAAAAAACGCATTTCAGGAAGCGGGCGCCGGTTCAAAAGATATTGTGTTCATTGAAAACGGAAAGGTGACCAACGGATCTTCCCTTTTATATCAAAATGTGAACCTGCGCATAAAGCATAAAGACAGAATCGGCATCGTCGGCAGAAACGGCGTCGGCAAAACAACGCTGATCCGCTGCATCATCGGGGAAAGAGAACTGTCGGACGGCACCATTAAAGTGGGGGAAAATCTTAAGATAGGCTACATTGATCAAAAGAGCCACGTCGGAGATTCGAGTCAGACGATTCTGCAATTCTTTAAAGAAAATCTGCTGACTGAAGAGGGCATGGCCCGGAATATGCTGGCCAAGTACGGATTTTACGGGTCGTCGGTCTTTAAAAAACTTTCCGTCCTGTCGGGCGGTGAAAGAATCAGGCTGAAGCTGTCCATCTTAATGGAAAAAAAGCTGAATGTCCTGATCCTGGATGAGCCGACCAACCACTTGGATATTGAATCACAGGAAATTCTCGAAAACAGCCTGATGCAGTTTCAAGGCACCATCATCTGCGTTTCTCACGACAGAAACCTGCTGGAGAAGTTCAACAAGATTTTCTGGCTTGAGAATCAAAACGTCACCATCTTTTCAGGTCCATACAGTTACGCCAAACAAAAAAAACGGCAGATTGCCGAATAAAAGGGGAATGGATATGACCATTGACAGACTGACAATCAATGAGTTATCGTACGATCTTTTTGTAAGCGAGTATGCTGATAAGAAACCTTTTATTTTGACGGGGGCAATGGATCACTGGGAATGCAGGCCGTGGACGCTTGAATACATTGACGAACACTATGGAGACAGAATGGTCACCATCCGGAAATCAGATATCGAAGGGGTCAAAACGTTTAAACAAGTAAAGCTTTCCAACTATATCGAGTACATTGATCAGAATGATGACAAATGGTACTGTGACTGGAATTTTACGCAGCTGAACCAAAATGACTTAGACCTTGTCTATTCCGCACCCGAGTATTTTACAAAAGACACATTGAGAGCGGATGAAGAAACGGGACGGGACTGGAAATGGTTCTTTCTCGGTTCTAAGCAGACAGGCACGCCGCTGCATCAGGATTTTAACAATACGCACGCGTGGAACGGCGTCATTTTCGGGGAGAAGGAATGGATCTTCTATCATCCGGACGACTCTCCGTATTTATACGAAGGAAATATCAATGTCTTTGATGAAAAAGACATTGAGCAAAAACCGCTGGTGCAAAAGGCGTCTCCGATCCGCTTCAGACAAAAGGCGGGAGAAATCATTTACGCGCCGCGCCATTGGTGGCATCAAGTCGAGAATACGGAACATACATTGGCAGTGAGTGAGAACTTTTGGTTTACCGGAGAGCGGCTTGCCAATCAGATATAACCTGACGAAAGGCTGAGGATCATCTCAGCCTTTTTTTGTATGGATTCATTTCATCCGGTCCAGACCGAATTTTTTCAGGCGGTATTGCAGGCTCTGTCTGCTGATTCCGAGCTCGTTTGCCGTTTTGGATATGTTATTGCCGTGTTTTCTCAGGGTTTTTTCGATCATGTATTTTTCGAAGTTTTCCATTTTGTCTTTTAAATCGGTGCCGGGCTGGGTGCTTGCGGCGGCTTTAGTTTCCGTGTCAGCGGGTTTGATTTTCATCCGGTATTGGTAAGGCAGGTGGGCCGCCGTAATCGTCGTTTCATCCGTCATAAAGTTCATGGCGCCTTCAATCATATGTTCAAGCTCGCGGATGTTGCCCGGCCAGTCATATTCCAGGAAGAATCGCTGCACATCGTCACTGATCGAATCGACATGCATTTGGAACAGGTGGTTGTTTTTCTGGATAAACACTTCGGCCAGAGGCAGAATGTCTTCCTTGCGCTCCCGGAGCGGGGGAATGATCAGCGTGACAACGCTTAAGCGGTAGTATAAATCTTTGCGCAGCCGCTCTTCTGAAATGGCGGTGATCGGGTCTTCATTCATCGTGGCGATGATGCGGACGTCAATCGGTTTGTCCTGAGCTGATCCGATGCGCCGGATTTTCTTTTCCTGCAGGGCGCGGAGCAGTTTTGCCTGCAGGCTGAGATTGAGAGAGTTGATCTCATCAAGGAGCAGGGTGCCTCCCTGCGCCTGCTCAAATAAGCCGGGCTGGTCGATGGCTCCGGTAAAGGCGCCTTTTTTCGTGCCGAATAAAATACTTTCGACCAGACTATCCGGCAGGGCGGCGCAGTTTTGTGAGATGAACGGGGCGCCTGAGCGCTGGCTGCCGTTGTGAATGCTTTGGGCGAACAGTTCCTTGCCCGTTCCCGTCTCGCCGGCCAAAAGCACGGACGATGACGTACGGGTTGCCCGTTTCGCGTTTTCGATGACTTCCCGAATGACCGGGCTGTTGCCGAGAATGCTGTCAAACGTGTAGCTGTTCTGTTCTTTCCTGTGCATGTTCTCCCTGATCAGCCGTTCGAGCTTGGTGACGTCCTTGGCGATCTCCACGGCGCCCTTGATCTCGCCGTTTTGCACAATCGGGAAGGTGTGGTTGATCGTCGTGATTTCCTGGCCTTTGTTATTAAAATAGCTTTGCTTCACGTTTTTAATCGTTTTGCCTTCTTGAAGGGCCTGAACGAGCGTGCTGTCCTGCTGATTGGAAAACATAAATACATCAGTCAGGTTTTTATGCAGGACGTCCCGTTCATCCATATCTTCAATCTGCATCATTTTCTTATTGTAAATGACGGTGCTGCCCTTCTCGTCCACCACATGCAGCCCGACATCAATCTCTTCCAGAATGCTTTGTAACACGAGTGTGTAAAATTCGCTGGTTGTGTGCAGGTCAATTCCCCCTCTCAATCGTCTTAACATTCATTATTTTAAAATAAATCGAACGGAAAACGCAAAAAAATTTTGCGCTTGAACGATATTTAAAAATAAATGGAAATTTAGTTAATAAAACCATTGACTTTTTTAGGAAAATGGTTGATATTTAGATATATACTTAAATATCTAAATCATGTACGTATGAGAGGGGGAAAGTTTTTGAATAAAGCTTTTAAAGCACTGGCCGATCCTACAAGGAGAAGAATTTTGGACTTATTAAAGAAACAAGACATGACAGCTGGTGAAATTGCGGAACACTTCGACATGTCAAAACCCAGTATTTCTCATCACCTTACCATATTGAAAAATACTGATTTGGTTCACGATGAGAGGAAAGGCCAATTTATTATGTATTCATTAAATACCACTGTATTACAGGATCTTATAGGCTGGTTCTTTTCTCTGACTGATTCAGAACATGATAATAAGAAAGGCGGGGAATCATGAAAAAATATCTCTTTTCAGCAGGAATCATAGTTTTAACTGTTTTCACATGGGCTTTCACATATTCATCTTTACCGGACAATTTGGCGACACACTGGGGATTAAACGGAAGCGCAAATGATTACACTTCTAAATTTAATGCAATGGTGATGCTTATTGGCATCATGATTATTCAATATATTTTAATGGTTATCATCCCTAAGATTGATCCTAAAAATAACTACAAAACATTTATCCGGCCATATATGGCTATATTTAATACATTGTTTGCGGTTCTGTTTGTCATTAATCTGATGACCATCTTGACCGGCCTGGGATATGATCTCCCTATATCTTATTTAGGAAACTTTATAGTGGGAGTCATTTTCATGGTGTTTGGAAACTTTATTCAGAAAGTTAAGCCTAATTACTTTTTAGGGATAAGAACGCCTTGGACGCTGAGCAGTGAAAGAGTTTGGAAAGATACACACAGGGTTAGTTCGAAAATTTTTGTCTTAGCGGGCATACTCATGATGCTTGCAGCTTTTTTGCCGCCGGTGTATAGAGTGTCAGTCATTTTCATTGCGGCAATCGGCTGTATTATATTATCTTTACTATATTCTTACATTGTATATCAGAGACAATTGAATAAATAACTGTTGAGTAGGAGCAATCTAATTGGATTGCTCCTATTTTGTCAGCGGAAAACGCAAAAAAATTTTGCGCTTGGCTGAAGTTTGCACGCAAACTGCCGGAAAATTTTGCGTGAAAAGAAAGAATGCTGGCGAAACATCCCGTTTTTTCGGATTGGCACGGAACTTGCTTTATAAAAAGGGAAAGCAAGATCTAATGTTGAATGATTACAAAACAAGGGGGAATCAGATTATGTCAGCTTTCACAAAATCTCAAGAAATTATCAGCCAAACTTCACATTACGGCGCGAACAACTATCATCCTCTGCCGATTGTTATTTCCGAGGCGCAGGGTGTTTGGGTAAAAGACCCTGAAGGTAATCAATATATGGATATGCTGAGTGCTTATTCTGCGGTGAACCAGGGGCACAGACATCCGAAGATCATTCAGGCGCTGAAGGATCAGGCGGATAAAATCACTCTGACGTCACGCGCGTTCCATAATGATCAGCTCGGTCCGTTTTATGAGAAAACAGCCAAGCTGACCGGAAAAGATATGATTCTGCCGATGAATACGGGGGCGGAAGCCGTTGAATCCGCTGTCAAAGCGGCGAGACGCTGGGCATATGAGGTCAAAGGAGTAGCGGATAACCAGGCGGAAATCATTGCGTGTATCGGCAACTTCCACGGCAGAACGATGCTTGCGGTATCCCTTTCTTCAGAAGATGAGTATAAACGCGGTTTCGGACCTATGCTTCCGGGTATAAAATTAATTCCATACGGAGACGCAGAAGCGCTGCGCCGGGCGATCACGCCGAACACAGCCGCTTTCTTATTCGAACCGATTCAGGGAGAAGCGGGCATCGTCATTCCGCCGGAAGGATTTTTACAAGAAGCGGCAGCCATTTGTAAGGAAGAAAATGTACTTCTGATCGCTGATGAAATTCAGACGGGACTCGGCCGCACAGGGAAAACATTCGCGGTTGACTGGGAAAATATCGTACCGGATATGTTCATCTTAGGCAAAGCGCTCGGCGGGGGCGTCTTCCCGATTTCGTGCATTGCGGCGAACCGTGACATTCTCGGCGTGTTTAACCCGGGTTCCCACGGCTCGACTTTCGGCGGAAACCCGCTCGCTTGCGCAGTATCGCTCGCATCTCTTGAAGTCCTTGAGGAAGAAGGACTGGCAGAGCGTTCCCTTCAGCTTGGCCGTTATTTTAAAGAAGAGCTTGAGAAAATTGATAACCCGATCATAAAAGACGTGCGCGGTCGCGGCCTGTTTATCGGCGTTGAACTGACAGAAGCGGCCCGCCCGTACTGTGAAAAGCTGAAAGGCGAAGGGCTTTTATGCAAAGAAACACATGATACCGTGATCCGTTTTGCACCGCCTTTAATGATTTCCAAGGAAGACTTAGACTGGGCGATCCAAAAGATCACAAACGTGCTTCAAAACGCGTAAAACCTTGATGCGGCAATGCTTTCCCTCGGCTTGTATGGAATTTACAAATAAAAAATTCAGCACACTCTATTTGCGCGGCGACAGTATTTTAGTATAATGTATCTTTATGTACGAAAATGAATTTAATATAACATTCATATACAAATAGAGGCTCTTTGGACAGCAAATCGGTTTCAAAGCACCGGCTTGGTTCCAATACAAGTTGCTGAAGGGGTGCAGAATAGTGAATACAAATCAAAAAGAGAATCAGCTTCAGCGCACAATGAAATCACGCCATTTGTTTATGATTTCATTAGGCGGAGTGATCGGCACCGGGTTTTTCCTGAGTACCGGATTTACAATTAACCAGGCGGGACCGCTGGGCGCGGTTCTGTCTTATCTGGTCGGCGGCTTTATTATGTTTTTGACCATGCTCTGCTTAGGCGAGCTTGCGGTTGCCCTTCCCGTATCAGGGTCGTTTCAGACGTACGCAACCAAATTCATCAGCCCCGCTTTCGGTTTCGCATTCGGCTGGCTGTACTGGCTCGGCTGGGCGGTGACATGCGCCATTGAGTTTTTATCTGCGGGACAATTGATGCTCCGCTGGTTTCCGCATGTTCCCGTATGGGTGTGGTGTCTCGTGTTTGTCGGACTGATGTTTCTTTTGAACGCCATTACCACAAAAGCGTTCGCTGAGTCGGAATTTTGGTTTTCCGGCATTAAAATTGTAGTCATTCTGCTGTTTATTATTTTGGGCGGCGCCGCCATGTTCGGCCTGATTGACATGAAACACGGCGAGCAGGCTCCTTTCTTCTCTCATTTTTATGAGGATGGATTGTTTCCGAACGGCATTAAGGCTATGCTTATTACGATGATTACCGTAAACTTCGCGTTCCAGGGAACGGAGCTGATCGGGGTTGCTGCGGGAGAAAGTGAAAATCCCGAGAAAACGATTCCGCGCTCTATCCGGCAGACGGTATGGAGAACGCTTGTCTTTTTCGTTCTCTCCATCATCGTCATTGCCGGCATGATTCCGTGGAAGCAGGCGGGAGTGGTCGAAAGCCCGTTTGTCGTGGTGTTTGAACAAATCGGTATTCCATATGCCGCCGATATTATGAACTTTGTTATCTTAATTGCGCTGCTCTCAGTGGCCAACTCAGGCCTGTTTGCATCGACGCGTATCTTATATGCCATGGCGAACGAAGGACAAGCCTTTAAATCGCTCGGCAAAACAAATAAACGCGGGGTGCCGATGAACGCTCTGATCGTGACGCTGGCCGTCGCCTGCCTGTCACTGCTGTCTAAAGTGGCAGCGCCGGAAACCGTTTATATGTTTCTCTTATCATTAGCCGGACTAAGCGCGCAGGTCGGCTGGATCACGATTTCCCTGTCACAGCTGATGTTCAGACGGAAATACATCCGCGAAGGCGGCAAAGTGGAAGACCTGAAGTTTAAAACACCGCTGTACCCGGTGCTGCCTATTATCGGGCTGACGTTAAACACGGTCGTTCTGATCAGCCTCGCATTTGATTCAGAACAGCGGCTCGCCCTTTATTGCGGCATCCCGTTCATGGCGGTGTGCGTTATCGTCTATCATCTGTATGTAAAAAAGCATAAGCAGTCAGAAAAACAGATAGAGCTTTAAATCTTTTCGTGTCCAAGTCATCTTTGAGAAACCCGCACAGGACAACATACAACATGTTGAGGTGGAAAAACGGATGAACAAGAATATCTCAGTTATTGGAATGCCGATGGATTTAGGACAAGCACGACGCGGAGTGGACATGGGCCCGAGCGCCATCCGCTACGCGCATCTCATTGAACGGTTATCTGACATGGGGTATGCGGTGGAAGACTTAGGCGACATCCCCGTCAATCGTGAAAAACTCAAAAATGATGAAGAGCTGAAAAATCTGAACTCTGTGCTCTCGGGGAACGAGCAGCTCGCCCAAAAGGTGGACAGCGTCATTGAGAATGAGCGGTTCCCTCTCGTCTTGGGCGGCGATCACAGCATCGCGATCGGAACGCTGACAGGAACGGCAAAGCACTATAAACAGCTCGGCGTCATCTGGTATGACGCGCACGGCGACTTAAACACCCTGGAAACGTCGCCGTCAGGCAATATTCACGGAATGCCGCTGGCCGTCAGCCTCGGCGTCGGGCACGACACGCTGGTGAATCTGGGCGGGTATGCCCCGAAAATCAAGCCGGAGAACGTCGTCATCATCGGCGCGAGATCGCTTGATGAAGGCGAGCGTGAATACATTAAGGAAACAGGCATGAAGGTCTATACGATGCATGAGATTGACCGCCTCGGCATGACAAAGGTCATTGAAGAAACTATTGACTACTTGTCAGACTGTGACGGCGTTCACCTCAGCCTTGACCTCGACGGCCTTGATCCGAGCGACGCACCCGGCGTAGGCACGCCTGTCGTCGGCGGCATCAGCTACCGTGAAAGCCACTTGGCAATGGAAATGCTGTATGATGCCGACATCATCACTTCAGCTGAATTTGTCGAAGTCAACCCGATCCTCGATCACAAAAACAAAACCGGCAAAACAGCGGTCGAGCTGGTAGAATCTTTGTTGGGAAAAAAACTATTATAAAATATGAGCCTCCGCACCTGCGGGGGTTTTTTTGTTGCCATGAGGAAACTAGAGGGCTTTCACCCTCTTTTTGGAACTGTAAATATGATATATTTATTACACAAAATGGGAAAGGGAGGTGTCCTGACAGATGGCTGAGGTGATGGCCCACGAAACAGTTGCGAAAAAAATCAGTGACTGGTATGAGGAAATCAAAAAGCACAACACCGAATCGGCTGAGGCGTTAAGAGAACAACTGCTTACGGATCTGCAAAATATGACACAAAATCAAACGGTGCTCCTTTATTTTAATTTAATTGATTCCCGCTATAAGCTTTTAATGGAAGAGTATGAGAAAACAGACGGCATTTTAAAAACGATCCAGCTGAACGCCGATAAAGAAAAAACAGACCAGATGATTCAATACTATTATTATTTCTTTTCCGGAATGCACGAGTTTTACCGTAAACGGTTTATGAACGCAATAAATTTTTACCGGATTGCTGAAAGCAGGCTCCGGCACATACCGAATGAGATTGAAAGAGCCGAGTTTAATTATCAAGTGGCGATTGCCTACTATGAAATCCGCCAAAACTACTTTGCAATGAACCACGCGGAAAAAGCGTTGGAGATCTACAAAGCCAATGAAATGTACGCGGTCAGAGAAGCACAGTGTTTAATGGTGATCGGCTGTAACAGAATGGACTTGTTTCACTACCAGAAAGCCGAAGAGCTCCTGCAGACGGCGGTTCATCAAGCCGCCAAAGCGGGCGATCCGCATATTGAGGCGCTCGCCCACTTTAACGCAGGCATTTGCTATGAAAGACAGGAAAAGCTTGAGGAGGCGCGGGTCGAGTTTGAAACGGCTCTCGATCAAAAGGAGCATTTGCAATCAGCATATTCGGTGCGGAGTCTGTACATGCTGGCCAGAGTGTTATTGAAACAGGAACAGACGGATGAGGGCCGGTTTTGGCTGCATAAAGCGCTGAATGCCGCTGAAGAAAAAAACGAGCCCGTATACACCCAAAAGCTGCGCATCTTACAGCATGTCTTTATTGACCAGAGTGAAGAATCGCTTGAATCAGCTTTCGCCGAGTTAAGAAGGAAAGAGCTGTGGAGTGACATTTCCGATTTGTCATATCAAGCCGCTGCGCATTTTAAAAAACAGGAGAATTACAAACTGGCGGCGAAGTATTTTCAGGAATCAATTGATGCCAATGACCAAATTTTGAGATTGACGGAGGGGATTCGTAATGAAAACATGTAAATTCATTGTACTCTCAGCAGCCTTGGCAAGTCTCATTTCGATTGGATTATTTGCGCAAACTGGTTCAACGGCACAAGCCGACCAAATCATAAAACCGGCGGAAAACGGAGCCTTCGGATAATACTGCATGATACCGCTTTCAGTCCGTGTTTTGTAAGGAGTGATTCAATGGCTATCACGCTGCAGCCGATGACAGGACAAGAATTTCAGTCCTATCTCGCCCATTCAACCGAGCATTACGCTGAAGAAAAGGTAAAAGCGGGAACATGGCTGCCTGACGAAGCGCCGGAGTTAGCGGAGCTGGCATTTGAAGACCTGCTTCCTGACGGCTTGGAGACGGCCGATCACTATTTATGGACGCTGACATTGGACGGAAAGGAAAATGCCGGCTGGCTGTGGCTGCACGCCGATCCGGACCACCCGCAGCAGGACGCATTTATTTATGATTTCGGCCTTCATCCGCCTTTCCGCGGCAAAGGCTATGCAAAAGAGGCACTCGCAAGGCTGGAGGACAAAGCCAAAGACCTGGGTGTCCGCAAGATTTCTCTCCATGTGTTCGCTCATAACGAAACGGCGCGGAAGCTGTATGAGAAGACGGGATTTCTGGAGACGGATGTCATCATGAGCAAAAAGCTGTCGTGAAAAGGGGCCCGCACGCTGGGCCTCTTTTGTTATTCATCTAACAATGTCATCATGTGTTCCGGATAACGCTCGCCGGCCGCGGTGCCGATCGGAAACATCTCATCCAAACGCGCCTTCACATCCTCGGGAAGCACAATGTCGAGAGCGGCGAGGTTCTCTTCCAAGTAGTGTTTCTTTTTTGTGCCCGGAATCGGAATGAGATCATCGCCGTTTGCGAAAACCCATGCGAGCGCAAGCTGAGGCGCGTTGATATTCATTTCCCGGGCAATGGCGGTAAGTTTTTGGACGAGCCCTATATTCACCGCCAAATTGTCTCCCTGGAATCTCGGCGTTCTTCTTCTGTAATCATCGGCATCCAGCTGATCGGTCGACGTCATCTTTCCGGAAAGAAAACCTCTGCCGAGCGGACTGTAAGGCACAAATGAGATGCCGAGCTCACGGCAGGCGGGCAGCACATGCTCCTCCGCTTCCCTGCTCCATAAAGAATATTCCGATTGAAGCGCGGCAATCGGGTGAATGCGGACGGCGCGCCTGATCGTTTCTGCGGAAGCCTCTGACAATCCGATAAATCTCACCTTTCCTTCGTCTATCAGCTCCTTCATGGCGCCGACAGTTTCTTCAATCGGCACCCGCGGATCAACCCGGTGCAGATAATAAAGGTCGATATAATCCGTCCCGAGACGTTTCAGACTGGCGTCACACGCTTTTTTCACATAATCGGGCCGTCCGTTAATTTCGATAAACTCACCCTTTTCGCTACGGACATAACCGAATTTCGTCGCGAGGCACAGCTCCTTTCTGAATGGGGCGAGCGCTCTGCCGACAAGTTCTTCATTCGCACCCAATCCGTATTGATCAGCCGTATCAAACAAATTCACGCCGAGATGAACGGCATGATGCAGGGTGGAAATCGACTCTTCCTCACTCTGGCTGCCATAGTATTCCGACATGCCCATGCACCCTAACCCCATTGCGGAAACCCGCATCGAACCGATCGTTCTGTCCTTCATATGTCCTCCCCCTTTCTTGTATGATAACCGGATTTCCTGATATTTGAAAATGATTTATGCGTATGATTTACATATTGTTATAAAATTTTTAAAAATCTGTAAATTGTATATTTTTTTATCACAATTTCGTCATATAATGAAAATGTGGAAAAATTATACTCAAAGAAAAGAGGCGAAGTCAATGTGTAAAAAGCTGTTCAAAGCCGTTCTCCCGTTTGCCCTGTCATTCACCATGGTTCTGTCGTTCTCCGGTTTGAATGTAAAAGCGAAAGAAACAGAAGCAGCCCGCTACGCAAAAGAAATCGCAGACCTTCAGCAGGGCACGACTCCTCAAGACGTTCTCCAATCCGCCAAAGAGCTTGCCAAACAGAAGCACGTTTCAACAGAAGCAATTCTCAAGCAGTTTCATCAAGAAATCACGGCAGACAAGGTGCAAGGAAATGTAATCGCTTCCAAAGAAGGGCTCTCTGCAATGGGCGGATCATCAGGCACAAAAAAACTTCCGAAAAGCACAAAAGGCAATATTTATTACACGAACTCATACACGGCTTATTACAACCACGGGCATGTCGGCATGTATTCATCCGCTGACAAAATTGTTGAATCCGTGCCGGGAGACGGCGTCCGCCAGATTGCTTATAACGGCAGAGAAGTCGAAGACAATTCAATCGTCCAGACCGTGAAAGTCACTGATGCCCAAAAACAATCCGCCGCTGACTGGGCCGTATCAAGAGTGGGTGATGAGTACTCCTTCAACTTCGTCAATAACAGAAATACGGGCCATGAAGGCGCCAAAAACTGCTCAAAACTGCTGTGGTCGGCATTCCTCTTAAAAGCCGGGATTGATATCGACTCTAACGGCGGCTTAGGCGTATACCCGCGCGACATCACAAGTTCGTCCTACACGGCCACGATTCTGACCATTCACTAAGGAGAACAACGTGAAAAAAATCATCTGGATACCCTTAGTGATCATCGCCGCCGCAGCGGTCTTATGCTTCTTCTATTTCCGCACGGAAGATCCTGCGGAGGTTGCGAGAGACACATTAAATGACCCTGATTTTCTGAAAGATAAAGAGGCGCTGCTGTATTTCTCCACTGCGGCTGACCAAGACACGTTCGGCGGCGGAAAAAGCTACGCCCTCTTCGCCGATGAAAAAGGGCGGCTCTCTTCTTATCACATGAAGGGGCTTGAGCTCGGATCGGCCAAAGTGCATGACGGCAGCGTGCTGCTGGAGGACAAAAAAGGAATCTACACCGTTCAGGGCGGCCTTCACACGTATAAAAGAGCGTACCAGCATACGGGAGACAGCGCGGGATATATCGAGCGGACGAAAGGCTTTTACACGCTGTATAATTCGGGCTACGAAAAGAGCGGCGGCAGCTATCGCTCAGAGCTGTACCGCCAGATTGACGGCAGGTGGAAGCAAGACGTCATCCCGCACTATATCCGCGCTTCAGGCTTTTTTAAAGATCATCTTTTCGCACTCACGCCGACAGATGACGAAAAAGGCTATCACGTCCAAGACATTGAGGCTGATAAAGAGAAACTCCATACAACATCAATCGCGACATGGACGTACAAAGAAGGCACGTCTGTCGAATCCCAGCTCGCCGCCGACGACAGCGCCATCTGCTTTGTCACCAGAGGGGAAAAAGCCGATCACATCTATCAAATGGTGAAAGTCATGAAAAACAGCGGCGCCATCAAAACGTATGACATCGCCGCTTATAAAAATGACGAACAGACGATCTATGACTCCATGCCGTTCAGCTTCAAAAAAAGCTTTTTCATGGAGCGGCGCAGCTTCTATTTCGTTGACGGCTTCGGAACCGTCTACCGCATCAACCCTGAGACCGGAAAAAGCAAAAAAGCCTTCAAGCTCCCCGCATCCCGAATGAAGGCCGACTTCAAGGAGCTGACCCATCAAAACGGAAAGCTGTATCTGTTTACGTACAGCTACAAAAAGCCCGCCAAAATCGAATCTTTCGACCTGAAAACGGGCAAAAAGCTGAACGACCTGACCATCCCAAACTTAAAAAACATTGTCACGCCGAAAAGCCATCTCAAGCTGTATGATGTGCAGGTGATGGGTGGATTTTGAAGAGTATAAACATTTCGGAAGAGCTTGCCGCTTTTGGTAAGCTTTTTATAATGAAACGTTACTGCAAGAAAGAAGGTGTTCATTTGAAATCATTCAGTCTCTTCTTATTGTTGTCCGTCATTTGTATAACCATTGTTTTTGTCATAATGAATATGTTGATTGGATACCCTGATGTGAGTAACGGGGCATTGATTATGATTGTATATATCGTTGTGCCCCTCATGATAAGGCTATATAACAAGAGAAAAGCCCACCGAACATAGAGATAGAGGAATTTGAATCGTAAAAGCAGAAGGCAGTCGGTGAAGGAGGGAGCCGATGAAGAAAAAGCTTGCCGCGGTGACCGTAACCATTCTCCTGGTTTCCGTGATAACCAACTCTTTTTTAAACGGCGGAAAGCCGGACTGGATAGATTATGCTCTACACCGCTGGCGTGTCTATTAGGAATTCTGTTCGTCCTTCGCTTAGAAAAAAGAGAAAACACGTAAAGAGCCGGATGCTGAAAACACCGGCTCTTTTTGCGCGTGATTTGCCGAATTGTGGATAAAACTCAGCCCGAAGCACTACTAACATGTGTATAAATAGGTTATATTGAAAAGAGAACAATTGCCGCGCGCAAAAGAAAACCGGAGGACGTAACGATGAAAACCGCTTATTATTCTTGTGAAGAACATATCGAAACCGTGCTGGACATGTACATAGATGATCATGAGCTTCCGCCCGAAATCAGAAAAATCGAACATACTAACAGTTTATCCACAGCCTGTGAATTATGTGGGGACACTGCAACATATCTAGTAGGGAACGAATGATCCTACACAAAATACAGAAAAGATATCCACAATTGTGGACAATATATATGAATAACTTGTTTCTAAAGTGGGGATGACCTGTGAATATCAATATTGTGACCATCGGAAAACTAAAAGAAAAATACCTCAAGCAAGGCATTGAAGAATACAAAAAACGACTCTCAGCCTACGCAAAAATCGACATCATTGAACTCCCGGACGAAAAAGCGCCGGAAAACCTGAGCGACCAAGACATGAAAATCGTCAAAGACAAAGAAGGCGATCGCATCCTGGCCAAAATCAGCCCGGACACCCACGTCATCGCCCTCGCCATCGAAGGAAAAATGAAAACATCCGAAGAACTGGCCGATACAATAGATAAGCTGGCGACATATGGAAAAAGCAAAATCACCTTCGTCATCGGCGGCTCACTCGGATTGAGTGACGCAGTGATGAAGCGAGCGGATGAAAAGCTGTCGTTCTCGAAAATGACATTTCCTCATCAGCTGATGCGGCTGATTTTAGTGGAGCAGATTTATCGGGCGTTTCGGATTAATCGTGGGGAGCCTTATCATAAGTGAATAGACAATTTTTATAAAGTCCAATGTAATAAAGATTTTATTATAAAATTAGAATTGAGCAGTTAAAATAATTCCCCAAATTAATCCGTATTACCATGGATATTTATTTTATTATCAGTCAATAAATAAATTTATCACAATATAATTGTTTTGGAGGATTAGATGGAGAATCTTAAATTTACTATAGAAGATAGAGAAATAGCTGAATTATTAGGGAGACAAAATTTCAGTACGAAAGAATCTGCAGTTTTTGAATTAATAAAAAATAGTTATGATGCAGGATCTGAAACTTGTAATATTTATATTGATGATCATTATATAAAAATTATAGACACTGGAAAAGGAATGAATCACGAGGATTTCAAGACAAACTGGATGCATGTAGGCAAAAGTAATAAAGGCTATAAAGATGAAATTAATAATAGGATATTCACAGGATCAAAGGGCGTAGGAAGATTTGCTTTGGCGAGATTAGGTAACCACGTGAAAGTTTTATCAAAGAAAAATACAGAGAATGCAATAATCTGGAAAACAGATTGGATTACATCAGGTTTTGAAGAAACTAATGTTGATTTCGATCAAGGGACTTATATTGAAATTTTAGATTTAAGAGACAAATGGCGGTCAAAAGACATTAATGAGTTAATTGAATTTCTTAATAGAGCATATAAAAGTAAGGAGATGGAGGTGTTTGTTCATTTCAAAGATAATGAGCCTCATTCTATTCAATCTAAATTTCAGAACCTAAAAATAGGTGTTAACTACGTTACTAAAATTTTATTAAACTATAATAGTACAAATAAGAAATTAACAGTTAAAACAGAATCTGATGAATTTAAATCAGAAATCACCGAAATAGTCAAACCGCTTTTTGCTACGTATTATAAAGAAGATTTTAGCATGGAAGATGAATTGAAAATTTCTAGCGAAATAGAGGATATCGATTTTTACCTAACTGATTTAGGAAATTTCAGTGCCGAATTTTATTTTGGTTTGGAAAAACAGCCCAAAGAAACAGCTAAAAAATTTATGTACAAATATAATGGACTAAGTGATTTAAATAAAGGAATAGTTTTATATAGAAATGATTTTAGTATCTCCTCTTTTGATGGTAAAAAAGATTGGCTTGACATCGCTTCACGTGCAAGAAAATCTCCAGCAGCTGCATCTCATCTTACAGGTAGTTGGAGAGTTCGCTTAAATCAAATGTCTGGATTTGTAATGATTGATAAAAAAAGAAATGCAAACTTGAAAGATATGGCCAATAGGCAGGGTTTAGAAGAAGACGAATTTTACCAAGTATTCATAGAGATTATACAATTCGGAATAAGCAGATTTGAAAAAAATCGTCAATCTATAATTAGAAAAATAGTTGAAAAAAATAACATTGAAAATCCGAATGAAAATGAAGATAAGAAGAAACTAAAAGAGTTTTTAAAACAACCAACAACTATAACAAAAATGTCGAAACAAGAAATTGTTTCTTTAGCAACTGAAATAAAGGAAATACAGCAAGAAGCAAAAGAACGATCGAAAGTATTTAAGGAAAGTGAGCTCAAACATAAATATGATGTTAGGATTTTGAACGTTTTAGCTACACAAGGTTTAAGAGCAAGTGCAGTAGCTCATGAGTTGCAAAATAAAAGGAATGCTCTAAGCTCAGGCTATCAAGATGTTGTTAACGCATTGGTTGAATATGGGTTTTGGGAAAAGTTAAATTCAGATGAATATACAAGGGTTTCATATATGAATGTACCTAAAACATTAGAGAATTTAGAGGAGATAAATGTAAAGTTGATTGCTTTTTTAGATGTAATTCTAAATAAAATTGAAAAGAAAAAATTCAATTCAAAAGTTGAATCTATTGAAAGTGCAGTAAAAAGGATAATAGATATTTGGAAACAACAATACATTTGGATTGATTTTGAAATCATTGTGCGCAATGAGATCCAGAGAGAGTATAAATTTACTGATGATGTCTTCGAAGTAATTCTAGATAATTTAATATTAAATAGTATTCAACACAATGAAATGAAAGATAAATTACTAATAAAAATAATTGTAGAGATTATTGGCGAATCCGTTAGTATAAATTATAGCGATAATGGAGTTGGTTTACATAGAAAGTATAATAATGATCCGAAAAGAATATTAGAAGTACATGAAACAACAAGAAGTGATGGACATGGTTTAGGCATGTGGATAGTTGATAATACCGCCCATATGTATGGAGGGAAAGTTATTGATATAAATGGTGAAAATGGTTTCAATATACAGTTAACAATGAAGGGGTAAGGTTTAAAATGAAGAAGAAAATTAATATTTGTTATATTGATGATAGAATTGATAATATGTTAAGCAGATATTTAGATCAATATTGTAAAGAACAAAATCAGTTGAAAAATTTTAAATATGATTTGGAATTTTTTGAATATGCATTTGAAAATACGGATAATTACAAAACATTATTGAGCAATAATATTATAAATAAGTCAAATATTATTGTAATTGATTCAAGATTATTTGAAAATGAGAGCTCTACTTTAAGTAAATTTACAGGAGAACAATTTAAAATAATTTTAAGACAAATACTACCTTTTATAAAAACAATAGTTATAAGTCAAAATGCTTCCGGTTCAGATTCTCTTACTGTAAAAAAGTTTCAAGCTACAGGGTTTAATAATAATATTAAAGCTTCTCAAAAGTATTATGCTGAAGAATTAGCCGAAAAATTATATATTAATATATTGGCTACTATAGAAGAGTTTGAAGTAATAAGTCAACTTGAGGTCGACAATGAAGTGGATCCTATATTATTAGGAACTATACAAACTACAATCGAAGGTATCCAAGATACAGCATTATTTGAAAAAGAAGATTTAGACAAGCTTATTGATCTATTTAATGAGGTTAAGATTAAGTATGAAAATTGAAACAATTAATGATTATAGAAATACGTCATACAAACAATTTGATTTTACTTTAAATGATAAAAAAATTAAATTTATAGAGGAGTTTATTTTAGAACATCCTAAAGCATGGAATATATATAACTATATAAATCAAAAGGGAAGACAATTCAATGAAATATTTAGAAGTATATACAATGATAAGTGTGTTTATTGTGGAATAAGTACACAAGTGATTAATTCGTCAAATTTTGAGGTAGATCATTTTATACCAAAATCAGTATTGGACTTAGGATTAGGTTATGATAAGAAAGAAATACATGGGATTGATAACCTAGTTAATAGTTGTCAAATGTGTAACAGAGGAAAAGTGAATTTTTTGTGTGATTTTGAAAACATAGAAATTTTGCATCCTGATAATAACAGGTTACCTGAAGTGTTTAATCGCAAAGTTGATTTCTCTATAGAAATTAATAAAGAATATGAAAACAATAATATTATTAAAGATTTTTATAATAAGTTAAAATTGAATAATCAGCTAAAAAGGTTAGATTATTTGTTAATGGAGATGAAAGACTTTTGTGATAAGTATGAAGGAGCCCCAATCATTAATGAAATTCAAAAACTTATTCTTAAAGTTGAAAGTAAAAGAAGAAGAAACTATTAAATTATTTTTTATGTTGGTGGATTATTGTGAATAATAAATGTCAAATTTTCACCCCGAGACCATATGTATCTCAAATGTTAGATGCTATAGATTATAAAGGAGCACAAATTTTAGGTAAATACATTTTAGAAAACTCTTGTGGTGAAGGGAATATTTTATTAGAAATTGTAAAAAGGTATATTGAGGAAGCGCAAAATTTTAAGTATTCAACTCAAGAAATAAAAGATGATTTAAGTAAATACATTTTAGGGTTTGAGATTGATCAAAGAGTTAGAGAGGTCTGTATAAAAAATTTAAACAATGAAATTGAGAGATACGGTATTAAAAATGTAAAATGGCAGATTGAAAATAAAGATTATTTAAAGTGTAAAATTAATAAGAAAATAGATTTCATTGTAGGTAATCCTCCTTATATCATGTATCAAGATTTAGATTTAATTGACAGGGAATTTCTAAGGGGTAATTTTCTTTCGTGTAGTAAAGGTAAGTTCGACTATTGTTATGCTTTTATTGAGAAGAGTATAAAAGAACTTAGTATTACTGGAGAAATGGCTTATTTAGTACCAAGTAGTATTTTTAAGAATGTATTTGGAAAAGAACTAAGGAAAGTTATAAAGAATTCTTTAGTAAAAATATTCGACTATAAAGAACGTACTGTATTTGAAAAGGCATTAACTTCTCCAGCAATTATATGCTTAAATAATAAAATAAAAGTGAACACTATTAACTATTACGATGTAGATAATCACGAAGTACATTTAATTGACAAAAAAAGCTTGGGAGATAAGTGGTTTTTTTCCTACAAAGAGAGTAGTGAAGACTCAACTACCTCAAAGAAGTTTGGAGATTACTTCAGAGTTTCAAATAGTGTGGCAACATTGCTAAACTCAGTATATATAATTAATAAAAAAGATATTGAAGAAGAAGAAGAACACATTATTAAAATAAAAGATTTCACAATAGAAAAAGATGTATTACGGCCCGCAGCAAGTCCGAGAAGTTATTCTTTACAAAGAGAAGAGTATATTATATTTCCTTATACTTATAAAGATGGTTGCCTAAAGAAGTTCGAGGAGGAAGAATTTAAATTAAAGTATCCTGGTGCATATAAATATTTATTTTATTATGCTTCACAGTTGAATCAAAGAAAATCTGATAAATCAGCAAAATGGTTTGAATATGGAAGAACCCAAGCTTTATCACATATAAATCAAGAAAAGATTTTGATCTCTTCTGTTATAACCAATGAAGTTAAGTTCTATCGTATAGCTAAGAATACAATTCCTTACTCAGGGTTTTATATTATTCCGATCAGTGGTAAGAGTTTAGATGAAGCAGAAGAAATTATGAGATCAGAAAAGTTTCTTTCATACCTTTCTATAAGGGGAATTAACGCACATGGTAAATCTCTTCGTTTTTCAGTTTATGATATATTGAATTATCCCCTAAATGATACAACTTTAGAAAAAGGATAGCACCTTATATAATATAGTTAAAGATTATCTGAGGACTAACCATCCTTATCTTATCAAAATGAAATAGGGTGAGCTTTTAAATTCGGAGTAATATAGACTTCATTAAAATCATTTAGTTACTTGTATTTGTTTTTAAATAATAAAAAGACCAAGAAATTTTATTTCTGGTCTTTTCATAATAAACTATATTTGTTGCTCGGAAGTCGTTTTGTAAATAATGTCCTTTAATCCAACTCCTATACCAAGGAGTCGCAAAGTCTCCATTAACCTTGATTCCTAGCTAAGTATTCAGAAGTTAATCGATCACTGTACCTTGGGAAATGTACTAGTATTCTTCCTGCCAAATGCCATTGGATAAACCATCACTAAATAAATACTGTATTGATTGTAGATTAAAATTATCTAACCGCCGTTTTAGGTTTCCTGAAAAACTAACCGTTAAAGGAGGTATTTGGCTGTCTATGTCTAATGAACCTTAAACAAAAAGCATTAGCCTGCACAACAACCTGTAATTACAAATAAATTATAAGAGAATTTCGTGTAACCAAACAAAACCCCATAGTCAGATGAACACTCTAATATCCAGCTTCGGCAATCCATCGTCCAAATCCAAATGCACTGTGTCTTTTTGTATTAAGCTAGCCCACATACAGAGACAATAGAGAGGAGTGATCTCCTTTTTCATTATAGCAAGGTGTTTCTAATGAACGTTCTTCCGTTTTGTCATAAAACGTTTACCTCATCTTACGCTATCTTTCTACGCTGTATGTCTACTATAAAGCTCAGTCTATCTGGTCAGTTAATATACTATTATTTAGTTTTTTCTCGTTATACCTCTTAGGGAATAGTGTCATAAGAAACCCTTCACGGAAGCGTACCACAGTTCCACAGAGTAGAACTTATGATGTTCAGAACAATCAGGGCTCTCATTTTGCGGGCTATATCATGAATCGTTTTCCATTAATGAATTGTTTCGGTGTAAATGCCTTATGTTTTCGCAATCCCCTTCACTTAAGCATTTACCTTCTCTTAAGTGCCATTTTCCAACGATGAAAAAACTCCCCCAAGGTAAACAGATTTTTTTATCTCATCTGCTATCTTTAGGGAAGCATGTCATAGTCCCTGAACCCTAAATATCTCCTTAATTCATATACCGATCTTTCACTTTCTTCCGCTCGAGCTCTTTATCCACTAACCGTTTCACTTTTCAGACATCGGTTCCGGTGCTCAGCACTTCGGCCTTGGAGTCAAAGTGTTTATCGGCAACTAGCTGCATGTCGTAAGAGTTGTATAACAGCCTGTAGACGGCAATGCCTGTTGTGAATTAGCGGGATTTGGATAAGCCACCGTTGATGACGATGATTTTTCCGTTTCCTAATGTTCCCCAACCCCAAAAAGAAGCCATCATTCAAGAATCCCCCTTTGAACAACAGCTTCTTCCGCTTTTTCCATACGACAGTATAAATCCCTTTGCGTCACGGAAACCTAGTGGAAAAGGTTTCTGAAAGGAGGGGGCGTATGATGAAAAGTGAAAAAATTCAAAATAAAACATCTTTGGTTTGGAAGATGGCGATTGCATCTGCGGTTTCTTGGGAAGCGGCAAAACTGGCGGGCTCTGATCATCCCTATTTAGCGCCGCTATCTGTTATCTTATGTTTGCAGCCAACGATAGATCAGTCGATTCGCTTTTCTTTTCATCGTATTGCGGGAACTGCGATCGGAATCATGCTAACGTCCTATCTTGTCAGTCACTTGCCAATGAATGGCTGGATGCTGGGGCTGTTCCTGATAGGCGGTACTTACATTGCGAAGTGGTTGCGAATAGATGTAACGGTTTTACATCAGGCAGCGCTCACCATTTTGTTGGTCTTTACGTTTGAACGAAACTCTAAAGATTATGCATTCGACCGAATCATCGATACGGTGATCGGCGTCATCATCGCCATTCTGGTTCACATGTTCCTTTTTCCGCCGGACTACACAAAAAAGGCAGCGGACTCTTTTCAAACATTGGCTCGTCAGCTTTCCGGCACACTTTCAGACCTCTCCAAATGGGTGCAATCAGAGTGGGGACAAGGAAAAGGGAACCTTATGGAATATAAAATGAACCATCTTCTGCGGGAGCTGCATACGGCAAAAGAGATGCTGCAAACAGCCTCTGACAGCTTAAAATTCAACCCCGTCAGAAAAAAACATAAAATCATCATTTCAAGCTATCAAATAGAGATGCAAAAGTTGAACGCCGGATTTGAGTATCTATCAAATATAGTGAAAACGTTAAAAGAATGGGAAAAAGAAGGAGCTTTATCTTCAAGTGACAAAAGGGAGCTGGGGAATGATTTACAAGTGTTAAGTGAATACTTTGCGGGTTTTAAAGGCATACAGCATGGTGAAACAGACAATTGGAAACAGAAGGAACAGGACATGTTATTGGAATCTCTCCGCTCCGACATGCTGTCGCACCCGCCGCCCGGTCATAAGGTCTATAAAGACTCTTTTTTTTAGAAACGAAGAAATTGCTGAAGCGTTTGTAATGTTTTCCGGAAATAAAGAATACGGATATACAGATGCAGATATGATCAGGTAAAAGCGGGGGACATGAAATGGATGATATACACCGGATTTTGGATGTCATCGCCAATTCTAAAAAAGCTAAGGTACTGGCTACCATCATTAAAACAGAGGGGTCCGCTTATAAGAAAGAAGGGGCCTCCATGTTGATTTTAGGGGATAAAACAAGAGTCGGAATGTTATCCGCCGGTTGTCTGGAAGAAGACCTCGTTGAACGGGCAGAACAGATCTGGGCTGCAGGAGAGCCGTTGATTGTCCGCTTTGATATGAGTGCGGAAGACGATTTATCCTGGGGACAGGGCGTTGGCTGTAATGGTGTTTTGACGGTTTTACTTGAGCCTGTAAAAGGGGAACTGGAACGAAATCTGTTGACAGTCAAGACATGCTTAGATGAAAAAAAGTCTGTGACCCGACTGAAACGATTCACTGAAACGTTAGAGCCGAAGGAAGATCTGTATATAGCTGAAGACGGCAGCGTGTTTGGAACCGGGGATGAGATAGAGCAAGGCTGTATTCAAAAACTGAGACAGACGGAAAAGGGAATCAAAAGGGATGAACATACATCTGATTTATTTTTTATCCATCAGATGGTGCCAAAACCTTGTTTATATGTCTTCGGAGCAGGAGAAGATGCAAGGCCGTTAGTTTCGTTGGCAGCCGGTACGGGTTTTCATGTGACGGTGATTGACTGGCGCCCCGCTTTATGTCATCACGGGCATTTTCCTGAAGCCGGCCATTTGATTACAGGAGCACCGGAAGAAGTCATGGAAGGGCTGAGCATGACAAAAAGGGATTTTGTTGTCATTATGACGCACAGCTTTCAAAAAGATCAGATCATTTTACATACATTAAAAAACGAGAATGTGTTTTATAAAGGCGTTTTAGGCCCCAGAAGGCGCACTGAACGGCTTTTAGGCGGAGCGGAGATTCCGGAAGATATTCATTCCCCTATTGGGCTTCCCATCGGGGCACAAGGGCCTGAGGAGATTGCTGTAAGTATTGTCGGCGAGATGATTAAAAGAATGCGAAAACAAAGGTCTGCTTTATGAAAACAGCAGCCATTTACCTGGCAGCCGGTACAAGCAGACGCATGGGAACGGATAAGCGAAGTTTATTTCTCAATGGCGTCTCTCTGGGAAGTATAGCTCTTAAAAATGCCTTGTTATCTGAATTAGATCATATTTTCGTTATAACGAGAAAGGGAGATTCACTGCATTGGCTTTCGGATTTTTTCTTTTTAGATCCCATATCAAATAAGTGGAGTCAGGCAGAATGTGAGCAAGCGGATAAGGGCCAAGGCCATTCCATACAATGCGGTTTACAAAAAGCGGCAGAGTACGAGGCTGACGCCGTTATCATTCTCCTTGCAGATCAGCCGTTTGTCACCGCAGATATCATCAATACGTTAATTGATTCCTATCACAAGGAGCGCCGTTATTCATTTATCGCCGCTGAAAATCAACATCTTCCTATGCCCCCCATTTTATTCTCCAATCAATGTTTTCCGGTATTGCATCAGTTAAAGGGAGACCAGGGCGCCCGGCATGTGATCCGTGAAAGTATGATCAATACGGGAAAAATGATCAGCTTTCAAGACCCTTTGCTTTTTTATGACGTCGATACAGCTGAAGATTATACGCTGCTGCTGAATAAATTCGGGGAGTGAATGAGTTGGAGTATATCGGGAAGAGTGTCATTCGGAAAGAGGCCCTTGAAAAAGTGACGGGTAAAGCGAAATATACGGATGATTTTCAAGAAACAGGGACGTTACACGCAAAAATGCTGACCAGTCCATATGCGCATGCCGATATTGTGTCTATGGACTTTTCAGAAGCTTGGAAGATTCCCGGCGTGAGAGCGATATTGGGGGATGAACCTTTTCCGCTTGCAGGTGAGGAAATTAAAGACAGATCGCCGATTGCTTATAAAAGGGTCAGATACCATGGTGAGCCGGTTGCTGTTGTTGTTGCGGAAAATCCAATTACAGCTAAAAAGGCAGCGGATGCCATCAAAGTATCTTATAAACCTCTTCCCGTCGTCAATTCCCCCCGTGAGGCCTTTCAAAAGGATGCGCCACTCGTCCATGAAAATGCGGACCGCTATGAGAAGACAAAAGGTGTATTCCCGGTTCCGAAGACAAATATCGCAAACCTGGATAAGGTTAGAAAAGGAAATATTGAAGACGGGTTTAGGGAAAGTGATGTGACAGCAGAATTCCAGATTTCCTTTAACCCTTCTGATCACGCTGCGATGGAGACAAGATGCTCGATTGCTGAAATTCGCGCGGATGAGGAGATTATCATTACCACATCTTCTCAAGCTCCTTTTGCCATTAAAAAATTAATGCAGTGGTATTTTGGAATCGAACCCGGAAAGGTTATCGTCAAAACGCCTTTAGTAGGAGGAGCGTACGGGGGAAAAGCGGCCGTTCAGTTAGAGGTGATTGCCTATTTGGCATCAAAAGCGGTTGGAGGCCGGCCCGTCAAATTATTTAATACGAGAGAAGAGGATATGATCACATCTCCCGTTCATATAGGATTGGATGCCATTGTCAAATTAGGGGCTGCAAAGGATGGAATCTTAAAGGCGGCAGACATTCAGTTTTTATTTGATGGCGGAGCGTATTCTGATAAAGGAGTGGACATCAGCCGGGCTGCGGTGGTTGATTGTACGGGTCCGTACGCTATCGATCATATACGGTGTGATTCATATTGTATGTATACGAATCATCCATATCCAAGTGCATTCAGGGGCTACAGCCATGCTGAAGTGTTATTTGCCTTTGAGCGGACGATGGATGTATTGGCGGAAAAGCTGAACATGGACCCGTTAGAACTCCGCTATAAAAATGCCATTCGCCCCGGTGATACCACACCGACTCAAGTTCTTCTCAATTCAAGCACGGTCGGAAATGTGCCGAAGTGCATTGAAAGATTGAAGGAATTAATGAATTGGGACGAGGGACAGCGAATTGAAATCGACGGCCGGAAGATACGAGCGAAGGGAATCAGCTGCATTTGGAAAACTTCAACATTTGATACAAATGCAACGTCCGGGGTTCTTTTAACCTTTAATCCCGATGGAAGCATTAATTTGATGTCAGGGGTAGTGGAAATTGGAACAGGGACAAAAACAGTGCTAGCCCAAATCCTGGCGGAACGAATGAAAATGGATATAAGCAAAATTCATGTAAAAATGCTTATAGATACACAAACAACACCCGAGCATTGGAAAACCGTGGGGAGCAGAGGGACGTTAATGGCCGGAAGAGCCGTACTGAATGCAGCGGAGGAAGCCATTCGAAAGCTGAAGGATGTGGCATCATGTGTGTTGCGGGTTCCTGTCGAGGAATTGGAAGTTGCCGACGGAAAGGTTTATTTTATAGATCATCCTTCTGTACATGTTGAAATAAAAGACATTGCTTACGGATATACGTTTCCAAATGGAAATACCATTGGCGGCCAAATCATTGCGAGCGGCAATTACACATTAACCCGGATGACGAATTTAGACCGGGAAACGGGAAGAGGAAAGCCGGGACCCGAATGGGCTGTCGGTGCTCAGGGAATTGAAGTTGAGTTGGATAAACGGGATTATACGTACAGAATTACTAAAGCCTATTCTGTTGTGGATATGGGAACTGTACTGAATGAAAAAGCGGCAAGGGGCCAAGTGATGGGGGCGATGAGTATGGGAATTGCATTTGGAGGAAGAGAGACCTTTGTCTTTGATTCATATGGAAGAGTATTAAATCCTCAGCTTAGAACATACCGCCCCCTTCACTATGGAGAGCAGCCTGAATATATTATTGAATTTGTTGAAACCCCGCATGTGATTGCGCCTTATGGGGCGCGCGGCGGCGGGGAACACGGACTGTTGGGGATGCCGGCAGCATTGGGAAATTGCCTGTCCGCTGCTTTAGGTGTCCAATTGAATCAACTTCCTCTCATTCCCGAACAATTATGGAGGACGCAAGAGGGGTGGAAAGATGATACCGTTTGATTTTGACTATTTTAAACCGAAGACCATTCAAGAAACAACCCGCCTGTTTCACTCGCTTGCGGCCGAAAAGAAAACACCAATGTATTATTCCGGCGGCACGGAAATTATCACGTTAGGAAGGCTGAATATCATCTATACGGATGCGGTGATAGATATGAACGCGCTTCCGGGATTTCAAACCATCCGCTTTTATGAAAATGATCTGGTGATCGGAGCGGGCGTGTCATTAACGAAACTGGAGGAAGAAAATCCATTTCCGCTATTAAGTAAAACAGTCAGTGAAATAGCCGATCGGACGACTCGAAATAAGATCAGCCTGGGCGGAAACATTTGCGGGGGCATCTATTACCGTGAGGCCGTGCTGCCGTTGTTAATTTCTGATAGTTTGATAGGGATTGCAGGGAGAGCGGGGATTCATTACCGTCCCATAAATAAAGTATTTAACAAGGAAATACAATTGCAAAAAGGAGATTTTTTATTTCATGTCGTTGTCGATCGAGCGTACGTTGACTTGCCATTTGTCAGTATCAAAAGAAGACAGCAGTGGAATGTCGGGTATCCATTGGTGACAGTCTGTGCGCTGAAAAAAGATGATGAGATCAGAATGGCCTTCAGCGGCGTATGTCCATTTCCTTTTCGTTCTGCTGAAATGGAGGCTGTGCTTAACGATAAAAGCCGATCAGCAGAAGAAAGAGTACGCAGGTCTTTACAATATGTACCCAAACCTGTTCTTGATGATGCAGAAGGCTCAAGTGAATACCGAATATTTGTCTTGCAACATACAATTTTAGATGCCTTATGGGAATTAGAAGGAGGTCCAAATGTCTGATCCTATTACGTTGAAAGTAAATGGCGAGGAAAGACAGATTACGGTCAGACCGGCTGATACTTTGTTATTTGCTCTTCGTCTTCGTCTCGGATTAACTGGTGCAAAGCCGGGCTGCTTAAATGGGGATTGCGGCGCCTGTACGGTATTAATGGACGGGGTGCCGATGAAATCTTGTTTAATGCTTGCGGCAGAAGGGGAAGGAAAGGACATTACGACAATTGAAGGACTGATCAATACGCCGATTCAAAAGGCCTTTATTGAAAAATTCGCGTTTCAATGCGGTTATTGCACACCGGGGTTTCTCATGAATTGTCATGCTTTAGTGAATACTGAGCCGAATGCAAGTGATGACACGATAAAAAATTGGCTGGAGTCCAATATTTGCAGATGTACGGGTTATAGGGAGATTGAAGAAGCGGTTAAATCCGTTTTACGTACAGGGAAAGGGACTCATTAGTCCGTAACCGTAAAAAAAAGAGCCCAGAGAATCATCTCTGAACTCCATATTCTTCACTTCATATACCGATACTCCCGCAGTTTCTCCAAAATCGCCACTTCTTTCATCAGTTCTTCACCGACGTTTGTTTCTTTCACTTTCTTCCGCTCCAGCTCTTTGTCGACTAATCGTTTCACTGTTAAGACGTCGGTTCCGGTGCTCAGCACTTCGGCCTTAGAGTTAAAGTGTTTATGGGCGACGAGCTGCATGCCGTAAGAGTTGTATAAGAGTGTGTAGCCGGCGATGCCTGTTGTGGATTGGTAGGCTTTGGAGAAGCCGCCGTCGATGACGATCATTTTTCCGTTTGCCTTGATCGGATCTTCGCCTTCGATTTCTTTTACCGGTGTATGGCCGTTGATGATATGGCCGTGATCCGGGTTGAGGCCGAATTCCTTCAGGATGTTTCGGCAGGCTGCTTCGTCTTCACGCAAATAGTAATACGGATTTTTCTTTTCTTTATGCGTTTCCTTCTCTTTAATGAAGTATCGCTCAAAGGTTGTCATGGCGCGTTTTCCGAAGAGGGAAGAGTATTCGCCTGTCCATAAGTACCAAGTCATATCTGTCGCCAGATCATCGGTTTCTTCCGGATGGGCGAAGGCTTCTCGTAAGAACCGTTCAAATACATCGAGCAGCTCACGGCCCGCATAAGCTTTATCCTCTATCATCATCGTTTCCATGCTGCCGTTTTCATCGACGGGAATACAGCCATGAATCAACAGGTTGCCGTTATATTTTAAATAAAGGCTGCCTTTTTTCATCATAAAATTCATATGGCGGCCCAGCTTTTCGGAGTTCTGAACAGAGAACAGCAGCTTGTCCATGACTTCTGCTTCTTCTTCTAACAGCTCGTCAGGCTGTTTAGGATTCACCGTCGCAAAGCAGGTGTTTTCCAGTTGATATGTTTTTCCGTTCAGCGTGATTTCATTGCGATCATAATCAATCTTTTCCAGTAACAGACGTTCCTCCATATTAAAGTTCGGCCGTCTCTTAATAATCGGGCTCTCAAGCTTGAATTGGATCATCGCGATCGCCTGATGAATTTTTGTGATTTGTTTAATCTCATCTTCCGGTCTGTTTTCGTCCGCTTTCGGGCGGAAAGACGGGTTATCATCGTAATATTTTTCGGCAAGGTTCAATAGCGGTCTCAGATTGATGCCGTAAACGTCTTCAATAATATCCAGATTGTCATAGCGGGCACAGATGCGGATAATGTTTGCCAGGCATACTTTTGAGCCGGAATAAGCGCCTATCCAGAGAACATCATGATTCCCCCATTGAATATCCACTGAATGATAGTTGATCAGTTCTTCCATGATTTTATCCGGCTGCGGTCCGCGGTCGTAAATATCGCCGACAACATGCAGATGGTCGACCACTAATCGCTGCGTGCTGTAGGCAAGACCGGTGATGAGCTTATCGGCCTGGCCGAGCGCAATGATCTGTTCTATGATTTCGGAATAGTATTGTTCCTTGTTGGCGGCTTGTTCTGTTTTGTACAGAAGCTCTTCGGAAATATAAGCAAATTGGGCGGGCAGCGCTTTGCGCAATTTGGAGCGGGTGTACTTGGAAGAACAATAAGAAACGAGCTTAATCATCCGATGAATCGTTTCTTTATACCACTCGTTTAGTGCCTCTTTCGTATCAAAGTCATGTTTGATCAGCTTCAGTTTGTCCTCAGGATAATAGACCAAAGCCGCCAGCTCATCAATTTCTCTATCGTAAATGACGCCGCTGAAAATATCGCGGATCTTCTCTTTTACCCTTCCTGAACCGTTCCGCAGCACGTGCTGGAATGCCTGATACTCCCCGTGCAGATCACTGACGAAATGCTCGGTTCCTTTCGGCAGGTTCAGTATCGCTTTCAGATTAATGATTTCCGTGACCACTTTTTCTTCACAATCGTATTTTTGTGCGAGCAGATCTAAATATTTCGTTTCCAATCTCGTCCATCCCCTTTTTATTTACGAGCAATTGTATGGTAAGGTGAATTTAAAGTATGACATAATGTTTAAATTGTTAGACCTTATATGATAGTACCGCATAACGCCTTTTTGAGACAATGAAAACGGAAAATACGGCGCTTCAGGCATCGAAAATTGGACCGGGATAACGCCGTGAAGCTCATCCCCCTATTGACAATGAATTCAACTTCCATTAGAATAAAAAGTTAGCTGATAGGTATTTCTATCAGAAACTCAATACGTAGCAGGCTATGATTGCTGTGGGTCGCACTACAGCAGGAGCGGCTTCTGGAGAGACCGCGGGTTTTCCGCGGCGCCGAAGGGTTCACAATCTCAGGCAAAAGGACAGAAGAGTACCGAATATGTATTTGTCATGCTGTTGATTGTCAGCGGCGCAAATATAATTTGATATTCTTATGACCATGAGATTGGAGGGCATCCAATCTCTTTTTTTATTGGCTTTTTTTGCTCGTCGTTCACTAGAGAGGTAAGGAGGAGTCAGATGTGGAGCAGCGAGAGCTAAAGAGGGACTTATCGAATCGGCACGTGCAGCTGATCGCCATTGGCGGCACGATCGGCACCGGATTGTTTTTAGGGTCCGGTAAGGCGATTCAGCTGGCGGGTCCTTCTATCATCTTTGCGTATTTTATTGTAGGTATTGCGCTTTTTTTCGTCATGCGGGCGCTGGGAGAACTGCTGTTATCTAAAGCGGGCTACCAATCATTAACGGATATTGCCGAGGCGTATTTAGGGCCGCGTGCAGCGTTTGTCACCGGCTGGACCTACTGGTTTTGCTGGATTATGACGGCTATGGCGGATGTGATCGCCGTCGGTGTGTATGTGAAATATTGGTTTGATATTCCGCAGTGGATTCCGGCACTTATCTGTTTGCTCATTTTATTAGGGCTTAATCTGTTAACGGTTAAGATTTTTGGAGAATTGGAGTTTTGGTTCGCCTTAATTAAGGTAGTCACGATTCTCGCGTTAATTGTCATCGGTGTGGTTCTGCTGGTGATTGGGTTCAAAACGCATACCGGAACGGTTTCAGCGGCGAATCTGTGGGAGCACGGCGGCTTGTTTCCGAACGGACTTTCAGGTTTTTTGCTTTCGTTCCAGATGGTGATCTTCGCCTATGTCGGTGTGGAATTAGTGGGTGTGTCGGCGGCGGAAACGTCAAATCCGAAAAAAAATATTCCGTCCGCTATCAATAAAATTCCATTGCGGATTTTATTTTTCTACGTCGGGGCATTGCTCATTCTTTTATGTATTAACCCGTGGATGCAGCTGAATGCGGCGGAAAGTCCTTTTGTGAAGACCTTCAGTCTGGTCGGCATCCCGTTAGCCGCGGGAATCATTAATTTTGTCGTATTAACGTCTGCTGCTTCTGCTTGTAACAGCGGGATGTTTTCAACAAGCCGGATTTTGTATAACTTAAGCAAAACGAAACAGGCGCCTGCAAGTTTTGCGAAGCTGAATAAAAATCATGTGCCGAGCCGCGCATTATGGATATCGGTTATTGTGCTGTCAGCCGGCGCTCTTTTAAGCAAATTGATACCGGAAGCGGCCTTTGGCATCGTGACAACCATCAGCGCGATTTGTTTCATTTGGGTGTGGGGCGTGATTCTTGTCTGTCATATCAGATACAGAAAAACCCGTCCGGACTTACACGCAAGCTCGTCTTTCAAGGCGCCGTTTGCGCCGTTTATCAATTACGCCGTGCTGGCGCTGTTTGCCGTCATTCTGGTGATTATGCTGTTTGCGGATGCAACGCGCCCGGCTTTGCTGCTGACGCCGCTGTGGTTTATTGGATTATTTCTTATCTATCGGGCGAGAGGGAGAAAGACAGATTGAATTGCTTCAGACGGTGTACTGCCATGCAGTATGCCGTTTTTTGTTTTGTTTGGAAAGCGAGAATATTTGTTAGAAATCAGGCTATAATGATTGTATAATTTTAAAAAAGTGTATGAATTTAAATTAAGCGAGGTGATAATATGAAGTATGAGAAGTTATCTAAGCTTTTTTATAAAATGGATGCTGATTCATATGAGAAAGAATGTAAAAAGAGAACAAGCAGCTATGGCAGTTATTCAACATCATTAAACATACGGGGGTTCCGAAAAGGCCGACCCACGGGCGATTCATTTGAGTTATTCTATGTGAATACACATAAACTCATGAAGCTGAATAATGAAGTGTTGTTAAACAGTTCCAAAATTTCATCCCTTATCAGTCAGCTCCCCGAATTTGCCGTCAAACCTTATTTTGATAAATTAATTATTAATGAAGCACAGAGTAATAATGAAATTGAAGGAATTCGCAGTACAAAAAAAGAATTGAAAGAGGCTCTTAAAGCGTTAGAACAATCCGAGCCCTCACATAAGCGGTTTGTCGGATTGATGAAAACATATCAATTTATAGACCGAATTCCGTCGTTTACAAGCATTCATGACTTTAGGGAATTATATGACGAGCTGGTCGCAGATGAAATCGGAGCAGAAGATGCGCCGGATGGTGAGCTATTCAGAAAAGGCTATGTTGAAGTGAACGATGGGAACATGACGACCCATATCGGCGTTAATTCTGAACAGAAGATAACAAAAGCGCTTGAGGCTTTAATTGCTTATCTTCATGATGAAACACATCCCCAGCTGTATCGTTACATGACAGCTCATTACTACTATGAATACATTCATCCTTTTTATGACGGCAATGGAAGAACAGGACGCCTTATCGTTGGGAGTTATTTGTCCCGATACTTAGAAAAATATTCAGCCATCACTTTTTCTTACGCAGTTAATAAGAACAAAGATAAGTATTATAAGGCATTAGAGGAAATTCCCGCACCTTTAAACCGGGGAGAGCTGACTTTTTATTTAATGGATATGCTGGAATTGCTTCTGTCAGGTCAAAAAGGGATTATTGAGGATCTTGAATTTAATTTAATGAAACTGAAACGAATTAGGAACTATATTGATAGCGATCAATGGGCTGATTATAAGGATGAACGTGATATTTTTAATATCATTATCACGATTAATGTATTTGTAAATGATCAGGTTACGCTGTCGGTGCAAGATTTAATGGAGCTCTCAAATAAATCGAGACATAAAATTAACAGAGTAATGGATTATTTAGAACAGCAAGGATTTGTTGAGCTGGTAAGCAGAAGGCCAAAATCTTATAAAATCAGCGAGGATTGTTTAGAGGAGATACTGCCTTCTTAATTCATATTTAAAAAAGCCGCCATATGAATGGCGGCTTTCACATTAATTCCGGATCAAATAATCAAATGCGCCTAAAGCGGCAGTTGCACCTGATCCCATGGAGATAATGATTTGGTTGTACGGGCCGTCTGTGCAGTCCCCTGCGGCAAATAGGCCGGGAACGCTTGTCGCGCCGCTCTTATCGACGATGATTTCGCCGATGCGGTTGCGTTCGACAGTTTCGTCTAACCATTCTGTATTAGGCACGAGACCGATTTGGACGAATACACCTTGGAGTTCAACGTGTTTTTCTTCGCCTGTTTCACGGTCAACGAACGTAATGCCGTTTACGTTTTGATCGCCTGTGATTTCTTTCGTTTGTGCATTTTTGTGCACAGTGACGTTTGGCAGGCTGTAAAGACGTTTTTGCAGGACTTCGTCTGCTTTCAGTTCAGGCGCGAATTCCAGCACAGTCACGTGATTGACGATACCTGCAAGGTCAATCGCCGCTTCGATTCCGGAGTTTCCGCCGCCGATAACGGCTACGTCTTTGCCTTCAAACAATGGTCCGTCACAGTGCGGGCAGTATGCAACACCTTTGTTTTTGAACTCTTGCTCACCAGGTACGTTGACATTGCGCCAGCGGGCACCTGTTGAAAGGATCACTGTTTTACTTTTCAGTACAGCGCCGTTTTCAAGTTCAAGTTCGAAGAGGTCTTTTTTCTCAAGGCGTTTCGCGCGCTGAAGGTTCATGACGTCAATATCATAATCTTTCACGTGCTCTTCAAGGCTTGCAGCGAGCTTCGGTCCTTCAGTCGCTTTGACGCTGATGAAGTTTTCGATGCTCATGGTGTCGAGTACCTGGCCGCCGAAGCGTTCAGCGACGACACCGGTGCGGATGCCTTTACGCGCCGTGTAGATCGCCGCGCTTGCGCCGGCAGGTCCGCCGCCGACAACAAGAACGTCAAACGGCTCTTTGTCGGCAAACTCAGACGCATCTGCGCCGCTGCCCATTTTCGCGAGAATCTCTTCGATGGTCATACGGCCGCTTCCGAAAGATTCACCGTTTAAGAAAACAGTCGGAACAGCCATAATGTTTTTGCTTTCTACTTCTTCTTTGAATGCCGCGCCGTCAATCATTGTATGTGTGATATTCGGGTTGAGCACGCTCATCATGTTTAATGCTTGGACGACATCAGGGCAGTTGTGGCACGTCAGGCTGATATAAGACTCGAAGCGGTATTCTCCGCTGATGTTCTTAATCTGGTCAATGACCTTTTGATCAGCCTTAGGCGCTCTGCCGCTGACTTGAAGCAATGCCAGCACTAAAGATGTAAATTCGTGGCCGAGAGGAACACCGGCGAATGTAACGCCTGTGTCTTCTCCGGTACGATTAACGCTGAAGCTCGGTGTTCTGTTTAATTCAGTTTTTTCAACTGAAATTTTAGATGACATGGAAGCCAGCTCGTCAACAAGAGCCAGCATGTCCTTAGAAGTGTCATCGTCACCGGCGCTTACTTTGAGAACAATGTCGTTCTCAATTAGCTGCATGTATTGATTTAATTGTGCTTTGATATTTGCATCAAGTACCAATGGAATGCACTCCTTAGATTTTACCTACCAAATCAAGGCTAGGTGTAAGTGTTTCGCCGCCTTCTTCCCATTTAGCCGGGCAGACTTCACCTGGGTTTTGACGAACGTATTGAGCTGCTTTTACTTTGTTTACAAGGTTGCTTGCGTCACGGCCGATACCGCCTGCATTGATTTCAACTGTTTGGATCACGCCATCAGGATCGATGATGAATGTTCCGCGGTCAGCAAGACCAGTTTCTTCGTCAAGAACGTCGAAGTTGCGGGAGATCGTTTGAGATGGGTCACCGATCATTGCGTAAGTGATTTTGCCGATTTTTTCAGAGCTGTCATGCCAGCCTTTGTGTACGAAGTGAGTATCTGTAGAAACAGAGTATACTTCAACGCCTAATTCTTTCAGTGCAGCGTATTGTCCTTGAAGATCTTCAAGTTCAGTCGGGCAAACGAAAGAGAAATCCGCTGGGTAGAAGCAGAAAACGCTCCATTGACCTTTCAAATCTTCGTTTGTTACATCGATGAATTCACCGTTTTTAAAAGCTTTTGCTTCGAATGGCAGTACTTCTTTTCCGATTAAAGACATAATATCTTCCTCCTGAAATGTGATTTGAAATATATTAAAAAGACAAAGCATTCACTTTATCTTTCAATAATAATTCTAATTATATATAGATTATTAAATAACATTTATTTTTTGTCAAGCTATATGGGGTATTATTTTCTGCTTTTTTTGCTTCAGACGTTAAAAAACGCCTGGTATAAGCGGTTTGGCGCTGTTTGTCATGTGTAGCGCCGGGCGAGAGGGGGATTCTCAATTGGTGAATCGAAATAGTGGGAATTAACCCCTCTATATGGCAGTATAAACCAAAGGGGGTATGATCATGCAAATAAATAACATTACTTTGTACAGTTGTGCGTTGGAGGAGACGAAACACTTCTATGGACGGGTGTTAGGTTTTCCTTTAATTGATGAGTCCGGTGATTCGTTTACCATCAAGGCGGGAGAAAGTGAATTGGAATTCAGGCGCGCCGATTCTCACTCTCAACCGACGTATCATTTCGCGTTTAACATTCCGAATAATCGTTTTGATGAGGCGAAGGCGTGGATAAAGGATAAAGTCGTTTTTCAAACGGAAGATGGGGAGGATGAGGTGTATTTCTCTCATATACATGCGCGTTCCTTTTATTTCAAAGATCCGTCCAACAATCTGGCGGAATTCATCGCGAGAGACACATCGCCGGCAAGCGCGGAACGTTTTTCGATTGAGTCCGTCCTGAATATCGGCGAGGTGAATCTGACGGCTGCCGAGGTGGTATCGACCGGGAAGGAGCTGCAGCGTTTCGGTATACCGGTGAGAGACGGCGCGCCTCTTAAGGAGAACAGATTTCATTTTATGGGTGATTACAATGATGGGGCGTTTTTGCTTTTAGGGCCGAACGGGCGCCGCTGGATTTTTTCTGATCAGCATGCGGAGTTCCATCCGCTGTCTGTCATTGTGAACGGGACGGTCCGCATTGAGGCTGACGGAAAGGGCGGCATTGACATCAGGCGGGCACAGCCGTCATAAAAAAGCCCGGGCTCAAAAGGCCCGGACTTGAGGTCATTATTTATAGACAACACGGGTGCTGCACATGATGTCGTGCAGCGTTTTTTTCTCTCCGAAGGCGCCCATGATGAATCCGATATAAAGAATGAGCTTAGATATGATATATGCGAAAGCGCGTCCGAAGGCCTGGCCGATGGAAATGCGTCCGCCATCTTCATTGACGACCTTAAGGCCGAGCAATGCTTTTCCCAGTGTCCCCTGCATCTTTGAGGCCGTGAGCAGGCTGAAATATAAAATACTGATCACAAAAGAGCTCACAAGAATCGGGATGACGCCGAACACCAGAAAAGAGATGTTAAACTGATTTTCGGTCATGAAGGGGTCAGCCGCCGCAACGCCTGCCGCAAATAAAAAAGAGACCATAAATTGAATGATAAAAATCGGAATTCCTATGATGATTTGATCAATGACGTAAGCCAGAAACCGAATCCAAAATCCTGCCGGTCTTTCCATGTATCATTTTCTCTCCCTTGCTTTAATCTGGAATATTATACGTAATCATTCCGGATTTTGCAACGGAGCTTAAGCTTCTGCGAGCAGCCTCTTTCCCCATGCCAAGCGTCCCATGATCAGCCCGAAAGCCAGAAGGGCAAACATGATGCCGCAACACATCAGCTGATGGATTCCCAAATGGGAAATAAACCAGCCGCCCGCCGCCGTTCCGATGGTGATGCCGAGGTTGGAAAAAGAGACAAACAGGCTGTTGCCGAATTCGGGGGCCTCCTTTGCTTCCGCAGTAAGCCATGTCTGGCTGACAATGAGCCCGCCGGAATGAACGGCGCCCCATACGAAGACGAGGACGGCCATCGGCGCGAAAGACGTCCCAAACCCGTATATGAGCAAGTAGGCGGCTGTATAAAGAAGCGGAAACAGGATGACGGTCTTTTTCATATTTTTATATAACAAAGCGCCGAAGACGAAATTCCCGGCTATCATAATGACTCCGAAGCTCATCAGCATAAAGCTGACCCATGTGCCGTTCATATGGGACACCCGTCCGAGGTACTCCGCAAAATAGCTGTAGACAGAAAACATGGCCGCAAAGAGACAGGTGACGGCAGCGATATTAAGCCACAAGACCGGCTTGCGAAGGATGCCGAGCTGGCTTCTGAAAGACATGTTTTCTGTGACCGGCATGGATGGCAAAAAGAGAAGAATACCTGTGAATGCGATAAGACTGATGATAGCGCCGAATAGGAATGCTGATTCAAGGGAGAGACGATCCGCCAGATAAGACGTGAAAGGCACGCCGAACGCAAAGCCGGCGGTGATGCCTGAAAAGACTTTCGTTACGGCTTTTCCGGATTGGCCGGCGGGGACAAGCCGGGCCGCGGCCGCAAGCGCTACAGAAAAGAACACCGGGTGGCATAAAGCCGGAATGATCCGAAACGCCAGCATGACACTGAAATGCGCCGTATACGCGTAGACCGTATTTGAAACGGCAAACATCAGCACCGCCAAAAGCAGAATGTATTTCCGGTTTATACCTGAAGCAAGCAAGGTTAAAAACGGTCCCGACACAGCAACGATGAACGCGAAAATGCTGACAAGCCACCCCGCTTTTGAAGCAGAAATATGAAATCTGTCCGCCACTTGCGGAAGAACGCCGATAATGCCCATTTCAGTCGTGATAATTCCGAAAACCCCTAATGCCAAAAACAGAATGAAGATGGAGCTGCTTTTTTTCATTGTTATGTATGCCTCCTTTTATAACTACATATACAGAAAAATAGATACGTTAGAACAAAAAAAGCCCTCCTTTCATGGTTATAGCTGGTGCTGAACATAGTCAGCAAAGGCTTTAATTTGTTTTTCATTCCTTCTGTAATAGGTCCATTTTCCGATTCGTTCGGATTCCAGCAGGCCGGCTTTTTGCATGGTCAGCAGGTAGCTGGAGATGACGGACTGCGCAAGCCCCGACTTTGCCTGAATATCACCGACGCAAATTCCGGTGCGGAAACTGAGTCCCTGCTCAAGGTAAGGTTTTTCATCAAAATGGTCCTCCGGGTGTTTAAGCCACGTCATAATATCACTTCGTGTTTTGTTAGATAACGCTTTATGAATCAATATCGGTTCCATAACGTTTATTATATCTATTTTTCTGGATTTGTAAATTCGTTTTTGACAAAACATTCTCAAATTAAGTAAAAATCGTGCTAAAATATAACATATTATCAGATTACCGGTAAAAAAGCCGGGTTATTGTCAGGAGGATATTCACATGAATCAAAAGAAAAAAGGTACGGTTGCGGTGACCTTGCTTTCCGCTCTGCTGTTTTGTTTATTGCCGGTCCTCGTCTCGCTTTCTCCGCTTGCGGAAACGGGGCCGAACGCGAATCGTTTTAATTCCGCGGGCATGTGGGCCGCCGTCGGCCAGATCCTTGTTATATATGCGGTCCCGCTCATTATGTATATTCTCGGTATTCGTGTCATGAAAATCATCATGGCCGTTTTTTGCGGAATCGGGCTTATCATTTGCGCGGCTGTCTTGTTGGTGACGTTATTGACCGCAATTTCCTTAGGGCAGGAGCTGTCTCTTTATTACGGCCTTCTCGTTTGGTCAGGCGCGGCTTTTATCGTCAATGTGGTGTGGTATATTGCCGCGTTTCGATCATCCCCGAAGCATCAGCAGGCTATGTGACATTTGTTCTATAAATCTACCGAAAATACAAATATTTCATAGGTTAATTATGGTATGATCAAAGTGATATAGCAGCTTTTAATAGAAACGGGAGGAACTGACATTGAAAAAAAAGACAGCTTCATTGCGAATGAAAACATTGGCGGCCGGCGCTGCGGTTGCTGCGGCTTTATCTGTGGGAGCGGTTTCTGATCTGCCGGGGGCAAAATGGCTGCATCCGGCGGCTGCTCAAGCTGCGGAAACGGTATTTAAACAAAATCATGCGGCATCCGGTTTCTTGGCGGGACGGTATGACGCGCAGGCGATGTCTCCGACGATGTTCAACTGGTCAAGAGAAAGCCGGTTTACAAGCACTGCCGATGGCGCATTAAAATGGGAAAAGAATGTTCCGGCCAATCCTCAAAACGGTGCGGGAGCCGCGGTTGATGGGGACGGCACCGTATTTATTCAATCAAAAGACGGGAAGCTGACCGCGTATCATCCGGACGGTACTGTGAAATGGGTGACGGAAAACCTCGGGACGACCTATACGCTGACTCCGGTGCTCGGAACAAACGGTGTCATTTATCTTCCTTCTCGCGATAAAAAACTATATTTCATCGACAAAGAAACCGGAACCATTTTAACATCAGTTCCGCTGAGCGGAGCGCCTAGTTCCGATGCAGCTATCGGCTCTGACGGCACGCTGTATGTGTCGACGCTGGATAACTATATCTATGCGATTAAACCGACGTCGCCTTCGACATGGACGCAAAAGTGGAAGTTTAAAACAAACGGCGTGGTCGGTTCCGCTCCCGTGTTAGCGTCAAACGGCACGCTGTATACGGCAACGTACAATAATATCTTTTACGCGATCAATTCCGGAACGGGCCAAGTGAAATGGTCAAAAACGACGTCCAACGGGTTTAAAGGCTATCCGGTTATTGATAGAGACGGCACCGTTTACGCCGGAAACCAGGACGGCAACTTATACGCCTATACATCAACGGGTGCTGTAAAGTGGACGTTCCCGTTAAACGGTTTCTCCAGCTCTTCATTAGCGATCGACCATAACGGCAATGTGTATATCGGTTCCGGAAGCGGCGAGCTGTTTTCCATCAGCAAAACCGGCAATATGAACTGGTCTTTCTATACGGACGGGCCTGTGAGAACGGCGCCGCTGATTGATGCGGACGGCAATGTGTACTTCGGTTCTGACGATAAAAATGTCTATGCGGTTGACGCTGACGGTAATGAAAAATGGCGCTATCAAACAGACAGCAATGTCATTTCCTCCCCGGTTCTGGCTGAAGACGGCACGCTCTATGTCGGCACTTATACGAAACTGCTCGCATTCGGAGCAAAAAAATAATAAAAAAGAATCCGCGTCATCTGCGCGGATTCTTTTTTATTTAGAGGCTTGAATAAATACGCCTTTTTCATGAGAAAATTCTTTAAAGCCGTACACACCGTGATATGAACCGATCCCGCTCGTATTGACACCGCCGAACGGAAGGTTGACGTCAGTGAAATGAACGACGACATCATTGACAGAAGCATTGCCGGACGTCGTATGCTGCAGAACATAATCAATCAGCTCCTGATTATGGCTGAATACATACAAGGCAAGCGGCTTGTCCCGTTCAGTGATGTAATCAACGGCTTCACTGATATCTTCGTAATTCATAATCGGCAGAATCGGTGCGAAGATTTCTTCCTGCATGATCTTCATATCAGGCGTGACGTTTGTCAGCACGGTCGGAGAAATCGTGCGGTCATGCGAATCGAATACGCCGCCGAACGCCGTTTTCGCCCCTTTTTCAATGGCGTCATCATACAGGGCTTTGACACGGTTAAAGTTGCGGTCGTTGACAATCTGCGTGAATTTGTTGCGGTCAACCGTATGATCATCCTCCATAAAACCTGCATTGACAATGGTTTGCAGGAGATCTGTAAAGGTGCTCTGCACTTCTTTCTTCATAAGGAGATAGTCAGGAGCGATACATGTTTGCCCCGCATTGACAAATTTGCCGACGGCGATTTTTTTCGCCGCGTCCATCAAATCATAGCCGCTGTCGATGATCGTCGGACTCTTTCCGCCAAGCTCAAGCGTGACGGACGACAAGTGCTTCGCCGCTGCCGTCATGACGATTTTACCGACATTCGTGCTTCCGGTGAAGAAAATGTGGTCAAACGGCTGGTCGAGAAGTTCTGTGGCGACATCGACCTCACCTTCAAAAATGGCGACTTCTTCTTCGTGAAATGCCTCGCGAATAACTGTCGCGGCGATATGGCTCGTCTCCATCGTAAAATCGGACAGCTTCACAATCGCGCTGTTGCCGGCCGCAATGGCAGCCGCAAGCGGAGCCATCGTCAGCATAAACGGATAATTCCATGGGCCGAGAATTAAGGTGACGCCTTTTGGCTCATACATTAATACGCCGTCAGCGTCGGGGCTGACGGATGAGCCGACGCGTTTCGGCGCCATCCAGGTGTCGAGATTGTTCATATTATCTTTAATCGCCTTGATCGTTCCCTGCGTTTCCGCTCTTTTCACCTCATGATAAGGCTTGCGGACGTCCCGTCTGATCGCCTCGATGATTTCTTCTTCATGTGCGGTGACGGCATCTAAAAAGCGCTGAAGCTTTTCTCTGCGCTGCCCGGCTGTTGAAGCACGCAGCGTTTTTTGATTTTTTTTCTGAAGCTCAAAGACGCGTTTGATGTCTGCTTTTATATGCTGATCCATCGGTCTTCCTCCTCTGGTTGCTTTTTTGTTTCTTCAGGGCCTATTATAATGTGATGTGTTTTTGCGGCAAAGACAGCGTAAACACATCTATACGTTACCGTACAAATTGCGGTGATCTGTCTAATGAAAGGAGTGTCTCTTATGCCGGATTCTGTGACAACTGACATCAAACAAGCGCTTTTGGCCATGCTTGGAGAGCGGGATATCCGCCGTGTGACCATGAAGGACATCGCCGAACGGTCGCATGTGAGCCGGGGGACACTGTACCTTTATTACGAAGATAAATATGCGATTTTAGAAGATATAACGGAAGAAATGAAAGAAGGGCTGAGCGAAGCGCTTTATGATTCGCTGAAGAATAAAGATGTGCTTCATTTACATGGCGGATGGCAAAAAGTGCATCCGACCCTGTCTTTTGTTGACCGGCATCGGGAGTTTTTTCAAACGATGATGGACCGTCATAAAATGCCGTATTTTCACTTTCATGCTTTTTTAAAAGATGTGTTCCGGCATGATGTGCTGCTGTCACCGGTCAATGCGGATTTCTCACCGACTGAACAGGATATGTACATTCATTACCGCGCTTTATATACGTATGCCATTGTGTTGTACTGGCTGAATGAGGAGCCCGGGGCATCCCCGGAAGCGATCAGCGGACAGGTGTGGGATTTGATTTCTCAAAAACGGTTTTACTGGCTGTTCGGCCGCCGGGTGCCGGAACAAGAAGAAAAAAAGCCCGCCGACCGCCGGGTGACCCGGACGAGGCAGGCCTTGCAAGAAGCCATGATCGGCTTAATGGCGGAAAAAAAAGAGTACGCGGCGATTACGATTTCCGATATTGCCCGTCAAAGCAACCTCCGCCGTGCCACTTTTTATGACCATTACGCCAACAAAGAAGCATTGCTGAAAACGATCATCCATCAATCATGCCGGGATCTGATCGGATTATTGACGGTAAAAGGAGAGCCTGCCGACTGTTCCATGGAAGAAGCGGAAGCCGCGCTCGTCCGTCTCTTTTCCGCACTGTCGGACGGCATGCCGATCGTCCATTTTCTGAGAGAGGGTTCGGGAGTGCCTGACGTCATCCCGGAAATGTTCAGAGCGCTGCAATCGTTTTATCTTCATCAGCCTCTGCACATTCAGGCGGGCAAAAAACTCTATGCATACTATGTCGCGTCCATGCTCGTCGGCTTGATTCAATATCGTCTTCATGAAGGAAAAGACCACGCGCCGGACATGCTGGCCCGGGAGTTTCTGCAGTTTTTGGATGTGAAGAAGTATCGGGTGATTTTGCTGTGAGGATGATGAAAAAGAACTCCGAAAACAGGCGGGGTTCTTTTTTGCTGTTTTCTTTGAGAAGTGCCGCTATGAAGTGTCCGGCTTTATCCCTTATAAAAAAGATACCTTCCATATGACGCCTGATCAGCATTTTGCCGCCAAACATGACAAATGTCATATTCGGGGCATGATGGCTGCTACTACAAAAGCGTCTGGCGCCCCGTTATACTTGGGATCATAATGAAAAAGAAGGGACATGACATTCATGATCAATCACGCCGCAACTCAAAAACAAGCGTCTTTAAAAAAGCAGGTTGCCGCATTTTCCGGCGCCGATACAAAGCATAGTGTCATTCAGCTTTTCAACACGTTTGTGCCGTTTTTTGCCCTTTGGTTTCTTGCTTACTTCAGCCTCAATGTCTCCTATCTTCTGACCCTCGCCTTTACTGTTATAGCAGCGGGATTTTTGACAAGAATCTTTATTATTTTCCACGACTGCTGCCATCAATCCTTTTTCAAACAAAAGAAGCTGAACCGGCTGTTCGGGTTTATTTCAGGTGTGCTGACACTGTTTCCGTTCCTTCAATGGCAGCGCAGCCACTCCATTCATCATGCGACGAGCAGCAACTTAGATAAACGGGGCACCGGCGATATTTGGATGATGACCGTCAAGGAATACAACGAAGCGTCAGCTTGGACAAAAGTACGCTACAGACTTTATCGCAATCCGTTTATTATGTTTATTCTCGGCCCGATTTACGTATTTCTGATTAAAAACCGTTTCAATGTAAAAGGCGCCCGCCGCAAGGAGCGCTGGAACACCTATTTCACGAACGCGGCGATTGTCTTATTAGCTGCTGCGACGTGCCTGCTTGTCGGCTGGGAAAACTTTTTGCTTGTTCAGGGTCCGATTTTCCTTATTTCGGGGTCAATCGGCGTCTGGCTCTTTTATGTTCAGCACACGTTTGAGGATTCTTATTTTGAAGCCGATGAGCATTGGGATTATGTGCAGGCCGCGGTAGAAGGAAGCTCCTTTTACAAGCTTCCGAAGCTTTTGCAATGGCTGACAGGCAACATCGGCTACCATCATGTCCACCACTTAAGCCCGAAAGTGCCGAACTACAAGCTGGAAGCCGCTCATGAGGGGCACGAGCCTTTAAAAAACGTACCGACCATTACGCTTAAAACAAGTCTTGAATCCATGAAATTCCGTCTGTGGGATGAGGACGAAAAGCAATTTGTCACCTTTCGGGAGGCGCGGAAAACACCGCTGCCCCAACCGGTACCGAAAGAACCTTTAAAGAAAAATGCCTGATATGGCGCGCGGCTCTTTCTCTTATCAGAAAGGGCCTTCTCTTCATACGTGAGGATGCAATGAAGGCGGTGTTTTGATAAAGTGATGGTAGACACAAGCAGCAGAAGGTGGAACAAAGATGAAGAAGTATTTTAAATTTCAAAAACTGAATGGGATTTCTCCTTATATATGGACGATTTTTTTCATCTTGCCTTTTTATTTTATTTTTAAAAGCTCTTCTACCTTTGTCATCGTGGCCGGCATCATTTTCACACTTGTTTTCTTTGGCGCATACCGCTTTGCATTTGTTGCAAAAGGCTGGCCGCTTTACTTATGGGCACTTCTTCTGATCGGCATTTCGACCGGCTCTGTCATGCTGTTCAGCTATATTTATTTCGCCTTCTTTATCGCCTACTTCATCGGCCATATCCGAGACAAAGTTCCTTTTTACATCTTATATTACATTCATATCATCAGTGCGGCGGTTGCCGTCAACTTCAGCCTTGTTCTGAAAAAAGGGTGGTTTTTGACCCAAATTCCGTTTATCGTCATTACACTGATCAGTGCCATCCTGCTCCCGCTCACCATTCGAAGCAGAAAGGCAAGAGAGCGCCTTGAGGAGAAATTAGAATATGCAAATGAGCGAATCGCCGATCTTGTGAAGCTGGAAGAAAGGCAGCGCATCGCCCGGGACCTTCACGATACACTTGGACAAAAGCTCTCCTTAATCGGACTGAAAAGCGACCTCGCCCGAAAGCTGATATATAAGGACCCTGAACAGGCCCGCACTGAGCTGAAAAGCGTGCAGCAGACGGCCCGCACCTCCTTAAATGAGGTCAGACAAATCGTCTCGTCGATGAAAGGCATCCGATTGAAGGATGAGCTCAGCAATGTTCGGCAAATTCTTGAAGCGGCAGGAATTGAATTTGTGTATGAAGAAAAAGAAGCGCCAAAACATATCTCTCTGCTGAACGAAAACATCGTCAGCATGTGCATAAAAGAAGCCGTCACCAATGTCGTGAAACACAGCGGCGCCAAAGTATGCCGCATCACCATTCAGCAGCTTTGGAAAGAGGTTGTCATTACGGTGGAAGATGACGGCAGCTTTCAATGCAAAGAAGACCGCTTTTTTTCAAAGGGGCACGGCCTGCTTGGAATGAGGGAACGTCTTGAATTCGCAAACGGCAGTTTAGCCATCGATACAGCCGCCGGAACAAAGCTGACCATGAGAATCCCGAATGATTCAAAATCAAAAGAAAAGGATGGTAGCAGATGATCAACATCTTCATTGCCGAGGATCAGCAAATGCTGCTCGGTGCACTCGGTTCGCTGTTGAATTTAGAAGAGGATATGACGGTTGTCGGCAAAGGCACAAGCGGCCAGGATGCCATCGATTTCGTGGAAAAACATGCGCCCGACATCTGTCTGATGGATATCGAAATGCCCGGGAAATCAGGTCTTGAAGCGGCAGAAGAACTCAAGGACAGCGGTGTGAAAATCATCATTTTGACGACCTTTGCCCGCTCCGGCTATTTTCAGCGGGCGCTAAAAGCAGGCGTCAGCGGGTACATGCTCAAGGACAGCCCGAGCGATGAGCTCGTCAGCGCCATCCGCAGCGTCATGAAAGGAAGACGCGTCTACGCACCTGAATTAATGGAGGACATCTATAGTGAAGAAAACCCGCTGACCGAACGGGAAAAAGAGGTGCTCGAGCTTGTCGCAGACGGAAAAAACACGAAAGAAATCGCCAACGCCCTCAGCATCAAAAGCGGCACAGTCCGCAATTACGTTTCGATGATCCTGGATAAACTAGAAGTGAAAAATCGAATTGAAGCCATTACCCGATCAAAGGAAAAGGGCTGGTTTAAGTAACCCGCCCTCAGCTTGTTCAGCCAGTGTTTTTGCACTGGCTTGTTTCTTTTTCACCGTCACTCCGTCTCTTCCTTCCACTTCTTATCAATCAGCATTTTTCCCGGCCAAGTGTATGCCATGATGCCGCCGTCTGCGGTGATGTCTTCTCCCGTTACGTAAGAGCTGTCGTCTGAAGCGAGGAAGAGCGCGACGGCTGCCATTTCTTCCGGTTTTCCGAGCCGGCCGAGCGGCGTGATCCATTTGTTGGCTTCACGGAACGCTTCGCCCATTTCGTCTTCTGTCGTGCCTGCCAATTTATCAATGAGCGGCGTTTCAATCGTCCCCGGCGATAAGGAATTGACGCGGATTCCGCTTCTGGCGTAATCAATGGCCATCGCTCTCGTCAGGTTCGTGATTCCGCCTTTTGCGGCGTTATAGCCTGAGCGGTCAAGGTCTGCGGCCCGGCCGGACATGGAGGAGGTGTTGATGATGGAGCCTCCTTTTTCGAGCATGAGCGGAATCAGGTATTTGCTGCACAGAAATGTGCCGCGCAGATCGACGGCGATGATCCGGTCAAACAGGTCGACCGGGTATTCATGGACTTTTCCGCCCTCTTGGTCAACACCGGCATTGTTAAACAGAATATCAATTGTTCCGTACTTTCGTTGAATGCCGTCTGCAAAAGACTTTACGTTTTCTTCGTCTGATACATCAAGGTGAAAGGCTTCTGCTTCTCCACCGTTTTTTCTGATGGCGCTGACGGTTTCATTCAGTTCGCTTTCATTGATGTCACCGCAGATCACGCGGGCGCCTTCATCGGCGAAAATCCGTGCCGTCGCTTGTCCGATGCCTGTCGCGGCCCCTGTGATGATTGCGGTTTTGTCTGTTAATCTTCCCATATTGCGATTCCTCCTTTTTTATATCTGTTCCCGCTGAATAGGGGGATAAACATACGGAGGTCTGTTTCTAAATACCTATTAAATATGTTAATATTATGTATATACATCATTGGAGGTTTGCATATTTTGAAGATACAGCATAAGAAGGAGATAGCGTTTTATTGTTATGCCATTGTTCCTATGGGATTTGTGATTTACACCGTTATCTCTATTCTATTTCAGGACATCACATTTCCTCTCACTGTAAGAAATGTTCTGCATGAGTCTTTGCGAAACTTGGGATCTCTTATCTTATTTAGTTTGTTTTTCTACCCGTCATACATATGGATGAAGAAGGAATTCGGCCGCCGGAAAGAAGCAGATAGGAGAGGATGATCAACATTCTCTCTTTTTTATTGATAAAATGGGTGAAATGAATCCATTAACATGTTAAATTTACAATATATGCATCTGCTAATGCTAGTTGACAATTGTCACTGTATATGATAAATAGATGCTGAAAAGATTTTACATAACATCAAAGCATAATTAAAGGAGAGATCTGAAGTGCGGAAAAAAAAGTTTAAAGCAGAATCCAAGCGATTGCTGGACATGATGATTAACTCCATTTACACGCAGAAGGAAATTTTTCTCCGCGAGTTAATTTCCAACGCGAGCGATGCGATTGACAAAATCTATTACAAGGCGTTAACCGATGATTCATTAACGTTTGATCAAGACAATTACTACATAAAAGTGACGGCGGACAAAGAAGCGAGAACGCTCACCGTCAAAGACACCGGTATCGGGATGACAAAAGACGAGCTTGAACAGCATCTCGGCACGATTGCGAAAAGCGGTTCACTCGCTTTCAAGCAAGAAAATGACTCGAAAGATGGCCATGACATTATCGGCCAGTTCGGCGTCGGGTTTTATGCGGCGTTTATGGTGGCTGATAAAGTCACGGTGAAAAGTAAGGCGCTCGGCAGTGACGAGGCGTATGTATGGGAGTCGGAAGGGGCTGCCGGCTACACGATCGCGCCGTGTGACAAGGAAACCGTCGGTACGGAAATCACCTTGAAAATAAAAGAAAACACAGAAGATGAAAGCTATGATGAGTTTTTAGAAAACTACCGCATCAAAGCGATCGTGAAAAAGTACTCTGATTTTATCCGCTACCCGATCAAAATGGAAGAGACGGTCAACAAGCCGAAAGAGGGCAGCGAGAACGAATTTGAAGAAGTTCAGGAAGAACAGACGGTCAACAGCATGGTGCCGATCTGGAGAAAAAACAAAAGCGAGCTGACGGATGAGGATTACGAGGCTTTTTACGCCGAGAAGCATTACGGTTTTGATAAACCGCTGACCCATGTGCATATCAGCGTCGATGGAGCGGTGCGCTACAATTCGATTTTGTTTATTCCGGAAAACATGCCGTTTGACTATTATACGAAGGAATTCGAAAAAGGATTGGAGCTGTACTCCAACGGCGTGCTGATCATGAACAAATGCGCCGACCTGCTGCCGGATCATTTCAGCTTTGTAAAAGGCATGGTGGATTCTGAGGATCTGTCGCTGAACATTTCCAGAGAGATGCTGCAGCACGACCGCCAGCTGAAGCTGATTGCGAAAAACATCAATAAAAAAATCAAAGCCGAGCTGAAGAGCCTGCTGAAGAACAAAAGGGAAAAATACGAATCTTTCTATGAATCTTTCGGCAGACAGCTGAAATTCGGTGTCTATAATGATTTCGGCGCGAATAAAGACGTATTAAAAGATCTGCTTCTCTTCTATTCATCTAAGGAGAAAAAGCTCGTCACTCTGGACGAATATGTGTCCAGAATGCCTGAGGATCAAAAATATATCTATTACGCGTCCGGCGATTCATATGAGCGGATTGAAAAGCTGCCGCAAACTGAAATGGTGGCGGACAAAGGCTACGAGATTTTATATTTCACGGAAGATATTGATGAATTCGCGATCAAAATGCTGACAAGCTATGAGGAAAAAGAGTTCAAATCCGTATCCAGCGCCGACTTAGGCATCGACAGTGACGAAGATGAAAAGCAGACTGAAGCCGAAGAGAACGAATATAAAGACCTGTTCGAAAGCATGAAAGAGATTCTTGCGGATAAAGTAAAGAACGTCAGAGCATCGAAACGTTTAAAATCCCATCCGGTCTGCTTTGCGACAGACGGCGAAGTGACGATCGAAATGGAAAAAGTGTTGAACGCCATGCCTGACAGCCAGCAGGTCAAAGCGGAAAAAGTGCTGGAAATCAACCCGAATCACGAAGTGTTTGAGACGTTAAAGAACGCTCACGGACAAGATCGGGAAAAGCTTGCATTATACACAAACCTTCTCTACAATCAGGCGCTTCTGATTGAAGGGCTGCCGATCCATGATCCGGTCGAGTTTACGAATGACATCTGCAAAGTCATGGTATGACGCTAAAAAGGAATCGCCCGGCGGGGGCGATTCCTTTTTTTATTACAATGTGCGCTGTTTAAGAATTTGATTTTGTTTGCTGCGCTTCTTTAAGGAGAACCGTTTTTTCAAGTGCGTTTCGATTTCTTCTAAACTTCTGCCCTTCGTTTCGGGAACGATGTAAGCGGCGAAGAAGAAGGATGAGAGGCAAATGACTGAGAATATTCCGAATACCCAGCCGATGCCCATGGCGCTCAGCATAAGCGGGAATACCAGTGAAACGATCAGGTTGGTTGCCGACAGAATCAATGTCGTAAATCCGGTTGCGGCTCCGCGTGCGTTTGACGGGAACAGCTCCGGCATCAGGACCCACACAACGGGACCCCATGTCGCCTGATAGAAAACGATATAGATGCCGAGAAACAGCACGGTCAGCCATGCCGTTGAAGCTGACAGGCCGGCCAGAAGGAGAATGGCTGATAGTGACGCCAGGCTCAAGGTAATGCCGACACTTCCCCACATCAGCAGTTTTTTCCGGCCGATCCGGTCAATTAAGATCATGGCGGTGATACACATGATGACGTTTAAGACACCGATGCCCATCGTGCCGAGAACGGACGCCGAAGTGCCGAGTCCTGCCTTTGTAAAGATGGTCGGCGCATAGTAAATCACCGTGTTGATACCGACCGCCTGCTGGAAGATGGCGAGGCCGATCCCGATCAGCAGCATAGGGCGGATCCATTTTGCTTTCAGCAAGCCGAGCGTAGATTCTTTTTTCTCGGCTTCTCCTTGTTTCATTTCCGCCAATTCAACAGCGATATCCTCTTTGTCGTGGGTCATTTCCATGACTTGTCTGGCTTCCTGCTCACGGCCGCGTTTGACGAGCCATCTCGGAGATTCCGGCATAAACGCGATTCCGATTAATAAAAGCGCCGCCGGTACTGCCGCGAGACCGACCATCCAGCGCCAAGCTTCAAACGGGGTGAATATGTAATTCACAATATATGCGAGTAAAATTCCGGTTACAATCATTAAGTTATTCAATGTGCCGAGCGTTCCGCGTATTTTTGTTGGCGCCATCTCAGATAGATAAACGGGAACCAGTGCCGTTGAGCCGCCGACGGCTAACCCGAGAATGACACGGGAGATAATCAGCATGGTGACGGTTTGCGAAGCCGCACACGCAAGCGCGCCGATAATAAAAATGAGTGAAAGGACGAAAACCACTTTTCTCCGGCCCCATCGGTCAGAGCATGTCCCGCTTAAGGCGGACCCGAAAATCGCACCGAGCAGCAGCATGCTGACGACCAATCCCTCGGTCAGCGTGTTTAAAGGAATATCATTGTTAATAAATAACAAAGCCCCTGAAATCACACCGGTGTCATAGCCGTAAAGCAGCCCGCCTAATGCTCCGAAAAAGTAAATCAGGTATTTTTTGGTGTTTTTCTTCACAGATGATCCTCCTCATCTTTTGGAACGCATAATAGTTTATTTAGATAACTATTTCATTCCCCGAAGAGAAAAATATAAACATAAAAAAACACGCCCCTTTTAAAAGGCGTGTTTTTTTTCTTAGGAAAACAGCTTGTCGATAAACGCGATTTCTTCAGCAGATAGCGTAATGGAGGCTGCTTTCATGTTGTCTTTTAATTGATCCGCGCGTTTGGCGCCCGGAATCAGGATATCGATTTCAGGTCTCGCCAAGTACCAGGCAAGCACGATATGCGCCGTATCGGCATTGTGCTTTTCGGCAATCGGTTTGAGCTGGTTGACTTTTTTGATGTTTTCTTTAAACTGCTCCCCTTGGAAATGCGCCTGGTCATTGCGCAGGTCGCCTTCAGGGAAGGTTGTGTTCTGGTCGTATTTGCCGGCAAGCAGTCCGGATACGAGCGGGAAGTACGGAATGAATGAGATGCCGTGTTCTGTCGTATAAGGGAAGAAAGTCTTTTCCGCCTCACGGTTCAGCAGGTTGTATTCTCCTTGAATCACGTCGACTAAGCCGTCTTTATTGGCTTCTTTCAGCTGCTCCAAAGAGAAATTGGATACGCCGATGGAACGGATTTTTCCTTCTTTTTTCAGCTCATTCAATGCTTGAACGGCTTCGTCCTTCGGCGTGTGCTCATCCGGGAAATGGATGTAGAATAAATCGATGTAATCAGTCTGCAGGCGTTTCAGGCTGTCTTCGACCGATTGTTTCAAAAAGGCCGGTGAATTGTCGAAAACAAAGTCATCGCCTTCTTTTCTGTGAGCGGCTTTTGTGGCGATGAAGACATCCTCGCGGTTGCATTCTTTCAGCACCTCGCCGATTAATTCTTCAGAACGGCCCACACCGTAAATATAGGCGGTATCTAACATGGTAACGCCGCTTTTAATCGCTTCCCGAACCAATTCTTTTCCCGTTTCTTCATTCAGATTCGGATAGAGATTGTGTCCGCCGACCGCATTTGTTCCCAAACCGATCGGAAATACCTTTAGGTCAGTTTTGCCGATTGTTACTTTGCTCATGTTTTCGCCCCCTGAAAAAATTGGATATCATAGCGACTGCCGGAAAAATACGGCAGCGTTCTCTATTAACTATAACGCTATGCCAAGTGAATGTCGATTTGATGCTCTTGGCAATACTTCGTATATTCCTCATCCAGCTGCTGAGAAGTGACGATGCTGTGAAGCCGGTCGAAAGGCGCGTATGTCAAAAGCGTGGATTTGCCGAATTTGGAATGATCCGCGAGCAGATACACTTCGTTCGCCTTTTCGGAAATTCTCTTTTTCACCTCGTATTCCAGTAAGTCGGAATTCGTCAGGCCGTGGGTGATCGTTGTCCCGGTAGCGGACATGAACGCCTTGTTAATGTTGTATTTATTGAGTGTGCTCGGATCATCAATGCCGACAAACGACCTTGTCTTCCGTTTGTAGTTATTGCCGATGATGATCAGGTCGATATTTTTCATGGATGAAGCCGCGTTAATAATATCAAGGCTGTTCGTCAAAACCGTTACATTCTTATCGGGATCAAGTGTCTCCAGCATCGATTTGGTCGTCGTGCCGGAATCAATAAATACAAGATCGTGATCCTCGATAAACCGTGACGCATAGCGGGCGATTTTGATTTTTTCATCCTGATGTTGAATGGTGCGGTTCTCAAAAGGGACGAGCACAGATTTTTCGGCTGATGTCACGCCGCCGTACACCTTTTTGATAACCCCTTTTTCCGCAAGCTTATTAATATCGCGTCTGACCGTGTTTTTAGAGACGTTGAATACCTCGCACAGCTCATCCAGAGAAGTGGCTCCGTGTTTGAGAATGTATTCTTCCATCTCCTGAATCCGCATCAGTTTCATAAAAAAACTCCTTCTAGAATTCTTAAAGTAATTAAAATATATAATAAACACCAGAAGTTAATCAATAGTTACTTAACAAATGATAAAAAAGAGGGTTCACACCGTACGATTCGACACGGTTCTCCAAGTTCCTGTTTTCCCGATCAAAAAAAGTATGATAAAAATAATGAAAAAATTTTGATTTTTTAGATTGACTTGAAGATGTGTTGGGCTTACAATGTAACCAAGAAATGACCAAAATATAACCTGTAAAATCAAAAGTGAAAGATGTAACCGTTTGCTTTTCCCGGTACATGACCAACTTTTACATGGGAAGATTGGGAGTCACCATCATTTTAGCATTTGTAAGCGTTTAATTCATGTCTTTTATATGTAAAAGATGAATATATTCATCCGTTATTATCCAGCTGAACAGGATGTTTACTATTTAAGGAGGCAATGAGAATGGCAGAGATCAGAAAACTGAAAAACTACATCAATGGTGAATGGGTTGAAAGTAAGACAGATCAATATGAAGACGTTGTCAATCCGGCTACAAAAGAAGTGATGTGCCAGGTTCCGATTTCTACGCGGGAGGATGTGGAATACGCCGTCCGCTCAGCGTCAGAGGCGTTTCAAACATGGTCAAAGACGGCAGTGCCGCGCCGTGCGAGAATTCTATTTAACTATCAGCAGCTTCTCCAGCAGAACAAAGAAGAGCTTGCCCGTCTGATCACTTTGGAAAACGGTAAAAACACGACGGAAGCACTCGGTGAAGTGGGGCGCGGAATTGAAAACGTCGAATTCGCAGCGGGCGCGCCGTCACTCATGATGGGCGATTCACTCGCCTCCATCGCGACGGATGTAGAGGCGGCGAACTACCGCTATCCGATCGGGGTGGTCGGCGGTATCGCACCGTTCAACTTCCCGATGATGGTTCCGTGCTGGATGTTCCCGATGGCGATTTCATTAGGAAACACGTTCATTCTGAAGCCGTCTGAGCGCACGCCGCTGTTAACGGAAAAACTGGCAGAGCTGTTTGAACAGGCCGGTCTGCCGAAGGGCGTCTTCAATGTCGTGCACGGCGCGCATGACGTCGTAAACGGCGTTCTTGAACATCCGGATATTAAAGCCATCTCATTCGTCGGTTCAAAACCTGTCGGCGAGTATGTTTTCAAAAAAGGCAGCGAACATTTGAAACGCGTGCAGGCGTTAACGGGCGCGAAAAACCATACGATCGTGTTAAATGACGCCCACCTTGAAGATACGGTGACAAACATTATCGGCGCGGCATTCGGTTCGGCAGGAGAGCGTTGCATGGCATGCGCGGTTGTGACGGTTGAAGAGGGAATCGCCGATGAGTTTATGGCGAAACTACAGGAAAAAGCAGCGGACATCAAGATCGGAAACGGACTGGATGACGGCGTATTCTTGGGCCCGGTCATCCGCGAGGACAACAAAAAACGCACGAACAGCTATATTGAAAAAGGCATCGAAGAAGGAGCGAGACTTCTTTGTGACGGGCGTGAAAACGCAACGGAAGACGGCTATTTCGTCGGACCGACGATTTTTGACAACGTGACGACGGATATGACGATCTGGAAAGATGAAATCTTTGCGCCCGTTCTGTCGGTCATCCGCGTGAAGAACTTAAAAGAAGCGGTGGACATCGCCAACCAGTCTGAATTTGCGAACGGCGCGTGTCTGTTCACTTCAAATGCGAACGCGATCCGCTACTTCCGTGAAAATATTGACGCGGGGATGCTCGGCATCAACCTTGGCGTGCCGGCGCCGATGGCATTCTTCCCGTTCTCAGGCTGGAAGTCTTCTTTCTTCGGCACATTGCACGCAAACGGAAAAGACAGCGTCGACTTCTATACACGTAAAAAAGTCGTGACGGCACGATACCCGTCTCCTGACTTCAATTGATCTGACAGCCGGCCCGGACGGCTTCGAGATTCCGTCCGGGTTTTCTTTTACCATCAATTAAGGAGGAATAAACATGAGTCATTTGCTGCGCAAACCGCAGGCCGATGAGATTTCTCAAGGTGTGAACATCATACATGACGTCACTTCAGCCAATTCAGACCTCAAATACGTCGGATTTAAAGTCGTTGACCTCACTCCCGGTTCCGCATATACAGAAGATTTGAAAAAGACGGAGTGCTGCATCGTTGCGGTAACGGGAAAAATCACCGTCACTGATTATGATCAGACATTTGAAAGCATCGGCACCCGTGAAAGCGTATTTGAAAGAAAACCGACGGACAGCGTTTATGTGTCCAATGACCGCTCTTTTGGAATCACAGCCGTCAGCGGGGCGAGGGTCGCGCTGTGCTATTCTCCGTCCGAACACCAGCTTCCGACAAAGCTGATTAAAGCGGAAGACAACGGTGTGGAACATCGCGGCAAGCTGGCAAACAAACGAACCGTTCATAATATTCTCCCCGATTCAGATCCATCGGCAAACAGCCTTCTCGTTGTTGAAGTTTACACGGACAGCGGCAACTGGTCGAGCTACCCGCCTCATAAACATGACCAAGACAATCTGCCGGCTGAATCCTTTTTAGAAGAAACCTATTACCATGAAACGGACCCGCCGCAGGGGTTTGTCTTCCAGCGTGTGTACACGGACGACCGCTCGATTGACGAGACGATGACCGCAGAAAATGAAAACGTTGTCATCGTGCCGGCGGGCTATCACCCGGTTGGTGTTCCGGACGGGTATACCTCTTACTACCTGAATGTAATGGCGGGACCGACACGAAAATGGAAGTTTCATAATGATCCGGCCCATGAATGGATCCTGGAACGCTAACAAGTGAGGAGTGGCAGATAACGATGAAATATACATTTAATGAAGAAAAAGAGTTTGATATTGTCGCGATCGGGCGCGCGTGTATTGATTTGAACGCTGCGGAATACAACCGGCCGATGGAAGAAACGATGACGTTTTCTAAATATGTCGGCGGCTCCCCGGCAAATATTGCGATCGGCAGCGCCAAGCTCGGATTAAAAGCCGGTTTTATCGGCAAAATCCCGGATGATCAGCACGGCAGATTCATCGTTTCTTATATGCAGGGAAAGGGCGTTGATACGTCACAAATGACCGTTGACAGAGAAGGGCGCAAAGCCGGGCTCGCTTTTACGGAAATTCTCAGTCCCGAAGAGTGCAGCATTCTGATGTACCGGGATGACGTGGCGGATTTGTATCTTGAGCCGTCCGAAGTCAATGAAGGCTACATCGCAAACGCGAAAATGCTGCTGGTGTCAGGCACGGCGCTTGCAAAAAGCCCGTCGCGCGAAGCCGTCTTAAAAGCGGTGCATATCGCAAAAAAACATGACGTAAAAGTCGTGTTTGAGCTCGACTACCGTCCGTATACATGGCAATCGGCAGAAGAAACAGCCGTGTACTACACGCTGGTGGCGGAACAATCCGATATCGTCATCGGTACGCGTGATGAATTTGACGTAATGGAAAACCGCAGCGGCGGAGATAACGATGAAACCGTCCGCCATTTGTTTGCGCACTCTGCTGACCTTGTCGTCATTAAGCACGGCGTTGACGGATCATACGCATACAGCAGATCGGGAGAAGTTTTCCGGGCGCACGCCTATAAAACAAAGGTGCTGAAGACCTTCGGTGCGGGTGATTCCTATGCGTCAGCCTTCATCTACGGACTTGTCAGCGGCCGGGATATTGAAACGGCTTTAAAATACGGGAGCGCTTCCGCTTCCATCGTCGTCAGCAAACACAGCTCCTCAGAGGCAATGCCGGCTGCCGGTGAAATCATCGAACTGATTGAAGCGCAGCACAGTCTTAACGGTAAATAGAACGTATAAAAGGTGGGATCGTTTGTGGGTAAGACAATTCGCTTAACGACAGCACAAGCGCTGATTAAATTCTTGAACCGGCAGTACATTCATGTTGACGGAAAAGAAGAGCCGTTCGTTGAGGGCATCTTCACGATTTTCGGCCACGGAAATGTGTTGGGGATCGGGCAGGCGCTTGAGCAGGACGCCGGGCACCTGAAAGTCTATCAAGGCAAAAACGAACAAGGCATGGCGCATGCCGCGATGGCATACAGCAAGCAGATGCTGAGAAGAAAAATTTACGCGGTATCGACATCAGTCGGTCCGGGTGCCGCTAACTTGACGGCTGCCGCGGGTACGGCGCTGGCCAATAATATCCCGGTGCTGCTGCTTCCGGCCGATACCTTTGCGACGAGGCAGCCTGACCCGGTGCTTCAGCAGGTGGAGCAGGAATACAGTGCCGCCGTCACGACAAACGATGCGTTAAAGCCCGTGTCCCGCTATTGGGACCGCATCACCCGCCCCGAGCAGCTGATGAGCAGCTTAATCCGGGCATTTGAAGTGATGACAGATCCGGCAAAAGCGGGCCCGGCGACAATCTGCATTTCTCAGGATGTAGAGGGAGAAGCATTTGATTTTGATGAAAGCTTCTTTGAAAAACGCGTTCATTACATTGACCGGATGCAGCCGAGCGAGCGTGAACTGAAAGGCGCCGCGGAAAAAATTAAGGAGAGCAGCCGTCCCGTCATTTTAGTGGGCGGAGGCGCGAAGTACTCCGGCGCGCGTGAGGAATTAATCGCGCTTTCTGAAACATACGGCATTCCGCTTGTCGAAACGCAGGCCGGCAAGTCAACGGTTGAAGCCGATTTCGCCAACAATCTGGGCGGCATGGGCATCACGGGCACACTCGCCGCAAACAAAGCCGCCCGCCAGGCTGATCTGATCATCGGTGTCGGCACACGGTACACGGACTTTGCGACATCCTCGAAAACGGCGTTTGATTTTGACAAAGCAAAATTTTTGAATATCAATGTCAGCCGCATGCAGGCTTACAAGCTTGACGCGTTTCAGGTCGTAGCCGATGCGAAAGTCACGCTCGGCAGGCTGTACGGCTTATTAGACGGATATAAAAGTGCATTCGGCACGGCGATTAAAGATTGGAAAGATGAATGGCTGGCTGAACGGGACCGGCTCGGCAAGGTCACTTTTACACGTGACGCGTTCGAACCGGAAATTAAGAACCATTTCTCACAGGATGTGTTAAACGAGTATGCCGACGCGCTCGAGACTGAGCTGCCGCAAACAACGGCGCTGTTGACCATCAATGACACGATTCCTGAAGACAGCGTCGTCATCAGTTCGGCGGGATCTCTTCCGGGAGATTTGCAGCGGCTGTGGCATTCCAACGTCCCGAATACGTACCACCTCGAGTACGGCTATTCCTGCATGGGGTATGAGGTATCGGGCACGCTCGGCCTCAAGCTGGCCCATCCCGACAAAGAAGTCTATTCACTCGTCGGCGACGGAAGCTTTCTGATGCTGCACTCAGAGCTGATTACCGCGCTTCAATATAACAAAAAAATCAATGTCCTGCTTTTTGACAACTCGGGATTCGGCTGTATCAACAACCTGCAGATGGATCACGGGAGCGGCAGTTATTTCTGCGAGTTCCGAACAGAGGACAATCAGATTTTAAACGTTGATTACGCGAAGGTGGCAGAGGGCTACGGCGCTAAAACATACAGAGCCAATACGGTTGAAGAACTGAAAGCGGCGCTTGAAGATGCGAAAACGCAAGACGTATCCACTTTAATTGAAATGAAGGTTCTGCCGAAAACGATGACGGACGGCTATGACAGCTGGTGGCATGTCGGCGTGGCGGAAGTGTCGGAGCAGGAAAGTGTTCAGCGGGCATACGAAGCGAAAGAGATGAAGCTGAAGTCTGCGAAGCAGTACTAGAGGGGAGGCATCACGATGGGCAAACAAGATATTCTGTGGGGCATCGCTCCCATTGGGTGGCGCAATGACGATATGCCGGAAATCGGAGCCGGGAATACGCTGCAGCATTTGTTAAGCGATATTGTTGTCGCCGGCTTTCAAGGTACGGAAGTGGGAGGGTTTTTCCCTGAACCCGCCGTCCTGAATAAGGAGCTGGCTCTCCGGAACTTGCGGATTGCGGGGAAATGGTTCAGCAGCTTTATCATTCAAGACGGTATTGAAAAAACGGCTGAACAATTTACAGAACACTGTGATTATTTGCAGAAAGTCGGAGCGGATGTCGCCACCGTTTCTGAACAGACGTACAGTGTTCAAGGCTTGGACATTGATGTATTTAAGAAAAAACCGCACTTCTCAGATGAAGAATGGGATACGCTGTGCCAAGGCTTGAACCGTCTCGGGAAAATCGCTGACGAATACGGGCTGGACATGGTTTTTCATCATCATCTCGGCACAGGCGTCCAGACGGCGGAAGAAGTTGACCGGCTGATGGATGGAACGGACCCGCGGTATGTCCATTTACTTTATGATACCGGCCATGCCTATATCTCGGACGGAGACTATATGACGATTCTCAACAAGCATATGGATCGGATCAGACACGTTCATTTCAAGGACGCGCGGTTTGACATTATGGAGCGGTGCAGACAGGAAGGCAAGTCATTCAGGCAGTCGTTTTTACAGGGCATTTTTACGGTTCCCGGAGACGGATGCATCGATTTTACCGAAGTGTACCGATCGCTCGTCCGTCATGATTATTCAGGCTGGATCGTCATCGAAGCCGAACAAGACCCGGCAGTCGCCAATCCGCTTGAGTACGCGCTGATTGCGAGAAAGTACATCGACAGTGAACTGCTTGATCCTGCAAATTAGAGGGGGACTTATATGAATAATGCCAAGGCGGAATCAGCTTTCAGCAAAAGGACCATCGCCGCAGCGTTAGCCAATTACATTGATGCAGGTTCCATCGTGGCAGGATCAGCGGGTTTATCTATGTGGGTCAGCTACTTGAAGCTGTCCGACAGTCAGATCGGATTGCTCGGCGCCTTCAGCGCAAATGCGATATCAGCGGCCATCGGAGCGCTGCTCGGCGGGTATTTGGCCGATAAGGTCGGCCGAAAAGCTGTATACACAAACAGTATGCTCGTCTACGCCTTAGGAATTTGTTTGGTTTTGTTTGGATTCAACTTTCCCATGCTGTTATGCGGATACATGATTATCGGGATTTCTGTAGGCGCGGATATTACGGCTTCATGGACCATTATCGCGGAAAACGCCCCTGAGAAAAACCGGGCGAGGCATTGCGGAGTGGCGCAGGTGGCGTGGGCCGCAGGAGCCGTTGTGGTTCTGCTGTTATCCGTTTTGGTCGGTGACCTCGGGCTTTTAGGAAATAAAATTGTCTTTGCGCATCTATTGGTGATCGCCCTTATCACATATGTGATAAGAAAGCGTTTACCTGAGTCGGATGCCTGGAAAAACAGTGAAGAGCGGCCTGCCGCCGTGAAAAAAACATCTTATTTTGACCTGCTTCAGCCGAAATTTTTCAAGAACATTTTGTTTTTAATGGGTGTGTTTCTCGTATGGAATCTCGCCGCGGGCGTCATGGGATTCTTCATGCCGTACATCTACCAGCAGGTCGGCGGCGTATCCGCAAATACGGCCAACATTCTGCAGATGGCCCTGTTTATCTTCACCGGGCTCGGCGTCGCCTGTATCTTCATGCCTTTTGCAGATAAATATCGGAAAACGGTGTTCGGAATCTGTGCCTTTATGGCCGTTGTCGGCTGGTCGCTGTTTTTACTGCCGTTTCAGGGGCTCCCGATGCTGCTTTTGTTTGTTTTAGCGATCGGCATCAATAACGGAGCCGGCCAGCAGGCGAACTACCAGCTGTGGGCAAGCGAGCTGTTCCCGACAGAATACAGAGCGTCAGCACAAGGGCTCATGTTCTTTCTCGTCCGTATTTCAATCGGCATTTGGAGTTTATTTGTGCCGGTCATCATGTCACAATTCGGCATCGGTTTTATGGCCGGTATTCTGCTCATATGTGTGACGGCCAGTATGATCATCGGGCTTGTCTTCGCGCCGAATACGTCCGGCAAGTCGCTTGAACAGATACAGGAGGAACTGTACGGCGCTCCTCAGGACGGCAGCGAGAAAAGAAAGACGAGAACCATTATTTGATTATCAGAAGGAGTGGCGATCAATGAATTTACGTATAGGTGTTATCGGAACCGGTGCTATCGGAAAAGAGCACATCAACCGCATCACAAATAAGCTGTCCGGAGCGGAAATTACCGCTGTCACAGATGTGAATCAGGAGGCCGCGCAGCAGACCGTTCAGGATTTCAATTTGAACGCCTCCGTTTATCCTGATGACGACAGCCTCCTCGCTGCTGAAAATGTGGATGCCGTCTTAGTGACAAGCTGGGGCCCGGCTCACGAGTCCAGCGTTTTGAAAGCGATTCAGCACGGCAAGCACGTGTTTTGTGAAAAGCCGCTTGCGACAACGGCAGAAGGCTGTATGCGCATTGTCGAGGAAGAAATGAAGACGGGAAAACGATTGGTGCAGGTAGGTTTTATGCGCAGATATGACAGCGGTTACGTTCAGCTGAAAGAAGCGATCGATAACCGCGTGGTCGGCGAGCCGCTGATGATTCACTGTGCGCACCGTAACCCGACAGTCGCATCGAATTATTCAACGGACATGGCCGTCGTCGATACGCTCGTTCATGAAATTGATGTCCTCCACTGGCTCGTCAATGACGACTATGAATCCGTACAGGTCATCTATCCGAAGAAATCAAAAAATGCGCTGCCGCATCTGAAAGATCCGCAGATGGTCATCATTGAAACAAAAGGCGGCATCGTCATCAATGCCGAAATCTACGTGAACTGTAAATACGGCTATGACATTCAATGTGAGATCGTCGGGGAAGACGGCGTCATCAAGCTTCCGGAACCGTCAAGCATCAGTTTGAGAAAAGAAGGGAAATTCAGCACCGATATCCTGATGGATTGGCAGCGCCGATTTGTGGCTGCGTATGATGTGGAAATTCAAGACTTCATTGATTCGATCCGGAAAAAAGGCGAAGTCAGCGGTCCGACGGCATGGGACGGTTATATTGCCGCAGTGACAACTGACGCGTGCGTAAAAGCTCAGGAATCCGGGCAGAAAGAGCCTGTGGCGCTGCAAGAGAAACCGGCATTCTACCAATCATTTACGACTGTGAACAAATAATAGATCGGGAGTGAAAGAAATGAAACTGGCCTTAGATCCATCCATGTACCGCGATGATTTAACGTTAGAAGAAATGGTCTATAAAACGGCGGAACTCGGATACGAATATATCGAACTGTCCCCGCGCGAGGATTTTTGTCCTTTCTACAAATATCCGAAAGTCGATTCAGCAAAAATCAAACAATTGAAGCGCCTTTTAAAGGATACAGGTGTGAAGCTGTCCTCTCTTCTTCCGCTTTACCACTGGGCGGGTCCTGATGAAGACCGCCGACAGGCCGCCGTGCGCAACTGGAAACGGGCGATCGAAATTGCGGTTGAACTTGAAGTGGATTTGATGAACAGTGAATTCAGCGGTTCAAAATATGATCCTTTGACAAGTGAAGAAAAATTTATCAAATCCATGGATGAACTGCTGCCCGTTTTTGAAAAAGAAGGCGTTAAACTCAATCTTCAGGCTCACCCATACGATTTTATCGAAACGCACAAAGGCGCGATGGATATGATCCGCGCGCTTGACAAGGATTGGATCAATCTTGTCTACTCGACTGCGCATACGTTCTTCTATGATGACGGAAAAGGCGATATTGCGACCATGTTTGATGAAGCCGGCGACCGCCTTACACATGTTTTATTTGCAGATACTTTTAATCATAAAGCGGCGCACGGCCTGCGCTACATCGTCAACCCGCCTGATGCGAAAGTAACGGTTCACCAACATTTGGACATCGGGCAAGGCGAGGTCGATTTTGAGACGATTTTCAGAAAGATGAGAGAGATGAAATTCGACGGAATTGCGACGAACGCCGTTTTTGCTTGGGTCGGCGAAAGAGCGGATGAATCAAGCCGGACCACGCTTAAGAAATTAAAGGAAGAACTGGGTATGGCATAAGCTGAGTACGGAGTTCGGCGGAGCGGGGCAAAAAAGCCCTCCAGCCGGACTCCCTTCATATCGAAAACGCGGATGGGAGAGGCTGACATGAAACTTTGCTTTAATGAAGCGACTACGCTGGAGAATTCAAACCTGAAACAGGATTTAGAACTGTGCGAAAAGCACGGCTATGATTATATTGAAATCCGCACAATGGATAAGCTGCCGGAATACTTAAAAGACCATTCACTGGCCGATCTGGCGGAATATTTTCGAACCCATCACATTAAACCGCTTGCCCTGAACGCACTGGTTTTCTTCAACAACCGTGATGAGAAGGGCTATAGGGAGATCATTTCGGAATTCAAAAGCATGATGGAAACCTGCAGGACGCTCGGCGTGAAATACGTAGTGGCCGTGCCGCTTGTGACAGAGCGGAAAATCTTGAAAGAAGAGATCAAAAAGAGCAGCGCAGAGGTGCTGACTGAGCTTTCGGACATCGCGGAGCCGTACGGCGTAAACATTGCCCTTGAATTTGTCGGACACCCGCAATGTACGGTCAATACATTTGAACAGGCGTATGACATCGTGAACGCTGTCGGCCGCGATAATGTCGGACTGGTGTTTGACAGTTTCCATTTCCACGCGATGGGCTCCAATATTGAGAGCTTGAAGCAGGCGGACGGAAAGAAAATTTTCATCTATCATATCGACGATACAGAGGACTTCCCGATCGGCTTTTTAACGGATGAAGACCGCGTCTGGCCTGGACAGGGTGCGATTGACTTAGACGCCCATCTGTCAGCGTTAAAAGAAATCGGATTCAATGATGTTATCTCCGTAGAGCTGTTCAGACCTGAATATTATAAGCTGACTGCGGAGGAAACGATCAAAACGGCAAAGGAAACAACGGAAGCCGTCGTATCAAAATACTTCATGAAGGAGGCGTGAGCATGGCTTTTGTCACCATGAAACATCTTCTTGCAGAAGCGAAACGGGAGCATTATGCAGTCGGCCAATTTAATATCAACGGCCTCCAATGGACGAAGGCGATTCTGCAAGCCGCGCAAAAGGAGCAATCGCCGGTCATCGCCGCGGCTTCCGATCGTCTGGTCGACTATTTAGGCGGATTTAAAACGATTTCCGCCATGGTCGGCGCGTTAATGGAGGAAATGGCGATTACCGTTCCCGTTGTGCTCCATCTTGATCACGGAAGCAGTGCGGAACGCTGCAGACAGGCCATTGACGCCGGATTCAGCTCAGTGATGATTGACGGCTCCCATCATCCGATTGATGAGAACATCGCGATGACAAAAGAAGTCGCCGATTATGCCGCAAAACACGGCGTGTCAGTAGAAGCAGAAGTCGGCACGGTCGGCGGCATGGAAGACGGGCTGGTCGGCGGGGTCCGCTATGCCGATATCGCCGAATGTGAGCGGATCGTCAAAGAAACCAATATCGACGCGCTGGCCGCCGCCCTCGGCTCCGTCCACGGCAAATATCAAGGTGAACCGAATCTCGGATTTAAGGAAATGGAGGAAATCTCCCGCATGACTGATATTCCTCTCGTTCTTCACGGAGCATCCGGGATTCCGCAGGATCAGGTCAAAAAAGCCATCACGCTCGGCCACGCGAAAATCAATATCAACACGGAATGTATGGTAGCCTGGACAGACGAAACACGCCGCATGTTTCAGGAAAACGGCGATCTGTACGAACCGCGCGGCTACATGACACCCGGCATTGAAGCCGTGGAAGAGACAGTGCGAAGCAAAATGAGAGAGTTCGGATCAGCCGGTAAAGCCGTAAAACAGCAGGTCGGCTGATGAAAAAGCACTCACAACATCGTGAGTGCTTTCGTATTTCCGTTTATTTCCTTCTTGCGTTTCACCAAAGTATCACAATCAAATCAACCTGTTCAACCTTTACAGGCCCTTTCAATCCAAGCGAATTGTATACAGCTTGCCCCCTCGTTTACTATAGTTATGAAAACTAGAATTCGTTATTATCCTTTTCTTTATCGATGATGTCGGTAACTTTCTTTTTTGTTGAAATAATCTATAAGACATAAGTTTATACCGCATATACCCTACGTAAGGTCTCGTTTAGTAAAACTTCTTATTCCGTAAACCAGGAGACCGAGACACGTTATTACCATAATTGAGTAAAACAGGAAATTTGATTGAATCGGTGATTCATCTTCGGGTGACATTGCTAACATAGGCTGTGTCCATGGATATACTTGACCTAATGGTGTACTGGCAATAATAATGGCCGGTAATATAAAAACAATGCTAACAGCGAGTGGTATGCCAAATGTTTTAGACCTGATTGAAACAATAAGCTGCAATAAAATTAATGGTAAACAAGCTAAGATCCCTCTAATTCCATAACCTAGAATTGTAAGTAAAGGAAGACTCCCGCTTATGCCTAACATATAACCGAATCCAATAAATAAGAGGATTAAAATGGACATACTAATGAATATCATGCGGACCACTGTTAGAAACTTTCCCAGAAAGATATCTGAGTGTTTGACTGGTAAGGCTAGAAGCTGTTTCCAACCGCCTCCTGCATGTTCCCCCCTGCAAACAAGGGCGGCGAAAATTCCCACTACGATAGGCAATACAAAAGGGCCCATAAATAAGGCAACTTGTGTCCAAGCCTCTACCCAGGGATTGTCTCCGGGATTCATAAAAAGGTTATAGTTTTTAATAAAGTTAGTGTATGCCAGGGATACACCTAACAAAGGCCCTAATAAGTAGATGATCCATAACTTTGATCGCTTAAGCTTTAAACGTTCTACAAATAAAATGTTTTTCAAGTATTTCGCCTCCTTTTTACAAAGCATCCCGTTTAGCAAAATGAATAGAGCCTAGAAATAATATAATTATCCCTAAGAAAAGGCTAATGCAAAGGTAAGATGAAAGATCTGGGTTATATCCTATACCTTCATACTGCAGAATGACTGTCGAAGATTGACTAGGATAAGCCAGCGGAAACCATCTCGTTGATTGAGCAGCTGCCAAAAACAAACCCATTATAGATGATACTGATCCTACAAGAATTGAGAATGCTTGGTTGCTAAACACCATAGATAACCATATCTGGAATGCCATTATAGGCAGTACTGTAACTAACATGCTGTAACTATCTCCAAACAAAAGTCCCCAAGGTACACTACCTTCGAATCCTACCAGTTTGCCCAGCAGTACCATGCCGAGCAAGAAGATTGTTGACGAAATAAATAAACTGACTACTAAGCAAATAAATTTACTTACATAAATTCGCATTCTAGATACAGGAAAAGAAAGGGTTTGCTTCCATCCGTTTGCTTGATGCTCTATATTTGCTATTATTGACGCAGAAAGTGTGGCGGCTAATGGAAAACCCAGACCAAATAACAAACTGTTATCATACAGTAAATACATCCACATTGATCCAGCATGGAACATTTCAGCTTGTTTTTCCACGTATTCAGATCGATAAGTAAGATTTACCAACTCATATGCTATAATGAGTAAGGGAACCAATAAGACTACAATCAATAACGACGAACGTTTCAGTTTTAATTGATCTGCCCATAATAACTTTTTCATAGACTTCCCTCTGTACCGGTTAATTCTAAAAAAATATCCTCAAGTGATCGTGTCTTTTCTTCAAGTCGAAATACAGACAGCCCTGAATGAAGAAGTATGGAATTGATTTCTGAAACGAATTCCGGTTCTGTTTGAGACAGCCACAAATCATTTTTTTGTAAATCAACCTTTAATCCTTTCCTGTTTAATATTGTTTTTGCTTCGATTACGTCACTAACACCGACTTTTAATAGTGGTTTTCGTTTTTGATGTAAACTTGCAATCGAGTCCTGAAAAATCATTTTTCCATTGTTGATAATTCCCACTTGAGTAGCCATTTGATCTATTTCACTCAATAAGTGGCTGGATACAATAACACTCATTCCCGATTTAGGCAATTCTTTAATTAGCTCTCTTATTTCTTGGATACCGGATGGATCTAAACCATTTGTCGGTTCATCCAGAATTAATAAATCAGGACTGCTTAACAGGGCAACTGCAATTCCCAAACGTTGTTTCATTCCAAGGGAATACTCCTTAGTCAGTCGATTTGCTACTTTAGATAACCTTACAGTTTCCAATACTTCATTGACCCGTTGTTCCGGAAGTCCTCGTAACCTCCTAACAGCTTCTAAGTTTTCGTAACCTGTTAAATTACCATAATAAGTTGGAGATTCTACCAGTGACCCGATTCTTTGCAATATCTGCAAACGATTCTTGTTTAGGTTTTGGCCAAAGATTTCGATGTTTCCTTTTGTTGGTTTAATTAAACCTAATAACATTCGGATGGTTGTTGTTTTACCAGCACCATTCGGTCCAAGAAAACCATAAATTTCGCCACGCCTAATCCTTAAGTTTAATCCATCAACAGAAGTAAGCTTTTTATACTTTTTAGTCAGATCGTGTGTTACCACTATTTGATCATTCATTTGTCTCTCACCTCACTTTTATCATAAGCGATGTTCTTTAAACACAAACGAAACTCTTCCTAAACATTCACTTAACGACATCCATGGTTTATTGACTGCATATAGTAAAATTGATTATTTGATAAGAATATTCTGAAACCTAAACAAAAGCTAAATTCTTTCCTTTTCCAACTCTTATGTATTCGATTTCATTTAAAATGAGAAAAAAAGGAGGGTAACTTATGACGTTAGAAGAGAACAAAATCCTCATGGTGGATGATGACGAACATATCTTAAACTTATTAATAACTTGCTTTGAAAAGGAAGGTTTCAGCAATATTTCCACAGCTATGACAGGGAGCGAAACCCTTCTGAAAATCGATCAGGAACTTCCAAATATTATTTTATTAGATGTCATGCTTCCGGACACTGATGGCTTCACCTTATGCAGCAAAATACGCTCGCATACAAATGTGCCGATACTCTTCTTAACGGCAAAAACAACAGATTTAGATAAATTGCAAGGGTTTAGTTTTGGGGGAGATGACTATATTACTAAACCATTTAATCCACTAGAAATTGTAGCTCGTGTAAAAGCCCAATTAAAGAGAACGACTCAACTCTCTTCTTCTTACCCTCTAAAACAGGTATACGATTATGAATATTTTAAAATAGATCCCAATACCGGAAGACTTGTTGTTAACGGGACAAGAATAGATTGCCCTGCTCAGGAAATGAAACTTCTGATTTATTTCTGTGAACATCCCAATCAAATTTTAAGTAAACACCAAATTTATAAAGATGTGTGGGGGGAGTTTTATGGCGGAGATAGTACTGTAATGGTACATGTAAGACGATTACGTGAAAAATTAGAGGAAGACCCGAGCAGACCTAGATGGATTAAAACGGTTCGAGGACAGGGCTATATATTTGAAGCAGAGCCTATAGATGAGGATTTATTTTGAAGCTGAGAAATAGGATAGCATTTTACTTCGTATCGAGACTTTTTTTACTCATGTTTATTTGGGGTGTGCTCATTGTGGGCAGTATCATATTTTTCAGCCTCGTCTTAGGTCAGAATAAAATGGAAACGCCGCACTTATCCTTAAAAAAAATTGTTGACCAAACAGTTGTTGCAGATAAACAATTTTCAATAAATACGAAAGCAAAAGAAGATTTATTAGAGAACCGGATGTGGATTCAAATTTTAGATGAACAAGGAGATGAGGTTTTTTCTTTTAATAAACCTCAAAATATACCTAAGCATTATATTCTTGGAGAGTTAATATCAGATTACATGTATCCTGCCAAAAAAGGTTATCAATTATCTACGTGGTATGAAACGAAAAACAATCAGGATTTAACATGGGTATTGGGAAAGCCGATGGAAAAAAATAACCCTTTTTTCTATTGGGTGAATAACTTGTGGATTGTTTCTATTATTATGGCAGGGATTGTCATTGCAATATTTTACGGAAAAAAACTAGGTGCTCCCCTGCTGTTTATTGTATCTTGGATTGAGAATTTGTCTAAAGAAAAATATGAAGAACCTTATGATTGGAAGTTTCATTCAAGCAAATATAGACATAATAAATCTGGATATAAGACCTATCAAGAATTAATGCAGGCTCTGTCTGAACTTACCTCAACGCTTCAAAGGAATAAGGCTGAGCGAGAATTATTGGAAAAGACACGAGAAGAGTGGATGGCCGGTGTCTCACATGATTTAAAAACCCCTCTTTCGGTTATTAAGGGATATACGGTTCTTTTATCTTCAAATGAATATGAGTGGGAAAATCAGCAAGTGCGTGATTTTTCCTTAATAATGGAAGAACGTGTCGAATATATGGAAAAGCTGATTGAAGATTTCAACTTAACTTTTCAATTGAAAAATGAGTCGCTTCCAATCCATCTTGAAGAAAAAAACGTAGTGAAAGTAATTCATGACACTTTAGAAAAAATGAAGCTGCTACCGGAGTCAGAAAATAAGAGATTCGCTTTAGAATCCAGTCACAATAAGATACTTTTTAATATGGATGAAAGGTACCTAAAGCGTGCAGTTGAAAACTTGATTGCTAATTGTATTAAACATAATCCTCCGGGCACTAAAATAAAGGTCATATTATATCAGGACGTGTTACATGACAATGAAATACAAATTATAATAGAAGACGATGGGATAGGAATGGACGAAGAGACGGTCGAATGTTTATTTGATCGGTATTTCAGAGGGACAAGCGCTACGTCAAATAACTCAGGGACTGGATTAGGAATGGCTATTGCTCAACAAATTATCAAGGCACATGGGGGAAATATTGATATATATAGTCAGCCGGGAATTGGCACAAGATTTAAAATTACCTTTCCGAGTCCGCCATCTAAGTATAACAATGTCAATTAGAAATAATCGATCTTACATTGAGAAAGGGAGAAGCGGGTCTTTTATAAAGGCCCGCTTTCTCATGTTGCAGAGAACCGATGAAAGCATTATGATGGGGGCATCAAATAATGAGGGCTCCGAAAAGCCGTATCCTTTTGGAGGATGGTTGCATGAATAAAATCATGATTGTGGAAGACAGTGAAGACATTCGCGGACTATTGCAGAATTACCTTGAAAAATACGGATATCAAACCGTGGCCGCCGCGGATTTCACGGCTGTTCTTGATGTTTTTTTGCGGGAAAAGCCTGATGTGGTGCTGCTTGATATCAATCTGCCGTCTTATGACGGCTATTATTGGTGCCGCCAGATCCGCCAGCATTCTACAAGCCCGATCATTTTCATCTCAGCCAGAAGCGGAGAAATGGATCAGGTGATGGCGATTGAAAACGGCGGAGATGATTATATCGAAAAACCATTTTCTTATGATATTGTGCTGGCGAAAATCAAAAGCCAGATCCGCAGGGCATACGGAGAGTACGCCGCCAAGCAGGGAGAGAAAGTGGTTGAATATGCCGGTGTGCAGCTCTTTGTGGAACGGTTTGAACTGCGTTTTCAGGACGAAAAAAGCGAGCTTTCTAAGAAAGAAAGCAAGCTTTTGGAAGTTCTGCTGGAGCGGGGAGAAAAGGTGACGAGTCGGGACCGTCTCATGGAAAAGACGTGGGACACCGACGTTTTCGTCGATGATAATACGCTTAACGTGTATATCACGCGGCTCAGAAAAAAACTGCGGGAGCTGAATGCGCCTGTTTCCATTGAATCGGTGCGGGGCGAAGGCTACCAGCTGAGGGCGCTGTCATGAAGCTGTTTCTCCGGTCTCATGCCGTGCTGATTCTGCTTTTTCTCCTTCAAGGGCTGTTTGTCTTCTTTTATTACTGGTTTGCGGGTCTTCATTCTTTTTCCCACCTGTTTTACATATTGGGCGTGCAGCTTCTTATTTTGGCGGGTTATCTTGCCTATCGCTGGTACAAAGACCGCGGCGTGTATCATTGGCTCAGCTCGGAGCAGGAAGGGACGGACATCCCGTATCTCGGTTCTTCGGTGTTCTGTTCAGAGCTGTATGAAAAGCAGATGGAGCTGACCCGGCTGCAGCACCAGAAGCTCCATGAGACCGAAGCCAAGCTCGACGCGCGGGTGACGTATATGAATCAATGGGTGCACCAAGTAAAGACGCCGCTGTCGGTCATTAATTTAATCATTCAGGAAGAAGATGAGCCCGTCTTTGAACAAATCAAAAAAGAGGTTCGGCAGATTGAATTCGGGCTGGAGACGCTTCTTTATTCATCAAGGCTTGACCTGTTTGAGCGGGATTTTAAAGTCGAAGCGGTTTCCTTATCAGAGCTTCTCCAATCAGTCATTCAAAGCTATAAACGATTCTTTATTCAATACCGCGTTTATCCGAAAATGGACATTCGCGATGATCATCAGATTTACACCGATGCGAAATGGCTCAAATTTGCGATCGGCCAAGTGGTCACAAATGCGGTCAAGTATTCGGCAGGCAAGAGTGACAGACTTGAGCTGAATGTCTTCCGCGATGAAGACAGGACGGTGCTTGAAGTCAAAGATTACGGTGTCGGCATTCCCTCGCAAGATATCAAGCGGGTGTTTGACCCTTATTACACCGGCGAAAACGGGCGGCGTTTCCAAGAATCTACGGGGATCGGCCTCCATCTCGTCAAAGAAATTACGGGCAAGCTCAATCATACGGTGGACATCAGCTCGTCCCCCGGTGAAGGGACATCGGTCCGATTTTCATTTCTTACAAAAATGTAAGGCTGCGTTAAGAAAACAACATAGCTCGTTTTGTTTCCCCTTGATAACATGGATTTACGTCAAGGGGATTTTTATGTTAAATGCCCCGGCACTACATGAAAGCAGCCCAGACCAACAAGAATAAAACCATAAGGAGGATTTTCATGGCGAATATGCTTGAAGTCAAACATATAAATAAAACCTATAAAGGACAAGTGTCCTATCAAGCTTTAAAACAAATTTCGTTTTCAATAGAAGAAGGCGGGTTCACGGCGGTGATGGGACCGTCCGGCTCCGGAAAAACAACGCTTTTGAATATCATTTCAACGATCGACCGGCCGGATTCAGGCGATATCCTGATTCACGGAGAAAACCCGCACCGCCTGAAGCGGACAAAGCTCGCTCATTTCCGCCGCAAGCAGCTCGGATTTGTGTTTCAGGATTTCAACCTTCTGGACACGCTGACGATCGGTGAAAATATCATGCTGCCGTTAACGCTTGAAAAAGAAGCGCCGTCTGTCATGGAAGAAAAACTGCACGGCATCGCGGCAAAGCTCGGAATCGAAGACCTGCTCAACAAACGGACGTTTGAAGTATCCGGCGGACAGCGCCAGCGGGCCGCCATCGCAAGGGCGGTCATTCATAAGCCGTCACTCATTCTGGCCGATGAACCGACGGGAAACCTTGATTCCAAAGCGTCAAAAGACGTCATGGAAACGATGCAGAGCCTGAACCAGGATGATCATATCACGGCTTTGATGGTGACCCATGATCCGGTTGCGGCAAGCTACTGCCGCCGCGTCATCTTTATAAAAGACGGCGAACTGTTTAATGAGATTTACCGCGGGGAAAACCGCCAAGTATTTTATGAACAGATTCTTGATGTGCTGTCTATGCTGGGGGGAAACGCAAATGACCTTTCTTCAGTTCGCTTATAAAAACGTCACGAGAAACAAAAGGGCCTATCTTGCTTTCTTTTTAAGCAGCGCTTTTTCCGTTTTGATTTTCTTTACCTTTGCGATGTTCCTGTTTCATCCGGCACTAAAGGAAGGCTACCTGAATAACATCGCCAGAAAAGGCTTAACCGCCGCGGAATGGATGATCTTTGTTTTTTCTTTCTTATTTGTTCTGTATTCGGTTAACGCATTTTTGAAATCGAGAAATAAAGAATTCGGTATCCTGCTGATGCAGGGTATTACGCCGGGGCAGCTGAGAAAGCTCATTACGGCGGAAAACATGATCATCGGCGTCATGTCGATCGCAGCCGGGATTATCGGAGGATTCATTTTTTCGAAAACGTTCTTTACGGTCGGCGCTTATATTTTAGAAATGGACGCGCTGCCTCTGTACATGCCTTGGAAAGCGCTCGGCATTACGGCCGGCGGATTTCTGCTCTTATTTTTCCTTTTATCGCAGTTCACGATCCTTTTTGTCAGATCAAATACGGTGATCAAATTAATAAAGGGCACTGACAAGATCAAGCCGGAGCCGAAGCCGTCCGTGCTTCTGTCCTTATTCGGCATCGCCTGTCTTTGCGGCGGGTACGGCATGGTTCTGAAAGGCAATGTCCACGGGACTCAACCGTTCATCATTTTACTGCTTACCGTCATCGGCACGTATTTCTTTTTCAGCCAAAGCAGCATCTGGATTCTGCGCGCGCTGAAGAAGTGGAAAACCTTTTATCTGCGCGGGAAAAATGTCATTTGGGTTTCTGACCTTGTTTATCGTTTAAAAGACAACGCCCGCCTGTTCTTTATCGTCAGCATTATTTCCGCGGTTGCGTTTACTGCGACAGGCGTGCTCGCAATGTACAAATCGACCGTCGGGGCGGAAGAGTCCGCCTATGAGATGGAGTATGTATCTTTCAGCAATAATTCAAAAGAAAAGACTCATTTGAAAGATATTGACCATGAACTGAAAACACACGGCTTTACGTATAAGAAAGACAAAATAAATGTTTCCTATGTCCGCTATCAGGAAGGAGATACTGTTCCGCCTATTTACATGATCAGCAAATCGGATTTATCAAAATACTTCCATGTCAAGCTGAGCGGCCTGAAACATGATGAGGCTGTCTATTTCCCGGGCACGTATGACCGCAATTTCAAAAACGAAGCGCCGGATCAGCTGAAGCTGCTGAACCAAAAAGGCAAGCCGTCTGACCAAAAACTGACGGTAAAAGAAGTCAAAAAACCGCTGATCTCATTGAATGCCATCATCGCGGTGAACGATCAAACCTTTGATCAGCTCAAATCACTCGGTGATAAAGCGTCATTATACGGCTACAGCTACGATCATTGGAAAGACAGTCTTGGGTTCAGCCAATCTCTGAAAGATGAAATCTACGGCAACTATATCGACGTGCATTCTGATTTTATGTCAAAAGCCGGCACCTACTATGATACGGTGCAGCTGCCGAGCCTGAGTTTATTCATCGGCCTGTTTATCGCCATCGTCTTCTTTGTCGCGGCAGCAAGTTTCTTATATTTCAGGCTGTTCACCGATTTAGATGAGGACCGGGAGCGCTACCGTTCACTGGCCAAAATCGGCCTGAGTGAGCGTGAAATGGCACAAAGCGTGACAATACAATTGGCCATTCTTTTCTTCTTTCCATTTGTCATTGCCGTCATGCATACACTGTTTGCCTTGAGAACATTGGCCGTGGAAGGCTATTCCGATGTAGCGGGGCCGCTCAGTCTGACCATCGGAGGGTTTTTCATCTTTCAGCTTCTGTTCTTCCTCGCGGTGCGGACAAGCTATTTGAAAAAAATGAACAAGTAAGGGGAGTGCAAAGATGAAAAAAGCATTGGCAATCCTGGCCGTCTTGGCGGCCGCTGCCGTCATATACGGACTTCTCTTTTTTCATAATGATGTTACAGACAGATTTAATCCGTTTATTCACCAGCAAGATGTTTATGTACAGATTGATCGAGATGGCAAACATCTTAGCCCGGGCGGTACTGAGTATACATTAGACGGATATAACGCATCCGGGAAAAAAGAAGAAGTGACCTTTTTCGCCGGGAAAGACCTTCGGAAGAACGCGTATTTGAAGGTGAAGGCGAAAGGAAAGTATGTCGAGACCTGGGAAGAAGTCAGATTTGAAGATATGCCGGGCTCCGTACAGTCAAAATTAAAGTGAACATGAAAAGCGGCACAGTGTCATGACTGTGCCGCTTTTTTTATTTTTTATTTTCTTCAGCCCGTTTGATCAGCATGTCGGTGATGATATCCATCTGTTTGCTGACGGCAATCGGGTCATACGGATAGAAGGTGTTGAAATCGTTGATAAAGACACGGTTGTTCTTTACGGCATCGAGATTTTTCCAAACGGATGACTCTTTCAGACGCTCAAATGTTTTGCTTTCTCCATTCGGATTGTAATCGGTAATGAACATATAATCAGCCGCATATTGAGGGATGACCTCTTGGGAAACCTGTTTCATGGCGCCCGTTTTCATGATGTCTTTTTCGATTTTGGCCGGCGCTTTCAATCCGAGCGCGTTATAAACGGCTTGGCCGCCGCGGCCGGAATTGTCATTGAAAATCCAGATTTCGCCTTTATCCGTCGTTTCATAAAGGCCGACTGTCTCGTCTTTGCCGATCACGTTTTTGAGGCGCTTTTGATTCGCTTCGGCTTTTTTGTTGAAGTCTGCCATAAAGCTTTTGGCTTTATCCTTCGCCCCGGCAATGTCGCCGAATAGGCTGACCGTATCTTTCGTATTCTTTGCGGTGTTAAAAGGAATGACAATCGTCGGTGCGATTTTCGATAGTTTTTCGTATTGGTCATCCTTCATCAGCACGATTAAATCAGGCTTCAGCTGCATCACTTTCTCCACATTGACGGGATTGCCGATGTCCGTGGTGTTTTTCAGCTGTTTTTTGATAAACGGATTTTTGAAAGCCCATGAGCCCGCCCCGACGACATTTGCGTCAACGGACAGCAGCTCACCTGCATAAAAGTCAGTGACGATCCGTTTCGGATGTGCGGGTATGTCAATATTTCCTTTTGTTGATTCATATGTACGCATGTCTGTCTTTCCTTTGCCTGATGCCGATCCGTTGTTTTCCTTCGCGCCGCTGCAAGCGCTTAATGCGAAAACAAGCAGAAGTGCCAGGCCGATCAGCCATGATTGTTTCTTCATAATGATCCCCCTATTTCGGTGATAATGATTATCATTATTAATATAGCAGGAAGACGTCATTCCGTCTATGTTTTTTATAGAAAACCTTCCTTGATTATCCATGTTATAGTAGTAAAGGAGGAGGAATGAATGTTGATTACGAAAAGAGGGACTTGGTGGGAAGTGCTGCACAGCTGGTGGCTGCTGCTGACTTTTGCGCCGTTTGCGCTGACCGCTTTCTTGGCCTTTTTCTATATCGGCTACCGGGCCAAGAACAAAAAATGGCTGAAATACGGACTTATCTATTTTATTATTTTAGCAATTGCTTTTGTGCTGCCGAGCACGCCGGGCGTGTATATCGTGCTGCCTTTATGGGTCATCTCCATCATCCACGGGCTGAAAGTGCGGGCGGCTTATTTGATACAGCTTGATGTGTTTAAACAAAACGTCGAAGCAAGAGCGTTTGAAGCGGTAAGGCATGAGGCGGAAGCAAAATTCGGCGGAAAACCCGCTCATCGCATTGATCTGACAAAACAGAGATAAAAACAAATGACAAAGCCGGTATCTCGCGCTTTGTCATTTGCATGACCGGCCTATTGCTGGTATGAGTGCTGCTGAAACGGTGTGTGATGCTGTGTTTGCGGGAATGAAGAAACATTAGCGTTTGCCATCGGTGCAGGCATGTGTCCGCTTACTTCCTGCTGAAGCTGATTGCACACATTCACGATTTGCTGGCATTTCTGAATGGCCGCTTCATGCCCCTGCAGCGCTTGCTGAATGGTATGAACGGCATGCTGTTCATGGTTAAGCATCTGCTGAAGCATTTGAATGTTTTGCTGTTCCTGCTGGAGCATTTGCTTGTACTGCTGACTGCTTTGCTGTGTCTGCTGAATAAGCTGCTGTGCTGTTTGGCGGCATTGCTGCAGCTGATTTCCGCTGTATTGGTTTTGATACATCATGAAGACCTCCTGGAGTGATTGATTTTACACATTTATCATGTGAAAGAATAGGAGAGGCATTCATGCAAGAAAAGGATTCAAATATTTACCTGTTATGTACAGAGCGGAATACAAGGCTCGGGATGGCCTGTCGAGCTTTGTATTCCGGCCCTTTTTCTCAGAAGCCGCCTTCTGTAGCGTGAAAAGGAATATTGAGTCTGTTTTCGACTGCGCGCAGGCGCTGATTCAAACGGTTTAAGCGGCGGGTATGGATTTCAATGGACTGGCTCAGCCGTCTGATCTGCTCATTCATACGCGTGATTTCCCGGTTTTGGCGCTGGTCTTCTTGTGAGAGGCGGGTGAGCTCTCTCGTTTGCTGGGCGTTTTGTCTTTCAAGCTGGGCGACTCTCCGTTCTAAAGCCGTCGGCTGCCGCTCTTCAGACTGAGGGGGCGCATAATAATAGCTTTCCTGCTGCTGATACGGCTCATACTCAACGCGGTTCACTTCGTATTCCTGCTGCTGAGGGAAATAGGCAGGCGGGGTGTAGTACTGATATGGGTTCATTCATCATTCTCCTTATCTAGTGAAGTCTTTATACACTATGTAGTCAATTGCACAGTGCCACGGCATCTGCCTAAGTTACAGGCGTAAAAAAGCTTCAAAGGAAGGTGATCATGTTGCGGAACATACGGATTTTCATCATGACGGTTCTTGTTTTCGGATGCGTCATGATAACAGGCTGCTCGCAAAAGAAAGCAGACGATACCCCTTTTTATTACGGGACATGGGATGCAGGGCTGAAACCGGGCCCGATGGACGGGGTCAGATCTGAAACCGTCACGTTTACGAAAGACAGCGTGCTGACAAAGCAGGTCATTCAAGGCCGCGGCGAGGTTGCCATGCCCTCAGATGTGTACAAGGTGATCTCACAAAACACGGACGGGACGATCGAGATTGAATACCTCGGACATCCGCATCCCGTCAAAAGCACGTTGAAAAGAGGAAAAAACGGTACGCTCATTTGGAAGATATACGGAGAAACAAAAACAATGACAAGAATAAAAACCGGCGGGGAGGATGCACATGAGAAATAAGGCTGCCGACAGACTCGTTTTGACGGGTGTCATCGTACATATCATTCAATGGTTTTCACTGTTATGGTTATTTTTTATGCTTTTTGATCAGTTCGGGCGTTTTACCATTTACAATCCCAATGTCGTCAACGGCAGCATGCAGTCTTTTTCATTCTTTGATATGATGCGCGCTCTTCTGTTTTCCGGCACGCTGCGGAATACGCTTCTGCTGTTTCTGTTTGCGGCAATGCTCATTTACTTGTGGGTGAACGCTCTGTTTATCCTGCTGGAAATCGTTTCTTATATCATGATCAGGCGGAACAGCCGTTCATTATGGGCATACTTTCCCGCAGCGATGGGAATAAAGCTTGCCCTTCTGGACATAGCGGCCGTCCCTTTCTTTGCGGCGGGGCTGATGCTCTTGAAGCAGAAAACAGACGACGGCGGCGAACAAGCTGACAAGGGGAAAAGACGGCCCCGCATCCGGAGGCAGGCCCGTTATACGAAGAGAAGGCGGAGAAACTCGTCCGTTTGATTTTTCATTGAAACGAAAAAACGATATGATGAAAGCATAAGAAGAAAAGGACACAAAGGAGATGCAGGATGTACAAGTTAATCGCAATAGATATGGACGGAACACTATTAAACGATCATCATGAAGTGACGGCTGAAGTCCGCGGGGCGCTTGATGCCGCCAAAGCGGAAGGGGTCAATATCGTCCTGTGCACGGGCCGGCCGATCGGCGGCGTGCGTCGGTATTTGGAAGAGCTGAACTTACAGGAAGAAGGCGACTTTGTGATTGCCTATAACGGCGCACTCGTCCAAAATACGTATACAAACGGTGTCGTGGCCGAGCAGTCATTAGGCTTTGAGGATTTGAAGTCGCTTTACGAGCTGAGCTTACAGCTGGATACTCCGATGCATTACTTTGACACAGCCAATCTGTACACGCCGAACCGGGATATCAGTGAATACACGGTATACGAATCATACATTACGAAAGTGCCGCTTCATTTCCGCACGATCGATGAAGTGCCGAAGGATATTCTGATTCCGAAAGTCATGTTCATTGACGATCCGGACAAGCTGGAGAAAGCGATCGCTTCCATTCCGGAATCATTCAAAGAAACATACACAATGGTCAAAAGTGCGCCATTCTTCCATGAGATTCTTCACCCGAAAGTCAGTAAAGGAAACGCGGTTAAGCTGCTGGCCGAAAAACTCGGCATTGAACAGAAAGACGTCATGGCAATCGGCGATAACGGCAACGACATGTCCATGATTCAGTGGGCCGGCTGCGGTGTGGCAATGGCCAATGCCATCCCGGAAGTAAGGGAGATTGCCGATTTTGAAACGAAATCAAATAACGAACACGGCGTGGCGTATGCGATTCAGGAGCTTGTGCTGAAAAAATAGGCACCCCATCAGAGGGTGCTTTTTTACCGCGTATTTTGGTGATATGATAAGCGGAGAGGGGAGGCGCGACATGGATCGTGAAAAACAGCAGCTCAGCATAGAAGCGGCAAAACTATATTATCAATCAGATTACAGCCAGCAGCAGATCGCCGAACGGCTTAATCTGTCACGCCCCACCGTTTCAAGGCTGCTTCAGTACGCAAAGGAAAAAGGGTATGTGCAAATTCGCGTCATGGACCCATTTGAGGATCTGGACGAACTAGGCGCGAAGCTGGAAGAAAAATACGGGCTGCTTGAGGCGCACGTCGTCTTTTCTCCAAGCGACGATTACCAGGCCATTACACATTACTTAAGCCGCTATGGCGCAGACTATATGCATAAAACCGTAAAGGACGGCGATATACTCGGCGTAAGCTGGGGGACGACGATGTACCAGATCGCAAGCCGCATGGAGCCGAAGCAGGTAAAGAGCGTTGAAGTTGTGCAGCTGAAAGGCGGCATCAGTCATTCCAATGTCAATACGTATTCGTCAGAAACGATTCAGCTGTTCGCCGAAGCATTTCAGACGATGCCGAGGTATTTGCCGCTGCCGGTTATATTTGACAGCGCCGATGTGAAACAGATGGTCGAGCGGGACAGACATATTAAGCGGATCATTGAAATGGGCAGACAAGCCAATATCGCCCTGTTTACGGTCGGAACCGTCCGGGATGAGGCGCTGCTTTTCAGACTCGGCTATTTCCGGGAAGAAGAGAAACAATTGCTGAAAGCGCACGGGGTCGGGGATATTTGTTCGCGCTTTTTTGACGCGGAAGGCAGGATTTGCAGCAGCAGCATTAACGGCCGGACGATCGGAGTCGAGCTCAGCGACTTGAAAATGAAAGAGCGTTCGATTCTGGTGGCGGGCGGCAGCAGAAAATGCAAGGCCATTCACGGTGCCCTCAAAGGAAAGTACGCCAACGTTTTGATTACCGATCAGCATACGGCCAAAAAACTCATTCAAGAATTGTGACAATTCATGAACATAATTTCAATTACCAATTTACATATGTTCATAATTCGGTTATTCTAAACGTATCCTAGGAAAAAGGAAGTGCATACAATGTCAATTGCAAGTCAAATAGACCATACTGCTTTGAAACCGCATACACAAAAAGCAGATATTTTACAACTGATAAAAGAAGCAAAAGAATATAAATTCGCTTCCGTTTGTGTAAACCCGACTTGGGTCAAACTCGCAGCGGAGGAACTGAAGGGCACGGGAGTTGACGTTTGCACCGTTATCGGATTTCCTCTCGGCGCAACGACATCGGAAACAAAAGCATTTGAAACGAAGGATGCCATCTCAAAAGGAGCCACTGAGGTTGACATGGTCATCAATATCGGCGCATTAAAAGACGGCGATGATGAAGCGGTTGAAGCTGATATCCGCGCAGTAGTTGAAGCAGCTGATAAAAAAGCGCTCGTCAAAGTGATCATCGAAACATGCCTTTTGACAGATGAAGAAAAAGAGCGCGCGTGCCGCTTAGCGGTATCAGCAGGCGCCGATTTCGTCAAAACGTCTACCGGTTTTTCTACAGGCGGGGCAACGGCTGAAGATATCGCTCTTATGAGAAAAACAGTCGGACCGGACATCGGGGTCAAAGCATCAGGCGGCATCAGAACAAAAGCTGATGTTGACAGCATGATCGCTGCGGGCGCGAGCCGGATCGGCGCAAGTGCGGGCGTCTCTATTGTGAGCGGCGGAGACAGCGGCAGCAGCGACTATTAATCAGCAGTGCGGAAGCTGAAAGCTTCCGCCATCCTCTTTCTTTGTTGATGCATAAAAAATTGTAAGCGAATACAAATAAAAGGAGAACACATATGAAGTATCTCATCGGAATTATCGGAATCATTGTGTTTTTAGGTCTTGCCTGGCTTGCCAGCAACGGCAAAAAAAGAATCAGAATCCGGCCGATCGCCGTCATGCTCGTGCTGCAGCTGATTCTCGGTTATATTCTCCTCAACACCGGTATCGGGAATTTTCTTGTCGGCGGTTTTGCAAAAGGATTTAACTACTTGCTGGAATATGCATCAGAAGGGATTAACTTTGTATTCGGCGGGCTTGTGAATGCGAAACAGACGACGTTCTTCATGAGCGTGCTTCTGCCGATCGTCTTTATATCCGCTTTAATCGGAATTCTGCAGCATTGGAAGGTCCTTCCCTTCATCACGAAGTATATCGGTCTTGCGTTAAGCAAGGTGAACGGAATGGGGAAAATCGAATCTTACAACGCTGTTGCATCCGCGATTTTAGGGCAATCAGAAGTCTTTATCAGTTTGAAAAAACAGCTCGGTTATCTTACTGAACAGCGCTTATATACGCTTTGCGCGTCCGCAATGTCGACGGTCTCAATGTCGATCGTCGGTTCTTACATGATGATGCTGAAGCCTGAATACGTCGTGACGGCGCTTGTGCTGAACTTATTCGGCGGATTTATCATCGCTTCTATCATTAACCCGTACACCGTCAGCAAAGAAGAGGATTTGATCGTCGTTCCTGAAGAAGAAAAGCAATCCTTTTTTGAAGTGCTCGGTGAGTATATAATGGATGGATTCAGAGTCGCCGTCGTCGTAGCGGCGATGCTGATCGGATTTGTCGCACTCATTGCCCTGGTCAACGGCGTTTTTAACGCGGTCTTCGGCATTACATTCCAGGCGCTGCTCGGATATGTATTCGCGCCGTTTGCGTTTTTAACCGGTATTCCGTGGAATGAAGCGGTGAGCGCCGGAAGCATTATGGCGACGAAAATGGTATCGAATGAATTTGTGGCGATGCAGACACTCTCATCCGGCGATTTCCATTTCAGTGCGCATACACAGGCAGTGGTATCTGTATTCCTTGTCTCATTCGCGAATTTCTCCTCTATCGGAATCATTACCGGTGCGGTGAAAGGGCTGCATGAAAAACAAGGAAACGTCGTCGCGCGGTTCGGGCTGAAGCTGCTGTACGGCGCAACACTCGTCAGCTTCTTGACAGCGGCGATCGTCGGATTGATTCACTGAACATAAATGAAGGACAGGTGATAGATCATGAGAATGGTAGATCTTATTGTAAAAAAACAAAATGGAAAAGAACTGACAACAGAAGAAATTCAATTTTTCGTAAAAGGATACACGGACGGAAGCATCCCTGATTATCAGGCAAGCGCACTGGCTATGGCGATTTACTTTCAGGATATGACAGATCAGGAGCGCGCCGATCTGACAATGGCGATGGTGAATTCAGGGGAAACGATTGATCTCTCCGCCATTGAAGGCATTAAGGTCGACAAGCACTCTACGGGCGGGGTCGGCGACACGACAACTCTCGTACTCGCACCGCTCGTCGCGGCGCTCGGCGTTCCCGTCGCTAAAATGTCCGGCCGCGGTCTTGGCCATACGGGGGGTACCATTGATAAGCTGGAAGCGATCGAAGGCTTCCATGTGGAATTGTCAAAAGATGAATTCATCAAGCTTGTGAACCGCGACAAGGTAGCGGTCATCGGACAAAGCGGCAATTTGACGCCTGCCGATAAAAAGCTGTATGCGCTGCGTGATGTAACGGGTACGGTGAACTCCATCCCGCTGATCGCAAGCTCAATTATGAGTAAAAAAATCGCCGCCGGAGCAGATGCCATCGTGCTTGACGTCAAAACGGGAGCCGGCGCGTTTATGAAAACGGATGAAGACGCCGTGAACCTCGCCAAAGCAATGGTCCGCATCGGAAACAACGTCGGCCGCCAGACGATGGCCGTGATTTCTGACATGTCGCAGCCGCTCGGTTTTGCGATCGGGAATGCCCTGGAAGTACAAGAAGCCATTGATACGTTAAGAGGGGAAGGGCCTGAAGACTTAAACGAACTCGTCCTCACGCTCGGCAGCCAAATGGTCGTATTGGCGAAAAAAGCTGAGACATTGGAAGAAGCGAGAACGAAGCTTCAGGAAGTCATGAAAAACGGCAAAGCGCTTGAAAAGTTCAAAGAGTTCCTGAGCAATCAGGGAGGAGACGCTTCTGTTGTTGACGATCCGTCCAAACTTCCGCAGGCGGCGTACAAAATTGACGTTCCGGCGAAAGAAGCGGGTGTCGTTTCAGAAATCGTCGCCGACGAAATCGGCGTCGCAGCGATGCTGTTGGGCGCGGGACGTGCAACAAAAGAGGACGAAATCGATCTTGCCGTCGGCATTATGCTCCGCAAAAAAGTCGGTGACAACGTCGAAAAAGGCGAGCCGCTCGTCACCCTTTACGCCAACCGCGAAAACGTTGAAGACGTGACCGCCAAAGTCTATGACAACATCCGCATCTCAGAAAAAGCGGAAGCGCCGAAACTGATTCATACGCTGATTACGGAATAAGAGAAGAAAGGCACATACCTCATGAGTATGTGCCTTTTTTATGGCATGGTTTTATCCAAATGAATGTCACGGACGGATTGTTTCGGCTGTTTCTTTCTCAAAAAACGAATGAGATAGCACAGGATCATACAAGGAATTCCGCAGAAGAGGGCGATTCTTTGATTGGGATCAAATGCAAGGCCTACGCATGAAGCGAAACATAAGATCACAGCGGCGATCGGAACGAGAGGGTATAACGGTGTGCGGAAGGTCAGATCCGAGACGCGTCCGCCGTTTTTCACATAATGTTTTCGAAATAACAGCTGAGACAGGGCGATGCTCATCCATACCACGACGCCGGCAAATCCGGCTATTGCCACAAGCACCACGTAGACCGTGCCCGGGGCGGCGATGCTTGAGATCAAGGATATGCAGGAAACGGCCATGCTGGCGAGCAGGGCATTCAGCGGAATGCCTTTCGGCGTGACTTTTTTGAAACGGGCGCTGATCATGTTTTCATTCGCAAGAGACCACAGCATCCGGGTGGAAGCATACAGTCCGGAGTTGGCGACCGAAAGCAAAGCCGTTAAAATCACGAAGTTCATGATATCTGCGGCGTATGGGATACCGATTTGGGAAAAGACCGCGACAAACGGACTTTCAATCACACCGGCTTCCTTCCAGGAGATCAGTCCGGACAGCACAAAAATGGCGCCGATAAAAAAGATGACCGTTCTCCAGGCGACATTTCGGATCGAACGCGGAATATCTTTTGCCGGATTGGCGGTTTCACCCGCGGTAATTCCGATCAGCTCCGTCCCTGAAAAGGCGAAGCTTACGGAAATCATTGCGATGAAAACCGCAAGAAAGCCGTTCGGAAACAGTCCGCCGTGTGAGGTGAAATTCGACAGCATCGGAGCTTCACCCGAACCGTGCAATGAAATCAAACCGAACATCGCGGCGCCGCCTAAGATGATAAATAAAAGGATGGTAACGATTTTGACGCTGGAAAACCAAAACTCCGTTTCTGCAAACAATTTAACGGAGAATGCATTGGCGGCAAAAAGGAGAGCCGCGAAAATCACGCTCCACATCCAGACGCTGCTGTGGGGAAACCAGCGCTGCATGAGGATACCGGAAGCTGTAAACTCCGATCCTACCGTCACCACCCAATTCACCCAATACATGATACCGACCATAAAACCCGTGGACGGCCCGATAAACGTTGTCGCATACGTTTGAAATGAACCGGTCACAGGCATGGCTACTGACAATTCTCCGAGACACTGCATGACAAGATACATCATCAAGCCGCCGATTAAGTAGGCGGCGATCGTCCCGCCCGGCCCGGCCTGGCTCAATGTATACCCTGTGCTCAAAAACAGCCCCGTGCCGATGACTCCTCCCAATGAAATCATAAATAAGTGCCTGCTTTTCATCGTGCGCTTTAGTTGATTGCCGCCTTGATCAACATCCATCGTGATCTCCCCCTTTTTGCGTGGCGTGAGAATCTTCCGGCAGCCGAGAGCACGCGTGCCGGATTTGACTTTAACGTGACAATTTAAATCCCTTTAATGCATGTAAAATGACATGTGCGGCTGCCCGGCTTGTCATATCGCGAAAATCAAGTGTCGGATCAACCTCAACGATCTCAATACCTGAGATGTCAGCCTCCTGGGCTAAAAACCTGACCGCCTGAAGCAGTTCTTCGGTATACAGACCTCCGGGGCCGATCGCAGGACAGCCGGGCGCATGAGCTTGATCCAGCACATCCATATCAACCGAAATAAAAATGGCGTCGGCTCTTTTTTGAACGGCCGGCAAGACCTCTTGTATCGTTCGGAGGAGCCCTTTCTCCCGGATCATCTCCATTGTATGCACGTCTGCCTGCCGCTCTTTTACATATTGTTCATATGCCAAGCTGTTGCTGAACTCCCTGATTCCAAGCTGAATCAGGTTTTGTCCGCTTATGATATTTTCATCTAACAGCCGGCGGAATGGCGTGCCGTTTGTCGGTCCTCCGTCTTCTGTGTTGCGGACGTCGTGGTGGGCGTCGAATTGAAAGACGGCTGTTGTTCCTTTCGTTTCCGCAATGGCTTTAATGGTGGAATAACTGATGGAGTTGTCGCCGCCGAGAATGAAGGGCACCCAGTCAGGCTGATCCGTCAGAATATCATAAATGGTCCGATAAATGTGTTCGTGAGATGTGACGACATCCGTGACGTGAATCTGAATATCGCCGATATCGTACAGATGGTCAATGACATGCTCCCGCAGCTCCGCGGAATATGCGGAAATCCCGCCGAGCGCCCGGCGGATCGCACCGGGTGCAAAGCAGGCGCCGGAATGGCTGATTGACGACTTAGAAAGCGGAACGCCGATCAAAGCCGGCCCTTTGATCGTTTGTCCCGCCCACGCTTCCGTCACATCGCCGATCCTTGTCACATGGCGGTCGTTGAAGAGAGAGCCGGCTTTTTGCAGAAACGGATACTTATCCAAGAGCGGCTCCCTCCCTTGAAACGACCGTCTTTCCGTTCTTGATGACACGGCGGACATGATTGACGCCGTAATGATACGGGATATACATGTAATTCGGCGCTTCCCAAATGACAATGTCAGCCGCCCGTCCGGCTTTAATTTGTCCGGCCTCTTCGCCTTTTCCGATCGCATACGCGGCATTAACGGTGACAGCATGCCAGATTTCTTCTGCGGTCATTTTTAAATGAAGCGCGGCAATCGACATGATGAGCTGGAGATTTTCCGTCGGTGAGCTGCCCGGGTTGAAGTCAGTCGCCAAACTGACCCGTACGCCCGCATCAATCATCTTCCGGGCTCTCGCATAAGTGTGTTTGCCGAGATAGAAAGTCGTGCCCGGCAGCAGGACGGCGATCGTTCCGGACTCCGCTAGCTTTTCGATGCCTTCGTCAGACGCCCCCACCAAATGATCGGCAGAAACAGCATGCAGTTCTGCCGCCAATTCCGCGCCGCCGAGCGGGTCAATCTCATCAGCATGGATTTTCAGGCCGAAACCAGCTTCAGACGCCTTTTTCAGGTAGTCCCTCGACTGGCTGACGGTAAAGACGCCTGTTTCTGTGAAAATATCGGCAAATTGCGCGAGGCCTTTTTCTTTTATTTCAGGCAAAAGCTGCAGCATGCGATTCAGAAATTCGTCAGGGCTGTTCCGGTACTCAGGCGGAATGGCGTGTGCCCCCATAAAGGTCGTGACAAGGTCGACCGGCTGGCGCCCGCCCAGTTTTTTCGCTGCGGTCAGCTGTTTCAGCTCCGTGTCTTTGTCGAGTCCGTACCCGCTTTTTACTTCCGCGGTCGTGATGCCGTATGACAGCATGCGTCCGAGGTGAAAAAGCCCTTTTTCAATCAGTTCTTCTTCGGAGGCGGCTTTCGTGTCTTTGACCGTTGACAAAATACCGCCGCCTTGCGCCAGAATATCCAAATAGGACATGCCCTGAATTTTTAAATTCAGTTCTTTTTCCCGGGACCCTCCGAATACAAGATGGGTATGGGGATCGACGAGGCCGGGGGTGACGAGCCGTCCCCCGCAGTCGATGATGTCTCGTGCCTCGTATCCTTCCTCCGCTCCTTGATGTCCGGCAAAAACAATGCGCCCGTCGTGAATGCCGATGACGGCATCTTCCGTGACATGAAGATCCTGCATGCTTCCGCCTGATCGGGGGCCGCCGGATTCCATCGTCAGCAGCTGGCCGATGTTGGTGAGTATGGTATCTATTTGTTTCGGCATGTTACCGCTCCTTTTTCATCGGTATCATAATGTCTTGTTCCTCGGCGACTTGAGCCGCTTTTTCATAACCTGCGTCCGCATGGCGGATGATGCCCATTCCCGGATCGCTTGTCAGAACGCGGGAAAGCCGTTGTTCCGCAAGGATGCTGCCGTCAGCGACCGCGACCATTCCCGCGTGAAGGGAATACCCCATGCCGACGCCCCCGCCGTGGTGAAAAGAAACCCAGCTTGCGCCTGAGGCCGTGTTGATCAGCGCGTTCAGCACCGCCCAATCGCCGACCGCATCGCTTCCGTCTTTCATCGCTTCTGTTTCCCGATTCGGAGAGGCGACAGATCCGCAGTCTAAATGGTCTCTTCCGATGACGATCGGGGCTTTCAGCTCGCCGTTTCTGACCAATTCATTGATGGCGAGCCCCATCTTTTCCCGTTCACCGTAGCCGAGCCAGCAAATACGGGACGGCAGGCCTTGGAATGTGACTTTTTTCTGTGCCATGTCAATCCAGCGGTGAAGGGCTTGATTTTCTGGAAACAGCTCTTTTAATAAAGCGTCCGTGCGGTATATATCTTCAGGGTCTCCCGACAGCGCAGCCCAGCGGAACGGCCCTTTTCCTTCACAAAATAACGGCCGGATGTAGGCGGGAACGAATCCCGGAAAATCAAAAGCATCGGCGAGACCCTCATCTTTGGCAACTTGACGGATATTGTTGCCGTAATCGAAGACGATAGCCCCTTTTTTCTTGAAGGCAAGCATGGCTTCCACGTGCTTTTTCATACTTTGCTTGGATAGCCTTACGTATAAATCGGGCTGATCCCGGCGCAGACGCCCGGCCTCTTCAAGTGAGTATCCTGCCGGAATATAGCCGATCAGCGGGTCGTGAGCGGAAGTCTGATCGGTCACGATGTCAATATGGACGCCGCGGTTCAAAAGCTCATGATGCACCTCAGCCGCATTGCCGAGAAGGCCGATCGATAAAGGTTCTCCGGCTTGTCTGGCTGCTTCGGCCCAGCGCAGCGCTTCGTCAATTGATGCGGTTTTACGGTCGCAATAGTTTGTTTCCATCCGTTTATCAATCCGTGTTTCATCCGCTTCAACGGCGATGACCACGCCATCATTCATCGTGACGGACAGCGGTTGGGCGCCTCCCATTCCGCCAAGACCGGCCGTCAGCGTAAGGGTTCCTTTCAGACTGCCGCCGAAATGCTGTCTCGCAAGCTCCGCAAAGGTTTCATAGGTGCCTTGCAAAATACCTTGTGAGCCGATATAAATCCAGCTGCCGGCCGTCATCTGCCCGTACATCATCAGCCCTTTTTTCTCAAGGTCATGGAAATGCCCCCAATCCGCCCATTTCGGCACGAGAACCGAATTAGCCAGCAGGACGCGGGGCGCGCGGCTGTGCGTGCGGAACAGTCCGACCGGTTTTCCGGATTGGATCAGCAGTGTTTCATCATCTTTTAACGTTTTGAGGGAGCGCTCAATCGCGTGAAAAGCATCCCAGTTTCGCGCGGCCTTGCCTATGCCGCCGTATACGATCAAATCCTCCGGCTTTTCGGCAACCTCCGGGTCAAGGTTGTTTCGGAGCATGCGGAGCACGGCTTCCTGCTCCCATCCTAAGCATTCAAGTTCGGTGCCGCGGCCGGCGCGGATTGATTTCTTTACATCAGTCATCTTGTCAGTCCCCCTTCATTGGTCATCAGTTTTTGGTGATGCTCATTCGGCAGAAAAGACTCCTTCTTCAGCCAGTCACTCAGATGCTCGATGTCATAAGAAAACACGCGGTCTTCTTGTATGGACGGCACGATGTTTCTCATTTCAAGATAGAGCTGTTTTGTGTACGAAGCGCAATGTTCCGCACCCCGGTATTCCACGGCCTGCAGCGCGCAAATGGCTTCAACGGCAAGCACCCGTCTCGTATTCGCGATGATCTGGTAGGCGTGCCTTGAGGCGATGGTTCCCATGCTGACGTGATCCTCCTGGTTTGCCGATGAAGGAATGGAATCGACACTGGCGGGATGGGCCAGGGTTTTATTTTCTGACACGAGGGAGGCCGCCGCATATTGCATGATCATCGCTCCGGATTGTAAGCCGGGCTGAGGGCTCAGAAAGGGCGGCAGGTCATTCAGCTGCGGATTCACAAGCCGTTCGATACGGCGTTCAGAAATATTCGCAAGTTCGGCCGCCGCTACTTTGAGAAAATCCATGGCAAAGGCGATCGGCTGTCCGTGAAAGTTTCCGCCTGAGATGATTTTGGCGCCGTCTTCGAAAATGAGCGGGTTATCTGTCGCGGCATTCATCTCAATTTCTAATTTTTCTTTTACATACGCTAATGTCTGCCATGATGCGCCGTGGACTTGAGGAATACAGCGGATCGAATAGGCGTCCTGGACACGCAGCTCCCCTTGGACGGTCGTCAGTTTGCTGTCTGACAAGTAATAGCGGATTCGCTCTGCGACATCCATCTGTTCCTGATAACCGCGGGCGGCATGAATGTCCTCGTCGAACGCATCGATAATGCCCTGAAGGCCTTCGATCGTTAAGCTCGCGATCCGTTCCGATTGATAGGCCAGTTTTTCGGCTTCGAGGTAAGCGATCAGCCCCATTGCGGTCATGGCCTGCGTTCCGTTGATCAGCGCGAGCCCTTCCTTAGAGGTCAGGACGGCCGGCTGAAGGTTTGTCTTTTCTAAAGCATGAGCTGTCGGCATCCGGGCCCCTTCGTAAAAGACTTCGCCTTGCCCGATAAGCGCCAGTGCAAGATGAGAAAGCGGCGCCAAATCTCCGCTCGCCCCTAGTGACCCTTGCTGCGGGATGACCGGGTGAATGCGATGATTGAGATACGCGAGCAGTTGATCAATCAGCTCAGTCCGCACGCCGGAAAAGCCTTTCAGCAAGGCATTGGCTCGCAAAAGCAGCATGGCCCGCGATACAGATTCCGGAAACGGATCACCGACGCCGCACGCGTGAGAAAGAATCAGATTCAGCTGCAGATCCGCGGCGTCTTCTTTTTGAATCAGCACATCGCTGAACTTGCCGAACCCCGTTGTAATCCCGTAAATGGTCTTCTCCTCCTGAACGATCCGTTCAACCGCCGCCCTGCTTTTTTTCACACGTTCCATGCTTTCGGCAGATGCCTGAACCTCTTCAAAATCAAACAGCACACGCTGGGCATCTGCGGTTGTCAGTGAGGAACCGTCTAACGTTACCATCATTTCAACCCCTTTTCCTTTACTTTGGTAAAGCGCCCATACAAAAAGGAGCTATGCCATGAAAATGATGTTTCACGCATAGCCCCCTATCATCTGAAATCTATGGGCTGATTCATATGTGATTAATACCGACTCCGAATGTTTCGTGCTCAAGCCCCTTAATCGGAGCTCCGATCGTGCCGTAAAGTGAAACGGCGATCCAATCGCCTTCCGCCTCGCTTTCATACGGATTTCCCCGCAAGACGGCAAACTTCAGGCCCACGGTACGAAGCAGCGAGCCAAGCAGCATTTCGCCCCGCGTCACTCCGTGCAAAGCTTCCATTGTGGCATGATACAGCGCATGTGATTCGCGATAACCCTCAGATTGAATGACGCCGCTCTTTTTGGAAGCGGTTTCAATTGCAGCTACCACCTTATGCGCATCCATTGAACCCACCCTGCCGAGACAGACTTTCCAGCCGTCCCGTTCCAGCCGGCTGATCTGCTGGTTTTCTTCAGTCTCATGAAGCAGAAGAAGGACGGACAGTCGCCCGATGCGGCGGTCTTTGTGTAAGGTCATATATGCTTCACTCAATTCTTAAATATTCTGATAACTAGTAACTGTTTTTTATATTAAGTGTTTGCGAATCAGAAGTCAAAACTTTTTTTCCAGTCTTTCACAAATCAGATTGCTATCGAAGTAAAGCGGTACATCGTGAAGCCGGCGCTGTTGATCACATATTTCCGCCATCCGCATCATAAAATGGAGCGTTGTCTTGAAAGCGTTTTAAGAAAAGAAGAGAGCGAGGAGATTTCAGAAAATGAAAACCAGTTTCTTTCGTGTGTGCCTGGTCTCAGCAGCGGTCATCGGGTTCACTCTGCCGCAGGCAAAAGCCCAGCATCCGGTTTTTTCAGAGGTCAGCGTGCATGATCCGTCCGTCATCAAAACAGGAGATACATATTATGTATTCGGCTCGCATTTGGCTTCCGCCAAGTCGAAAAACCTGATGCAGTGGCAGCAGATATCTTCAAGCGTCAATCCCAATAATCCCCTGATCCCGAATGTCTACACCGAATTAAAAGAGACATTCGACTGGGCCCAGTCTGATACGCTGTGGGCGCCGGACGTCGCCCAGCTGGCTGACGGGAAATATTACATGTACTATAACGCCTGTAAAGGAGACTCGCCGCGATCCGCTCTCGGTGTCGCCGTGAGTGACAAAATCGAAGGACCCTACAAAAACAAAGGCATCTTTTTGAAATCAGGCATGGAAGGAAAAAGCGAAGACGGCACGACGTATCATGCAAACGTTCACCCGAACGTCGTAGATCCGCAAACGTTTTTTGACCATAAAGGCAAGCTCTGGATGGTGTACGGCTCTTACTCCGGCGGAATTTTCATACTGGAAATGAATCCGAAAACCGGTTTCCCGCTCCCTAACCAAGGCTACGGAAAAAAACTGCTCGGCGGAAATCACAGCAGAATCGAAGGCCCGTACATCAGCTACAATCCGGAAACGAAATATTACTATCTGTATCTGTCATTCGGCGGACTTGACACAGCCGGCGGTTACAATATGCGTGTGGCGCGCTCTAAAAATCCGGACGGTCCGTACTATGACGCCGCAGGTCATAACATGCTTGATGCTAAAGGAAAAGACGGCAGTTTCTTCGACGACAAAGCAATTGAACCGTACGGGGTTAAACTCATGGGCGGCTATAGCTTCGCCTCACAATCTGAAAAAGGCACGGGCTACGTATCGCCGGGACACAACTCCGTGTTTTACGACGGGAAAACGAAACGATCATACCTCATTTTCCACACCCGTTTCCCGAACAGAGGAGAAGAGCATGAAGTCAGAGTGCATCGGCTGTACATGAACAAAGACGGATGGCCCGTTGCAGCGCCATACCGCTATGCGGGAGAACCGGATTCACACATATCGGCGGCCGCTGCATCCGGAATCTACAAACTCATCCAGCACGGAAAAGACATCACAGCTACGATCAAAACCCCAAAAAACATCCGGCTTAACAACGACGGCACCATTTCCGGGGAAATGACCGGAACCTGGTCAATAACGGACAGCAGCAAAGCCCGAATCAACCTGAACGGCACAAATTATGACGGCGTCTTCCTGAAAGAATGGGACTCAGCGAGAGAGAAAGAAGTTGTGACGTTTAGTGTGCTGAGCGGTGATGGGGAGGCTGTTTGGGGAGTGAAGTGAAAAAGCACCTACTCCAGTTTGGAGGGTGCTTTTTTCTTGCTAATTAGGAGAATGACCTTCTATTGCTTTTAATAAACTAATTGAATTATGATGGACTCAACCTCTATCATTTGTAGTGAATAGTATAAAATTGAAAACAAAAATTTGAATACATACCTATGAAAAAACGAAAGGAAGTTTAATTTTGAAAAAAACAATAAAAGTAGCCGCCGCAGTCATACAAAATGAAAACAATGAAATTCTATGTGCTCTACGTTCACCAACAATGTCTCTTCCTAATCTGTGGGAGTTTCCTGGTGGAAAGCTTGAAGAAGGAGAGAATGCTCGGGAAGCACTTGTAAGAGAAATTGAAGAGGAACTTGATTGTAAAATTGTTGCGGACGATGTGATAGCCGATATTCATCATGAATATGAGAAGGTCATCGTCAATTTAATTTCAATAAAAGCGAAGATTGTATCAGGGGAGCCGGTAGCAAAAGAGCATGCGGAATTCAGATGGGTGCCTATTCGTGAGCTAGAATCACTAGAGTGGGCACCCGCTGATCTTCCGACCGTATCTGCTTTAATTCGTTAAATCCACATACAAGTTTTCTGGGACAGGCTGATGGAGCTTCCATTTGACATTCATTGGCTTGTCTCCGTGGCTTGACACATAGTCTACCTCTCCTAAATAAGTAAATGGCAAGGTGATTTTATGCATTTTCTTGCATTTCCTTACAAACAAATGATAACAATAATCTTTTTGTTTATGATGAGTTATACTTTGACCACCCTTAGTTTCATGAGAGGTATGGTTAGGACTTTGCCAATGAAAGTGACTAGGATCAATAAAATAATCCTTGTAAAGTAGATGGTCTTCAACATCCTCTGATTTATTAAGAGTGACAAAAATTAAATACTGATTTTTGACTCTTTTTAAGCCCTCTCGCCAAGTCCCTTCCTGGTCAGTTGACTGAAAAAGATAAATGAGCTCATTTCTTGTGTAGGTTTGATACATTGTAAGCTTAATCTCTCTTGAAGCAAGGGCTTCTATATTGTTCATACGTCTAAATTCAATCAGTCCATAGTGGACGCGCTCCTTAATATACGGTCCGAATAATGGATCGTTTAATATCTCGCTCACTTCTGTATCTAACTTGAATGTATCACCTTGTAATGTACCAAAGCGCCAATTCTGTTTTTGATCTGATTTCGTTAAACGCTCCATTGCTCGCTGTATGAGGTCATCATGTGTATCTGTTGTGATTTGAATATGAAACTGTTTTTCTAACGATTCTTTTACATCTTCTATTGTGATGATATTTTTGTGAAAACCACTCTGTAAAATTAACCATTCATAAGGCCATTTAATAGGTAATTGCTGTTCTAATTTTGCTACTATCCCTACAACCAAGGGATTATTGAGAATTCCTTCATCTGTAACATTCAAATCGTCCATTTTCTTTTTGGTCTGTACCCACGATTTGTATTTCTTTATAAAAAAGGTAAGCCCAGGTGCCTGTTCAGAGTATAAAAAATCAATTAATTCTGGAGAGCGTCCTAGCTCTTGTTTAAATTGCTTGTATAACGTTTTCAGCATGGCATCTGAATTTAGTTTAATATGATCGATCTTATTTAAAATTTCTTTCTTCGTTACGGCTGAAAGGTCAACATAAGATCCTCCAGGTAAATCTGAAAACTCATGCGTCACAGCCACTCGGAGGGAATCTTTATCAAACGATTTTTGGCTTGTTTGTCCAGATAGTGCGAGTGGAATAACAAATGACTTTTGATAGTTTCCGATAAAATCCAGTATCGTTACAAACTCTTTATCGTCAGTTTTTCTAAGTCCCCGTCCTAATTGCTGAATGAAAATCGTTGGCGATTCTGTTGGTCTAAGGAACAATAGTAGATTGAGCTTTGGAATATCTATTCCTTCGTTGAAAATATCTACTGTAAATATAAGTTCTAAACTGTGGTGCGGATCCTCCAATTGACGAATGACCTCTTGTCTTTTTGCAGGAGAATCATTTCCTGTTAAGTAAGTTGTATAAAATCCCAATTTGTTAAATTCATCACTCATGTATATTGCGTGTTCGACGTTTGTACAGAAACCTAAGCCAACCATTTTCTCGCCGTAAAATCCATACATGTTGATCATTTTGATGATATATTCTACTCGTTTATGAGTTTTTAAATGATCTACTAGCGATTTCTCTTCGTACAGCCCATTTTTCACTTTTACTTTTTCGTAATCTACAGTATGATCTGAAATTCCAAAATAGTGAAATGGCGCAAGTAGCTCTGCCTTTAGTGCATCGCGGAGTCTGATTTCATAAACAACATTATGATCACAAATCTGAAGCACGTCTTTACCGTCAAGGCGCTCTGGTGTTGCAGTTAAACCTAATAAAAACTTTGGTGTAAAGTAGTTTAATATAGCTTGATAAGTAGATGCTTCTGCATGATGGAATTCATCAATCACAATGTAGTCAAATTCATCTGTTGAAAAGGATTCCAATGTTTCTTTTTTATGTAACGTTTGTACTGTGCTAAATAGAAAACGTTTATCTCTTTCTTTTTTGGTTCCAGTCAATAAACCAAAATCTTCATGATTATTGGTGACTTTCTGAAATGTTTCGATTGCTTTTGTAAGTAACTCTTCCCGGTGGGCAAGAAAAAGATATTTATTTGGTTTAAATTGCTCAAAATCAAATGCTGCTAAAAATGTTTTTCCGGTTCCAGTGGCGGCGATGATGACTGCTTTTGTCTCCCCTTCGTTTCTTGTTTTTTTAAGGTTTCGTAACGCTTCCTTTTGCATGGCATTCGGGGACATTTTCGTTTTGTAAAGAGAGTTTTGAGCAGCAAAGGAAGCACTTACCTTTTGGCTTCCTGCTTGGAATTCCTCATAGGCTTGTAAAAATTGTTCGTCAACAGGCTGTGTCTTTTCATTCCAAATAGTGTCAAACAAATCTTTTGTTTGTTGATAAACGGGGAGATATCTGGTTTCAGGTAGTCTAACATTTAACTCATACCCGGTCGTAAGTGCAGCTTGTGATAGATTTGAAGATCCTACAATGACACTATGCTGTCCAGAACAGCGTTCAAATAAGTATGCTTTCGTATGGAAAGATTTTTTATATTCATTTACAATTCTCAACTCAACATTTTCAAATTGAAGAAGATGTCTTAACGCCTTCGGTTCTGTAATACCCATATAGGTAGATGTAATGATGCGTACAGGGACATGTCTTTTCGCAAGCTCCTGAAGCGGAGGGATCAAAAGTTGAACACCAGACCACCTTGTAAAACTAACCATAAAGTCTACCCGATCCGCCGTTAACATCTCGTGTTTTAATGCTTTGAAAAAGTTATCATGAGTTTGATGATTTCCTAGCAGTTTCAGACGATGTAGAGAAAATTCCTCTGAAATAGGAAGTTCCATTTCGTTTAAACTATAAAGCACTGTGGAAAGTGGTAATGAAAAATTCGTATGTTGTCCAAGCTGAGAGGCAACCTTCTCGCTCAGCTGAATCGCTTGTTCATATTGATCTTGATCCACAAGTGTTTGAAATGTCTCGCTCAGTTGTTTTGCCGTATGTAAAGTCAAAACCTCTGCATATTCTTTTGGGCTGACCGGTTGAATGCGATGTGATGTTGGATAAAGTTTTTGTTGTTGCTGAATTTCCTCATGGAAGCCTCTATGATTTCTCATCATAATCTCCTTTTTTATATCAATAATTCCATTTTATCACTACTCTTACCAATAGGTAATACTAAAAAAGAAGAGAATAAAGTCCTATTTATTAAGCGCTTAAAAAATAACGCTGAGGTAGTTTGGTTTGGTATAAAGACGTCATCGCCACAAACGGAGAAAGTCTGTAAGCGCAATGTTCCGGAGCAAGCCGGCAAAATTGACATTCAGCAAAGAGAGGAGGACAATAAAAGCAGAAAGGCGGGATTCATATGTTTAAAAAAATTCTTGCAGCAGTAGACGGTTCAGACATGAGCAGCAAAGCTTTGGACGCAGCGATCCATCTGGCGAAAGAACAGCAGGCTGAACTCACCATTCTCTATGCGGGACGTGAAGCCGTTGTCTCCACATCAGCCTTAACAGGGATTGTCTATGTTCCGGAAAACTTCATTGAAGACATCAAACATGAAGTCGAGCAAAAAGGAGCGGCCATTCTGGAAGATGCCAAGCAGAAAGCGGCAGAAAGCGGAGTAAACGCGGAAAGCCTGTACGTCCAAGGCGAACCTGCGCATCAAATTTTAAACATAGCGAAAGAACAGCATTTCAATCTGATTGTCGTCGGAAGCCGCGGAATCAGCGGATTTAAAGAAATGATGCTCGGAAGCGTGAGCCATAAGGTCTCACAATTGTCTCCTTGTCCTGTACTGATCGTTCATTAAACGGAAGACCCTGCTGATGCGGGGTTTTTTTAATGAGAAAAGACCGCCGTCTTTCGAAAAATAGGATGAAATCTTCCTCTGAATCAAGTAAAATGGCTGTTAGTATTTGTCTGAATAAACAGTCAATGATATGGGGGAAGCAAATCAATGCAAGCTGAACAAACATCAAATGCCGTCATCAAAATGGTCATTTCCATGGTCATTTTCGGATCAATCGGCTTTTTCTCGGAACATACGAATGTGCCTTCAATTGAACTGGTCTTTGTGAGATGTCTGTGCGCCTCATTGTTTCTGGGCGTTTGCTGGTTTGGTTCGGGACGGTACCGCACCGAACAATGGAACCGGCGTGAGGTGCTGCAGACACTGGCCTGCGGATTTTTTCTCGTGCTGAACTGGGTGTTTTTATTTAAATCATTTGAGGAGACATCAGTGACGATAGCGATTTCCGTTTATCATCTGGCTCCGGTTCTCGTCCTTCTCCTAGGGAGCCTTATATACCGGGAGAAACTGCATATTGTGTCCGTCACTTCCATCGTGATTTGTTTTCTGGGCACCGCCCTGATTTCCGGTATCAACGGAAGTACATCATTTTCTCAGCTGATGGGATCGGGTATTATTTGGGCCGTGCTGGCCGCCCTTTTTTATGCTTTTACGACACTGGCCGGGAAAGGCATTAACAGCCTCAGCCCATACGCCGTCACCTGTTTGCAGACCGGATTGGGCGTTATCATTCTTCTTCCGTTCGTCCGTTTCGGCGCTTTTTCTGATTTGTCGCATGTGAACTGGATCATGATTGTGTCGACCGGCATCATTCATACGGGAATTGTGTATTTGCTCTTTTTTGACAGCTTGCGGTTTTTATCCACCCGGTTTATTTCAATCATCGTATTTCTTGATCCGGCGGTGGCGATTGTGCTTGACACCGTATTTACGGGATTTCGCCCCGACCTTTATCAATCTTTGGGGATTGTATTGATTTTTGCGGGAATGGCGCTGTCCCTGATTCGAAAGCAAAAAGCCGTGCCGTCGGAAACTCAGGCAGACAGCACCCGTATATAGGCGGCCGTACCGGCTGCTTTTTTTATTTTGGGGCTATTCAGCCATAACGAAAAAGCAGACAAACAGATCATGGAAAAAGAGGATAGTAATTGTATAATACTTCTTGTGTTTACAATTTAAGAGATTAAAGGAGTGAAGGGCATGATAAACAAGACGCGTCATCTCGCTTTCTTGGCTGCACTCGGCTTTGCGCTTTGTCTGGCCATCGTATGTTCCGTATCAAAGCAGGCAGAAGCGGCAGCGGCTTATCCGGATGTGATGCAGGGACTTACCGGATTTGCGGGAAATGCGAAGGACCATAACGGAAAAGCAAAATCCGCCGTATCGGGAGGCCAAGGCGGCCCCGTCGTCTACGTCAGCAATCTCAATGATCTGAAAAACAATGCGGGCGGAACGGATCGCAAAACCATCGTCATCACAAGTGATATTTCTTCCCCGGGTAAAGCCGTTGTGACAGTCGGCGCGAATAAAACCATCGTCGGCTCTTATACCAGCCACAGGCTGACCAACATCTATCTGACCACCGGCTCCGGCTCAAACAATGTGATTTTCAAAAATCTCATTATCAGCCATAGTGCCGCCATTACAGGCAACAACGACATTCCGATGTACATAGCGAACGGACAGAATTACTGGATTGACCACGTGTGGTTTGAAGGACACAGCTACAATCCGAACAGCCGCAGCGATTTGGGAAAGCTTCTGTATGTCGGCGCCAAAGCGGATTTTGTGACGCTGTCTAACTCTAAATTCACAGACCATCTGTACGGTCTGATTCTCGGTTATCCGAATGATGATAACGAAGGACGCAATTATATCGGCTATCCGCATATGACGATCACCAACAACTATTTTAATAACGTCTATGTGCGTTCACCGGGCCTGATGAGATACGGCTATTTTCACGCGAAAAACAACTATGTGACCAATTTCAATTTAGGATTCACCATTCATACAAACGCGACTGTCTTCTCAGAAGCCAACTATTTCGGTAACGGAAATGAAAAAGGCGGAATGATAGACGACTACGGGACCGCCCAATTCACCGACACCGGTTCATTCCCGTCGCTCAAAGCCCCGAAATCACCGCGCACCAGCTGGAATCCGAGATCAAATTACAGCTACGGCACGCTTTCAGCCCAGGACGCCAAAAACTTCGCCCAATCCTACGCGGGAGCGCAAAATACAAATCTCCGCTATCCATAATACGAAAAACCGCCGGCAGCCGGCGGTTTTTTTATATGAATAAAAGGTTAGAAGTTCCTGTTCTCTCTAAAATAACCTTTAATATCTACTTGTATTATGGATTTGTATTACAAGTGGGGTATCTGTAAAATTTTAAAAAAGAACAAGTGAAAAAGCAGTCCCCCGAATGGCCCGGCAAAACGTCAGGGTAAAGCGGCGGCATTTCGCGTATAATGAGGGGAGCCGGACAGAGAAGGAGTTTAGTCATGAATGAGTTTAATGAATATGCGATCAGCCCCGAGATCCGACGGGCGCTGAATGGCTTGCAATACACCGAGCCGACTGAAGTGCAGCGGCGCGTCATCCCCGCCGCGCTGCAAAAAAAAGACCTCGTCGTCAAATCGCAGACGGGCAGCGGCAAAACCGCGGCTTTCGGCATTCCGATCTGTGAGCTTGCGGAATGGGAGGAAAACAAACCGCAGGCACTGATTTTAACGCCGACCCGCGAGCTTGCGGCGCAGATTAAAGAAGATATCACGAATATCGGCCGTTTCAAACGGATAAAAGCCACGGCGGTTTTCGGAAAAGCTTCTTTTGACAAACAGAAAACCGAACTGAAGCAAAAAAGCCACGTTGTTGCCGGAACGCCGGGGCGTGTGCTTGATCATATAGAGAAAGGGACGCTGCCGCTTGAACGGCTGGCGTATGTGGTGATTGACGAAGCGGATGAAATGCTGAATATGGGATTTATTGAACAGGTGGAAGCCATCATTCAGCATCTGCCGAAAAACAGAGTCACCATGCTGTTTTCAGCGACGCTGCCGGATGACGTCGAGAAGCTGAGACGCACATATATGAAAGACCCTGAATTGATTGAAGTAAAAGCGGAAGGCCTGACGACAAAAGACATTGAGCATTTTGTCACCAGAACAGAAGAAGAGGACAAAACATCTTTGCTGCGTGATGTCCTGATCACCGAAAACCCGGACAGCTGCATCATATTCTGCCGGACAAAAGAAAGAGTCATCCAGTTAACCGATGAGCTGGACAGGCTGGGCTACCCTTGCGATAAAATTCACGGCGGAATGGTGCAGGAAGACCGCTTTGACGTCATGAATGAATTCAAGCGCGGCGAGTTCCGCTATCTCATTGCGACCGACGTTGCCGCCAGAGGAATTGATATTGAAAACATCAGCCTCGTCATCAATTATGATATTCCGCTTGAAAAAGAAAGCTATGTGCACCGCACCGGCAGAACGGGCCGCGCCGGACACCGCGGACGGGCCGTCACGTTTGTGACACCGTCTGAATCGCGGTTTCTGAATGACATTGAGACATATATCGGTTTCCGCATCCAGAAGCGGGAGGCGCCGTCCGAGAAAGAAACAGCGGAACGGAAAGCGGCTTTTGCGGAAAAACTGAACGCCCGCCCCGATGTCAAAACAGACAAAAGCGAACAGTTAAACAAAGACATCATGAAGCTGTACTTTAACGGCGGGAAAAAGAAAAAACTCAGAGCGGTCGATTTTGTCGGAACGATTGCGAAAATCGACGGCGTTTCAGCTGATGATATCGGGATTATCACGATTCTGGACAACGCATCGTACGTCGAAATTCTGAACGGCAAAGGTCCGCACGTTCTTGACATCATGAAAAATACGACGGTCAAAGGCAAAAAACTGAAAGTCCATAAAGCCAAGAAATAAAAAAAGAAAGCCTGCCGCGTGCAGGCTTTTTTTACGCCGTCTCCTCGGGGACGAACGCAAGGATGCCAATCCCGATTACAAACAAAATGATCAGGCTGAACACGGCGGCTGACGAATTTCCGGTCAGCTGGGCGGTGACGGCAATCAAAAGAGGGCCGATAATCGAAGCGAACTTGCCGAAAATATTATAAAAGCCGAAAAACTCATTGGCGTTCTGTTTGGGGACAAGCTTGGCAAAGTAAGAGCGGCTCAGCGCCTGAATACCTCCTTGGGAAGTGGCGACAAGCATAGCCAAAACCCAGAAATCAAAAGCGGAATCCATAAAATAAGCGTACGTGCAGACAATCATATACACGCCGATTCCGGCATAAAGCATCGTTTTTCCTTTAAACCGTTCGGCCAGCCGTCCGTACAAAATCGAAAAAGGCGCGGCGACGACCTGTGTGACAAATAAAACAATCAGCAGATTTGCCGCGCTGATGCCGAGGTCAGCCCCGTATGATGTGGACATCGTAATGATGGTGCCGACCCCGTCGATGTAGAAGAAATAGGCGAGCAGAAACAAAAACAGCGCCCGATGCTTCCTGATCTGCTTCAGCGTGCCGGCCAGCCGTATAAAACTGCTGAGTACAAGCCGCGGCTCCCTCTCGATATAATAGCGCTGGCGGACGCGGAGAAGGAGCGGGATCGAAAACAGCCCCCACCATGCCGCCGTAATCAAAAAGGCAATGCGGCCGGCAGTCTGGGCGGACAGCGGAATCACCTCCGCTTGTGCTGAAAGAATGACGGCAATGCTGAGGAGAAAAGGGATTGTGCTGCCGATATAGCCCAGTCCAAATCCCCTGGCGGACACCATATTCATCCGCTCCTTTGCGGCCACATCAACGAGAAACGCATCATAAAACACATTAGACCCGGCAAAGCCGATCGTGGAAATCGTATAACAAATTAATAACAGCATCCAAGATTCGCCGGGAATCAAAGCCAGCGCGGCGGTGCCCGCCACACCGATCAGAAAAAAGAAGGCAAAAAACCGTTTCTTGCATCCTTTGTAGTCGGCAATCGTTCCTAAGACGGGGCCGAGCATCGCCAAAATAAAAGTCGCGGCGGCAATCGTATAGCCCAAATAAGCGGTGGAATCAGCCGCGCTGACACCGTTTTCCGCTGCCGCGGCTTTAAAAAACAAGGGGAACACCGCCGTCATAATAATGACCGAATAAGCTGAATTGGCCCAATCATACAGCATCCAGCTGCTTTCTTCTTTCGAAAACCGTTTCATCACACACGCTCCTTCCCAAAAACCGGTTCTCTGCATTATATGCGCCGCTGCCTCATCGTTGGACAAAGATTTCTGAACGGCGTTTTCTGATTGACCTGGAGATATTGAACTAGTTCAAAGGTGTAGCAGGTAAATGGTCAGGCGGGAGGTAGACAGAATTGAAGATTGCGAAAGTCATTAGTAATAATGTCGTCAGTGTGCTCAAAGAAGGCAATCAGGAATTGGTCATCATGGGCCGGGGCATTCCATTTTAGTTTCCTTGTATTTATTTTGTCTTACATTCACATATGACTTGGTTAAGGCAGGCAAAACCTAAATTACAATGAGCGCTGATCATTTCTGTTTGTGCTGATGGTAATTTAGGTTTTTTTAAGATTCATTATTATCATTATTCTGACCGATGTCCCCTTTTAACAGAATCATGTATGATTGATAAAGAAATCGCTTTCAAAGAAAGGGGAATGCCGACATGTTTTATCATATGAAACGAGTGCTGCTGCTTCTTGTCACTGGATTGTTTTTGAGTTTGTGTGCGATCACTTCTACTGCATCAGCTCAAACAGGCGGATCGTTTTTTGAACCTTTTAACAGCTATAACTCCGGATTATGGCAAAAAGCAAATGGTTACTCCAATGGAGATATGTTCAACTGCACGTGGCGTGCAAATAATGTATCCATGACGTCATCAGGTGAAATGCGTTTGGCGCTGACAAGCCCGTCTTATAACAAGTTTGACTGCGGGGAGAACCGCTCCGTTCAAACCTATGGCTATGGACTTTATGAAGTCAGAATGAAACCGGCTAAAAACACAGGGATCGTTTCATCGTTCTTCACTTATACAGGTCCAACGGATGGAACTCCTTGGGATGAGATTGATATTGAATTTTTAGGAAAAGACACGACAAAGGTTCAATTTAATTATTATACAAATGGCGCGGGAAACCATGAGAAGGTTGCGGATCTCGGATTTGACGCGGCCAATGCCTATCATACGTATGCGTTCGATTGGCAGCCAAACTCTATTAAATGGTATGTCGATGGGCAATTAAAACATACTGCGACAAGCCAAATCCCGACAACACCGGGAAAGATCATGATGAACTTGTGGAATGGGATAGGTGTCGATGACTGGCTCGGTTCCTACAATGGTGTAAATCCGCTATACGCTCATTATGACTGGGTGCGCTATACAAAAAAATAATGTACAGAAAAGGATTTCCGCAAACGGAAATCCTTTTTTAATTAAAACGAAATAATCCCAATCAAAAGCGCCGCAATCGTCATCACAATCGTTGTTCCCACGGCCCATTTAATAGTGAATTTTTGATGGTCGCCAAAGCTGACGCCCGCCATTCCGACCAATAGATAGGTGGATGGTACAAGCGGGCTGAGCAGATGCACCGGCTGGCCCAGCAAGGAGGCTCTTCCGATTTCAGCGGCGTCTATTCCGTAAGCGGAAGCGGCTTCGGCAATGATGGGAAGGACACCGAAGTAAAAGGCGTCATTCGACATGAAAAAGGTGAAAGGCATGCTGGCAATCGCAGTGATCAACGGCAGATGCGGGCCCATTGCATCAGGGATGAGGGAAACGAGAGAATGCGCCATCGCATCGACCATTTTTGTGCCGGAGAGAATGCCTGTGAATATGCCCGCAGCAAACACCATTGAGACAACGTTTAACGCATTACCCGCATGCGCTGAGATCCGTTTCTGCTGCTCTTTGACATTTGGATAGTTGACCATCAAGGCGATGGCGAACGCGATCATAAAAAGAACAGGGATTGGCAGCAGGCTGGTGATCAGCGCGGCCATCAGGGCGACAGTCAGCAGCAGGTTGAACCATTGGAGAGCCGGACGCTTGAGCGGCGTCGCCTCCGGATCAGAAGACGGTGCATGTTCAATCGAAATGATGCCGAGCCGCTTCCGTTCTTTTTTTCCGAGGAGATAAGCAACGGCGATCACCCAGAGAACGCCGGCGATCATAGCGGGAATCAGCGGCGTAAAAACTTCTGACGTGTCCAATTTCAAGGAAGCTAAAACCCTCGCCGTCGGCCCGCCCCACGGAATAATATTCATGACTCCCGAACCGAGCATCGCAATCCCCGCCAGCACCAAACGGTTCATGCCGAGCCGTTTGTAAAGGGGCAGCATTGCCGCAATCGTAATCATATACGTTGTTGTCCCATCTCCGTCCAGCGAAATGGTCATCGTCAGAACCGCTGTGCCGATGGCGATTTTTAACGGGTCCCCTTTGACAAGCGATAGGATTTTGGCAATGAGGGGATCAAACAGACCTGAGTCAATCATAATGCCGAAATACAGGATGGCGAATAACAGCATGATCCCGGTAGGAGCGAGGTCTGTAACGCCTTGAATCATCATCTCGCCGAGATCTTTGCCAAATCCGCTGATCAGGGCAAACACAACAGGAACGACAATCAAAGCAATAAGAGCGGAAAGCCGGTTAGACATAATAAGATACATAAAGACAATCATCATCACAAAACCGAGTATGGCAAGCACGATATGACCTCCCCTGTTCAACAGCTGTATTAGTAAGCGCTTTCACGATTTATTTCTGTGAAAATGGCTTATTTCAAAATGTGTATGACCGCATATGTAAATACAGACCTAAAATCCTAATGAGCGGATCAGCAGTTTATATGAAGAACGCCGCGGGTAAATGTGCTGTAGAATGTTTCGTTTTAAAAGGGGGAACTGACATGAGTGATGATCAAAACAAACGAGTAAATGAACACTCAAAGGACGAACAGCTGGAGCAGTACCGGTCTGATAACAGCGGCAAAAAAATGACGACCAATCAGGGGCTTCGCGTGTCTGAGGATGAGCATTCTTTAAAAGCGGGCGTCCGCGGCCCCACGCTGATGGAGGATTTTCATTTTCGTGAAAAAATGACGCACTTTGACCACGAGCGGATTCCGGAACGGGTCGTTCATGCGCGCGGGTACGGCGTTCATGGGCATTTTCAGGTGTACGAACCGATGACGGAATATACACGGGCGAAATTTTTGCAGGACCCGTCCGTCAAAACGCCTGTTTTCGTCCGTTTCTCAACAGTGGCGGGCTCCAAGGGGTCAGCCGACACCGTCCGTGACGCCAGGGGATTTGCGACGAAGTTTTATACTGAAGAAGGGAACTATGACCTCGTCGGAAACAATATTCCGGTGTTCTTCATTCAGGACGCGATCAAATTCCCGGATCTCGTTCACGCCATAAAACCGGAACCGCACAATGAAATGCCGCAGGCTGCGACGGCTCATGATACGTTCTGGGATTTTGTCGCAAACAATCCTGAATCCGCGCACATGGTCATGTGGACGATGTCTGACCGCGGCATCCCGCGAAGCTATCGGATGATGGAGGGCTTCGGCGTGCATACGTTCCGTTTCGTCAACGAGAAAGGAAAAGCGCGCTTTGTCAAATTCCACTGGAAACCCGTGCTCGGCGTTCATTCCCTCGTATGGGATGAAGCGCAGAAAATTGCCGGGAAAGATCCCGATTTCAACCGCCGCGACCTGTGGGAAACGATTGAAAACGGCGGCAAAGTCGAGTATGAGCTCGGTGTTCAGATGATAGACGAAGAAGACGAGTTCAAATTCGATTTCGATATCCTTGATCCGACGAAGCTGTGGCCGGAGGAGTTGGTTCCCGTCAAGCTGATCGGAAAAATGACCCTTGACCGCAATCAGGACAATGTCTTTGCGGAAACGGAACAGGTTGCCTTTCACCCGGGAAATGTCGTGCCGGGCATTGATTTCACCAATGATCCGCTTCTTCAAGGCCGGCTTTTCTCTTATACAGATACACAGCTCATCCGTCTTGGCGGGCCGAATTTTCACGAGATTCCGATCAACCGGCCGGTCTGCCCGTTCCATAACAACCAATACGACGGCTACCACCGGATGACGATTAATAAGGGTCCCGTCGCCTATCATAAAAATTCCCTGCAGAACAATGATCCGTCGCCGGCCTCAGAAGAAGAAGGCGGATACGTTCATTACCAGGAAAAAGTAGAAGGCAGAAAAATCCGCCAGCGCAGTGAGAGCTTCAATGACTATTTTTCTCAGGCCAAGATGTTCTGGAACAGTATGTCTCCCGCTGAGAAAGAACATATCATCTCCGCGTTCTGTTTTGAAGTCGGAAAAGTGAACAGCAAGGATGTGCAGCAGCAGGTGGTTGATGTCTTCAGTCATGTCGACGCCGGGCTTGCCGAGCGTGTTGCGAAAGGAATCGGCGTGAACCCGCCGCCGAAGGACCGTGAATCTGATGAAACGTTCACTTCCCCTGCCTTAAGCCAGGAAAACACGGTGAAGACGGCAGCGACAAGGCAGGTTGCGGTTTTAACCGACCACGGGTTTTCTGATGAGAAAGTCAAACAAGTGCTTGACGCATGCAAACAGGCGGGAGTCAGAGCCGATATCATCAGCCCCGCGCTGGGAACCGTCAAGGGAGAAAACGGTACGAAGCTGGAAGCGTCAGCCACTTTCCTGACAGCGGATTCCGTCCTGTACGACGCTGTTTTCATTCCGGGCGGAAAACAAAGCACAGACAGCCTCAAAGCCCAAAAATCGGCCAGAGACTTCGTTAACGAAGCCTTCAGCCATTACAAAGCGATCGGCGCCTCCGGTGAAGGAAAAGAACTTCTCGCCCTCGCCGCCGGAACCGAAAACGGCCCCGGCCTTGTTCCGGACGGAAACTGCGAACAATTTCTGAAAGCCGTGGCTGAGCATCGGCATTGGGACAGAAACATATAAGAATGAAAAAGCGCCTTTTATGAGGGGGGCGCTTTTTTCTTGTGAAAGTGAAATATCTGAACGAAGCATTAATATTTGGAGAAAACGAAAATGGCTTCCGTGCAAATCCGTACCTTCCGCTGTCCGGGACATTCAGACAACAGTTTTAGAGAGTCAGGGCATTGCATTATTTAAAGGGTTCTGACTGCTGGTGAAATGATCTTTGGTTTACTTCCGCTCTTTGTTTGTGTATCTTAGGGGTAGATTTTCTGGAGGAGCGAATAATAGTGAAGCCGTTTACCGAAAAACAACTCGAAGAATATTACCGGCGTGACGAAAACATGATGATTTTGGTGTTTGCCCAATGGTGCGTCAATCATGACCTTGATCCGATGGCCATTTACAGCAAGGCTTACCCCGGACAGCCTTTAAACGAAGAGCTGCGAAAAACGGCTGAAGAACTTGTCGTGCCGAAGGAGGAATCAGAACCGATTCCTGATCAAACCGTTATCGGCGTTTTGGAGATGTTCGGCAACTCCGATTTGGCGGAAGCCGTTTATGAAGCCATTGCGCAAAGACCTTCACGGTAAAAGAGGCGTGGATTTTCCATGTCTCTTTTTTTCATGGAGAAAATGTGAAAGAAGGCCCAGAAACAATTTGCTGATCCGCGCTGTCTATAGAGTGTAACCCGTTTTCAAAAAGGGAACGGTAATGAAAAGGAGGAGTTGTGATGAAAAAGGCATTCAAAATGATGGCGGCCGTGCTCTTAACAGTGCTGACAGCCGCGCCGTTCGGAGGTTTCGCGCCTTCAGCTGAGGCCGCGCAAACCGCAAAGCCCGTTGTCAAAAGCCATACGTATAAGCATGTAAAGCAGCTGACATACCCCGAGGTCACAAATACGGGAAACGCATCTTTTGAAAAGAAAATCAATCAGGACTTCAAGCGCTATATTGAACAATCGTACAAAGAATATGTGAAAAACAAAAAAGACGGTGAGAAACAAGGCTACAAAGCGGAATACCAGGCAGATTTCAAGGTGAAGTATAATCAAGACGGCAAGCTCAGCATTCAGACGGAAGACTATAGTTACACAGGCGGCGCACACGGGCTGACATCCGTTCAGACCTTTAATTACGACCTGGCCGCAAAAAAACGGGTCACACTCGATAATGTGCTGAATACAAAAACGAAAGCTAACAAAACGAGAGACTATCTTTACGGCTACATCAAGAAACATGACGATCTGTTTGACCAGGACGTTAAAAAACAGGAGATCATCCTGAATAACGAAAGACCTTTCTTCTTTACGAAAAACGGCATTGCCGTTGTGTTCGGACAATATGATCTCGGACCGTACGCGGCAGGAATCCGGGACGTTTTCGTACCTGCATCCGTCTATCAATAAAAAAAAGCGATATCACTCCAAAACGGAGCGGTATCGCTTTTTTTCTATTACCAGACAAACAATCCGACAATCGCCGCGCTCAATAAGGAAACGGCAATTCCGCTGACAAGCAGCTTCCAGACGTTTTTTCCGATGATGGCTGATTTTTCACCATCAAGCAGAGATTGATAAGATCCGTAGATCATGCCGATGGTGCTGAAGTTTGCGAATGATGTCAGGAATGTCGTAGCCACGGCAATCGTGTGCGGCGGAAGTGAATTCAGCTGCCCTTTCAGATCGGCCATTGCCACAAATTCATTTGTCGCGAGCTTGATGCCCATCAGCTGTGCGACATACATCGCGTCATGTCCGCCTAATCCGAGAAGGAAGGCAAACGGACTGAAGATGTATGAGAAAATCTTTTGAATGGTCAAACCGTGCATGAACAATCCGAGTACGCCGTTTAACGCGGCCGTTAACGCCACATATCCGATCACCATCGCTAAAATGACAATGACCATGTTCATGCCGACAAGCATACTGTTAGAGATTGTGGAGAAGAAGTCTTTTTTCTCCGCTTTTGAAGGAACGTAAATAATATCATCCTCTTTAGAAACGTCCACGGGATTCAGCATATTGGCGATTAAAAGGGCGTTTAAGCAATTCAGCGGGATGGCTGTAAACACATAAGTGGACGGAACCATCGTCAAGTACGATCCGATGATCGAGCCGCTGATGCTGCTCATGCTCATCAGCCCGAATGTCAGAAGCCGATTGTTGCTGACGGCGGCAAGCTGCTGGCGGATGACGGCTAAAGCTTCCGTATTTCCTAAAAACATCATCTGGATGGAGAAAAAGCTCTCCAGCTTCGGCAGACGGGATATTTTAGAAATCAGCCAGCCGATTTTATCAATGAGCCACGGCAGAATACCGAAATACGACAGCATATCAAAGAAGGTCACGACGAAGATAATCGGCAGCAATGCGCTGAAGAAAAAATCAACCGTCGGATTGGCCATAACAGACGGAAAAGCGAACGCAATCCCTTGACTGGCGCAGGAAATCAGCCATGTAAAGAACGCGCCGATCTTCCCGATGACAAAGCCGCCGACTTTTGTCCCTAACATAAACCAAGTAATCAGAAACTCAAAGACGAGGAGCATGACAATCGGACGCCATTTAATCTTCTTCTTGTTGGGAGAGCATAAGAAAACAACAGCCATGACAACAATGAGACCGACAATGTTCAATAAAAAGTACATGTGAGCAACTCCTATAAGGGTATTATGGAAATAAAAAAAGCTCTTATTCGTCACAAATTCCTGAAAGCCAGAAAGTGTGATAAATAAGAGTCAAAAGAAAAGAATAGACAGCGTCATATGCTTTTCACTCGTTCAAATTTATGCAAACTTTCTTGTAGTCTAGTCTTTTACGGCACTAGGTAGAAACAATCAGACCATATTACTGATCATATACAAGAATAACGATATTACATGAGATAGCAGTATTTTATCGTTTCAATTTTTGAAAATCAACCTTTTTAGATATTTTCAAAATAATAAATTTATATTATAAATAACGAAAATAAAGGATGTTCATAAGTAATTGGATAATAAAGGTTTAAAATACCCTCAAAAACCGTTCCGGTTCATTGTAAAGACGGGATGCAGCTGATAAAATGGATCTGAGGGCACAGCCTTCAAAAGACGGCAGAAAAGGGGTCATTTTCGTGATCATTCAGTTCATTCGTTACAGATAATGAGAGGTATAGATAAATAGGTTAAAACTTCCAATTTGGCGAGGTTTATTTGTCTATGCCTTTTTCATTTCATCGGAATAACGAATGAATGAGGTGTTTTTTTGACGTCTATAAAAAGAAAACGCGCGGAATTACTGCAATCATGCCAGTCCGTGTTCAGGTGTCCGCTATGCCGATCGGCCATGGCGGTCTCACAATACAAAAGCTTGATTTGCGGACAGGGGCACACATTTGATATATCAAAACAAGGATATGTGAATTTCCTCAATAAATCGGTCAAAACCCGCTATGACAGGCAGCTGTTCGAAGCGAGACGCGAGCTTTTTGACAGCCGGGAATTTTTTGGGCCGGTTCAAAAGGAGATCGCCGCCGTCATCAGCCGTAAGCAATCTCCGCATAAACCGGCGGCGATATTGGATGCGGGGTGCGGAGAAGGCTCTCATTTAGCCGCCGTATGCAAATTGCTTCAGCACGCTTTTTCCGTGACGGGAATCGGCATTGATCTCTCGAAAGAAGGTGTGCTGCACGCCGCAAAGGCCTTCGGGAATCATATGGTTTTTGCCGTCGCTGATGTGGCGGATGCGCCGTTTGCCGACAGCTGTTTTGATGTCGTAATGTCCGTTTTATCACCTTGGAATTACAAGGAATGCAGCAGGCTTTTAAAAAAGGGCGGCACAGTCATTAAAGCGGTGCCGCGGCGTGATTATTTGAAGGAAGTAAGGGAATTCTTCTTCGGAGACAGTCCTCGGCGGAATGACACCGCCGATTCTGCGGCCGGACGATTCCAAGCGGGCTTTCAAACCTTTGAGCGCAAACGGCTGTGTTACACGAAGACCTTATCGCAGCCTGACCTCGAGCGGCTTGTGAAAATGACGCCCTTAACATGGAAATGCACTGATGACAGCATCCGGCGGTTTATCAGCCGGAAAGAGGCTGCTGTCACGATAGATATCGATATTTTAATCGGAACCGGTCCGCTGTAAAACGGAAAAGACACGCTAAACGCGTGTCTTTTTTTTATTTCCAGACTTCACCGGCAATGTTGACGACATGGCGCAGTTTCGCCCATTGCTGTTCTTCTGTGATCAGGTTTCCTTCCTCAGTGGAGGCGAATCCGCATTGCGGGCTGAGGCAAAGCTGATCCAGGCTGACATATTGTGAAGCTTCTTCAATCCGGCGTTTAATCGCGTCCTTGTCTTCAAGTTCGCCATGTTTCGACGTAATCAATCCAAGCACAAGCTGAAGATCAGAGCGTTTGACATAGCGGAGCGGTTCAAAGCCGCCGGAGCGGGAATCATCATATTCCAGGAACAATCCGTCAAGATCAAGCCCGTCAAAAATCGTTTCAGCCGCTGCATCATAGCCGCCTTCAGCCGTCCATGTGGATTGGAAGTTGCCGCGGCAGATATGCATCGTAACCTTCAGATCGTCAGGGCGGTCCTTGATGGCGTCATTAATGGAAGCGGCAAACAGCTTGCGCAGCTCATCCGGCGTTGTGCCGAAAGCTTCAATCTGACGAAGCCCCGCTTCTGATAAGAAAACGGCCCATGCGGTGTCATCGAGCTGAAGGTAGCGGCACCCGGCGTCATAGAAAGCTTGAATCGCTTTTTTATACGCCTTTGACACATCGTGCTGAAATTGTTTGTAATCATTCTGGTAGGACGCTTTTTCCAATTTTCCGCGGAAAAACAGCATATTCGGACTTGGGATGGTCATCTTCGGAACAGCATCGCCGGCAATGCTGTGCAGGAATTTATAATCTTCGAGCATCGGATGCTGAGAAAAATCAATATCTCCCGTTACTTTAATGCCGCGCGCTTTCGTCTGTACGTTGTGAAACTGAATGCCGCTTTCAGGCGTAAATGCTTCGACGCCGTCTAAGTTTTCGAGAAAATCAAAATGCCACCAGGCACGGCGGAATTCGCCGTCAGTCACGACATTGAGGCCGGTTTCTTTCTGCTTTTCCACACTGCGGATGATTTCTCTGTTTTCGATTTCGAGCAGCTGTTCTGCCGAAATCTCACCCGCCGCTCTTTGCAGGCGGGCTTGCTTCACAGCCGCCGGCCGCAGCAGGCTTCCGACCTGATCCGCGCGAAACGGCGGGTTTTTTCTTAGAAGCGTATGCAATGGTTGTTCTGTGTTTTGCTGTGACATGAACGATTCCTTCTTTCCTGATGAAATATAAAAAGCTCTTCCCTCGGATAGGGAAGAGCTTGCGTCCGCAAATCTCAACCTTATCTTCAGGATTTAGCACCATTCTGCTGAACAGCGGTTGCCGGGTATCATAGGGCCAGTCCCTCCACCTCTCTTGATAAGGAAATATGCTATTTTTCAGAATAAACTGTAATACTCTTAATCTTAGTATATTATCTTATATTGTCAATATATTTCGATAAATATTTTTATTTGTCACCCTCAAATAGAATCATATCTATCACGATGGCGATCGCGAGACAAAGAACGATATCCTCTTCCTTTTCAATCTGCAAATGATAGGAATCGCCCCAGCTCATCCATGATTTGGTGACGGTCATCCGGTTTGATTTTCCGTCTGTCACTTGAAAATTCCGGCCCCACACATCGCCGGTAAGATCCCAGCCGAGTCCGGAAATTTCAAATTTCGGTTTGAATAACGTGACTTTCTTGATGACTTGGCAGACGGGTTTGCCGCTGACGGAAATCTCGTAACGGGGAACGAGCGACATTAGTTTCTGATTGACGCTGGCGAGCGTGCGGCCGTCCAAATCAGTCAGCTTCAGTTCATCACCGAATGAAAACAGCTTTCCTTCAACATTGTAGACTTCTTTCCCGCTTTCAAGAAACACTTGAAAACGATTCTTAAACGTAAACATCCGCTCTTTGATATAAAAATGGTACATAAAAAAACTCCTTTTTTATGTTGTACGAAAAAAGGAGGCGGATGGTTTCATATCGGCCGGGTGCATAAAAAAAAGGCTGCCGATTTTGCGGCAGCTGTCGTTTTTATGATAGCGGCATCCGGCGTTTTTGACGGATCGCATTTAAATCAATGATGTTATTCGTGTCGGCAGCTGTCACCAGCGGGCTTGTCTTTGGCGTTTTCCGGCGGTTGTCCTTACTGAAAGAGAAAACAAGATACCCTGTCAAAGCAGCAAAAATAAGTAGCATCATTTTACATACCTCCCAAAAAAAGTTTTGGTATTATTATTGTACAAAAAAACAAACGAAAAGTATTCAAACAATTGTCACTTTTTTAAAAAATAACGTCATTTTCCGTAAAAATGACTATGGGTTGAAGAAAATTTGCTCTTGTTGTGGTTCTATAGATTGTATCGGCTGATGAATGATGATCGTTTATATAACTTTTTCACTATTTTTTGTAAGAGTCTAATTAACCACTTCGTTGTTTTCGTTTGCCTTGTGTTATTCAGTACCCTAAAAAACCTTATAATATGCAAAATAACTGCTTCTAACAGATGACTGCGGAATGACAGCGCTTTCTTTATTTTTTTAAAGAAAACGAGATGTTATCTTAAAAAAATCGTTTGAACATTTTCCGCAGCTTTTTAAAAGGGTTTGATTTCGTCTCCAGAACACGCGGGTCTTTTAAGGTTTTTTTCAATTCTTTCGCTACAGTCCCTCTTGCCATAGTCTTCACTCCTTCTTTCCATTTCATACCTTATATACGGAAAGAAAGAAGGAAAGGTTTCATGTGAAAGAAAAAAACCAAAGCAGGGGGCTTTGGTTTTAAGCGCGCTCTTCAAAGAGCCTGGCGATTTCAACAATGACGTTTACCGCCTTTTCCATATGATCGACGGAAATGTATTCATATTTTCCGTGGAAGTTTTGGCCGCCCGTAAAAATGTTCGGTGTCGGCAGTCCCATGTAAGAGAGCTGTGATCCGTCGGTTCCGCCCCGGATCGGTTCGATAATCGGTTCGATATCGAGGTTTTTCATGGCCTGATAGGCGACATCGACTATCTCTTTGACCGGTTCGATTTTTTCTCTCATGTTGTAATATTGATCACGCAGTTCAAGCTTGATGCTTTCCTTGCCGTATTTGGCCGCCAGCGCATCGGCGGTTTTCTGCATATATTCTTTTCGTTCTGCAAAGCGGTCTCTGTCGAAGTCTCTGATGATGTACGACAGGGCGGCTTCAGAAACGTCTCCGTTCATGGAAAGTAAATGATAGAAGCCTTCATACCCTTCCGTATATTCCGGCGCTTCTTCTTTCGGCAGCGCGTGATGAAATTCCATCGCGATTTTTGAAGCGTTGACCATTTTGTTTTTCGCCGTTCCCGGGTGGACGCTTTTTCCGTAACAAGTCAGCTTTGCGGCGGCTGCGTTAAAGCTTTCATATTGCAGTTCGCCGAGGGGGCCTCCGTCTATCGTGTAGGCGAATGCGGCGTTGAAGCGGCCGACATCGAATTTGTGAGGGCCTCTGCCGATTTCTTCATCGGGCGTGAACGCGACCCGGATCGTTCCGTGTTTGATGTCCGGATGTTTGATCAAGTACGCCATTGCCGTCATGATTTCGGCAATTCCCGCTTTGTTGTCGGCTCCGAGCAGCGTCGTGCCATCTGTTGTGATCAGCGTCTGGCCTTTATAGCGGGAGAGCTCCGGGAATTGCTCAGGCGACAGAACGACATTGAGTTTGTCATTCAAAACGATATCATGTCCGTCGTAGCTCTCAATAATCTGAGGATTCACATTTTTTCCGGTAAAATCGGTCGCGGTGTCCACGTGAGCCAGAAAACCGACAGTCGGCACGTCTTTATCCGTATTCGCCGGCAGAGTCGCCATGACGTACCCATTGTCATCGACTGTGATTTCTGTCATGCCGATCGACTTTAATTCATCTGCCAGCATGTTGGCCAATGTCAGCTGGCCGGGGGTTGAAGGGCAGTTTTCATTGTTTTCGTCAGACTGTGTATCGACTTTTACGTAAGAGGTAAAGCGTTCAATGATTTCATTTTTCATACCGTCATCTCCTTTGTCTTATCTTACCATGCGCGGGGGAGGGATTTCTATTTCACAACCCGTTTGAATCGAGGGCTCTCTGTTTTACGCGAATGAAAACAAATTATGAAGAAACGATGACTAAACGATTAAACTTTTTGGAAATGGATGTTTGAGAAAGAAAAAACCGATATAATATGGTCAATTCATTCAATAGAGGAGGCTTTCTTCATGGCGATTTTAGTGACAGGCGGAGCGGGTTATATCGGAAGCCACACATGTGTCGAGCTGTTAAACGGCGGCTATGACATCGTGGTTCTGGATAATCTGTCAAATAGTTCACCGGAAGCATTGGAGCGTGTGAAAGACATTACCGGAAAAGGGCTTGTGTTTTATGAAGCGGATCTCCTTGACCGTGATGCCGTTCACCGGGTGTTTGCTGAAAATGAGATTGAAGCCGTCATTCATTTTGCGGGATTAAAAGCGGTCGGTGAGTCTGTGGCTGTTCCGCTCCGTTATTATCATAATAATCTGACGGGGACGTTTATTTTATGTGAAGCCATGCAGGCACACGGTGTGAAAAAAATCGTCTTCAGTTCTTCAGCGACGGTTTACGGCGTTCCGGAAACAACGCCGATCACTGAGGATTTTCCATTAAGCGCGACCAATCCTTACGGGCAGACAAAGCTGATGCTGGAACAGATTTTACGCGATCTGCATAAAGCGGACTCTGAATGGAGCATTGCGCTGCTCCGCTACTTTAATCCGTTCGGCGCGCACCCGAGCGGCCGGATCGGAGAAGACCCGAACGGCATCCCGAATAATTTAATGCCGTACGTCGCCCAAGTCGCTGTCGGCAAGCTTGAGCAATTGCAGGTGTTCGGCAATGATTATCCGACAAAGGACGGCACCGGCGTGCGGGATTACATCCATGTCGTTGATCTTGCCGAGGGCCACGTCAGAGCGCTTGAGAAGGTGCTGAACACAACAGGCGCGGATGCCTATAATCTCGGCACGGGAAGAGGCTACAGCGTTCTTGAGATGGTCAAAGCGTTTGAAAAAGTATCAGGAAAAGAAGTGCCGTACCGTTTTGCCGCCCGGCGCCCGGGAGACATCGCCGCATGCTTCGCAGACCCGGCAAAAGCGAAGGCTGAATTAGGCTGGGAAGCAAAGCGCGGGCTTGAAGAAATGTGCGCCGACTCTTGGAAGTGGCAGTCCTCCAATGTGAACGGGTACCAAAAGGTGTAAAAGAAAGAGACCTTCAAATGGTGAAGGTCTCTTTTATTACGGTCATTATTTAATTTTCACTTCAACATCGTTGCTGAACTTTAATTTCCAAGTGCCTTTAGAGTATGCGTTTTTATCAACTTCAAAAGCTTTTACGTCAGTAACTTTAATGTTCGGGTTCAAGTCACTTAAAATTTTACTGTTGTCTACTTTTGTTTCTGTTGCATAGCTTGAAGAAGCATCAATATCTGAATCATAGGATGTTCCTTTAGAATCTACTAATTTCGCTCTTGGAATGGAGAAAGAGCTTAACGGCTTGTTTGAAACATTTTTAACTGTGTATTGAACAGCTACGATAACGCCGCCGTCAGACGCTTTTTTCTCGACAAATTGAGAGCCTACTGAATCTCTTTTTTCCACTTTGGTAACAGTAACTTCAGTTTTCTCAGTCTTAACAGTGTCACCGATGTTATACAGTTTTTCCTTGGATTCCGCAGCTTTTGAAGACGCGGTTTTAGATGATGAAGATCCGCCGCCGCCGCCGATGTTTACGAGAATGATAATAACCACTACCGCCAGAAGCAATGTGATAATTTTATGTCTCATAAAAAAGTTTCTCTGATCTTTACCGCAGTTTGGGCATTTTTTAACGCCTTTAGCGATTTCTTTGCCGCATGCCTTACAAGACACCAGGTTGCCTGCCATAATATTTCCTCCTATGTAAACTATTTCTTAAAAACTACATACTATAATGCCTGTAAAATAACCTATAGTCAATAATATTTTGAGAAAAAAAGTATTTTGATGGTTTTTTAGTCATGTATTTTAAAGGCCTTTTTTAGTATCGGCAGATCGTTCGAATTTTTTATAGGTTTATTGAAAAAAGAGTGGTTGAACATGTTCGTGATTTCCCGTATAATCTTGAAAGATATACAAAAACTGAACATAAAAAACAGTGGTTTTCTAGGGTTCCGCAATGCTGAATTGGTCTGGACCGAGAGAAAACACACAGCAGGTTCCTGCTGTGACACGTTGGGATAAAAGCCCGGGAGTTTCTGCTCTTTTGATGAAGAGTGCTCTCCCGGGCTTTTTTGATTTTATAAAAAAGGAGTGTCTGGGATGAAAAAGAGATTGCTGGATGTGCTGATGCTGATTATTGGAGCTTTTATCTTTGCTTTGGCTGTTAATTTATTCGCCATTCCGAATGATCTTGGAGAGGGCGGGGTAACGGGAATCACCCTGATCTTGTACTATGTGTTTGAATGGTCGCCCGGGGTGACGAATATCATTTTGAACGGGATCTTATTGATTATCGGATATAAATTTTTAGACGGAAAAACAACGCTTTATACGATCATTACCGTTGTCGCCAACTCACTGTTTCTGCATCTGACGCATGATTGGCACTCGCCTTCACATGAACTCATTATTAATACTATTTTTGCGGGTGTGTTTGCCGGTGTCGGAATCGGGATCATTATTCGAGTCGGAGGCACGACTGCGGGTTCTGCCATTTTGGCGAGGATTGCGAACAAATATCTCGATTGGAATATCAGTTATGCGCTTTTGTTCTTTGATCTGATTGTCGTCTTCAGTTCTTATTTCATCATCGGTGCGGAAAAAATGATGTTTACCATTGTCATGCTGTACATCGGAACGAAGGTGATGGACTTTATCATTGAAGGCCTGAATACGAAAAAAGCGGTGACGATTATATCTGAGCATAAGCACGAAATCGCTGAACAGGTCAACACGCTTATGGACAGAGGGGTTACGCTGCTGTCGGGTAAAGGAAATTACACGGGGCAGTCGAAGGAGATTTTATATATCGTCATCCAGAAACAAGAGCTTTCCATGCTCAAAAAAATTATTAAAAGCTGTGATACAAAAGCGTTTGTCATTGTTCATGATGTGCGTGACGTCTTTGGCGAAGGCTTCGTCGATATCTCTAAATAAAAAGAATCCCTCTGCCGGCGCGGAGGGTTTTTTTCTTATGCCGGCAGATGATCCGTTTCCCGGGAAATAGCCTGAAAGCTGTTTCTTAAAACGAAGTGGATACAATCGGCCGGACGTTTTATACTGAAAATATGATAGAGAGATAGAGAGGAGCGCATATGAACCCGTTATTGGCAATTTACCCAAGGGCTGTGTTGTCTGATACGTGCTGTACGGCGGAGGATGTCTTTTGCTTTTATGATGAAAAAAGGCGGGGCTATGTCGCCATTCCGAAGGAGGATATCACCCCGAAGGAGAAACTGCTTCTGGAATCATTTTTGACGCCCGCTGAAGAAAAAGGCGATTTTTTTCCGGAGACGGCGGCAGCAAAGAGGTGGCGGCGTTTTCTGCTGGAAGAAGGCCCGGTGCCTGATGTCAAGGAGCCGCGTGTCCGTTTTATCCATTATGACTTATTGGGAGAACGGGACTGGGGGGCATTTACGGAAGCGCTGCGCCATTTCTGGCCGGTTTCATATATAGTTGTCCGGACGGGAAGGGATCAAGGCGTGATTGTGGAGGAAGAAAAGCTGGAAGCGCCCGATTCGGATGACATCGCATCTTTTGTGAAGATTCTCGAAGGCGATTTTTATTTCAGTGTCCGTTTTTTCATCGGAAGGTATTATGGCGCGGGAGAACGTCTGCGTCTTCATTATCGGAGAGAACAGCAATATTGTCAGATTGGCCGGCGTTATCTCCCGCAGCTGAGCACGCTGACCGCGGAAACGGTATTTCCGGCCTTGCTCATGGAAGAAAGCAGAGAAAAGCTCTCAGCCTTGCTTCACGAAGAAGCGGCGCTGCTGTTTCAGAAAGAACCGGAGCTGAAGCATACGATTCAGACTTTTATTGAACATAACTCGAACATGTCGCTCACATCGAAAAAACTGCATTTGCACCGCAACAGTCTTCAATATCGGATTGATAAATTTGCGGAACGCTCGGGTATTGATATTAAGACATATCAGGGCGCCCTGCTGGCTTATTTCATTTGTCTGCAGTATGAAAAATCACATTAAATGGGAAATGTGCACGAAGGCAGCGGACTTTTTTTATGAACATTGCCTATATCCGCCGCCGTCTGACGCTGTTACAATCCTATTTAAGAAAGCGTTTGCAAAAAAAGGGGGAGATGACATGGCGGAACTTCGGCTGGAGCATATTTATAAGTATTACGATCAAAAAGAGGCGGCTGTCGATGATTTTAACCTTCATATTAAAGATAAAGAGTTTATCGTGTTTGTCGGTCCGTCGGGGTGCGGCAAGTCGACAACATTGAGGATGGTTGCCGGGCTGGAAGACATTACAAAGGGCGATTTCTATATCGGTGACACGAGAGTGAATGACATCGCTCCTAAAGACAGGGATATCGCCATGGTGTTTCAAAACTATGCGTTATATCCGCACATGACGGTCTATGATAATATCGCTTTCGGTCTGAAGCTGAGGAAGATGCCGAAACCGGAGATTAAAAAACGGGTCGAAGAAGCGGCAAAAATGCTGGGGCTCACAGAGTATCTGCACCGCAAACCGAAGGCGCTCTCCGGCGGGCAGCGGCAGCGGGTTGCATTAGGCCGGGCGATTGTCAGGGACGCCAAAGTGTTCTTAATGGATGAGCCACTGTCAAATCTGGACGCAAAGCTTCGGGTGCAGATGCGGGCAGAAATTATTAAGCTGCATCAAAGGCTGCAAACAACCACAATCTATGTGACGCACGACCAAACAGAAGCACTGACGATGGCGACACGCATCGTAGTCATGAAGGACGGAAAAATTCAGCAGATCGGCACCCCGAAAGACGTGTATGAACATCCCGAAAACGTATTTGTCGGCGGGTTTATCGGCTCCCCGGCGATGAACTTTTTCAAAGGAAAGCTGACGGACGGCGCCATTCAGATCGGTTCGGCCGCTCTCGGCGTGCCGGAAGGGAAAATGAAAATGCTCCGGGAAAAAGGGTATGCCGGCAAAGATGTTATCTTCGGCATCCGCCCGGAAGACATACATGACGAGCTGATTGTGGTAGAATCCTATAAGAATTCATCCATCACAGCTAAAATCAATGTCGCGGAATTGCTCGGGTCGGAAATTATGGTTTATTCCCGGATCGGGGATCAGGATTTTATCGCCCGGATTGACGCCCGCCATGACATTCATGCCGGTGAGGAATTGACCGTCGCTTTCGACATGAATAAGGCTCACTTTTTTGACAGTGAAACAGAAATCAGAATCCGCTCATAACGCAAAGCCGGACAGCTGGATGTCCGGCTTTTTTGATGTAACAATTTATGACGCATAACCGATATAAAAAGTAAATAGAAGACAGAAAGCAGGAAAACGATGAAACGCATAATCATGTGCATGTGCCTTTTGGCTGCCGTGTTTACGCTTGCCGCCTGCTCGGGCCATGAGGCAAGCGCCGAACAAAGCATTCCGAAGGCAGAAGCGCACCACGATAAAAAATCTGTAAAGCGCCAAATCAAAAAGCAGCCGGATACGTCCGCCTGGGTTCAAACGAAAGGAACGGCAAGACTGCCGATTCTGATGTACCACAGCATTTCAGAGGGAAACAGCCTGCGTGTGCCGAAGGAAGAATTCCGGCAGCATATGAAGTGGCTTCATGATCACGGCTATTATACGATGACTCCTGAAGAGGCCTATCTGATGCTGACGGAGGATAAGGAGCCGCGTGAAAAATGTGTTCTGATCACATTTGATGACGGCTATACCGACAATGTGAAAGCGGCCTATCCCATTTTAAAGAAATACAAGATGAAAGCGACAATCTTTATGATCGGAAACTTTATCGGGCATAAGAATCATCTGACTGAGAAGCAGATGAAGGAGATGGCCGCCCACGGCATTTCCATTCAGAGCCATACGATGAACCATCTCGAATTGAACGGGCTCACACCGCAGCAGCAGCGACGTGAAATGAAGGACTCTAAGCGTTTATTTGATCAAATGTTCGGACAGCGGACGTCTATGATCAGCTACCCTGTCGGACGATATAATAAGGAAACATTAAAAGCCGCCGCCGCGTCAGGCTACCGTATGGCGGTCACGACGGAGCCGGGAGCGGCGTCAAGAGATCAGGGGCTTTACGGGCTTCACCGCGTCCGTGTGTCGCCGGGCATGTCCGGCGCGGCATTCGGCTCTTATATTCAAAATGTGATGAAATAACAGAGCCTCCGCATCATGCGGAGGCTTTTTTCAGTTTAATAGAATTGATGAAGCAGCAGAAGGGTGACGCTCACGGTAATCGCTCCGCCGATCCTGGTCGACACTTGGGCGAACGGCATAAGCTCAAGCCGTTCAGCGGCGCTCAAGATCGCGACGTCGCCGGTGCCGCCCTGGCCGGAATGGCAGGCATTAATAATCGCCGTCTCAATCGGGTACAGATTCAGCCATTTTCCGGTCAGAAAACCGACGGCCATCATCGTGACGACGATTGATAAAATGGTAATGATGTTGCTGATCGTAAACGCCGCAATCAGCTTGTCCCACGGTGTCATTGAAACGCCGATCGCAAATAAGAGCGGATAGGTCACGGCTGTCGAGAAAAAGCGCGAGACGCCGAAGGCTCCGTTTTCAATCGAAGCCGGCGCCAGCCTGAACAGCTTAATGAGAACGGCAAGGACGAGCATCACGACAGGAGCCGGAAGCTGAAAGAAATCATGCGCCAGCATGCCGACCAAATAGAGGGAAACCGCTAAAATACCGCCCGAAGCGAAAAAGGACAAATCAAACGTTTTATCATTGGCCGGCTGTTCCAATGCGGGAGCGGAATGATCAGACTTATCAACCTTCCCGTTGCCCGTCCATTCCGGTTTGCGTTTCCCGATGACATTCAGCAAACCCGATAACATAATGGCGCACAGGCTGCCGAGCATGATGGACGGCAGCACAAGCGCAAAGGCGTCTCCCTGGGACATCGGCATAATATCGGAGTAGCCGATGGATAAAGGAATCGCGCCTTCACCGACACCCCCCGCCATAATCGGAACGACAATATAAAGCAGCGTGTGCTGAAAGCCGAGCCCGAGCAGCGTCCCGACGCATAAGCCGACGATGGCGGCCGCGATCGAGCCGGCGATCAGCGGAATAAAAATCTTGACGAAAGCTTTGACGAGCGTCTCTCTTTTCATCCCGAGAATACTGCCGACGACGATACCGGCAATAAATAGATAGAGAAAGTTGGAGCTTTCCGTGAATTCTGTTGTTGAAGTAATAATGTCTTTCGGAAGCAGGTGGTAGTAGACGACAGCGGATGGAATAAAGGTTGCGAGAATCGCAGGACCGCCGATGGAACGCACGATCGGAATGGATTTTCCGATCTGGCCGAAGGTAAATCCGAAAAAACTCATGACGGCAATTGATGTCAGAATGTCGCTTTTTACATCACGGCTCATGACAAACACCGTAATAAGCAAGAAAAGCAGGATATAGATAGGAAGAGGAATAATGCCGATTCTTATATTCATTGCTCTGGCAAACCAGTTATCAGTCCGTTCCTGTTTTTGGATTGAATCCGTTTGCAATTTTGGTTGAAGTTCTCCCATGCTTGTTCCCCCAGTCGTTATGTAGTGAAAAAATATCCCCATTTAAAGTATACTAAAAAATTTAAATTGTTCATATATTATGAATTTACTAGAGGACATGCTTACTTCACATTTTCTTTCTCAAAATGGCGATTTGGCGGGCTTTTTCGCCGAGAAAAGCATTTTGTTCGCCACACGAATAAAAAAGAGGTACGATATCAAAGGGACAAATATCCTAGGCGCTGACATAAAATCTCTACAAATCCGACAATAATCGGTCACAATTTCAGCCTGATTTTAGGTATATTGATCTTTTTTTTTAGGCTGAATCGTTGTAAAGTAATGATATTGAATCATTTCTATGACAGCCGTTGCCCCCCAGGGTGTACAGGCTGATATTTCAATAGTTTTGACGAATTTGTGAAACATTGAGCAAATATATCATTTTTTGTGAAATACCGAGCAATGATCTCGTTATGTTTGTGAAATGTTGAGCAATTTACCAGATTGGAGGAAAAACATCATGAGTGAGTTGGTATTAGCCCGCATTCAATTTGCATCTACAACATTGTTTCACTTCTTGTTTGTGCCTTTGTCTATCGGGCTTGTGTTTATGGTTGCTTTGATGGAGACGCTTTATGTTGTCAAAAAACAAGAGACCTATCTCAAAATGGCTAAATTTTGGGGGCATCTCTTTTTAATTAACTTTGCTGTCGGCGTCGTCACAGGGATTCTTCAGGAATTCCAGTTCGGTCTGAACTGGTCTGATTATTCCCGTTTTGTCGGAGACGTATTTGGAGCTCCGCTTGCGGTTGAAGCGCTTTTGGCGTTTTTTATGGAGTCTATTTTTATCGGATTATGGATTTTCGGCTGGGACCGTTTATCTAAAAAAGTGCATTTGCTTTGCATTTGGCTTGTGTCCTTCGGAACGATTATGTCATCTTTCTGGATTTTGACGGCGAACTCATTCATGCAGGAGCCGGTCGGCTTTGCGATTAAAAACGGCCGCGCGGAAATGAATGATTTCGGGGCGCTTTTGACAAACCCTCAGCTTTGGGTTGAATTCCCTCACGTCATTTTCGGGGCGCTTGCGACGGGTGCTTTCTTTATCGCCGGTGTCAGCGCATTTAAATTATTGAAGAAAAAAGAAGTGCCTTTCTTCCATAAATCTTTCAAGCTTTCGATGATTGTCGGTCTGATCGCCGGTATCGGCGTTGCGTTCAGCGGACATATGCAGGCTGAGCATTTAATGGAATCGCAGCCGATGAAAATGGCTGCCAGTGAAGCGCTTTGGGATGACAGCGGTGATCCTGCCGCGTGGACGGCTTTTGCGAATATTGATACGAATAAAGAAAAAAACACATCAGAAATTTCAATTCCTTACGCACTCAGCTACTTGGCTTACCAGAAGTTCAGCGGCAGTGTGAAAGGGATGAAAACACTTCAAAAAGAATACGAAAAAACGTACGGAAAAGGCGACTATATCCCGCCTGTTAAAACGACGTTCTGGAGTTTCCGCATTATGGCGGGCGCGGGCGCGCTTATGATTTTTGCCGCGATTGCCGGCTTTATTCTGAACCGCCGCAAAAAGCTTCATACGAGCAAGTGGTATTTACGGGGCATGATCGCACTGATCGCATTCCCATTCATTGCGAACTCTGCCGGTTGGATTATGACTGAAATCGGCCGCCAGCCGTGGACGGTCATGGGACAATTGACGACCGCACAATCCGTTTCTCCTAACGTAACGACGGGATCTCTGCTGTTTTCAATTATCAGCTTCGGCGTCATGTACTTGATTTTAGGCGCTCTGCTTGTTTTCCTATTCGTTCGTGAAATTAAAAAAGGTGCGGACCATGATGATCATAAGGATGTTCCTGTATCAACGGATCCGTTCAGTCAGGAGGTCTACCATGGGGTCACTTCATGATCTTTGGTTTATACTCGTTTCAGTTTTGTTTGTCGGATTTTTCTTTTTAGAGGGTTTTGATTTCGGTGTCGGCATTTCGACCCGATTTCTTGGCCATAATGAATTAGAACGCAGAGTGCTGGTTAACACCATCGGCCCGTTCTGGGATGCGAATGAGGTGTGGCTTATCACAGGTACGGGAGCGATCTTCGCGGCATTCCCGAACTGGTATGCGACGATGCTGAGCGGATATTACATTCCGTTTATCATCATTCTTCTTGCTTTGATGGGGCGCGGCGTGGCATTTGAATTCCGCGGCCAAGTGAATAATCTGAAATGGGTCAAAACATGGGACTGGGTGATTTTCTTCGGCAGCCTTATCCCGCCATTTGTATTCGGACTTATTTTCACAAGCTTGTTCCGCGGTGTGCCGATTGACGGACATATGAACATTCACGCAGGTTTTTCAGATATTGTGAACGTGTATTCCGTTCTTGGCGGAGCAGCCGTCACCCTTCTTTCATTCCTGCACGGTTTAATGTTTATCACCCTGCGCACGATCGGTGATTTACAAGAGCGTGCGAGAAAAATGGCAAAACGCGTAATCGGTGTTATCTTTCTTGTTGTACTTGCTTTCTTTGCGATGTCTGCATACGATACGGATATGTTTACACGCCGGGCAAACATCACGATTCCGGTATTCGTGCTGATTGTCATCTGCAACGTTCTTGCCGTTGTGTTCATGAGCAAGAAAAAAGACGGCTGGGCATTCGGTATGACCGGCGCGGGTCTTGCTTTGACAGTTGCGATGATTTTTATCTCTCTGTTCCCGCGCGTCATGGTCAGCTCGCTGAAAAGCGCGTATGACTTAACAGTAGCTAACGCGTCTTCCGGTGATTATTCACTTAAGGTCATGACAATTGTCGCACTGACTCTGCTGCCGTTTGTTATCGGCAGTCAGATCTGGAGCTATTATGTCTTCCGGAAACGCGTCAGCCATAAGGAGCCTATGACTTATTAATGGGAAAAGACCTGTTTCTTTATAAAGGAATGAAGCGGATTCTTGCGATCATTACGGGATTAACGATTATACAAACGGCCGCCATCATCTTGCAGGCGGAATGGCTGAGCCAGGCGGTAACCGGATTATTTAACGGGAAGCGGATTGCTTCTCTTTATCCGGTTATCGGCTTTTTCCTGCTTGCGTTTTTGGTCCGGCATGCGGTGACAACGGTCCGGCAGAAAATCGTGTACCAATATGCCGCGCAAACCGGCGCAGACTTAAGAAAAAGATTTCTTGAGCAATTGTTCCGTCTCGGCCCCCGCTTTGCGAAAAAAGAGGGAACAGGCCGGATGGTGACGCTGGCGATGGAAGGCATCAGCCAGTTCCGCCGTTATTTAGAGCTGTTTCTGCCGAAAATGGTCAGCATGGCGATTGTACCGGCGGCCGTTGTTATTTACGTGTTTTTTCAGGATAAAACATCGGCATTGATTCTGATTCTTGCGCTTCCGATTTTGATTGTATTTATGATTCTGCTCGGACTTGTCGCACAGAAAAAAGCCGATCGCCAATGGAAGTCCTATCAGACGCTTTCCAATCATTTCGTGGATTCGCTTCGCGGACTGGAGACATTGCGGTTTTTAGGATTAAGCAAATCACACAGTAAAAACATCTTTCATGTCAGTGAGAGATACCGTAAGGCGACGATGAGCACGCTCCGGGTCGCGTTTTTATCATCATTCGCCCTGGATTTCTTTACGATGCTGTCGGTGGCGACAGTGGCGGTGTTTCTCGGCTTGCGGCTGATAGACGGACAAATTCTGCTCGGGCCGGCACTGACCGCGCTCATTCTCGCGCCTGAATATTTTCTCCCGGTCCGCGAAGTGGGAAATGATTACCACGCGACGTTAAACGGGCAGGAGGCGGGGAAAACCATTCAAACGATTTTGGCGCAGCCCGGTTTTAAAGAAGAAAAGCCGCTCGAACTTGATACGTGGACTGACGGGGATGAATTACAGCTTACGCGTTTGTCCGTCCGAGAATCGATGTCTGAATTTCATCTGTCCTTTAAAGGGAAGAAGAAAATCGGAATTATCGGGGAAAGCGGTTCGGGAAAATCGACACTCATTGATGTGCTGGGCGGCTTTTTAGAGCCTGCGTCCGGTGAGATCAAGGTAAACGGTGAATCCCGCTCGCATCTGCAGTCGGACGGCTGGCAGAAGCAGCTGCTTTATATTCCGCAGCATCCGTACATTTTTGATGACACGCTTTTGAATAATATCCGGTTTTATCATCCTGATGCTTCCCGTGAGGAAACGGCGCGCGCCGCTGATTCAGCGGGTCTTTCCGGACTGATCCGTGATCTGCCCGGCGGCCTTGACGGCCGGATCGGCGAGGGCGGACGGGCGCTCAGCGGAGGGCAGGCTCAGCGTGTCGCGCTGGCCAGAGCCTTTTTAGGAAACCGGCCGATTCTCCTTTTGGATGAGCCGACCGCTCACCTTGATATTGAAACAGAATATGAAATAAAAGAAACGATGAAAGACCTGTTTGAAAACAAACTTGTTTTTCTGGCCACTCACCGTCTTCACTGGATGCTTGAGATGGACGAAATTATCGTGCTTGATGACGGCGCGGTGGCGGAAATCGGCACCCACGACGAATTGATGGCGAAACAAGGCGTATACGCCAAACTTGTAAAGGCGCAACTGGGGGAAAGAACATGAGAAAAGAAGAATGGATTCTGCCGTATATAAAGCAAAATGCCCGTTTGTTTGTTCTTGTGATTTTTTTAGGCGCGGTGACGATTTTTTCGGCGGCCTTTCTCATGTTCACTTCCGGTTTTTTAATCTCTAAGTCGGCGACAAGGCCTGAGAATATCCTGCTGGTGTACGTTCCGATTGTGGCCGTGCGCACCTTCGGGATTGCCCGTTCAGTCTCACGGTACGCCGAGCGTCTGACGGGGCACCATATCATTTTGAAAATCGTGTCCGACATGAGGGTGCGGCTTTACAATATGCTGGAGCCGGCCTCGCTCATGCTTTCATCCCGTTTTCGGACGGGCGACATGCTCGGCATTTTGGCTGAGGATATTGAGCATTTGCAGGATGCGTTTTTAAAAACGATTTTCCCGGCGGTTTCCGCTTTGCTGCTGTATGCGGCCTCCGTTATCGGACTCGGCTTTTTTTCCTGGCCGTTTGCTGCTTTTGCGGCGATTTACCTGTTTATATTGGTTGTATTGTTTCCGGTTGTGTCGCTTCTTGTGACGAGAGCGAAAAACATGAGGCTGAAAAGCGGCCGGAATACGCTCTACAGCCGGCTGACAGATGCCGTGCTCGGCGTGAGCGACTGGATGTTTTCGGGACGCCAGGCGGCCTTTATTTCCTCTTATGAAGAGAAAGAGAAGGCATGGTTTGACCTTGAAAGCAAACGTCAGCGGTTTACAAGATGGCGTGATCTCGCCGCGCAATGCCTTGTCGGCGGCTTCATATTGATCATGCTGTTCTGGACGGCAGGTCAGTATGCGGACGGCAGCATCGCCAACACGATGATCGCGGCCTTTGTGCTTGTCGTATTTCCATTGACGGAGGCGTTTCTGCCCCTTTCGGATGCGCTGACGGAAGTGCCTTCTTATCAGGATTCCATCAAAAGAATGAGTAAGGCGGCTCCGGAGCTGCGAAGTCGTGAGGTGAAGCAGACAGATGAGAAACTGGATGTATCTGATGTGACACTTACATTTGATAACGTGACGTTTTCTTATGATCAGCACAGTCATGTGCTTGACCGTTTTTCCTTCACTCTCCGCCAAGGTGAAAAAATGGCGCTGCTCGGCAGGAGCGGCTCCGGTAAGTCGACCTCTCTCGCTTTAATTGAAGGCGCCTTAGTTCCCGATTCGGGCAAAGTGATGCTGAACGGGCTGGAAACTGCGGCCGTGCAGGAGCAGATTTCCTCAGCGGTGGCCGTTTTGAATCAGAAACCTCATCTCTTTAACACGAGCATTATGAACAATATCCGGCTCGGAAACGGCAAGGCGAGTGATGAAGATGTTAAGCGTGCGGCGCGGCAAGTGAAGCTGCATGATTATATTGAATCATTGCCTGACGGATATGAAACGTCCGTGCAGGAGACGGGAATTCGTTTCTCAGGCGGGGAACGGCAGCGGATCGCGCTTGCCCGTATTCTGCTCCAAGATACGCCGGTCATTATCCTTGATGAACCGACGGTCGGCCTTGATGCGGTCACTGAACGCGAATTGCTTGATACGATTTTTGATGTCTTTAAAGAGAAAACGATCCTCTGGATTACACACCATTTAGCGGGTGTGGAAACAGCTGATAAAATCGTCTTTTTAGAAAATGGAAAAGCAGAAATGGAAGGAACCCATCAAGAGCTTCTTGCAGAAAACGAACGGTACCGGAAGCTTTACCGTCTTGATGTTCCGGTCAGAACATAAACAGCCGCAAACGAGCGGCTGTTTTTTTGTGCGGTTTAAAATCTCTTCTTGTTTGGAATATAAATAGGAGACAGAAGAGGAGGTACAGAGATGAATATAATGGATTGGACGGAACAGGATGTGAAAGATACGCTGCCGAAGCGGGAGGCAGACAGCCATAAGGGGACGTTCGGGACGGCGTTATTGCTGGCCGGCAGCGAAGACATGCCGGGAGCCGCCCTTCTGGCCGGATTGGGCGCGATGAGAAGCGGTGTCGGCAAGCTCGTCATCGGTACATCGGCAGGCGTCATCCCGCTTATCGTCCCGGTGCTGCCGGAAGCGACGTACTGGCGTGACGGCTGGAAAAAAGCCGCGGCGGGCCAGCCCGGGGAAACCATCCGGGCCGCTGCCATCGGGCCGGGCCTTCCTCAAACAGACGAAGTGCAGCAGGCGGCTGATCAGCTGCTTTCTGCCAATTATCCCGTCATACTGGACGCGGGCGCCATTACGAAAAGAACCTATCCAAAGAGGAAAGCCCCCGTGATCTTGACGCCTCATCCCGGCGAATTTTCCAGAATGACAGGCCTTCCGATTCAAGAGATTCAGCAGAACAGAGCGGGATATGCCGCAGAATGGGCGGAGCGGCTTCACGTCACGATTGTCTTGAAAGGAAACGAAACCATTATCGCTTTTCCCGACGGGGAATGCCGCAGGAATACAACCGGAAACGGCGCGCTTGCAAAAGGCGGGACCGGCGACACGCTGACGGGAATGATTCTCGGCATGCTGTGCTGTCATCAAGACCCGAAGCATGCCGTATTGAACGCCGTCCGCCTTCACGGTGAATGTGCGGAGGTATGGACGAAAGAGCGCTCCGCCCATACCTTATTGGCGCACGAACTTTCTGAACTGCTGCCGCGTGTATGGAAGGAATATGAATAAAGAAAAGGCGTCTTCATAGAGAAGGCGCCTCTTGTTGTTTTACCCTTGATTTCATCAGGACATAATACAGCAGCGACGGAACGGCCAGGCCGATGACCCAGGCAATGTCGCCTCCGCCGAATATTTCAGCGAGCGGCCCGATGTAAAAGGATGTATTGATGAACGGGATTTCTAATATAATCGACAAAACGAAGGCGGCCGCTGTAATCCAATTGACCCTGCCGTATTGCCCGTTGACGTCAAACATCGATTTGACGTGGTATTTTCCGCGGCGGATAAAATAGTAATCCACGAGGTTGATCGCCGTCCATGGAATTAAGAAATAACTGATGAAAAAGATGAAATTTAAAAACAGTTCCATGAAATTGCTTTGGCCCAAGAGACTTAATACAGTACCTGCTGCCGTCACACAAAGGATCATTACCACTCTCGTTTTCGGCGTCACCTTCAGTTTTAAAAACGGCTCCAAGGTAGTCGTGGTTGACATAAAGGCTCCGTATAAATTAAAGACGTTGATCGCCATTTGCCCGAACAGGACGATGATCAGCATAATAAAGGAAAACGGACCGAACAATCGGACAATCTCATTTCCCGCATTAGCGGTAAATTCCGGGAGCGCCGTCGTCAAAATGGCGCCGAGAAGCATCATCCAGATGGAACTGACTGACGTACCTGCGTAGCTGTACCAAAAGGTATGCGATGCCGGTGTTTTGACCGGCAGATAACGGGAATAATCTGCGACATATGGTGCGTATGCCAGCTGCCATGTGGCCACCGCGCTGACCGCCACTAGAAAAACAGGCAGGTCTAATGAGCCGGGCACCCAGCTTCCTGAAGGAATCGGCAGTTGAAAAATAAGAATCGTTGCAGCAAAAAAAACGGCAAAGGAGGTCCAAGAGAGGATTTTCTGCATTTTGTGAATCAGATCATGACCGTAGATCGTGAGTAAAAAACAGATGGCGCTTAAGCCGATAATACACCATGAAGCCGGAATCGGTACAAAGCTGCTCAGTGTACCGGCTGCGAGAATCGTACTGCTCGCAAAGAAGCCCAGGTAGATAAACATGACCAAAAAGAGGGGCAGAATCGCTCCGATCACGCCGAACTGCGCGCGGCTTTGAATCATTTGCGGAATTCCGAGCTGAGGTCCTTGTGCGGAATGAGACGCCATAAAGATTGCGCCGATAAAGGTCCCGATAATAATGGCGGCGATACTCCAAAAGAGATCGAGTCCCATTGTAACGGGCAGTGTGCCTGTGACTAACGTCGTAATATGCATATTAGCCCCGAACCAGACGGGGAATAAATCTTTAGCCTTTCCGTGTCTTTCGTCATGCGGAATATGTTCAATCGTTCGCCTTTCTACTTTCAATAGATAATCTCCTCCGTATGTTCTTCTTTAACATAAAAACATAGCTTAACAGATTGACCTGCCGTTTACAAATTCCAGCATGCAGGAAAAACATTGTAAAGCCTCGCTGACAGCCGTTCAAAAGTTTTTTTGGAAAACGGAACAAACACTGCCGCCAAAGCGATTTGCCAGGGTTTAAAAGGCATGGATATGCTTACGGACTAATATGTATTAAGGAGAAATGTGTCAATCTTTTGACGAATGGAGCCATTATTCGTTAAGCTGAAAGAATAGTTTACTTTGTGTAAATTTCATTAATGAAAAGGGGATGGATGATATGTGTACAAGTCTTACATTGAAAACGACAGACGGTAATCACCTATTGGCGCGAACGATGGATTTTGCATTTCAGCTCGGTACGGACGTCGTGCTTTACCCTCGTCAGTACAGCTGGAAAAGCGAAGCTGACGGCAGGATGCATAAGACGAAATACGCATTTATCGGCATGGGGAGAAATCTCGGCAATGTTCTGTTTGCCGACGGCGTAAATGAAAAGGGGCTGTCGTGTGCGACGCTGTATTTTCCGGGCTTTGCGGGATACGAGAAAGCGGAACGGGAGGGCACCTGTCACATCGCTCCTCATGAGTTTGTCACCTGGGCCTTATCAAACTGTGAATCTCTTGGAGACATAAAGGAAAAGCTCTCAATGCTGACGATTGTAGAGAAGAAGTTAATGTTATTGGATACGGTGCTGCCTCTTCATTGGATTTTATCAGACCGCACGGGCGGCTGCATTGTCATCGAGCCGACACCGGAGGGAATGAAAGTATATGACAACAAACCCGGAGTGATGACCAACAGTCCGGAATTTCCTTGGCATGTGACCAATCTGCGCCATTATATCGGAATCAGGCCGCAGCAGTCAGAAAGCAAAACATTGGGCGGAATGACATTAACCGCTTTCGGCCAAGGATCTGGAACGATCGGGCTTCCCGGTGATTACACGCCGCCATCCCGATTCATCAGAGCTGCTTATCTGAAAGAGCATTTAGAGCCTGCCGCTCATGAAACGGATGGCGTTACAGCCGCTTTTCACGTGCTGTCCAATGTGAATATTCCAAAAGGCGCGGTGATCACAGAGGAGAATGAAATTGATTATACGCAGTATACGTCGGTCATGTGCTGTGACAGCGGTAACTACTACTTTCATCTGTACGACAACCGGCAGATTCACAAAGTAAGTTTATTCCATGAAGATCTTGAACGTCCGGAGCCGAAAGTATTTGCGGCCGCGGCGGAGCAGAATATACAGGAGCTGAATTAGCTCAAAAAAAAACAGGACGCGATTGTCCTGTTTTTTTATTTAATACGGATCAGACGGATGGCTTTCCTGTTCAGCCTGCTTTGCAGCCTGTTCCGTATCAGTAGTGCCGATCGGCCCGTTGCTGTTGCTTTCGGAGGCTTTTTTCAGCCCTTCCGCAACACGTTTTCCGTAGTCCGGATCTGCTTTTGTGAAATTCTCAATCATTTGATCCTGAATGTCTTTCCGGCAGGAAGAAAGCGTATTGACCAAGTTTGTGATCAATTCGTTCCGTTCAAATTCCGAAAACCTGCGGTATGTTTCTCCGGCTTGGCCGAAATTATTCGACCGGTCGATCGCTTCCCGCTTCACATCGCCTTCGACATGAGGTGTATGGTCTTTCCCATCCTGCTTTGCTTCGTTGAGTCCTCCCATAATGGACGGCTCATAGTTGACGTGCGGGTTTTGTCCTTCTGCCCGATCGACCCGATACTGCATTTGCCCGCCTTCCTGGTTGGTGGCGACATGCTTTTTCGGCGAGTTGATCGGAAGCTGCAGGTAATTTGCGCCGACCCGGTACCGCTGGGTATCTGAATAGGCGAATGTCCGCCCCTGAAGTAATTTGTCATCTGAAAAATCAAGGCCGTCCACAAGCACGCCCGTTCCGAATGAGGCCTGTTCCACCTCGGCATGGTAGTTTTCCGGGTTTTTGTTCAGAACCAATTTACCGATCGGCTTCCAAGGGAAATCGTCTTTATACCACAGCTTGGTCGGATCAAGCGGATCAAAATCCAGCTCGGGGTGTTCGTCATCAGTCATGATTTGCGCATACACTTCCCATTCAGGGTAATCGCCTTTTTCAATCGCTTCATACAAATCCTGTGTCGCATGGTTAAAGTTTTTCCCCTGAATCTCTTCCGCTTCCTTCTGTGTCAGGTTACGGATGCCTTGTTTCGGTTCAAAGTGATATTTGACGAGCACGGCTTTTCCTTCTTCATTGACCCATTTGTAGGCATGGACGCCCGAGCCCTGCATCTGCCGGTAGTTGGCCGGGATGCCCCACGGCGAAAACAAGAAAGTGATCATATGAGTCGCTTCGGGTGATTGGGAAATGAAGTCGAAAATACGCTCGCCGTCCTGAATGTTCGTAACGGGATCAGGCTGAAATGCGTGCACAAGATCCGGGAACTTCAGCGGATCACGGATAAAAAAGATTTTCAGGTTGTTGCCGACCAGATCCCAGTTGCCGTCTTCGGTATAAAGCTTAACGGCAAAACCCCGGGGATCACGCAATGTTTCCGGGGAATGCTTTCCGTGGTTGACGGTAGAAAACCGCACAAACGCCGGAGTTTTCGTTCCTTTCTTTTGAAACACTTTCGCTCTTGTGTATTTAGAAATCTCCTCGTCTCCAAAACTTCCGTACGCCTCAAAGTATCCGTGTGCGCCGGCGCCGCGCGCGTGAACGACGCGCTCGGGAATCCGTTCGCGGTCAAAGTGGCTGATTTTCTCCAAAAATCATAATTCTCCAATGTCGTCGGTCCTCTATTGCCGACTGTCCTGACATTCTGGTTGTCAGTGACCGGATGGCCCTGCCGGTTTGTCAGCGTGTCTTCTGACTCGCCTTTACCGGTCGTCTTACTGGAAAGCGTTTCTTCGCTGTTTTTGTTATTTTCCATTGTTGAACCCTCCTTTTTGAACGGTAACAATATGCCCAGCAGAGCCGTTTTTTAAAACCGATTTTCAAAAGAAGCGGTTATTCCGCGATCGGCGTCAAAGATCCGCCGTTCCATATTTCGCCCTTGTTCAGTGTCCAGCTGTTTTGATAAAGGCTTTGCGCGCCTTGATTGGCCGCCGGACTTAATTGTTCATCCCATGTCAAAAAGTACGTGGTCTCGGGATACTTTTGCCTGATCGCATTGATAAAAGCAGCATAATCAAAGCTTCCGATATTGCCGGACGGACCGGTTTCGGCAAAGGCAAACGGTTTTTTCAGAGACAGCATTTCATCATAGCCTGATATCGCATACGGATCAGTGAAGTAAGCGTCCAGACCGGTAATATCCACATAAGATGAGCCTGGGTAGAAGTCTGTTTTAAAGTCTCTGTTGGCATCCGGCGAATACACCCACAAAAGGTTATCCAATCCTCTTGTCTCTGTCATATAGCGGTATATCTTCTTGTAAAGCTCTTTGTACAGCGAGATTCTTTTCGTGTCTTTTTGGTTGTAGCCTGTCAGCCCCCACCAGAACCACTCGCCGTTCATTTCGTGAAGCGGCCTGAACAGAACGGCGACGCCTTGATTTTTCAGCTGAGTAAGGCCGTCGGCGATTTTGCTGAGCAGCGCCTCAAGCCGTTTTCCTTCAACAGTTGAAGGGTCCAGGATGTTTTTGTACTGGCTGTTTGAGATGGCCGTTTTATAGTTTCCGGATGGAAAAGCCGGATTTGCGAGATGCAGGCTGACCTGAGGGAGGCCGCCGCTTTTCCAGTATGAGATCAAGCTGCTGTTGCAGCTGTAATCGATAGAATCGGTGATATCCGCTGTTTCCAGCCATCCTCTCCCATAGTCACAGCCGTAGATGGCGGGAGACTGTCCCGTCGCGTTTTTCAAGCGGTTTTCCTCTGTCATTGAAAAAGTGACATCGCTGTACCCGCCGAACGCACCGGACATGACCCTGTTTTCTGAACGGTTGGGCAGGTGCGCCAGCCAGTTCATGATATCTTTTGTCGTCTGCTGGGCATTTGGGTTGACGGGATAAACGGTGTGAGCCGATATCGGACTGGCGGCTCCTAAGAGTAATAAAACGATAGACAGGCAGACTGCTAACTTTTTGAGCATAAAAAAGACCTCCTGATTTTTAAGATGATGAAGGATGTGAAACGATAACCTCACAATCTCCTTCTATAACAAAATCTCCGGAATCCGCCGGCACGATAAAGTGATCGCCTTTGTGAATGGGGCATCCATCCAGTTCTCCGCGTCCTTTAATGACGCTTGCGAGTAAATACCGGCCGGGTGCGGGGAATGATGCTTTCCCGCTCACATCCCATTGATAAACTGAAAAGAAAGGTGTTTCGGCAAGTGTTGTAATAAGAGCATTTCCGATCCGATGCTTTGTGCTTTTTACATTTTCAACGGTATGCGGAATGTCTGTTACGTCAATTGCTTTCTGAAGATGAAGCTCGCGTTTATTCCCGTTCCCATCCGTCCGGTCATAGTCGTAAAGCCGGTAGGTGGCATCAGAGCTTTGCTGGATTTCAAGAACGAGCGTACCTTCACATAAAGCGTGCAGTGTGCCGCTCGGGACATAGAAAAAGTCGCCGGGTTTAATGGGGATGCGGCGGAGCAGGTGTTCCCACTCGTTTCGTTCAATGTGCCGAACGAAGTCTTCTCTCGTTTGGGCGCGGTGCCCTAAAATGAGCTCCGCGTCTTTTTTGCAGTCCAATATGTACCAGCATTCCGTTTTTCCGAGTTCTCCGTTTTCATGCCGATGTGCATATGCGTCATCGGGATGAACCTGTACGGATAAGTCCATATTTGCGTCGAGAATTTTTGTGAGCAGGGGAAAGGCGTCTCCTTTCGGATGTCCGAACAGGTCAGGGTGTTCATTCCAGAGACGATGTAATGATGTTCCGGAAAAAGGCCCGTTCCGCACGATGGATGTGCCGTGCGGATGAGCTGAAATCGCCCAGCACTCTCCCGTCCGCTCAGAAGGAATCTCATACCCGAATGTATCGCGCAGCTTCGTCCCGCCCCATAATCTTTCTTTAAAAACCGGTTCCAAAAATAAGAGTTTCGTCATTTTCCCGCCTCCCGGTTTGCCGCTTCTAAGGCCTGCTCCGCCAATACGAGCGAACCGGCCGCTCCGGAGTGAATGCCTAATTGAGGGGGAACGATGCGGTTTTCAATGTCGGGCAGATCAATATATTGATTCAGCCGCTTTTTCACGTGCTGACGGATAGAAGAGAACAGCTGCCGCTGCTTCATGACGCCCCCGCCGAGGATGATCTTTTCCGGCGAAAGAATGAGAATATACTGCACAAGCGCTTCGGCAATATAATAGCCCTCAAGCTCCCACACTTCCTGCTGATCCGTGAGCAGAACTGCTTTTTTCCCCCAGCGTTTCTCAATGGCGGGGCCTGCCGCGAGGCCTTCCAGACAATCTGTATGGTACGGGCAATTGCCTTTGTAGCCGTCGTCCGGATGTCTTCTGACATAAATGTGGCCCATTTCAGGATGAGACAGCCCTTGAACAAATCTGCCGTTCATAATGGCGCCCGCGCCGATGCCTGTGCCGACCGTCAAATAGAGGCAGCTGTCCGCGTTTTTGGCCGCGCCGAAAGAAGCTTCTCCAAGCGCCGCCGCATTAACGTCGGTGGTGAAGCCTGCGGGAATATCAAGAGCGCTTTTGATCGTTTGAAGAATAGGGCAGTTCCGCCAGGCTGTCTTCGGCGTCGCGGTGATGCACCCGTATGTTTGACTGTCGGGACGGATATCAATCGGCCCGAACGACCCGATGCCGATGGCTTCTATCGGGAAATCTTTAAAGTAACGGATGACCTGTCTGAGTGTGTCATCCGGTTCTCCCGTCGGAAACTCTACTCTGTCCAGAATGGTGCCGTCTCTTTGTCCGGCGGCACAGACAAATTTCGTGCCGCCGGCTTCAATACCTCCAAGCATGGCCGTCCCTCCTCATCTGTTAAAATCCGTTTTGATCGGAAACGGCTTTGAACCAGCGGCCGCTTTTTTTGACGGTCCGTTCGCCCCCGTTTTCCAGATTGACAGATACAAAGCCGTAGCGGTTTTTATAAGCGTTTGTCCAAGACCAGTTGTCCATGAAAGTCCACAGGTGATAGCCTTTTACATTTGAACCTTCTCCGATGGCCCGATGCACCCATTTCAGATGTTCCTGGATAAATTCAATCCTGTAATCATCCTGAATGATGCCGTTTTCATCGCGGAAGCGTTCCTCGCCTTCTACTCCCATGCCGTTCTCAGAAATAAAACACTCGATATTTCCGTAATGTTCTCTGAGATTTGTGAGAATGTCGTAGATTCCTTTTTCGTAAATTTCCCACCCGCGATGAGGGTTCATTTTACGGCCGGGCATGACATACGGATCGAAGAAACGCTCAGGCAGGAAAGGGGCATGCGGATTCGGAACATGTTCTTTTGCCTTGACGCGCCTCGGCTGGTAGTAGTTCACGCCTAAGAGGTCAACCGTATGCTCCTGAATGAGGCGGAGATCTTCTTTCTCATAATGCGGCAGAAAGCCTTCCGCCTTGAGAATCTCGACAAGCTCCTCAGGAAATTCGCCCTTTACGGCGGGATCTAAAAATGAGCGGTTGAAAAAGGCGTCGGCAATCCGGGACGCTTTCAGATCTTCAGGATGTGAGCTTCTCGGATAAGAAGGCGTCAGATTCAGAATGATTCCGATTTGTCCGTCCTGTTTCAATTCTCTGTAGGCTTTGACAGCCCTTGCATTCGACAGCAGGGTATGGAAGCCGGCCTGCACTGCTTCTTGAAAATTAACGTGATTCGGGTAGTGAAAGTCGTATAAGTAGCCGCCTTCAATCGGCACAATCGGCTCGTTGTGAGTGAACCATTTTTTCACCTTGTCACCGAATAGCGAAAAGCATGTTTTGGCGTAATGTTCAAACGCGTCAACGGTGTTCCGGCTGACCCATCCCCCCTTACGCTGAAGGGCGAGCGGCATGTCAAAGTGAAACAAATTGACAAACGGCTCAATGTGATGGGCAAGCATTTCATCGATGACGTCCTGATAAAACGCGACCGCTTTCTGATTGACCTCGCCAGTTCCGTCCGGAATCAATCTTGACCAGGAAATAGACAGCCGGAAGGAGTTGTGGCCGATTTCTTTCATCAGCCGGATATCCTCCTTATATTGATCGTAAAAACGTGACGTGTCGCCGGGGCCGACGCCGTTAAAAAAACGGCTCGGCTCTTTTTCATACCAGTAATCCCATATGTTTTGGCTTTTTCCGTCTCTGTCAGCGGCGCCTTCTGTTTGGGTGGCGGAGGCGGAAGACCCCCACCAGAATCCTTCCGGAAAACGATATTGAATATTTGATTCAGTCAATTGATTTCTCTCCCTTACTGCGATTTTGATTACATACTCATGCTGTCATCCCGGGCATGCTTCTCGGTCTCAGCTTCTTTTTCCTTTGCCATGTTTAATTTGTCCAGCGCTTTAAGAAACGGGAACCAGATGACAAACACAATACAGAGGTTGACCAGCTGCATAATGCCGCCCATGACGGAATTGGTCGCCATAATCCCGTTAATGAATAGGGGGACGGTCCAAGGCACGGTCACGCCGGTAGGAGGGGGCACGATCCCCGCCGACATGGCCAGGTAGGTGACAAGTGTGACAACCATCGGTGCGATGACCCACGGAATGATAATGATCGGGTTCATCACAATCGGCAAACCGAAAATAACCGGCTCATTGACGTTGAAAATGCCCGGCGCGAGACCGAGTTTGGATATCTGTTTCATCTGTTTGCTTTTCATAAAAAGCAAGATGGCGATCACTATGGCCAATGTCATTCCGGTTCCGCCCATTCCGACGGTGTAAATCTCCATAAACGGCTTAGAAATAATATGGGGAATCTCTTTTCCCGCTGTATACGCAGCCAAATTTTCGACCTGTAATGTATTCCAAATCGGGTCCATCACGGAATTGATAATGATTTGTCCGTGAAGTCCGAAAAACCATAAAATCTGAATAAAGAAAACAGCGATTAATGTAGGAATGATGCCGCTTCCAAGTCCGACAAGCGGGGCTTGAACCGTATGATAAATGACATCATGCAGATTGGTGTGAAAGATCTGGGTGACAGCCGCATTGATCAAGAGGAAGACGGTAAGCGTGATAAAAGCCGGAATCAATGCGGCGAACGATTTAGCAACAGCCGGAGGAACACCGGCAGGCATCTTAATCGTTAAGTTTCTCTGGACGATTCTTCTGTAGATTTCACCTGACAAAAACGCGGTTATCATGCCGAGAAACATTCCTTTTGCTCCAAGCCGGTCAACCGGAATGACGCCTGCGACCGCTTTGCCCGTTTCCGGCTCTAAGACGAACGGGGTGAGCAGCAGAAAAGAAACCAATGCGATCGCTCCGCCGAATACGGCCTCCACTTCGTAGCTTTTGGAAAGGTAATAGCCGATCCCGAAGACGACAAAAATGGACATAATCCCCATCGTCGCCGTCGAAGCGCCGCCAAATCCGGATTGAAAGACAGACAGTGCGGAGCTGCTCATGATTTTGTTTAAAAACGGCAGGTTCGTCAGCACGACGAACACCGAACCGAAAATGGTCAGCGGAAACGCCAGCATAAAAGCATCCCGTAAGACTTGCAAGTAGCGGTTATTGTTTAATTTGCCCGCGATCGGAACAAGGAATTGGCTGATTTTCTCAAACACGTCTTCACCCCCGGCTTTTTATAAATTCTTTGATTGAAATAAGTCGAGCATTTCTTTAACCAGCTCTTTCATTGAGAGCGCTGACATTAAGTGGTCTTCAGCATGCATAAAAAGCAGGGAGACATCCGTCTTGGCGCCGCCGGCTTCTTTTTGAATCATCTGAAAATGGATGTCGTGCGCTTTCCCCAGTTCTTCTTCAGCCTTTGTCAGAAAGGTGTCTGACTCATCTGGCCGGCCGTCTTTATAAGCGCGTATCGATTGAATAATACAGCTGCGGGCATTACCGCTGTGAAGAATCAGCTGAAAACTGATCTGTTCATCCGTGTACGTTTCCATGCTTATCGCCTCCTTTATTTGTTCTCAATCAAGGCAACGGCCTGTTCGTATGCTTTTTTGCCGTCTCCCATGCCGTAAGCCATCATGTCAATCACATCAACGGTGATGTGAAGCGGGTCCGCCTCTTTCTGAAGCTCACCTTTTAAAAAACTCATCTGCGGGCCGATCAGTACGACGTCTGCATCTTTCATCGCTTCTTTTGCTTTATCCTGTCCGACTGCCCAAATCTCGGCTTCCTCACCGATGGAGCGGGCGTAATTCTGCATTTTCGTAACAAGAAGGCTGGTGGACATGCCTGAGCTGCAGGCTAATAAAATTCTTTTCATGAGAATCCCTTCTTTCATAAAGTTAAAACGTTTTCATGAATATTATAATCTTTTGAATTTAAATGTCTATACTTTTAAAATATAAAAGTTTTACTTTTCGGATTTTTGACACAAAAAAACCTTTTAAGATTCAACTTAAAAGGTTTTTCATCTCAAGCGAGCCATAACAGCCATAAATAAAGTCCGATCAGGGTGATGAATAACGTCGGAATGGTTAATATCAGACCTGTCTTGAAATACATTCCCCAGGAAATTTTCACGTTTTTCCGGCTCAGCACGTGGAGCCATAACAATGTCGCCAGCGATCCGATCGGCGTGATTTTCGGCCCAAGGTCCGAACCGATAACATTCGCGTAAATCAATGCTTCTCTCATCAGCCCGTGAGTGTCCGTTCCGCTGATGGCTATGGCGTCAATCATCACCGTCGGCAGGTTATTCATAACGGAGGACAGGATCGCAGCGATAAACCCCATCCCGAGTGTGCCCGCAAACAATCCGTGATCCGCCGCTCTCTGAATAAGCTGAGAAAGAAGATCCGTCAGTCCGGCATTCCGCAAGCCGTACACGACAACATACATGCCGACAGAAAAAAACACGATGGCCCACGGGGCGTCCTTGATGACTTGTTTCGCAGGGACGGCGGGGCTTCGCTGCGCCAGAATGAGAAAAATGACCGCGATGGAGCCGGCAACGAAGGAAACGGGTATCGACAGCAGTTCGCTGACGAAATATCCGATCAATAAAACGGCCAGCACAGCCCACGATAACCGGAAAAGGCGTTCATCCTTAATCGCGGATGCCGGATGTTTCACAAGACCGGTGTCATACCGTTTCGGAATGTTTTTTCTGAAATAGAGATACAGCACCAAAATGCTTGCTGCCAGAGAAAAAAGGTTGGGCACCAGCATGCGTGATGCATATTCAATGTACCCGATATGAAAGTAATCCGCGGATACAATATTGACCAAATTGCTTACAACGAGCGGAAGCGAGGTGGTGTCGGCGATGAATCCTCCGGCGATAATAAACGGAAAAACCAGCTTTTCAGGTAAATTCAAAGCCCGCACCATCGCCAGTACGATCGGCGTCAAAATGAGCGCCGCTCCGTCATTGGCAAACAGGGCGGAGACAACAGCTCCTAAGACCGACACATAGAGAAACATCCGCAGCCCGCTGCCTTTGGCCGCCATGGCCATATGCAGCGCGGCCCATTCAAAAAAACCGATGCTGTCAAGAATCAATGAAATGATAATAATGGCGATAAAGGCAAGCGTCGCATTCCAGACGATTCCCGTCACTTCCGCGATATCGTGCAGGCTGACTGCTCCGGCGATCAAAGCGAGGACCGCTCCGCCGCAGGCAGACCAGCCGATTGATACATGTTTCGGCTGCCATATGACAAACACAAGTGTCAGCACAAAAATCAGCGCTGATAAAACCGCAACTCCCAAGAATATATCCCCCTTACCGGCATGTAACAGTGACTTCTTTTTGCCGCAATGTCTGTAAAACTTCGTCCTTTTCATCTATCTGCTGCAGAATCGAGCAAACCAGCGCGTATTCCGGACCGGACGGATGAATGGCATAGTACCGCCACTGGCCCTCGCGTCTTTCCCGCACAAGGCCGGCGTTCTTTAATTTCCGCAAGTGCTGGCTGATGCCGGGCTGACTTATATCAAAAATAGCCGTCAGCTCGCAGACACAATATTCCTTATCCTCCAGAAGCTTCAGCATCAAAAGCCTCGTCGGGTCGCTTAGAAGCTTGAGGCACTGGCTGATCCCTCCGGAACTTAAAGCATGATGCCGCCGTTCCATGCGCTCACTCCTTTTTCACACTATTATATAAGCGGTTGTTTATATAAGTAAACGACAATATAAAAAAGCCGGCCTTGCAATTTTTGCAAAACCGGCTCATGTTTATTTTTGGAACAGTTTTTTCGCTTCATCCATTGCTAATTTATTTCCCAGTGCTGAATAATCAAGCCAAGGCTGATCGGCAATTTTATAGACGTGGTTTGCTTTCACGGCCTTCAGCCCTTTCCATACAGCGCTTTTTTGCAATTCTTTATAGGCTTGCTGTGACTTGTCGTCTCTGTTAACGACGACGAAAATCGCATCTGCGTTGTAATCAGGCAGCACTTCTTGAGAAATGACTTCATAAGGGCGGGAGGTGTTCATTTCTTTAATGCCGTCAGCCGGTTTTAGCTTCAGATCGTCAAACAGAATCGGTCCCATCGGGCGGCGTGTGCTGAAGACGCGAAGCTCTTTTGCGTTCACGCGGATCGCCATGACTTTGGCGTTTTTCCCTAATTCCTTATTCATCATGGATCTGACTTGTTTTGTTTCATCTTCGTAATCCTGAATAAATGTTTTCGCTTCTTTTTCACGGTTGACGATTTTTCCGATGTCTTTTAAATGATCGCGCCAAGTGCCTTTATCAAGGTCGAAAACGTGTGTGTTTCCGATTTTCTTGTATTTTGACACATCTTTTCCCGCAAATTCTTTATCAAGATAAATGTTGTCAGGGTTCAGCTCAAGTAAAGCTTCCATATCCGGATCTGAGGCAGGGCCGAGTTTTTTCGTGTCTTTCAGCTGATTTTTCACATGAGGGAGAAAATCTTTTAATTCTCCGCCCACGACGGAACCGGCAGGTGTAACGCCGAGAGCCAGCAGATCATTTGTCAGGTGAATGGACATCGAAGCGATTTTATGATCGCCGGATTTCTTTTTTGACTCCGGCTGTGTTGAATCGGATTGGCAGGCAGCCAGTAAGAAAATACACATGAAACTGACGAGCGCAATTATTTTTTTCATGGGAATACTCCTTGTTTTATGATTTGATTTTCATGACGAGATAGAGAAAATACGGCGCGCCGATGGCTGCCGCAACCACGCCGGCCGGAATGGCGTTCGGCTGAAACAAAGACCGGCCGATGGTGTCTGCCGCGACAAGAATGACAAGTCCGATTAATCCTGCAATCGGAATAATATGCTGATGCATGGTGCCGACGAGCCGTCTTGCCAAGTGAGGGGCGGCAAAGCCGATAAAGCCGATTCCGCCGGCCATCGCCACACTCGCGCAGGACAAGCCGACCGCTATGGCGATCAGCATGATCCTTTTTCTCTGCACGTGTGCGCCAAGCCCCGCGGCTGCCTGGTCACCGAGCATTAAAATATTCAAAGAGCGGGCGTTCAGCCATGCAAGCGGTGCGAGAATGCCGATCCAGGGCAATAGCGACCACACGTGAATCCAATCCCTGCCCCAGACGTTTCCCACCAGCCAGCGGGAAGCGAATGTATAAGTTTCTTCATTCAGGCGCAGCGACATAAACAATGTAACGGCGCTGAAGCCCGCGGAAACGGCGATCCCGACTAACAGCATGCGGATCGTTAAAAAACCGTTCAGCCTGTCGTACGTAAGCACTACGATCAGCAGGGCGGCGAGTGTTCCGCCCGCAAACGTAAACAGCGGGATGAACATCGACGCTTGCGCCTCCAAGGAATGAAAGAATGTGATATACATCATCAAACCGAAGGAAGCGCCGGCATGCAGTCCGAGAATGCCCGGATCGGCAAGCGGATTTCGGGATACACCCTGCAAAATAGCGCCCGACACTCCTAAACCGATGCCGGCCAGCATCGTCACCAGAATCCGGGGAAGCCGGTAATCGAATAAAACGGTTGTGCTTTGAAACGTGCCGTATCCGAACAGCGTTTTTCCCACGGTGAGAGGTGAAAGCCGGAATGAGCCCGTATGCAGCCCGATCAGAATCATGCAAACGGCGATGACCAGCAGAATGAGTCCTGCCGCCGCCGCTTTTTTTGTTTCTTTCTGTACTTTCATTTATAAGTCTCTCCCTTCCTTGCGGGCAATATAAAGAAAGAAAGGGACACCGACAAGTGCGACCATAATGCCTATCGCCAATTCCCTCGGGGGACTGACCGTGCGTGAGGCCAGGTCAGCCAAAATCAATAGAATCGCGCCGAGTAACGCGGACATCGGAATAATCAGCCTGTACGTAACGCCGACGATCTTTCGCGCGATATGGGGAATAACCAGCCCGACAAAGCCGATCGCGCCGGCAGCGGAAACAGACACACCGGCAAGAACGACGGCGATCATTAATCCGGCGGCACGCGTCAGAGCCGTGTTCACCCCTAAATTCGCCGCCACGTCATTTCCCATTGAGAGAAGGGTGACGGACCGGCCCATGAATGTCGCGAGAATGATGAAGACCGCAATCACGGGAACAAGGACTTGTAAATGAGCCCACTTGATCCCTGACACCCCGCCGGCGTACCAGAAGGCCAAATCCTGGCTTAAATCGTAATAAATCGCCACACCGGTACTGAGTGAATGTAAAAGAGCGGCCACGACCGCCCCGGCAAGCGTCACCTTTAAAGGCGTCATGCTGCCTTTTCCCGCCGCACTGATAAAGAAAATCAAGCCGGTGCTTGCCAGTGCTCCCAAAAATGACATCACCATCAGCAGGGCGTATGACAAATGAGGGAAAAAAGCAAAGCTGAGCGCAACAACAAACATGGCGCCCGCGTTTACGCCTAAGACACCCGAATCGGCAAGCGGGTTTCTCGTGACACCCTGCATGAGGGCGCCGGCTGCGGCAAAAGCGGCTCCTGTAACGGCCGCCCCGAGCACCCTCGGAAGACGCAATTCATGAATGATCTGCTGGCCCGTTATGTTCGGATTATAATCAGCAACAGCCGACCAAACCGTATGTAAAGTAATGTCTTTCGCGCCGAATGAGACAGCGAAAAAAATAGATACAAGCAGCCCGATCACCGCGATCAGGAAGAAAACCCCGTTTTTTAAGATGCTGATCAGACGGTTTGCGGACGTGACAGAATCGCTCAAAAATCAATTCACCTACTTTTATGATCATTGTCCGGTATTTATTGAATATGAGAATCATTTTCATTTGAACCATCATATTATACCGAGCTGATTTTCAAAACGCAATAGAGCGTTCAACAATGATGTCTTTTTTTCTCTCATGTTTATATTGTAAAAAAGAAGTGAAAAACGTGAAAGAGGAAATCGCTATATTCAGAAAGGAGGGAGGCAAATGGCGGGAGAACGAAAACCTTTGCCGATTGAATTTTACCAGAGACCGTCAGTGGAGCTTGCCCCTTTATTGCTCGGCTGTCTCTTGGTGAAGGAGACGGACGAGGGAACGGCTTCAGGTTTTATCGTGGAAACGGAAGCTTATATGGGAGCGGATGACCGGGCGGCGCACAGCTTCGGCAACCGGCGCACGAAACGGACGGAAATTATGTTCCATGAGGCGGGCCGCATTTATACATACGTCATGCACACTCATACATTAATGAACGTCGTCGCCGCGGACATCGGCATTCCGCAGGCCGTGTTAATCAGGGCGGCGGAGCCTCATGAAGGACAGTTCCTGATGGAGAGCAGGAGACCGGGCAGACCCCCGAGAGAGCGGACAAACGGCCCGGGAAAACTGACGAAGGCGATGGGCATTTCAATGAACGACTACGGCGGCATGATCACGGAACCGCCGCTGTATATTACGGAGGGCTTTGCGCCCGAGCATATATCAACAGGCCCGAGAATCGGGATTGACAACAGCGGAGAAGCCCGGGATTATCCGTGGCGCTATTGGGTGACGGGGAACCGGTATGTCTCACGCTGACCATGTTTATAAACGCTGATAAGAGGGGAAAGACAAGGTAAAAGAAAGGGGATTCAGACATTGAAAAAATTTTTCAAAACGATTATCAAATGGGCGCCCGTCATCTATCCGATCATCAGAAAAATCATAAAAGAACGGAAGGCATCTAAGCGGAACCGCATGTCCGCATCCCGAACAGCCGGCTGATCCGGCTGTTTTTTTACGGGCCTGGCATCGGATTGCCGCATTGACTTGAAATCCTCCCCATTATAGAATTTACATACATTTACCCCTTCCTCATTCTATTTGCCCATTTTTCACGTCTGCATCTGATCTGATAGGAGGTTTTTCTCATGCTTCATGGGCGGCTTCGTGAACTTCTGCGCTTGCTTTTAGCTGCTGAAACACCGGTTACAAGCTCAGTCATCGCTGCAAATGTAAAGGTAACGACGCGGACGGTCCGCAATGACATAAAGGAACTGCAAACCATTGTAGAAAAACACGGCGCATCCATTCAATCTGTCAGAGGGAGCGGCTATAAGCTGCTGATCCGGAATGAGCAGCCGTTTAAAAACTGGCTTCAGGACAATTTCCAGCAGAACAGCACCGTGCCGATTTTTCCCGGTGAACGGTTAGATTACCTTATGAAAAGAATGCTTCTGGCCGACGGCTACCTCAAGCTGGATGACTTGGCGGAAGAACTGTTCATCAGTAAATCCACACTTCAATCTGATTTAAAAGAAGTCAAAAAACGGCTCCGCCCCTATGACATCATTTTGGAAACAAGGCCGAACTACGGCTTTAAGCTGCGCGGCGAAGAGCTCCGCCTCCGTTATTGTATGGCGGAATACTTAGTGGACGACCGCGAGCCTGAGCCTGATCTCCTGAGTGAAAAGGCCGGTATTCTGCCGAAAGACGACATTCACGTGATCCGCACAGCCATTATGAAGCAGGTTCGAAACCATAAGATCCCGCTTTCTTTCTTCGGCCTGAACAATCTCATCATCCATATCGCCATTGCCTGCAAACGAATCCGGACAGAAAACTATGTATCTCTCATCCCGGAAGATCTTCATGATATTAAGCTTGAAACAGAATATCAGTCAGCGGAAGCCATCGTAAAAGAGCTTGAATCTGCGCTTTCGGTCACCTTTCCCGAACAGGAAACCGCCTATATTGCCATTCACCTGCTCGGGACAAAGCGCATGACCCAGTCACAACTGGAAGGAAAAGAGCTTACAAGGCTGATAGACGGGGAAACCAGCCGTTTGACGGAGGCCATGATTGAAGCCATTGAGCGGGAGCTGAAGCTCGGAATCACGGACGACAATGAGCTGAAAGCGGGTCTTGCGCTCCACATCAAGCCGGCGATTAACCGAAACCGGTACGGAATGAACCTGAGAAACCCGATGCTCTCCGCCATAAAGGAAAATTATCCGCTCGCATTTGAAGCGGGAGTGATTGCGGGAATCGTGATCAAGGAGCAAACCGGCATTGATATTCATGAAAATGAGATCGGATATTTGGCGCTTCATTTCGGAGCCGCCATTGAAAGGAGAAAGACGGAACGGCCGCCTAAACGCTGCTTGATTGTTTGTGCGTCCGGCGCCGGCAGCGCGCAGCTTTTAAGAGAAAAGCTCCGTTCCCGGTTCGCAAAGCGTCTTGAAATCGTCGGAACGGCTGATTACTGCAGCCTTGACCAGCTTTCCTTTGAGTCGATTGATTTTGTGGTCAGCACAGTGCCGATCAAAAAAGACCTGCCCGTTCCCGTATTGAAGGTTCATACGCTGTTGGGCGGCGGGGATTTTACAAAAATCGACGCCATGCTGGAAGAAAAGCGGGAACAATTGAACTTTCTGAAACCGGAGCTGGTATTTTTGCAGCAGGATCTGGAGACGAAGGAGGACGTCATCCGTTTTCTCGGACAGCAGGTTGCAGAAGCCGGCCTTGCTTCTGATTCTCTGACCGATTCTATTTTTGAAAGGGAAGCGATTTCTCCTACGAGTTTCGGCAATCTTACGGCGATTCCGCACCCGCTCGTTCCGCAGACAGACACGACGTTTTGGGCGGTATGCACGCTGAAGAAACCGATTGACTGGGCGGATAAGCGTGTCCAATTTGTCTGCCTGCTCTGCGTCGAGAAAGAAAGCAAAGCCGACCTCCAGCATATGTACAAATGGCTCGGCGGCATGTTAGATGATCCGGCCGCGGTAAGCCGTCTCTTAAAATGCACAACCTATCAGGAGGTTTTACGAGTATTCAGAGACAAACGATCAGAGAAAGACCGGGATACACCTTTTTTCCGTTAGCAGCGGAAAAAGCCTGAGTAGTTATGAAAGCGATTTCATAATATGATGGTACTAACATCGAGACATACAAAATATCAAACTTTCAGGAGGTCTTTTACATGAATATATTACTCGTTTGTGCAGCAGGGATGTCTACAAGCTTACTCGTCACCAAGATGGAAAAAAGCGCGCAGGAACAAGGAAAAGAATATAAAATCTGGGCGGTGTCAGGCGATTCAGTCAACCAGCATATTGATAAAGCGGACGTATTGCTGCTTGGGCCTCAAGTCCGTTATTTGCTTCCGCAGCTGAAAAAATTGGGTGAATCAAAAGGAGTGCCGGTTGAAGTCATCAATACCGTCCATTACGGCACTTGCAACGGAGCGGAGGTTCTGAAATCAGCAGAACAGCTCGGAAACGCATCGTAGAAAGGGGCGGGCCGTGTGAATAAGGTGAACCAGTTTTTAGAAGAGAAAGTCATGCCCATTGCCGGAAAAATTGCCTCCCAGCGGCATCTGCAAGCATTGCGTGACGGGATCATCCTCACCATGCCGCTTATCATCATCGGTTCGTTTTTTCTGATCATCGGCAACCTGCCGATTCCGGGATATGCGGATTTCATGGCAAAGACGTTCGGAAGCGCTTGGTCTCAAAAACTGCAATATCCGGTTGATGCGACCTTTGAAATCATGGGTCTTGTCGCCGCTTTCGGAATCGCCTACCGCCTGGCCGAAAAATACGGGGTGGACGCATTATCGGCCGGTGCGATATCTTTGGCGGCGTTTCTCTTGGCAACGCCGTACAAAGTTCCGTTTCTGCCTTCCGGCGCCAAAGAGGAAATCATGGTGGGCGGCGGCATCCCGCTGTCTCTCATGGGAAGCAAAGGGCTGTTTGTCGCGATGATCATCGCCATGCTGTCGACGGAAATTTACCGCTTGATCATCCAGCGGAATTTCGTCTTCAAAATGCCGGACGGCGTGCCTCCGGCGGTCAGCAAATCGTTTGTCGCCTTAATTCCCGGCTTTGCCGTCATCTTTCTGATCTGGGGCGCGCGTTTACTTGTCGAAGCGACGCCGTTTGAAAGCCTTCATAACATTGTAAGCGTTGTACTGGGGACGCCGCTCTCGATTCTTGGGGGAAGTCTCGGCGGAAGCCTGATAGCCGAAGCGGTTCAAATGCTCTTGTGGGCGTGCGGATTACACGGGGCGAACATAGTCGGCGGCGTCATGGCGCCGATCTGGTTCGGAGCGATGGATGCCAACCGGATTGCGTTTCAGGCGGGCGATGCGCTTCCGAATATTTTCACCCAGCAGTTCTTTGAAATCTGGATCAACATCGGCGGAAGCGGCGCGACACTGGCGCTCGTGGTCACCATGTTTCTCCGTTCGCGAAGCAAGCAGATGAAGCAGCTTGGGAAACTCGCCATCGGGCCGGCCGTCTTTAATATTAATGAGCCGATTATTTTCGGAATGCCGATCGTCATGAACCCGATGCTTCTCATTCCGTTCATTATCACACCGCTTGTCACACTGGTCCTTACCTATATCGGTATGAGCACCGGCCTCGTCGCCAAACCTGCCGGCATTGCCGTCCCATGGACGATGCCGCCGATTTTCTCCGGCTATCTTGCCACGGGCGGAAAAATATCAGGGGCTGTCATGCAGGCGATTAATATCATCACAGCCTTTATCGTGTACTATCCGTTCTTCAGAATGTGGGATTCGCAAAAGCTGAAAGAAGAAAACGAACTTGAACAATCGCAGGCGCCAGCCGTACAGGGAGACGAAAAAGCCGTGCTGTAGAGAAAGGGAGTGAAACACATGAATGAAAAAATGGAACAGACCATTTTTCAGATCATCCTGCATGGCGGCAACGGCAGAAGCGCATCAATGGAAGCCATTGCCGCCGCAAAGCGGGGGGACAGAGCCATGGCGGAGGAAAAGCTTCAGGAAGCCGCAAGGGAACTGACCGAAGCTCATCATTATCAGACAGAACTGATCCAAAATGAAGCCGGCGGAGAAAAAACAGACATGACGCTTTTGATGGTGCATGCGCAAGATCATTTAATGAATGCCATGACCGTGAAAGACTTGGCCGCAGAGTTAGTCGAGATTTATGAAAAAGTGAGTCTGCAAGGGGGAGCAAAAATATGACAAAAGGAATTAAAATTGTAACGATCGGCGGAGGTTCAAGCTATACACCGGAGCTTGTGGAAGGCATCATTAAGCGCTATGAGGAACTGCCTGTCAGAGAATTATGGCTCGTCGACATTCCTGAAGGCGAGAAAAAACTCAATATCGTCGGCACGCTTGCAAAACGCATGGTCGAAAAAGCGGGTGTTCCGATAGAGATTCACCTGACGCTTGACCGGAGAGAAGCCTTGAAGGATGCGGATTTCGTAACGACTCAATTCCGCGTCGGCCTTCTTGAGGCCCGCGCCAAAGATGAACGGATTCCGTTAAAATACGGCGTAATCGGCCAGGAGACAAACGGTCCGGGCGGTTTATTCAAAGGGCTGCGCACCATCCCGGTTATTCTGGAAATCGCGAAAGACATCGAAGAGCTTTGTCCGAATGCATGGCTCGTGAATTTCACAAACCCTGCCGGCATGGTTACCGAGGCCTTGCTCCGCTACTCGAATCTCACAAAAGTCGTCGGCCTCTGCAATGTGCCGATCGGCATTAAAATGGGCGTCGCAAAAGCATTGGATGTGGATGTCAGCCGGATCGAAGTGCAATTTGCCGGGCTGAATCACATGGTCTTCGGATTAGATGTTTTCTTAGACGGCGTCAGCGTGAAAGATCAAGTCATTGAAGCCATGGGAGACCCGAAAAACGCCATGACGATGAAAAATATTTCAGGAGCGGAATGGGAGCCTGAATTCCTGAAGGCGCTCGATCTGATTCCTTGCGGCTACCACCGCTATTATTTCAAAACGAAAGAAATGCTCGAGCATGAAATAGAAGCGTCACAGACGGAGGGCACACGCGCCGAGGTCGTGCAGAAGGTTGAGAAAGAACTGTTCGAACTGTACAAAGATCCGAATCTCGCCATCAAACCGCCGCAGCTTGAAAAACGGGGCGGAGCGTACTACAGTGACGCGGCCTGCAACCTGATCAGCTCCATTTATAACGACAAACATGATATCCAGCCCGTCAATACGATAAACAACGGCGCGATCGCCAGCATTCCGAATGACTCAGCGGTCGAAGTGAACTGTGTCATGACGAAAGACGGTCCGAAACCGATCGCCGTCGGTGATCTGCCGGTGTCTGTCCGCGGACTCGTCCAGCAAATCAAATCATTTGAGCGTGTCGCCGCTGAAGCAGCCGTCACGGGAGATTATCAAACGGCGCTACTTGCGATGACGATCAACCCTCTCGTCCCGTCAGACTCCGTGGCAAAGGCCATTCTGGATGAAATGCTTGAGGCCCACAAAGAACATCTGCCTCATTTCTTTAAGTCGATTGAAGCATAAGAGCAGTAAAAAAAACCCGGATTCGCTTCCGGGTTTTTTGCTTATTTTGATTCGCTTAGTGAGGCGACTTCCGTCGTCCAGCCGAACACGTCGGCTTCCGCGCCTTTTTGAATGCCTGTAATGGTATCATACAATTTCTTCGAGATCTCTCCGGTTTCACCGCTGCCGATGACAAGACTTTCATCATTCCAGATCAGTTCGCCGACCGGAGAAATGACCGCCGCCGTACCGGTTCCGAATGTTTCTTCCAATCGGCCGTCACGATGCGCCTGGATGATTTCATCGATCGAAATCTTCCGCTCAGACACAGTCAGTCCCCAATGTTTGAGAAGGGTGATGACGGAATTTCTCGTAATTCCTTCAAGAATGCTTCCGTTCAGCTCCGGCGTCACGATTTCGCCGCTGATTTTGAAGAAGATGTTCATGCTGCCGACTTCTTCGATGTATTTTTTCTCAATGCCGTCAAGCCATAAAACCTGGGAAAATCCCTTCTCTTCTGCAACCTGCTGCGCTTTCAGACTTGATGCGTAGTTGCCGGCGGTTTTCGCGTTTCCGGTGCCGCCTTTGACGGCGCGCACGAATTCGTTTTCCACGGCGATTTTCACCGGTTTAATGCCTTCTTTGTAATAAGAGCCGACCGGGGAAAGAATGATAAACAGCTTGTACGTATGGGATGCCGCTACACCGAGGAAAGGCTCAGTCGCAATAATAAACGGACGGATATAAAGGGAAGTGCCTTCCGCTTTCGGAATCCAGTCTTTGTCGATGGCTACGAGCTGTTTCAGGCCTTCAAGAACAAGCTCTTCATCAATGAGCGGGATGCAAAGGCGGTCATTTGACTGGTTCAGGCGCTCCATATTTTTCTCCGGTCTGAACAGAAGCACTTCCTGATCCTTCGTTACATACGCTTTAAGCCCTTCAAAAACGGTTTGGCCGTAATGATAAACCATGGCCGCAGGATCCATTGAGATGGACTGATAAGGGATAATTCTCGGATCGTACCAGCCTTGATCAGCATCGTAATCCATAACAAACATATGGTCGGTGAAAATTCTGCCGAACGCAAGGTCATGGGGGTCCGGTTTCGGTTTTTTGGCTGAAGTCAATTCAACACGAATGTCTTGTTTCATAATGTTCTGTCTCCCTATTGGTGTTATTGTCAAACTTATTTGAAAATAATTTATATTCTATTGTATACCTTCAACAAATATTCGCAATAGTTTTCCTCAAATTTGTGAAAAAATCAAATCACATAAAAAGCAGGGGAGAGAATGCCCCCTGCGTGTTCGTTTTTACGTATTCTGTCATCACCGTGCTCAGTGAACCGTCACCTTGCCGGTTTTGTAAAACTGCTCCATTGCTTTATCGACGTACACCCAGCCCTTCCAGGCGATATGGATGGTGTCTTTCATAAAGTACGGATCATATTCGTGCCCGGATAAGTCGGCAACCTGAAAGCCCTTCGCTTTAATTTGCTTAGTGACTTTTTTGTAGTAATCAGTCCGGCCTTTTTTCGGGAAGCCGGTGTAGTCATACCATTTTCCGTTGACCGGAATAACCACGAACATCGGTTCAGCGCCGGCATCTTTCAGAATGTCCAGCATATCCTCAAAGTCGTGATATTCGACTGATTTGGCGTACGTTCTTCCTTTGTTGATCCCTTTCACTCTCTTTACTTTCTTCTTAATCTTTTTATAAGAAGCGTCATCGATATAGAAAGGATTGGACTTGGAGCTCCGTTCTCCTAATTGAGCGGCAGCTGTTTTTAACTCTGACCACGATTTCCCTTTCAGGTTTTCAGAGATCGTCCGTTCAGGGCCCTTGGTTTCTCCCATTGAATAATAAAGATCTTTTTTCTCAAGCAGAGAATAATAAGCTTTGGCAGCCGGCATGACCGCTTTCACTTTCCATGATTGTCCGTTGACCATTCCCTTGTACAATTCAGAAAGGACGGCATCATGCTGAACGACTTTAAAACGGAGCATGCGCTTCATCATGTTCTTTTTGACCGCGGGATCAATCTGGTTATTAAATGCTAAATCCAATGCCTGAAGTGATGAAAAATTCGGCGCAAAGTGCTGTTCATCAGAACCTTTTTTGATAAACCATTGCGGAGAAACAATGAATACCAGCTTTTTGCCTTTCAGCTGCTGATAATGCGCCGCAAAGTTTACGGCGTGTATCAAGGATTGATCCCCGCCTTTTCCGACAAGATAAGGCGTAAAGCCTTGGTTGTTCACTTGGAAATAGTTGGACGGATGAAACTCATCCAGTCTTGAAAGCTCGGAAGAACCGAAAATCGGCAGATACTTCGAGTCTTCGAACATTTTATTTTGCAGATAGAGCCCCTGGAACATATTCGGATTTAAGGCTGCCGCCGACTCTTCGACACGTTTTTCAGGAATGAAGCGCGTAAGCCATGAAGCCGGAACTGCGATAGCTCCGACAAACAGGACGAACGCTAAAATAATTGGTCCAAAGAAACGCTTTTTCATTTACTTCAACTCAGTCAGTTTGTTTACAATGTTGTTTGGCGTATTCCACTCGTCACGGTCAAATTCAGTGATCGGCACTGTAATGCCGAAGCGGTTTTCGATGGCGACAAGCAGCTCTACAGTTCCGAAAGAATCAAGCAGTCCTTCTTCAAAGATTTCAATATCAGGATTTTCTTTCACAGCGTCCTCCTGACAAACTTCAGCTAATACGTCTAATACTTCCTGTTTAAATTCCATGTGTTTTCAATCTCCTTTAGTGATGAAATGGTTTTCCTGAGAAAATATAAAATCCGAAACATACGAAATGGAATGTGATGACGATGGCTAAAAAGGCCGTAAAACGATTGGCGGGCAGCCACTTGTATTTCTTATTCCATTTCTCAAAAAAGTTATACCCGGTCATTAATACGGCGTGGTACAGGCCGTATACAATATATTGCAGGGCGAGTCCGTGCCAGACGCCCATCAGCATGAACAGCAGGAAATACCCGATGTTCGAGACGGCCATCCGGTTCTTTATCCATTTTTTCTTTGTCATCCAGAAAACAAAGCGCATAAATACGTAGTCTCTGAACCAGAAGGATAAGGACATGTGCCAGCGGTTCCAGAAGTCTTTAATGTTTTTGCTGATAAACGGCTTATTAAAGTTTTCCGGAGATTTGATGCCCATGATATAGCTTACACCGACAGCAAACATCGTGTAACCCGCAAAATCAAAAAACAGGTACAAGCTGTATCCGTACATGTACAGCACATTACCCCACAGTTTGCTGTGGGTGATATGGGACAGATTCATAATGAAATACGTGTTAATCGCATATCCGATAATGAATTTGTATAAGAAACCGATAAAAATTTTATGAATGCCGGTATACAGTAAATCAGCGTATTCTCCCTTTGTCCATACTTTCTGTTCGTCCTTGGCAAATCTGCGGTATCTGTCGATCGGACCGGAAGAAATGGTCGGGAAAAACATAATAAAGTACAAAAGGCGGTGAAGCGGCATTTTTTCTTTAATCAGCCCGTCTCTCGTTTCCATGATCAGCTGGACGCCTTTAAATGTCAAATAAGAAATTCCTAAGAAACTGATCAGGTTATGAACCGGGTGATGAGGCGCCGGCGGAAAGAAAAACGGCCATAATTTAGATAAAAACAGGGGTAAAATGGACGCGATCACGGCCATACTGAAGACAAAGCCGCTGTTGGCTTTCAGTCTGTAAGCGAGATAACCCCTGATTAAAAGCACCTGCCACAGCGTAAAGATACATAGTGCGATCACGCCGTGCAGATCATGCGCGAAAATCAAAGCCAATACGATGATGGATATAAACATGTTGTATCCTTGGAATCTCTTGCCGTTCAGCCCTAAAATAATCGTCGGCAAAAGAAGGATTCCAAGTAAGATAAAGAAGAAAAACGAGCTGTAAGGCGTCATACAAGAACCTCTTCGCCAATGCGTTTACGGTCGATTTTTCCGTTCGCAGTCATTTGAATGTGATCCTGATAAATGAATTTTCTCGGAATCATGTAGGCCGGAAGCGAAGCGGCCAGTTCTTTCTTAATGGCGCTTGTCAGCTGGAATTCTTTTTCAAAATCATGTTTTTCAGGCACGATGGCGGCAATTAAATATTCGACAGGTCCGTTAGGCTGATACGGGATGACAACCGCCGTGCGCACATATTGAGACTGCCTTACATGTACTTCGATTTCCTCCAGCTCCATGCGGTAGCCGTGAAGCTTAATCTGGAAATCAAGGCGTCCTTGGCAGAAAATCTGACCATCCTGAACATAACCGGCATCACCCGTGTGATATGCCCACTGGCCGTCGATCGGGAAAAACGCTTTTTCCGTCAGACAAGGCTCTCCGAGATAGCCTTTGCTCACGCTCGGGCCCGCGATGATGATTTCCCCTTTTTCTCCGTCCGGAAGCTTATTCCCGTTTTCATCCATGATGAAGATATTCATATCGGGTTTTGCAAAACCGACGGGCAGAGATTCATTTTCATCGATGATCTGCTGCGTAATTTCAACGGAGGTGACGGCAACCGTTGTTTCAGTCGGGCCGTATGTATTGAATACGCGGGCCTTCGGAAAACGGTTTAACAGCTCCTGTGCCACGGCAGCCGGAAGCGCTTCTCCGCAAAACATAAATACTTCTGCCTCAGGCAGGAGCTCCTGCGTAAAGCCGGGGTCCATCAGACACATTTGGACGAAAGACGGCGTCGATGTCCAGACGTTCAGTTTGGATTTCTCCAGCTCTTCAAATAGTACTTTCGGTTTATTGATTTTGTCTTTCGTTACGCAATGCAGCGTACCTCCCGTTTGAAGCGAAGGGAAAATGTCCATGACAGATAAATCAAAAGAAAACGGCGCTTGGTTTAAGAATGTCTTACCATCGCCCACAGGAAAATCCCTGCAGATCCAGTCAGTGAAGCTTTGCAGGTTATCAGCCGATATCTGCACGCCCTTCGGATTTCCCGTGCTGCCGGACGTGTAAATAATGTAAAATGTGTCCAGCTCTTTTACCCAGTTCTCACGGCTGAGGTCTGCATCTCCGTCAGCTGCAAGCTCTTCGGGCGTAACGGTTTTAATCAGATTGCTTCCCGTATCGACTGCATCGCCCGATATGGTGATAAGCAGCTCTGCGCCTGAGCTTTCAATGATTTTGACGATCCGCTCCGCCGGAATGGAAACATCGACAGGGATGTAAGGGCGGCCCGCTTTGACGCTTCCTAAGAAAGAAACGATCATATTCGGCTCCATATGTCCGTAAACCAGGACAGGCGCTTTCGAACCGTCAGCTGTATGTTTTTGAATGCCGGACGCAACCCGCTCCGACAAATCCCATAATTCCCCGTAAGTGAGGGAATGATCTAAGGAACGAAACGCTTCGGCCTGCGGCTTGGCGTCTGCGTATGTTTTTATAGCATCAAGTAGTTTCATAGTTATCCTCCCCGATTAGAAATCGTTGTAAATATAAGTGCCGGTATTCGCTGTATGAAATCCATACATCCAAAAGAGCAATACTAATATCAGAAAATAAAAGCCCGTATGAAACGTCCATTTGATCAATGTATTTTCATAAGCACGTTTTAATTTTTGCATCATATTCAAAATTCCTTCCCCGCGTATTCAATAATTACACCAGTATATGACGATTAGATTAACAAAAAGTTTCAAAATATGTCTAATATCCTAAGCTTAAAATTTCCTTAAAAATGAATGAGAAACAAAAGGATGGAAAACACGCATGTATAAATTGGCAAATGATCATACTAAAAAGGCGCTGTTCAGGCGGGATTTTTAACTTATCGTAAATATAAACGAGGTAAAAAAATTTTGGCGGCTTTTTCTTACGCAGGCTTGTGCCGAACCCCAATGGAGAAGGGCGAAAAGCCGTTTCCGGCAGGATAGCCGATAAAGCGCCGCATCTTGTGAAATGAGGAAGAAATTATTATGATAGATAAGGTAGCAGAAAACGTGAAAACCCCAATTCAACACTACTGTTATCGGCTGACTGTGAAAGCCTTTTAATAGAAAGGAAGAGGAAAATGAATCAAAACAATATGGGGGGCAGCCAAAAGACGCCCGAGAAAGAAAGCATGGGCCGCATTTTGTGGCAGCTAACCCGCCCTCATACATTGACGGCATCGTTTGTGCCCGTACTTCTCGGCACCGTATTGGCGATGTTTTACGTAAAGGTTGATTTCCTGCTGTTTTTGGCCATGCTGTTTTCCTGCCTTTGGATTCAGATCGCCACGAACTTATTCAATGAATATTACGATTTTAAACGCGGTTTAGATACGGAGGATTCCGTCGGTATCGGCGGAGCGATCGTCCGCCACGGCATGAAGCCGAAAACAATTCTGCAGCTGGCGCTCGGCTCTTATGCGATTGCCCTCGTGCTCGGTGTTTATATCTGCATGAGCAGCAGCTGGTGGCTTGCGGTTATCGGCCTTGCCGGCATGCTGATCGGCTATCTGTATACGGGCGGCCCGCTGCCGATTGCGTATACACCGTTCGGGGAACTGTTCTCCGGCATTTGCATGGGCTCTGTATTTGTCCTTATTTCTTTCTTCATTCAGACAGGCAGAATTAATGAACAGAGCATTTTGATTTCCATCCCGATTGCCATCTTGGTCGGAGCGATTAACCTGTCCAACAATATCCGTGATATTGAGGAAGATAAAAAGGGCGGACGTAAAACGCTGGCCATTTTGATGGGGCATAGAGGAGCCGTCATGATACTGGCCGCATCTTTTGCCATCGCTTACATCTGGATCGTCGGTCTTGTCATCATGGGTTACACAAGCCCATGGCTGTTCCTGGTCTTCCTGAGCGTGCCGAAGCCCGTTCAGGCTGTGAAAGGCTTTGTGAAAAACGAAATGCCGATGAACATGATTATTGCGATGAAATCAACGGCGCAAACCAATACATTTTTCGGATTCCTGCTTTCAATCGGACTCCTGATCAGTTATTTCCGCTGATCAAATGAAAAGGCAAATGCCATAACCGGCATTTGCTTTTTTTTATGAAATAATCTTCATGATTTTGTAAAGAACCTGACTGAGGACTGACCCGTCTTATATACGGACAGCAAAGCAAGGAGATGAAAAAAATGGACTTGTCAACAGCCCATATGGATGATTTGAAAACGGTCATGGAAGATTGGAAAAATGAATTATTAGTTTATAAATTCGCTTTAGATGAGCTGGATACGAAGTTTTCGATCATCAGCCAGGAATATAATTTGATTCACGGGCATAACCCGATCGAGCATACAAAATCACGCGTAAAAAGTTTCGAGAGTATCGTCAATAAACTGATGCGCAAAGGCTGCGATGTGACGACGCAGGAAATGAAAGAGCATATTCATGATATTGCGGGTGTCAGGATTATCTGTTCCTTTATTTCCGATATTTATAATGTCGCTGAGGTTTTGAAGCAGCATAAGGACCTGAAGATCGTAAAGGTGAAGGATTATATCAAACATCCGAAGCCGAACGGCTACCGCAGCCTGCATTTGATTATTGAAATTCCCGTTTATTTGACGAATCGTGTGGAATATGTGAAGGCGGAAATTCAAATCCGCACCATCGCCATGGATTTTTGGGCGAGTCTTGAACATAAAATTTATTACAAATTAAATAACGAAGTCCCAAAGCATCTGACCGACGAGCTGAAGGAAGCAGCGGACATCGCCCATTATTTAGACGAAAAGATGCTTGGGATTAAGAAAGAAGTCGATTAAACGATTGACGCATCACAAACAGCCGGACCGCTTTTATGTGCAGTCCGGCTGTTTATTTATCCGTTTACGCGCAGCTGTACAAATTTTCGCTTGCCCACCTGAATCGTCATGCCGTCTTCTGCGGTAATGACGGTATGAAGGGCATCCGTTTTCTCCCCGTTCACTTTGACTCCGCCGTTTTGAATCATACGGCGTGCTTCGCTTTTTGAAGAAAAGAGTCCAATCGTGACGAGCAGCTCAATAAGGGGCACGGGCTTTTCTCCGTCCCATATGACGGTTTTCATATCTTCAGGCAGGCTGTTTTGCTGGAAGACACGTTTGAAATGCTGTTCTGCCGCATCCGCCGCTTTCCTGCCGTGGTACATTCTGACGATTGTACCCGCTAAGATCATTTTGGCATCTCTCGGATGAAGCTTTCCTGATTCCAAATCCTTCTCCATCTGTTTTTTCTCCGCAGGCTCTAAGTCTGTCGCTAAATGAATATATGTTTTCATCAGGCTGTCCGGCAATGACATCGTTTTGCCGTACATGTCGTTCGGATGCTCGTCAATACCGATGTAGTTGTTTTTTGATTTAGACATTTTTTCAACGCCATCAAGACCCTCCAAAAGCGGCATGAGGATGACGACCTGCTTTTCTTTTTTGTAGCGTTCTTGGAAATGGCGGCCCATCAGCACGTTAAAATGCTGGTCCGTACCGCCGAGTTCGATATCGCTTTCGAGAACGACAGAATCGTAGCCCTGCATCAGCGGGTAAAAGAATTCGTGAAGTGAGATCGGTTTTTGCATGGCGATGCGCTCCTCAAAGTCGTCGCGCTCCATCAGACGGGCGACAGTAATTTTCCCCGCTAATTCAATCACATCTTCCAGATTCAATGTCTTCAGCCATTTTGAGTTGCAGTGAAGTTCAACTTTGTCTTGATCCAGCACCTTGCCAAACTGTTCAAAGTAGGTTTTGGCATTGTGCTGGACTTCTTCATCAGTCAGCTGTTTTCTGGCTTGCGACTTCCCCGTCGGATCACCGATTTTTCCGGTAAAGTCCCCGATAACAAGCTGTATGATATGGCCGTTTTCTTGAAATTGGCGCAATTTGTTTAACACGACGGTATGGCCCAAGTGGACGTCGGGTGCGGACGGATCAAGGCCGAGTTTAATGTTCAGCGGCTTGCCGGATGTCACTGATTTGGCGATTTTATTTCTCAATTCTTCAGGCGGTATGACGTCCGCGGCGCCGGTCATGTACAAATCCAGCTGCCTTTGCACTTCTTTCTCCTGATCATTCGTTAAAGTGATTGATTCCATCTTTTACATCCTCCTTTTTTTAGCCAAACAAAAAAGCCGCATCCCAAAAGGGACGTGGCTGTATGCACGCGGTACCACCCTGATTGAAGACGACGTCTTCCGCTCATTCGAATAACGGTTTCCCGTTCTTTGCTACTGAAGTTCACAAAGAAAGCTCAGGGAGGTAATTCACGTTTGTCTTTGTGCCGGCTTGCACCATCCGCCGGCTCTCTGAAACAGGGAGACAATCCGTTACTGATTCCCGTCATAGCTGCTATGTTATGAAATTGTCAGCGATTTTTTGCAGCAGGGCGGACAGCGTTTTTTGTTCCTGTTTATCCAGACAGGCCGTCAGTTCAATTTCCCCCTGATGAAAGTCGGGGTAAAGGTCTTCAATAACCTTTCTGCCCTCATCGGTAATACTGACGAATACAAGCCTGCGGTCTCTTTTGTTCGTTTGTCTGCTGCATAAGCCTTTCTTCTCCAAAGTGTTCAGGACATTGCTCGCCGTCGCCGCGGTAATTCCGGATAGAGCGGCTATCCTTCTTGTATCAAGCGTTTCCCATTCACAAAGGTCATACAGGATGGAAAACGCCGTCCATGATAATTTGTGTGCCGACAGCACCTCTTTCTCCATTTTTACACGGAGCTGCTGGGCGGACCGATAGAGTGCAGCGGCAATATAGGCCGCCTCTTTGTTTCGGCCGGATAGATCGGAAAAAGGCCTGTTCGGCTTCTTATTGTCTGATCCGGCATCGTTGCGATTCGTCAATGGCGTCATGCTCCTTATTATTGTCAGAATCATTAGCTATGAAATGAATTTTAACAGAGAATGCAAAAGATATCAAATCGCAAACAGCACATTCCCGCAGAAAAAATGTGTAAGATCGAGGTTTACTTTTTAAAAAAAGGGAAAGACATTTGTACAACAAAAAGGGAGATGAATATCAGTGGGAAAGAATGAAACAATGCATATCGTATCATGTGCCGATGATCATTATGCTCGTCATTTGGGTGGGATGTTCGCTTCTTTATTGATGAATATGGATAAAACAAGGGATGCGAAATTATATGTGATCGACGGCGGAATTACTGCCGAAAACAAGGACAAGCTTGAACAGACCGCGATGTCATTCGGGACGCCGCTTGAATTTTTAGAAGTAGACGCTGATCAATACAAGCATGCAGTCGAAAGCAGCCACATTACAAAAGCGGCTTATTACCGCATTTCCATCCCTGATTTAATTAAGGATGAGTCCGTAAAGCGGATGATTTACATTGATTGCGATGCAATTGTGATGGAAGATATTTCGGTTTTATGGGACTTGGATATTTCCCCGGCAATAGTTGCGGCGGTAGAAGACGCCGGACAGCATGAAAGACTGAAAAAAATGAATATCAGCGACACTGCCAAGTATTTTAATTCCGGCATTATGATTATAGATTTCGAACCTTGGAGAAAACAAAATATTTCCGAAAAGGTGATTGATTTTATCAACGAAAACAGCTCGGAGGATTTTCTCGTGTTTCATGATCAGGACGCGCTTAACGCGATCTTATATGATCAATGGCATGAACTGCATCCGCGCTGGAACGCGCAGACGCATATTATCATGAATGAGAAAACGCCTCCTGAACTGATCGACCGTATCCGTTACAGAGAAACACGTGCCGAACCGGCCATCGTCCATTTCTGCGGCAGCGACAAGCCTTGGAATACAGGCACCTCGCACCCGTATCGTGATCATTATTTCCGATATATGTCCTTTACGAAATGGAACACGATTGACCGCCCGGCCATGAACCAATAGGCAGGTGTGATGAAAACGCTTGTGAAGCCGCTATCCGGCTCTCAAGCGTTTTTTTTATTATTTCACCCGAATCGCACGCACGCGTTTTTGCAGACTGGTCTTTTCGGCAGACGGCTTCAACCGGCTGACTGCCGTTTGCGCCGCTGATTTTGCTTTTTTCGTCTTGGTTTTTTCAGCCGCTTTTACTTTGTCTCTAGCCTGCTGCCGGTTGAGTTTATCTTTTATCCGGTCAAGCCGTTTTTCCAGAGCGGTTTTTTCTTTTCCCGGCTGGATTTCGCTGACTGCTTTTTGGGCTTTTGCGGTGCTGGCCTCAGAGGTCTTTTTTTCCGCCTGCTTGACGCTGGCCTCAGCTGTTTTCAAAAGGCTTGAGTTGACAGCGTTAAGCCGCTTTTGCAGCCCTTTTTTCTCTGAACCGGCCGGTAATTTGCGGATGGCGCTTTGTGCGGCATTGACGGCGGTTTTTTTCTTTTGTTTTTCGGCAGTCCGGACTTTGTCTCTTGCGTCCGTCACATTTCTTGCCGTCTGAACTTTATTGATCCGCGCCTCGAGAGCGGTTTTTCCCTTTGACTTGGGCAGCTTGCTGACTGCCGTTTTTGCTTGATTGATATCTGCCTGTTTTTTCGTCTTTTCCGCTTTTATTACGGCCCGTTCGGCAAAGCTCTTTTGATTTACGTGATATTGCACCAGGCCGTACCCGAATCGGCTGTCACGTCCGGGAGCGCCCAGATCTTTGATGTTTTGCTGCATCTGCTGCCGGAGCTGTGTATTTGTTTCCTCGGGATATTTCTGCCTGAGCAGCGCGAACATGCCGGTGACGTGCGGCGCGGCTTGAGATGTGCCGTCAGCCGCGGCGTACATTTGATTCAGATACGTGCTCGTAATATTGGTGCCGGGTGCGGCAAATTCAATTTGTTTTCCGGTCGTGGAAAAAGCCGCGAGACCGTTTTTTTCAGTTGACGCTGAGACTGCCGTTACGCTGCTGTAGGCACCCGGATAATTGACGGGTTTTTTGTTGCCGTCGTTTCCTGCGGCTGCTACGATCACGATTCCTTTTTTGTATGCTTTGTCTACGGCGTCGTGAAGAATTTTGCTGTCTGCGTTAGTTCCGAGGCTCATATTGATGATGTCCATTTTGTTGGCGATCGACCAGTCGATCGCTTTAAGAAGGCTTTTAAGATCCCCTGCACCCTTTCTGTCCAATGCTTTAACCGCATATAACCGGACATCCGGCGCGATGCCGTCAATGCCGTATCCGTCATGTTTGGCCGCAATGATTCCGGCGACATGCGTCCCGTGTCCGTTGTCATCTTTGTATGAGGAAGTATAGCTGACTGCGGAATAGCCTCCGGCAATGGAAAGGTCATCATGAGGGTAAATGCCGCTGTCAATGACAGCCACTTTCACCTTTTTTCCCGTCAAGCCTTCTTTCCACGCCTGCTTGACCTGAGTCGGTTCTATATCCCATTGCGGCAGCGTGTAACTGCTGCTTTGGGCCGCTGTTAACGGGCGGATATCAGAACCGCCTGCTGCCTGAAAAGATACATTGTCTTCTACATATAAGATGTCAGGGTCCTGTTTCAGGTCTTTCACCGTTTGTGAATCGGCAGACACGGCGACTGCCGGGAGATGCTGATAGGTCTGTTCCACATCCGCTCCGCTGTCTATGGCGGATTCCTTGCCGTTTTGATTTTTGTACACCACGATAACGTCCCGGTCGTGCGTCTCGGCGTGCGCGGGCGCCGCGGCGGAGAACAGGCCGACGCACAAGGCCGCAGCCATTATCGGTTTCAGGATGTGATACATTGCAATTCCCCCTTTTTCTTTATATATCGGCAGTGCGGAATTCTTTTTTTCCTGAGGGATAAGGAAAATTTCTGTATGCAAATGTAAGCGTTTCCAAAATATGATGGAGAAAATGCTTTAAGACATCTGCGCAATGAACTCAAAAAGGGGGTTTTTGATAAATGAGTACGTTCAATCGGGTCATGGAAGAAAAAATCATGCCTGTCGCCGGAAAAGTCGCCGGTCAAAGGCACTTAAGAGCTTTGCGGGACGGCATTATTCTGACTATGCCGCTTATCATCATCGGATCGGTTTTTCTGATTCTGACGAGTCTTCCGATTCCCGGTTATGCCGATTTTATGGCTGGTCTTTTCGGTGAAAATTGGGTTGAAAAGCTCGGGTATCCCGTGAATGCGTCCTTTGACATTATGGCGCTTGTCGCCGCCTTTGGGATTGCTTACCGGCTTGCGGAAAGCTATGAGGTGGATGCCCTGTCGTCGGGAGCCATTGCCCTTGCCGCCTTTTTATTGGCGACGCCGTATCAGATTCCGTTTATTCCTGACGGCTCGGCAACAGAGATTATGGTGGGAGGCGGCATTCCGATTTCGCTGCTCGGAAGCAAAGGTCTGTTTGTCGCGATGATCATTGCAATGCTGTCAACGGAAGTGTACCGGTTTATCATACAAAGAAATATCGTTATTAAGATGCCTGACGGAGTGCCGCCTGCGGTCAGCAAATCGTTCGTTGCGCTCATCCCCGGTTTCATTATTATTACGCTTGTATGGCTGGCCCGTCTGTTTATTGAAATAACTCCTTTTAAAAGCCTCCACAATGTCGTAGGCGATCTGCTGGGCACCCCGCTGTCTATTCTGGGCGGGAGTCTCGGCGGAAGTCTTATCGCCGAATTCGTGCAAATGCTGCTTTGGTCGTGCGGCATACACGGCGCGTCCATTATCGGCGGCGTCATGTCGCCGATCTGGTACGGGGCGATGGATGCCAACCGTTTGGCTTTTCAGGCGGGAGAAGCGCTGCCGAGCATTTTTACGACACAGTTCTTTCAAATATGGATTAATGTCGGCGGAAGCGGAGCGACGCTTGCCCTTGTGCTGACCATGCTTGTGCGCTCCAGAAGCAAACAGATGAAACAGCTCGGCCGTCTCGGCATCGGGCCCGCGATTTTTAACATTAACGAACCGATTATTTTCGGGATGCCGCTCGTCATGAATCCGCTGTTAATCGTGCCCTTTATCATTGCGCCGCTCTTGACCATTACGGCGACGTACATCGGGATGAGCACGGGGATGGTGGCAAAACCGGCGGGAATCGCCGTGCCGTGGACGATGCCGCCGCTGATATCCGGTTATTTGGCGACGGGCGGGAAAATCTCCGGTTCGGTCATGCAGCTGATCAATCTCCTGATTACATTTATCATCTATTATCCGTTTTTCCGAATTTGGGATCTTCAAAAATGGAGAGAGGAACGGGCGGCGGAACAAAACGTCACAGAAGAAACATAAAAAAAACGGGCGCTTTCGCCCGTTTTTTTTAACGCTGGAAAAATTCGATCCATTCGCCGTCAGGTCCTTCAATGTAAAAGTAGCGATATCCGTTCGGAAGCGTCGTGATTTCTTCATCAATGAATACGGCGCCCTGACGCTTTGCATGTGTGAACTCCGCCGCGATATCTTCAGTTAATAAAGCGACATGGTGAACTTTTCCTTCTGCGGGAAGCTCGCTGCTGTAGCCCTGGATCAGCTCAATTTCTGTCTCCGGCCCTTCTTGAAAGCCGAGAAAGGCAAGTTCAATAATGCCGTTCGTATGAGTGATACGATCCTTTAACTGCATACCGAGAACGTCTTGATAAAAGGCGATGGATGTTTCAATATCTTTGACCATAATGCCTGTATGGTCGATTCTTTTGGCTGTCATGGTTTTCCCCCTGTTTTGAATTTTTCGGGACAATGCGGTGTTGATCATGTTTTATGGTACGATAAGAGAAAGCAAAACGAAAGAGGAATGCACAATGAAGCTACTTACAGTGAAAGATACATTTGCCGGAAAGCTGAAAAAAGGATTCCCCCTGATTGAAAAAGACGCTCTGTCCGGAAGCTCGGCTCATTTAACAGAGGGCGATCTTTTTGATGTGACATCCGAGAAGGGTGAGTTTATCGGAAAAGGCTATTACGGTTTGCAGAATAAAGGAGTCGGCTGGGTGCTGTCCCGCGCGAGAGATGAACGGATCGACGGACGTTTCTTTCTGGACAAGCTGAAAAAAGCGGCTGAAGCAAGAGCCCATCTGTTTAAGGCGCCCGATACGACGGCGTTCCGGCTTTTCAACGGTGAGGGCGACGGCATCGGCGGCGTCACGATTGACTTTTATGACGGTTATCTGCTGATTCAATGGTACAGTAAAGGCATTTACGCTTATAAGGACAGCATGATTGAGGCGATTGACGGACTGGAGCTTTCTTATAAAGCGATCTATGAAAAGAAACGATTCGATACGGCCGGGCAATACGTGGAAGACGACGATTTTGTCAAAGGCGAAAGAGGAGATTTTCCGGTCATTGTTCAAGAAAACGGCATACGGTACGCGGTGGATTTAAACGATGGGGCGATGACGGGCATTTTCTTAGACCAGCGTCATGTGCGCAAAGCGATTCGGGATAAGTATGCAAACGGCAGACGGGTGCTGAATACGTTCTCTTATACGGGGGCATTTTCCGTTGCGGCGGCGCTTGGCAGAGCTGAGAAAACGACCAGCGTCGATGTCGCCAACCGCAGTCTCGCAAAAACGATTGAACAGTTCAGCGCCAACGGAATTGATTATGAGGCGCATGACATTAAGGTCATGGATGTTTTCAAATACTTCGGCTATGCGGCAAAAAAAGGGCTGGAGTTTGACCTCATCATCCTTGATCCGCCTTCTTTCGCCCGCACAAAAAAACGGACGTTCAGCGCGGCGAAAGATTATAAAAACCTGCTGAAGGAAACGATCGCCATCACTGCAAAAAGCGGCATCATCATCGCTTCGACAAACAGCAGCGCCTTCAATATGAAGAAATTTAAAGGCTTTATAGAGACCGCCTTTAAAGAAACAAATGAGCGTTACGACATTTTGGAAGAATATACGCTTCCGGAAGATTTCAAAACGATTCCCGCGTTTAAAGAAGGGAATTATTTGAAGGTTGTTTTCTTGCGGAAAAAATAGGATGATCATTTATAGCGTGGAAAGAGGGGAAAAGAAAACCCTCTTCCATCGCTTTAATACGGGATAAAATAATCTTCATTCTTAAAGAAACAACCCGCTATTTCTTAGTATCTCATCTGTGCCAAGTAAAGTGGCCTCACTAATGCCCACATTGTTGGCTTTCATGAAGGATTGCACCGCTTGGTAGCCAACCGCATAACCGGCAAACGGTGATAAGCCGACAGGCTGATAACCTTGTTCGGCTGCAAAGGTGTCACCAAACATGTAACTGCTGACCTCAGCAAACCCTTTCACATTTAATGAGTCTTTGATGATTTCTTTTGAGTATTCTAAGTCTTCTTTTTCAAAAGAAGTAACCCAGGGACCTAACAGAGCTTCTCCGTAAAGTTCTTTGGCAAACGATTCTGCCAGCCCCTCTATAATTAAGTAATCCCCAACCGTTACGTTCCCATAATCCCAATTGAAATACGAAAAACGAATATTATGATGAAATTCATGTGCGATTACAGCAGGCAGTCTCGGTATGTTATATGAATTGGGGAATATTGAAACTTGAATAAATCCCGGAATTCCTCCGAATCCACAATACCCTCTATGTAACTCAAGCTTTTTTTGATTAGCCAGATACATCCCAAACCTTATTTCATCAGCATTTATTTTTAAGCGGTTTTGTTTGATAAATTCTACACAATGAGTTAAAGTGTCATATGCAATTTGAAGAGCTTGAATTTCTTTTAGATTCTCTAGTGCTTTTCTTCCGGTTTCCGTATCAAATATGCTCAGATAGCCCAGCATATTTGCAGCCATGATTACATCATATCCGTTAGGCTGCTTTGCCTTTAAGGGAACATTCATCTTTTTCCACATATCTTCAAAAGGTTTCATCATTGAATACCGATAATAATCTTCTCTATTTTCAATCATTGAAAATAACGTTTCGTATTGCCCAATTGTATCCTCGATAATGATTTTAATGGGTACCACCCTTTTTTTGGTTATCTATATAAATTGTAATGGCATCACTCATGAGCTTCGCCAACCCTTCACCATACCGGTCGATGTTCTTAGTGAAGCGTTTATCTTCAATATAGAGTTGACCTAATCCGTAAAAGGCATCAAAAGAATATTCACCAAAATTTTCATTGAGAAAATCAAACCACTCTTTGATAGCTGTTTGTACGTCTGGGGACTTGGGAGATTGGTTAATAAGGAGTGCAAATTTATTGAACATTGCAGTCCACTTATCAGATAAATCTTTTTGCTCACCATCAGTCATGTTTTTCAATCTACTATTTACCTTATCGACAGGTTGATCACCCCACCGTTTGCGAGCTTCTTGTTCATAAAGATTATGATTGAAGTTCATTCCCTCAAACCGCTCTTTGTTCGTCATGCAAATCTCTCCCATCATATGTTTGATTGATTTATCGATGGTTTCAATCATCTTATCGACTCTATTCCGTTTCTCAATCAACATTTTCTTTTGTAAAATTAATGCCTCCCTTCGGTTAAATGAAGGACTATTAATGATTTCTTTAATCTCTTTTAAGGAGAAATCGAGCTCCTTGAAAAATAGTATCTGCTGCAGCTGTTCAAGATTCTCTTCAGAATAAAGCCGATAACCGGAATCGGTCGTTTCCTGAGGAGTCAATAATCCAATTTGATCGTAATGATGGAGAGTCCGTATGCTTACTCCAATCAGTTCAGCTACTTCTTTTACTTTCATACCCATCACGTTTGCCGCCTCCTTAATGGCTACTCTAAAGTATTACGCAGCGTAAGAGTCAATAGTTGGTTAAAGATTTTTTGTATATAAAGGGAGAACATATGAGGATTTCATTGCTGAAATTAAAGAAAAAAAGCCGGGCGTGAAGCTCCGGCTTTTTTCTATTCAATAATGTGCTGGACCCGGCCGATTCGCCCGTCTTCAAGGCGGACCTTAATGCCGCGCGGGTGGAAGCTTGAGTTCGTCAAAATATCCTTCACGATTCCTCTTGTCAGCTTTCCTGAACGCTGATCGGCTTTCAGGACGATATCGACTTCAAGTCCTTTTCTGATGCTGCTTCGCTGCTGGCCGTTCATATGACACATCCGTTCTTCAGTCTTTTCACTTCATATCTTATCATATCGTGTTTTCGTCTTTTTATGAAGGACAGACAAATCAATCCTTATAGCAAATAAAAAAAGACCGCTCTGTAAGGAGCAGTCTTTTATGACATAAACGAAAGCAAAATCGGGGCCGCGCACAGTGTCATAATCGCGGCGAGAATCATGGACACGCTTGAGATCGTTCCTGATACGGAGCTGAGCTCAAATGCTTTAGATGTCCCCGCTCCGTGCGCGCTGGTTCCGAGCAGCACGCCCCGGGCAATTTCGTTATCAATGCGGAAATAGCGGATGACCATCGGCCCGATGATCGTTCCCAATAAAGCCGTTAAAATGACGAAAACCGCTGTAACGGCCGGCATCCCGCCGATCATTTCTGAAACGTTCATGGCAATCGGCGTCGTCACGGATCGCGGCACGAGACTGTCGACTAAGCTGCTGCCGAGATGGAACCATTTGGCGATAAAGGCCGTTGACAGAATGGCGATACATGAACCGACCGCTACGTTCAAAATAATTTCCACGGCGTATTTCTTTAAAATCGGGAAATATTTATAAAGCGGGATGGCGAACGCCACTGTTGCCGGCTGAAGCATATCGGTCAGCAGTCCGCCGCCGAGATTGTATGTCTGATACGGGACATTGACAAGAAGCAGCAGTACGACCAAAACAGCGGGCGTAATCAGAAGCGGCGACGTATACACCCGCGGAAAACGAGTGTAGAGTTTTTTCGCGCCCAAATATACTAAGACAGTTAAGAATAAACTTATGATTCCGATGAACACGTTTGTTTTTTCTCCTTTCTTTTTGCTATCAGCTGTGTAAGCGTACCTGTTGAAACCATCACGACAAATGTGCTGATGACGACGACAAGTAAAATGCTTACGCCGAATTTAGACATAATATCTCCGTATTCAATCACTCCGACGGCAGACGGGATGAAAAACAGCAGCAGCTCACCGAGGAGCCATGCTGCGCCAAGCTCAATCCATTCAAGTTTGATAATCTTGAAATGCAATAATGTGAAAAGAATCACAATCCCGATTATACTGCCGGGAATATTTATATGAAGAGCCGCCGTGACCCAATTGATCAGACGCGCAAATATAAACAGCAGAGCGATTTGAATAACGGTAAGCAGCAATTTTTTCATAATGATGCCTCCCTTATATTTATATTGTACAGAAGGTTTTCCTATAGGTAAAATACATATAAAGAATAATGTGTATTCCTTTTGTCTATAGAAAGGATGAAATGTAATGGATATCCGGCACTTAACGTATTTCTTGGAAGTGGCCCGTTTGAAAAGCTTTACGAAGGCTTCACAGTCGCTGTATGTTTCACAGCCGACAATCTCAAAAATGATTAAAAACCTGGAGACGGAGCTCGGCATTAAGCTGTTTTACCGCAATGGCCGGCAAGTTGAACTGACTGACGCCGGGCAGAGCATGTATGTGCAGGCGCAGGAAATCACAAAGTCATTCCAAAACCTGACGTCAGAGCTGAATGATATTATGGAAGTGAAGAAAGGGCACGTCCGCATCGGTCTTCCGCCGATGATCGGGTCCGGCTTTTTCCCGAGAGTGCTCGGTGACTTCCGCGTCACATATCCCGATGTGACGTTTCAGCTTGTTGAGGACGGCTCTATTAAAGTGCAGCAAGGGGTGGAGGACGGCTCGCTTGATATCGGGGTCGTCGTGCTTCCCGCGAATGAAGAAATTTTTCATACGTTCACAATCGTCAAGGAAACCCTTATGCTCGTCGTCCATCCGTCACATCGGCTCGCTGACGAGAAAGAATGCAGTCTTCACGAATTGAAAGAAGAGCCGTTCATATTTTTCAGGGAGGATTTTGTCCTTCATAATCGAATTATGACGGAATGCGTGAAAGCCGGATTCAGGCCGCACGTCATTTATGAAACGTCACAGTGGGACTTTATCAGCGAAATGGTATCGGCCAATCTCGGTATCGGCCTTTTGCCGGAAAGAATCTGCCGCGGTCTTGATCCTGACAAAGTCAGAACCATTCCGCTCGTTCATCCGGTCATTCCGTGGCATTTAGCCATCATTTGGCGGAAAGACCGCTATATGTCCTTTGCCGCCAGAGCCTGGCTGGAGCATACGAAATCGTATTTATGGAATCCGAAAAAGAGAAAAAAGGATGATTAAGCATGGACGCACAAACCGCAGCTCAACACTTGAGTAAAGTGCGGGATCAAAACCCGCTCGTTCACAGTATCACCAATAATGTCGTCACGAACTTCACCGCTAACGGACTGCTCGCGCTCGGCGCATCGCCCGTTATGGCTTATGCAATTGAGGAGGCCGCCGACATGGCGAAAATCGCAGGAGCGCTCGTCCTGAATATAGGCACCCTCAGTTCGGCGTCGGTTGAAGCTATGATCGCAGCCGGAAAATCGGCCAACGAAAACGGTGTTCCGGTCATTTTTGATCCGGTAGGCGCCGGCGCCACGCCGTTTCGGACGGCATCAGCCCGCAAGATCATACAGGAGGTCCGCTTGTCCGTCATTCGCGGAAATGCCGCGGAAATCGCCAATATTGCCGGCGCCCCTGATTGGAAGATAAAAGGCGTGGATGCGGGGGAAGCCGGAGGAGATGTGGTTCAGCTCGCTAAGACGGCTGCAAGCGGGATGAAGACGGTCATTGCGATTACCGGAAAAACCGACGTCATCTCCGACGGCACCGGCACATACGCCGTACATAACGGTGATAAACTGCTGACGAAGGTGACGGGGGCGGGATGCCTGCTGACGTCTGTAATCGGAGCCTTCTGCGCAGCGGGGCAGGACGTTCTGCAAGCGGCCGTTTCAGCCGTTTCTGTATACGGAAGCGCCGCTCAGCTTGCCGCTCTGGACACCTCCCATAAGGGGCCGGGCAGCTTCCAGATTGAGCTTTTAAACAAGCTGGCAAGCATCTCCGAACAAGAAGCGGCCGAGCTTGCCGCAATTGAAAGGGTGACAGAAAAATGACGCGTATTTCTCGGGAAATGATGAAGGATATGTTATCGGTTTATTTTATTATGGGATCAAACAATACAAGCGCAGACCCCGTTTCCGTGGTGAAAAAAGCCATTGAGGGCGGCGCTACGCTTTTTCAATTTCGGGAAAAGGGGAGCGGTTCTTTAACAGGGGATGAACGTGTCCTGTTCGCGAAGCAGGTGCAGGATGTCTGCAGGCAGGCCGGGATTCCTTTCATCATTAATGATGATGTCGAATTGGCCTTGCGCCTTGAGGCGGACGGAGTGCATATCGGACAGGATGACGCAGACGCCGAAGAAACGAGAGCGGCAATCGGCGATATGATTCTCGGTGTGTCAGCACATAACGTCTCCGAGGTGAAGCGGGCGGAAGAAGCCGGAGCCGATTACGTCGGAATGGGCCCGGTCTATCCGACCGAAACAAAAAAAGATGCTGAAGCTGTGCAGGGCGTTACATTGATTGAAGAGGTGCGGCGTCAGGGCATCACCATTCCGATTGTAGGAATCGGCGGCATTACGGCTGACAACGCGGCGCCCGTCATTGAAGCGGGTGCAGACGGCGTCAGCATGATCAGCGCCATCAGCCAAGCCGAAGATCCAAAAGCGGCGGCGCGCAAGTTTTCAGAGGAAATTCGGCACTCCAAAGCAGGGCTGTCCCGATAGGGCGGCCCTTTTCTTGTGTGCGCAAAAAGGCAGTGACGGACCTTGGAGAATATAAGCCGTATGTCAAGAACAGGGCAATCAGCTTGCAATATCGACCGAAGCGTTTGATGGCTCTATCGTTTCGCTCAAAGTGACGCCTGAACCAATCACCGTCGGCGCCGAAGGCTCAAAAGCCCTCTATAAAACAGTGAAAAGCGCGCAGTGAGAGATCATTTCGAGGTCACGGAAAAACTTAATGCGGAATTCAGCGAATTTGAAGTTTTGATGTCGAAATACAAAACGTGCGATCAATCGTATACGTCCTGTGATACATTAAGTACAGATCAAATCAGAGAGATAAGCACAAAGCTGACGGCCCTTTCTGAAACCATGTCGAAGATTGCCGATGTGCTTTAAAAGGAGTTAAGACACAGCATGAGCGATGAACATAACAAGGAAAAACAGATCCACAGACGGGATGTCCTGAAGTGGGGCGCCGTCGCGAGCGCCGCCGTTGCTGTCGGAGCGAGCGGCCTCGGAGGACTCGCGCCGCTCTTCAAACCGGCGGCCACCGCTTCAAAGAAGAGTGAAGGAAAAAGTGATCGTGATCAAATCGTTCCTTTTTACGGAAAGCACCAAGCAGGAATCACAACGGTGCATCAGACGTATGTGTATTTTGCGGCGCTTGATGTCATGTCAAGCGACAAAGCCGATGTCATCTCCCTTTTCAAACATTGGACAAGCCTGACGCAGCTGCTGACTTCAGGCGCCGTCCCGTCGGGCGAACAGAAAAATAAATATATGCCTCCGCAGGATACCGGGGAGTCGCAGGATCTGGCACCGGCGAATTTGACCGTTACCTTCGGCTTCGGCCCCGGGTTTTTCGAGAAAGACGGGAAAGACCGCTTCGGACTGAAGGATAAAAAACCGAAGCACCTCGCCGATATTCCGCCGATGCCTAACGACAAGCTCGATAAGGAACAAGGCGGCGGTGATATCGTCATACAGGTCTGCGCGGATAATGAACAAACGGCGTTTCACGCGGTGCGCAACCTGATCAAACAGGCATCGGGGGTGTGCGAAGTCCGCTTTCTCAATAAAGGTTTCTTAAGCGGCGGGAAAAACGGAGAAACACCGCGCAACCTCTTCGGATTCAAAGACGGCACCGGCAACCAAAGCACGAAGGATGAAAACCTGATGAATTCGATCGTTTGGGTTCAATCAGGGGAGCCGGACTGGATGACGGGCGGCACGTACATGGCGTTTAGGAAAATTAAGATGTTTTTAGATATATGGGACCGTTCATCCTTGAAGGAACAAGAGGACACGTTCGGGCGGGTGAAAAGCTCGGGCGCGCCTTTCGGACAAAAAAAGGAAACCGATCCCGTGAAGCTGAATCAAATTCCCGCCGACTCGCATGTCAGCGTGGCAAAATCAACCGGCAGACAGATTCTGCGCCGGGCATTTTCCTATACGGACGGAATTGATCCGAAGACGGGCTATGTTGACGCAGGCCTGCTGTTTATCTGCTTTCAAAAAGACCCGGACCGCCAATTTGTCCCGATGCTGAAGGCTTTGGCGGCAAAGGATGCGCTGAATGAATACACACAAACGATCGGCTCTTCCTTATTCGCCTGTCCCGGCGGCTGTAAAAAAGGAGAATATATCGCCCAAAGGCTGCTGGAATCGTGACACCTTCCATATGGAGGGTGTTTTTAAAAAAACACTTGTAACTATATGTGTTACAGCTTAAAATGAATAGGAAAGGAGACTTACAATGACACTGCAGATTAAAGTATATTCTGATTATGTATGTCCGTTTTGCTTTGTCGGCAAAGCGGCGTTTGAAGAAGCAATCAAGGACAAGGACGTACAGGTGGAATGGATGCCGTTTGAATTGCGTCCGAGCCCCTCGCCGAAACTTGATCCGGTGAATGATCCCGCCAAGCGGCAGATGTGGAAAAACTCCATTGAGCCGATGGCGCAGTCGTTAGGCGTTGACATCACGTTCCCCCGCGTGTCACCGCATCCTTACACGGATTTGGCATTTGAAGGCTTTCATTTCGCAAAGGAACATGGGAAAGGAAGCGAATACCATACACGCGTTTTTCAGGCGTTCTTTCAGGAAGAACAAAATATCGGTGACGTTGGCGTGCTGACAAAGCTTGCGGAAGAAGCGGGACTTGACGGTGCTGCCTTCAAAGAGGCGCTTGAGACAAGAGCGTACAGACACGTACAGCAGGAAGCGCTCCGCCATGCTTATGAGGAAGCCGGCATTACGGCAGTGCCGACGTTTATCATCGGCGATGAGAGAATCCCTGGCGCGGCGGGAAAGGAAACCTTTGAACAAATCATTGAGCGGGAACTGAATAAACGTTAACCCGTAAAAAGCCCTCTCGATCAGCGAGAGGGCTTTGCCATATAGTGTTTGACAAATGTTTGTCTGTCCGCTTCATATGCCGCGGCGTCAAATGAGTCGCCGCAAAAATGAAGGCACCAAGGGTCTTTTTGGCAGGCGACGCCGACTTGATAGCCGTGTTTTTGAAATTCAAGCGACTGTGATGTGTCATAAAAATGAAAGCCGCGAAACAAATCCTCCCGCCACTCCACGTCATATTGAGCCGCCATTAACAAGCCGTCAATGGCGTCAGCGGGCGTAAACAGGCCGTCTTCATCACCGTGCTCAAAGTCCAGCGGATGATAAGCATTCCCCCGGTATTCAATCACTTTTCCCATCCGCTCTCCGCTTTCCCACCAAATGCCGTTCGGCGGCAGGGTTTTGCAGCCGGCGACACCGAGAAGGCCGAGCTCCTGATGAGATTGAAAGATATGAAGCATGTCATGAAGGAAATGCTGATGAATGATAAAGGTATCCTGATGCAGATAAATTTTATATTTGGAGGGGTGTTTCAGCGCTTTGTTGTAGGACGAGGCCATGCTTGCTGAATCGTATATCGGCATGATATCAACGGAGTATGAAGGGGGGACGGTAAGCTGCATGATATGGCTTTTGCACCGGGAGTACAGCGACTCGTCATTCACACAGACGACAAACAGAAATGAATGTGAATCCATTACATGCTCCTCTCGGCCTCAATCACATATTGATAGGCCGATGCTTCTGTCATAAAGTCATGCCTTATGCCAAGCTGTACGCATACTTCGTGCAATGATGCGATGGCTTTGTGATAAGTGGGGTGATCAACGCGGATCGCCTCAATGCGTTTCACCTCATAACCGGCGGCTTTAAATAATGAAAGCATCTCTTCCCGGGTAAAAAAACGCAGGTGGGTCTGATCCATTAATCCGGCGTCACTGTAAGTCCATTTGCCGGCTAAAAGCTCCAGCACCACTGAGATGTGGCCGACATTCGGTATGCATGCAAGCACCGTGCCGTCTTTTTTTACATAAGGACGAAGCTTTTTCAGCACGGACCACGGGTCGATAAGATGCTCAAGAACGTCTCCGAACAGCATGCAGTCGAATTGCTCTGATTCGTACGGAAGAATGGCGGATTCAATGTCGCCGCAAAGCACGTGGCTCAATTTGCTTTCCGCCTTTTTTGCGGCTTCGGGATACGCTTCAATGCCGTAAACCGTTATTCCGCGGTCTTCGATCGCCGCTCCTAAATTGCCTGTGCCGCAGCCGACATCAAGCACTGTCCGCCAGTTTTCGTCTATTTTGTTCAATAAATAAGGATTCAGGCCTTCGTAGTAGTTCTGTTGTTTTTCATCATAATAGGGATTCGTATCCATCTGTGTATCACCTCATAAATGGGCATATACACAAGATATGCAGCGGGGGGATCTCATATCACCATGTTTGGCTGTTCAATTGCGGAATGCGGACGGGAATGGTTGTCCGGTATACGGTTTGTTCTCTGATTCCCCTCTTATTGCGGATGTTCCTTTGAAAACTCGGGTGCGGGCGGACTGTGGCAGGTCATATAGTAAAAGGATCCGCCTGTAAATTTTACCGCTGGCGGATGGTGTTTTTCATTGGTGTTTTTTTCTTCACCGCTTTTTCAGTATTTAAGAAGCGCCTCACATCGTCAATGTGCAAACCCATGATTCTAGCCTCTTGAATTAACAATTGCCAATCTTGATCTATATCTTTCATTACATGAGTTTTCATAAGAACCTCCAATTGAAAAATTGATTTGCCCAGCTACAGCAGCCAATGTATAACAAATATCACACATAGTTGGCCGGTAATCCCAAATTGAAGATGAATTCACCTACCTATTCCCTAAGAAAATGACTGAAATAACCAAAATCCTTCAAGAATTCTTACATATAATAATAAACAAATAAATACTGACTGGATAGTATGCAAATAAAAATAAATCATATGACCTATTAACATTTACCCTCAAAGCGTCGACTAGCATATTCTTTTTGCATAAAAAATACCGCAAAAGAATGATTCGGTGTAAGATAAAGTGAATGATCAAACAGCTGGGGTAAAAAATGAAAAAAAACAAATTTCAAATTAAGAGAGAAGAAACATTTGAAAGTTTTATTGACGCAGGCCTTCATCTCCTGATTGAAAGAGCTTACGATTCAGTCTCAATCGATGACATCAGTAAAGCGGCGGGTTTCAGCAAAGGCGCGTTTTACGTTCATTTTGAAAGCAAGGAAGATTTTCTGAAGCATTTATTAGACAGGCGTCAGATTAAAAAAAGGATCATCACCGGCTATCTCGACGAATTAGAAAAGCAAACCGCGCGGCCGTTGACGCTTTGTGAAGCTGCGGCAAGCGCGGCCAGCCTGTTGATGCGGTTTGTAAACAGCAAGCCTGCCTGGAATGTTGTGTCTTTTGCCGTTCATATGCCTACTTACAAAGTCGTCAGTGAATATGAAGCTTATATCCGTCTTTATAAGTTATGGATAGAAGAAAGCACCATGTACATAAATTGGCTCAAATCGAGAAATTTAATAGAAGACCATATAGATACCGAGCATACCGCTAAAATGATGTGCGCGCTCATCGACGGGATGATTAAGCAATCCAATGTGCTGGGAAGGCCGGTTACTTTCCGCAGCATGTTTGACGCGCTTTATGTTTTTGTCAGCGGCAGAAAATCAGGGTAACGTTCTTCTTGATTTGACAAAAGGTTTAGAAAAGTCTTTCAGAAAGCGAGGAACTGCCATGCGTTACAGAGAAATTATGATGTATATCATTATGGGGATATTCACGACCATCGTGAATATCGTCAGTTTTTACATTCTGACGTCGGCATTTGAGATGGATTATAAGGCGGCGACTGTCGCTGCTTGGGTTCTGTCCGTTCTATTTGCATATGTCACGAATAAACTGTATGTATTTCAGCAAAAGACCGCGGGGATGCGGAGTCTGATGAAAGAATTGACGGCCTTTTTCAGCGTGCGGGTATTGTCTCTCGCCATCGATCTCGCCATGATGATTCTTCTGGTCAGTCAATTTCATATGAACGAAACGTTGGCGAAAATCGCCGATAACGTCATTATCGTAGTCGTCAACTATGCGGCCAGCAAGTGGATTGTCTTCAGAAAAGCGAAAGAAGAGGGCGTGTCATAACGGTTTCTTTCCGCGCCCCGGGGGAAAGTGTAATGGTGAAAGGGGATGCGTATGAAGCACAAAATAAAGAAAGCGTTTGCTGATGTATTCGGGGAATCGGAGGACCTGCGCATTTTCTTTGCGCCCGGCAGAGTGAATCTCATCGGAGAGCATACGGATTATAACGGGGGCCACGTCTTTCCGTGCGCGCTGACGATCGGTACATATGCAGCTGTCCGGGAGAGAGGGGACAGGCTCGTCAGAATGTACTCTCATCATTTTAAGGAAGCGGGCATAAAGGAATGTAGTCTCGATGATATCCGCTATCAAAAAGAGGACGGGTGGGCCAACTATCCGAAAGGGGTCATGGCGGAATGTCTCGGCAGCGGTTTTTCCCTTCCGCACGGCTTCGATATTGTGTTCTGGGGAAACATCCCGAACGGCGCGGGGCTGTCATCTTCGGCTTCCATTGAACTTGTTACGGCGGTCATTCTCAAGGAATGCCATGAGCTTGAGGCGGATATGCTCGACTTGGTGAAGCTCGCTCAGACGGCGGAAAATTCTTTTATCGGCGTCAGCTGCGGAATGATGGATCAATTCGCCATCGGAATGGGAAAGAAACATCATGCGATTCTGCTGAATTGCGGGACGCTCAGCTTTGAATATACAAAACTCGGGCTGTCGGGGCTGTCGATCGTTATTGCAAATACCAATAAAAAACGAACGCTTGCAGACTCAGGCTATAATACGAGGCTCAAGGAGTGCGGGGAAGCGCTTTGTGATCTTCAGAAGCATCTTTCCGTTCAATCACTGGGAGAGCTGACCCCTTCCGCTTTTGACGCCCATGCGGAGCTGATTCAGAATGAAGTGAACAGACGCCGGGCGAAACACGCCGTCTATGAAAATCACCGCACAATAGAGGCCGCCGACATGTTCAGTAACAATCAGCTTCATCATATCGGTGAATTAATGAGGGATTCGCATCTCTCTTTACGCGATGATTACGAGGTGACGAGTCATGAGCTGGATACACTGGCTGAAGCGGCCTGGCGCCACGGCGGGGTGATCGGATCAAGGATGACGGGAGCCGGTTTCGGCGGCTGTACAGTCAGTATCGTCAAGGACGATGCGGTTTCGGATTTTATTGAAACGGCAGGGGCCCGCTATGAGGAGAAGACAGGGAGAAAAGCTGACTTTTACACGGCGGATGTCGGAGCCGGAGCGAGAGAACTAAAGGGGGATGACGATGGCAATTGAGCGGCACGTGGAACGTTTAATCCGGTACGGATTGCAAAAAGAGCTGATTTCCTATCTTGATATTGAATATACAAGAAACCGTTTATATGAAGCTTTGCATATCACCCATCCGGAGGTTTCAGAACAGAAAGAAAATGAATCGGCGGCATCATTGCCGGACATATTGGCCCCGATTTATGAATGGGCGGCAGAAACGGGCCGGATTGCAGCCGGTACAGACACCTATCGCGACCTGCTGAGCGCGAAGATCATGGGCTGCTTTGCCCCGCAGCCGTCCGAGATTGTCCGTCGTTTTGAAGAAACAAAGGCGGTGCACGGGCCGGAGCAGGCGACAAAGGCGTTTTACCGATTTTCAGAGGATATGTATTATATCCGTTCGGACAGAATACAGCGGAATGTCGGGTGGACGGCTGAGACGGCTTACGGAAAGCTGGACATCACGATCAACCTTTCAAAACCGGAAAAAGATCCGAAAGCAATTGCCGCTGCCAAAGAGCAGCCTCAATCCGATTATCCGAGATGTGTTCTTTGTAAAGAAAATGTCGGGTACGAGGGGAGACCGGATCACCCGGCGCGTCAAAACCTTCGTGTCATTCCGGTAATTCTTGGCGATGAGCAGTGGTTTCTGCAATTTTCTCCGTATGTGTATTACCGGGAGCATTGCATCGTTTTGAAAGACCGGCACGAACCGATGAAGATCAGCAAAAAAACGTTTGACCGGCTGCTGTCATTCGTCAGCCAGTATCCTCATTATTTTCTCGGTTCCAATGCTGACCTGCCGATTGTCGGCGGCAGTATTTTAAGCCACGACCATTTTCAGGGGGGCAATTATGAATTCCCGATGGCGCGGGCGGAGACAGAAAGCCGGTACAGGCTGCCTGACTATCCGAAAACGATGTTGGGAATTGTGAAGTGGCCGATGTCGGTCATCCGCCTGCAAAGCGGGAGCGCGTCTGAGCTTTCCGGCGCGGCGGATGCCATCCTGCGGGCGTGGCGCGGTTATTCCGATGAGGCGGCTGATCTCCTCGCCTTTTCAGGAGAAACACCGCACAATACAATTACGCCGATTGCCCGGCGGAGAAACGGTTTATTCGAATTAGATCTCGTCCTCAGAAATAACCGCACCTCTGATGAGCATCCGCTGGGAATTTTTCATCCCCATCAGGAAGTTCATCACCTGAAAAAAGAAAATATCGGACTGATTGAGGTAATGGGGCTTGCGATTCTGCCGGGCCGCCTTGAACAAGAAATGAAATACACGGCTGAAGCGCTGTGCTCACCGGACCCGGAAGCGGTCTTAACGGCAGGCCCTTCTGCGGCAAAGCATAAAGATTGGGCGCTCAGTGTGCTGCATAAGCGGAAGATAACGAAAGAAAACGCGGAACAGATTCTGAAAGAGGAAATCGGCCATGCCTTTGCGCGGATACTGGAGCATGCCGGCGTCTTTAAACAGACAGAAGAAGGCAGAGCGGCTTTCCGGCGGTTTATCCGCCATTTGGGCGCTCTACCGGAAAAAAGCCTCATCCCATAAGGGACGAGGCTTTTTTTTATCCTCTGCTTCTGGCGATCAGGCTGAATAAGAATACCACGATCGCAGCTCCGATGATTGCCGGAATGATGGCAAAGCCGGCAAGGTGAGGACCCCATGTGCCGAGCAGTCCGTGCCCGATCCATGCGCCGATCAGACCGGCGATCATTGACCCGATGATTCCTCCGGGCATACTGCCTTTTACAAATAAACTTCCGATCCAGCCGATAATAATAGCGACAATCAGAGATACGATAAAACTCATAAATATCACTTCCTATTTTTTATTATTTATGCCTATATGTTTCCTTCGTTTTGTCCATATTAAACATATGAATGCGTTTTTTATAATGAACATACTCAAGGCGCGTTCCGGTCTTTTTTTTCACAATGCGTTGCGTTAAAATGGAAACCGTGTGAAAAGGTGTGAGCGAAGGAAAAAATATTTCTTTTGTAGAATGTTTAACAAAATGAAACTTTTTGTTGACCAGCGATTTTTATTATGGTAAACCTTTATTTGGTATTATTCGTTCTCACTATCTTTTTTCTCTATATATGCTAAATGATCTAAAACTTTTTATGTTTGATTTGCGCAAGTGGAAAAAGTTCATGCATTTTTTGACGATTTTGTGACATTAGGTCGAAAAAAAGATGAACTTTAGAAAAAAATAAAGCTAATAAGGGCAGATTTTGATAGCATAACAAGGTAGATAGAGAAAAGATTTTGAGAAAGTACATTTCAGATTCACTACATCAATAGGAAGGATGGTGATCTTCTTGTTCAGAGCATTTAAACCGTTACTTTTATTAGCGATGTTGGCTGTTGTTTTCGTACTGGGCGGATGCAGCGACATTTCCGTTTTAGATCCGAAAGGACCTGTAGCAGACCAGCAGAAAGATCTGATTCTCTTGTCAATCGGATTTATGCTGTTCATTGTCGGCGTCGTATTCGTACTATTTACAATCATTTTAGTGAAATACCGCGACCGCAAAGGCAAAGACAGCGGAAATTACAAGCCCGAGATGCACGGCAACACGTTCTTAGAAGTAGTCTGGACAGTGATCCCAATTTTAATTGTTATTGCACTTTCTGTGCCTACCGTACAGACGATATATTCGTTAGAAAAAGCGCCTGAAGCGACAAAGGATAAAGAGCCTCTTGTTGTTTATGCTACTTCGGTAGACTGGAAATGGGTATTCAGCTACCCAGAGCAGGATATTGAGACGGTTAACTACCTGAACATTCCTGTAGACCGTCCGGTTTTATTTAAAATTTCTTCAGCCGATTCAATGGCATCGCTATGGATTCCTCAGCTTGGGGGACAAAAATACGCGATGGCGGGAATGCTGATGGATCAATACTTACAGGCTGACAAAGTGGGAACATATGAAGGCCGCAACGCGAACTTCACCGGCGAACACTTTGCCGACCAGAAATTCAACGTAAAAGCTGTTACGCAAAAAGACTTTAACAGCTGGGTGAAAAAAGCCCAAAGCGATTCTCCAAAGCTGACGAAAGAGAAGTATGACGAACTGATGCTTCCGGAGAATGTCGGAAAATTAACGTTCTCTTCTACACACTTAAAATACGTTGACCACGGCCAAGATGCCGAATATGCGATGGAGGCGCGCAAACGCCTTGGCTACAAAGCCGTATCACCGCACTCTAAAACAGATCCGTGGGAAAATGTAAAGAAAAACGAATTTAAAGTATCCGACGATAAACAAGATTGAAATTGAACAAGAAAGGAGGAAGCCCGAATGAAATTGAGATGGGATGAATTTTTTGTAACAGGTGACCCATTAATTCTGGGCGCACAAGTTTCCATTGCGCTTTCCACTATTGCTATCATCGTTGTACTCACATACTTCAAAAAGTGGAAATGGCTCTGGTCTGAATGGCTTACGTCTGTAGACCATAAGAAACTTGGAATCATGTACATTATCTCTGCTGTTATCATGCTGTTCCGCGGCGGGGTCGACGGCTTGATGATGCGCGCCCAGTTAGCGCTTCCTAATAACAGTTTTTTAGACTCAAACCACTATAATGAGATCTTTACGACTCACGGTACGATCATGATTATCTTCATGGCGATGCCGTTTTTAATCGGTCTGATCAACGTTGTCGTACCTTTGCAGATCGGTGCGCGCGACGTAGCATTCCCTTACTTGAACAACCTGAGTTTCTGGACGTTCTTCGTAGGTGCGATGCTTTTCAATATTTCTTTCGTTATCGGAGGTTCTCCGAACGCAGGCTGGACGAGTTACATGCCGCTGGCAAGCAACGACATGAGTCCCGGGCCTGGTGAGAACTTCTACCTGCTCGGTCTTCAGATTGCCGGTATCGGTACGCTGATGACGGGTATCAACTTTATGGTGACGATCCTGAAAATGCGTACGAAAGGCATGACGCTGATGCGTATGCCGATGTTCACATGGACGACGCTGATTACAATGGTTATTATCGTATTCGCCTTCCCTGTTTTGACAGTGGCATTGGCGCTGTTATCATTTGACCGTTTGTTCGGCGCTCACTTTTTCACGCTGGAAGCCGGCGGTATGCCGATGCTTTGGGCTAACTTGTTCTGGATTTGGGGACACCCTGAAGTATATATCGTTATCTTACCGGCATTCGGTATTTTCTCTGAAATTATTTCAGCGTTTGCAAGAAAGCAGTTATTCGGTTACAAAGCGATGGTCGGCTCAATTATCGCCATTTCCGTCCTGAGTTTCCTTGTATGGACTCACCACTTCTTCACAATGGGGAACAGTGCGTCTGTTAACTCTTTCTTCTCGATTACAACGATGGCGATTTCGGTTCCGACCGGGGTTAAAATCTTTAACTGGCTCTTTACGATGTATAAAGGCCGAATCAGTTTTACAACACCGATGCTGTGGGCGCTTGCGTTCATCCCGAACTTCGTTATCGGCGGGGTAACAGGGGTTATGCTTGCAATGGCTGCAGCGGATTATCAATACCATAATACGTACTTCCTCGTATCTCACTTCCACTATGTGCTGATCGCGGGTACGGTATTTGCATGTTTCGCAGGTTTTATTTTCTGGTATCCGAAAATGTTCGGCCACAAGCTGAACGAAAGAATCGGAAAATGGTTCTTCTGGATCTTTATGATCGGATTTAATGTATGTTTCTTCCCTCAATACTTCTTGGGGCTGCAAGGTATGCCTCGCCGTATTTACACTTACGGACCGAATGACGGATGGACTGCATTGAACTTTATTTCAACTGTCGGAGCCTTCATGATGGGTGTCGGATTCTTAATCCTTTGCTACAACATCTACTACAGCTTCCGCTACTCTACTCGCGAGATCAGCGGAGATTCATGGGGCGTGGGACGTACGCTTGAGTGGGCGACTTCATCTGCGATTCCGCCGCATTACAACTTTGCGGTGCTTCCTGAAGTGAAATCTCAAGATGCGTACCTGCAATTGAAAGAAGACAAAACGGATATTCATCCGGAGAGCAAGTTCAAGAAAATCCATATGCCGCATAACTCCGGAAGACCGCTTATTATGTCAGTGGCGTTCGGTATTGCAGGCTTCGGACTTGTATTTGAATGGTTCTGGATGGGTATTGTCGGCTTGATCGGCATTCTGCTTTGCATGGTGCTTCGTTCATTTGAATATGACAATGGCTACTATATACCTGTTGAAGAAATAAAAGAGACGGAAAGAAAGATTTCCGAATAAAGGAGGCGTGATTTATGGAACATGCAGAACACGGCAATTCTAACGCGCCTATGGAATATCAATCTGAAACCGGCAGACTCAATATTCTCGGGTTTTGGATCTTTTTAGGGGCAGAGATTGTGTTGTTCTCAACACTATTTGCAACCTTCTTCGTTCTTCAAAGAAGAACAGCAGGAGGAGTCTTACCGGCTGAATTATTTGAAGTGAAGCTTGTCATGATCATGACATTCCTGCTTCTGATCAGCAGTTTCACCTGCGGGATCGCTGTTCATGAAATGCGTCGCGGAAGTTTAAAAGGCGTCGTCATTTGGACGATCATTACGCTTCTTCTCGGCGCGGGCTTCGTCGGATGTGAGCTTAACGAGTTCATCCACTATGTACATGAAGGAGCATCTCTCGGTACAAGTGCTTTCTGGTCTGGATTCTTCGTCCTTCTGGGAACGCACGGAACGCACGTAACGATCGGTATCTTCTGGATTGCCGGCATCTTACTGCAATTGAAGAAACGCGGATTAACGCCGCAGACGTCTTCAAAAATCTTTATCTCAAGTTTATACTGGCACTTCTTAGACGTTGTTTGGATCTTCATCTTTACAGGCGTCTATCTCATCGGATTGGGGGGACTATAATATGGCAAACAAATCTGCTGAACACAGCCACTTTCCGTGGAAGCATATCGTAGGTTTTGCGTTGTCTATTATTCTGACCCTGCTGGCCCTTTGGGTTGCGGTATATACGGAATTAAGCCCATCAGCAAAACTCTGGATCATTTTCGGATTCGCATTTATCCAAGCCGGTCTTCAGCTTCTCATGTTCATGCACATGACAGAAAGCGAAAACGGCGGAATTCAAGTCGGAAACACGCTCTTCGGATTTTTCGGAGCGATTGTTATCATCCTTGGTTCCATCTGGATCTTTGCGGCGCACTACCATCACGGTGACCATATGGATGGAAACCCTCCTGGCGGTGCGAAGCAACATTCCGAACATCAGGAATAAAAAGAAACCCTCTTCGTTTATGCGAAGAGGGTTTTTTTGTGCCTTTATTGGCTTCTTCTCCGGCGCAGGCGCGGAAGGCCGTAAATGATAAAGGCGGCGATATGGGCAACGATGACGTTGGCGGCAAACAGGATGATCATGAGTGTGTGGCCGAGAGGGGATAGGCTGCTGGTTGCGTAAAAGTAGAAGAAAACCCACATGAGAATAATTGGCGGTATGGCCGAAAGAGCGACTTTTTTGTTATCCAGCCAGATAAAGAGGGGTGTTGCGCTTGCGACCAGTAAATAAGCAAAAAACATGTCCATCTTACGTGTCTCCTTTCATTTTATGGGAGCGTTTCCAAAATGAAATACAGAGAATAAAATGTGTCTGTTTTGTGGTCGTTTTTTGAACATTTTGTTACAATTATTATACCATGTTTTCCAATTTTTGATACCGCTTTTTCGAGAAATGTATTGCAACTATTGCCTCATTTTTGGATAGGTACAAGAAACCGGAAAGGCCAAATACCCTGTCACATTTCCGGACAATGGAATGGCGCAGGCTGTGAACCTTTGCTATGGTCAAAGAAACATGCACAGCAAGGGTGGTTTGAAGTGGACGTAAGGAAAGAAGATGTCACAGCACCGGATGTCATTGCGCTTTTGCAGGATCATCTGAAGAGCATGACCATGCATTCTCCTCCGGAAAGTATACATGCGCTCAATGCGGACCGGCTGCGTCAGCCTGACGTTACGTTTTGGAGTGCGAGGGAAAACGGCATTCTGCTCGGCTGCGGTGCCTTAAAGGAGCTAAACAGCCGGCACGGTGAGATCAAATCAATGAAAACCTCTCCGCATCATGTCAGAAAAGGCGCAGCCAACCGGATCCTCCGCCATATACTTGAAGAAGCAAGGCGGCGGGGCTATCAGCGGATCAGCTTGGAAACCGGTTCTATGGAGGCTTTTCTCCCCGCCAGACGCCTGTATGAAAAAGCCGGGTTTCAATATTGTGATCCGTTTGCACATTATAAAGAGGACCCGAACAGCTTGTTTATGACGTTAAACATAAGCTGAAACCCCTTTTCTGATGAGAAGGGGTTTTTTATCGGAAAAGTTTCATCATGACCGAAACATTTCCTTTTCTGACACGTCATATGTCGTGTAGTCCCCAAACCGTAAAAAATAAAAAGGAAGCAACCTCATCATGTTTTCTTGAACGGTGTTCATGTATAATAAACAATAGTGACTTCCGATGAAAATGTAAGGCGGGATAGAATGAGTCGATATAAGAAACAGCAAAATCCCTATTATCAGGGGGATTTGATTTTTATATTTGGTGTGTTTTTAATAATTAGTGTTGCGGCGATTTATGCGGCCGGACAGTTCGGGCAGTACGGAAGTGATGCCTGGATGAGACAGATCGTCTTTTATGTCATCGGGGCCGGTCTCATGGTCAGTATCATGTATTTTGATTTAGAGCAGCTTGAAAAACTGAGTCTGTACGTGTTAATTGCCGGCGTGCTGTCGCTGCTCCTTTTGCGTGTGGCGCCGGAATCCATCGCGCCGATTAAAAACGGAGCGAAGAGCTGGTTTAAAATCGGCAGCTTCACTCTTCAACCTTCAGAGTTCACGAAAATAGGAATTATGATGATGGTCGCGTCCATTATATCGAAGGCGGGCCCGAAGGATCAAAGATCACTTCGGGAAGATGTGAATCTGCTCTTGAAAATTGCGGCATGGACGGTCATTCCGCTCGGGCTGATCGTTTTGCAGGATGCCGGAACGGGTGCGATCTGTCTGTTTATCGTTATGGTGATGGTGTTTATGTCGGGTGTAAACTGGAAGCTGATCACCATCATCGGCGGTTCGGCCGCGCTTGTGCTTGGCCTTTTCTTAGTTCTCGTGATTGAATTTCCCCATGTGGCGAATTCAATCGGCATTGCGGATTATCAAATTAACCGGATTACATCGTGGATGTCTGACTCCAGTGCGGCAACGACTCAGGCAGAGAGCGATAAAAGCTGGCAGGTGGATCAGGCCGTTATGGCGATCGGATCGGGCGGAATTACCGGAAACGGCGTTCATAATCTGAAGGTGTACGTACCTGAGGGACAGACCGACTTTATCTTTGCGATTTTGGGTGAAAGTTTTGGATTTTTAGGCTGCGCCATTGCGGTTGTCATGTTTTTCTTTTTAATTTACAGACTTGTGGTGCTGATTGACCGCTTGCATGCGTTTAACCGATTTGGAGCGTTTTTTTGCGTAGGATTTACTGCACTTATCGTGATTCACACCTTCCAGAATATCGGGATGAATATCGGCATTATGCCGGTTACCGGTATTCCGCTGCTGTTTGTCAGCTATGGGGGGAGCTCGGTGCTTTCTACATTAATCAGCTTCGGGATCGTATATAACGCAAGTGTGCAGCTGACGAAATATAAAAGCTACTTGTTCAATTCTTAATGTGAGACGGCTCGTTTTTCGGGCTGTCTTTTTTTGTTTAGAGCATTTCGCTTTTGACATGATTCCCTTTCGGATATGATATATAAAGAAGGAGGCTTTTATATGAACAATACCATCGAAACTATACTTAATCATCGGTCGATCCGATCATTTACTGACGAGCTTCTGACAGCAGAAGAGATAGATACATTAGTAAAAAGCGCCCAGGCGGCGTCAACGTCCAGTTACGTGCAGGCTTACTCCATCATCGGCGTAACTGATAAGGAGAAAAAGCGGAAGCTGGCGGCACTGGCCGGAAACCAGCCTTACGTCGAAAATAACGGGCACTTGTTTGTGTTTTGCGCTGATTTGTACCGCCATAAAAAACTTGCTGAGGAAAAAGGCGAAAACATTACAGAGCTTCTTGAGAATACGGAAATGTTTATGGTCAGCGTCATTGATGCCGCACTTGCCGCACAAAACGTAAGTGTTGCCGCGGAATCAATGGGACTTGGCATTTGTTATATCGGAGGCATTCGAAATGAACTTGATCAGGTGACAGAAGTGCTTGGAACACCTGACCATGTGCTGCCGCTGTTCGGCTTGGTAGTCGGTCATCCCGCTCATCCGTCCGGTCAAAAGCCGCGCCTGCCGAAACAAGCCGTATATCATGAAAACACGTACGATACGAATGAAGAACACTTCCGCAGTTATATGAAGGAATATGATGAAACCATTTCCGCTTATTATGATAAACGGACAAACGGCAAGCGGGTTGAAACGTGGTCTGATCAAATCCTGCAGTTCATGAAACAAAAACCGAGAACCTATTTAAATCAATATGTAAAAGATAAAGGTTTTCAAAAGAATTAAGAAAAAACCTCTCCTGACCGGGAGAGGTTTTTTTATGTTTCACGTGTAACATATTTCGACAAAATGGAACAAGGTATATAAATGTTTATCATCAGGGATGCTTATAAGCATACAGAAAGAAAAAACGGCTTAGCAGTGGTACGATGTTGAGGAGGTGACAGTGATGATTTCATTAAGCATATTAGATCAATCTCCTGTATCAGAAGGGAGTTCTGCGGAAAGTGCTCTGCGGAATACAGTAAGACTGGCGCAGGAGGCGGAAAAGCTCGGATATAAGAGGTTTTGGGTGTCAGAGCATCATTTTTCAGAGCGGTTGGCGGGTTCAAGCCCTGAAGTGCTGATCAGCCATATTGCGGCGAAAACGAATGAGATTCGTGTAGGATCAGGCGGTGTCATGCTTCCGCATTACAGCGCATATAAGGTGGCGGAGAATTTCCGCGTGCTTGAAGGTTTGACGCCGGGCAGAATCGATCTCGGATTAGGGAGAGCGCCGGGCGGAATGCCGATCGCATCATGGGCGCTGAATGACGGCGGGAAGCGGAATGCTGATCAATATCCGCAGCAGATTCGTGAGCTGGCGATGTATTTGCATGATGCAGCCGACGACAATCACCGTTTTCCGAATCTGACCGCATCACCCCTTATTAAGACGGCGCCGGAAGTCTGGCTTCTCGGTTCATCGGGGGAAAGCGCGCTTCTGAGCGCAGAAACGGGAGCAGGCTATATGTTTGCCCACTTTATTAATGGAGAAGGCGGAGAAAGCACGACAGCACAATATAAGCGCAGATTTAAACCTTCCGCATTAGGAAAAGAATTAAAAACGGCCGTGGCTGTGTTTGTGCTGTGCGCCGACACGGAGGAGAAAGCGGAGGAACTCGCGGCTGTCATGGATTATACGCTGCTTGCGGGTGAACAGGGGATTCCGCTTCACGGCGTACCGTCTTACGAAACCGTCCGCGGAAATACGTATACACCGTATGAACAAAGACGAATTGCCGATAATCGGAATCGAATGATCATCGGAACGAAGCTGCAAGTGAAAGAACAGATTCTGGCTCTCAGTAAAGCATACGGAACAGAAGAAGTGATGGCTGTAACCATTACTCATCATTTTGAAGATAAACTTCAGTCATACCGCCTGCTTCGAGAAGCTTTTGCCGAATGATCAGAAAGAAACCCTGCTGATGCTCCAGCAGGGTTGTTCGGTTATTCAATGATAAAAGGTTTTTCAGTCAGCACCTGGCTTGATTTCCCTTTGTTCGCGGCATAGGCCAGCATATAATATTCTCCTGCCGGCAGTGCGGTGTCACCATTGACTTTGCCGTTCCAGTCGAAATATTGATAGCCTTTATCCTGCTTTTTGTAGATGCCGGCTTGGCCGACAAAGTCAAGATTGCTGTCATATACAAGGAAGGCAAGCTCTTCGGCTCCCGCCGGAAGATAGGTTTCAATTTGGTAGGTTCCCTGAGTTGTGCCGTCCTGCACGTCGATTGACGTCACGCGCGGATAGTCCGGCTCTTTTACAATCAGCAGCGTCGGCACTTTTGCGACTGTTTTTCCGCCTTCACGCACTGTGACGGTTCCCTCATAGGTGCCTGCCTTTACTTTTTTGGCATTGACCTTTACTTTCGCATTGACCTTTCCGGTTTGATGAGCGGGGATCACGACCCGGTCTGTGCCCGAAACGGTAATGCCCGTGCCGTTGAAAGAGTACTCGAGCTGATATGATTTTCTGATGGACGATTGGTTTTCAATCGTAAAGGTTTCTTTTTTCGTTTCATTGCCTTTGTCTTTCATAAACGTTCCGTAAGAATAACTTCCCGGGGCGACAAGGGAGTCTGCTTTGATCGCCTTCATGATTCTGATGCTTCCGGCGCCTTGCGCATTATGCGGGTATACGTCACCGTCCGCGTCCGTTAAGGTTTCCGCGGTGTTCATGAGAGCGGCTTTTATTTGTTCCGGGCTCCATTTCGGTTTGGCCTGCTTGATGACGGCAGCTGCGCCGGCTACATGCGGGGAAGCCATGCTCGTTCCCTGCTTCGATCCGTAGCCGTACGGGTCGGCCGGATCATGTGTCGGAATGGTGCTGACGATGTTTACGCCGGGAGCGGAGACGTCAGGTTTAATCATCCACGTGTCCATAACCGGACCGCGTGACGAAAAGTCTGCCATTTGTTCAGTGAGCGTTTTAGCCACGGATAAATTGAAAGTCGCTTTTGTGCCGCCCGCATTTAATTGGCTGACGAGTTTTTCGCCGTCTTCTGATGAAAGCTTAATCGTCGGCACGGACATGCCCGGTACGTTGGCTTCAATTTCTCCCGGGGCATTGTTATACACAACCATACCGATCGCGCCCGCTTTTTTGGCGTTGTCGGCTTTATCCACAAAGGCGATGCTGCCCCGTTTGACGACAGCGACTTTTCCTTTCAGATCTTTGCCTTCAAAATCCTTTTGCTCGCCGATACCCGCCTCTATGAGCTCTGTTTCTTTTTTATTCAGTGCTTTTATGTCATCTTCTTTGTTGTAGCCCATTACTTTCGCTGAGGAATAGGAACCGAAGGAGACGGCGTACTCGTTCAGCGGCAGCTGGGTCGCTCCGACGGAGATCGCTTCTCTGGACGTTCCCGGAGAGCCGACGGTCCAATTGTTCGGCCCGCTGTTTCCGTTTGATGTAACGGCCGTGACGCCTTCTGACATCGCCCAGTCAAGCGCCGTGCTTGTCGCCCAGTCTGGGTTATTCACAGAATTGCCGAGAGAAAGGTTCATGACATCCGCTCCGTCCTGTACGGCGCGTTCGATGCCGGCGATGACGTTCTCCGTTGTTCCGCTTCCGCCCGGACCGAGCACACGGTAGGCAAGGAGTGTAGCATCGGGTGCGACGCCTTTAATCGTTCCGTTTGCCGCTACCGTGCCCGCGACATGGGTTCCGTGGTCAGTCGACGCGCCTCTCGGATCACCGGACGGCGTTTCTTCAGGATCGTAGTCGTTATCCACAAAATCGTATCCTTTATATTGTCCGAAATTTTTCTTTAAGTCAGGGTGTTTATATTCGACACCGGTATCAATAATGGCAACCTTGACGCCTTTACCCGTATAGCCGAGCTTCCACGCGTCATTTGCCCCTATATAAGGCGCGCTGTCATCCATCTGCGGAGACACGGCATCCTTAGATAGGGTGATGTCTTTATCTTTGAGCTGATCGGTATGATAGGTGACATTCGGATAAACCGCTTTGACATCCTGATCACTCAGCAGTTTGGGGATTTCATTTGCCGGGAGTTTCATGGAGAAGCCGGAAAACACTTGCTCATATTCCCTGTTGATTTTTCCGTGTTTAATGGTTTTGAGCGCTTTCTTTTTCACTTTTGAGCGTTCGCTTTTCAGCTTGCTTTTTGTCTGTGCTTTGCCGAGTTCCTTTGCTTCCGCCAGTGACTTTTCCTTTAGCTCCACGATGACTGTCGTTTGTTTGCCGGTGGTCATATCAATGTCACCGAACACCTCAGCCTTCTCAAGATCAGGAGTTTGCGGTTTTGAAGCCGGCGCAGCCTGTGAACTTGTGGATAAGGTAAAGGATAAGACAAAAGCCGGAAGCAGATAACGGATGATTCCTTTTTTCAATCGTGTTTCCCCCTTTTTCTTTATCTAAATTAGAAATCTAGTATATATTTCTTGAAAATTCAAAATAATCCTTGTGACATATGACTCATTTATGGAAATTGGTCTGTGAATAAGGAGGGAGTTATACACAGAATCCTGTGTATAACTGAATAAATTTGTGTATATATATTGTTGGGAACGAATGTTCCTATACAAAATATAGATCGAGTTTGTGGATATGTGGATATACACTGTGTTTAAGCTGTGCTTAACCAAGGGATAAGGTGTGTATAACTTTTTTTATCGGCTTTTCCATTTTTCAGGTCATTTCCATCAGCTTTCAACAAAACTTCTGAAAACTAGTTTGTTTTTTCACTCATATTGTGACAAACAATTCGCCCGGCCGCGTCTATCATAGAGTCATAGGGTTGCTAGACCCGCTAGTTTTTAGCGGAGAAGGATCGGCCGCCTTTTCCGTTAAAGCGGAGAGAAAAACAGGCCTGCGAACAAGCTGTCTGTCAAAAAGAAGCGGAGGGATGATTTGCAATGAAACGTTTGCTAGTATCTTTACGGGTGTGGATGGTCTTTCTGATGAACTGGATGGCGCCGGGTAACGGAAGATATCCATTAGCCGCCGTGTACGGAAACCAAGCGGCTTATCATAAGAAAGCGAAGCGGACGGCTGGGGCTTTTTCGTTTGTGAGCCGTGTCCGATCGGCGGATTTGACCGATGAAACGAAATCGGCCCGCGGCAGGCTGGATAAAAACCGATGGATGCCTGTCCGCAAAGAATTGCCGAAACGGGAGCGCGCGGGTCCGGCACCTTTACATCATATGAAAAAGAGGGTACAATCCCACTAAACATATGAACGGGAGCGAACCTCTTGAGAATAGACAAAGTATTAAACAACAATGCGGCGTTAATAAAAGAAGACGGACGGGAAAAGATCGTAATGGGTCCCGGAATCGCTTTTCAAAAGAGAAAAAATGATGTGATTCAAAAGCATAAAATTGAAAAAATATTTGTCGTGCACGACGAAAATGAAAAGTTCAAACAAGTGTTAGAAACGCTTCCCGAAGAGCATATAGAGGCGGCTGAAGATATCATCAGCCATGCGGAGGGAGAGCTTGCGGCACCTTTGAACGATCACATCCACATTGCGCTGGCGGACCATTTATCCTTTGCGATCGAAAGGATTCAAAACGGCCTTCAGGTGCATAACCGATTGCTTCATGAAATTAAGGCGCTTTATAAAAAAGAATATGAGATCGGCCGCTGGGCGGTTGAACACGTGAAACAAACCCTCGGTATATCATTGCCTGATGATGAGGCGGGGTATATCGCGCTTCATATCCACACTGCCAAGGCGGATGCCAAAAGCATGTATTCGGCGATGAAGCATACAACCATGATCAAAGAAATGATCGAAAAGATCGAATCCTTTTTCGAACAGAAGGTGGATGAAGACAGTATTTCCTATCAGCGCCTCGTCACGCACTTGCGGTATGCGGTCAGCCGGTTGGATTCAAATGAAGCACTCCATTCCATGGACGAGGAGATGCTTTATTTCATCCAAAAAAAGTATCCGTTTGCTTATCGGTGTGCGCTTGAACTGGCGGCGTTTTTAAAAACTGAATATGATTTGGAACTGCCGGAATCCGAGGCCGGCTATATCACGCTGCATGTCCAGCGTCTGCAAAAAAACCCGGAATAACGCGTCTGTTTCGAGAAACAGACTTTTTTTTTGAAAACATATTGACGAAAGCGCTATCATGGAATAGAATGAAAGCGCATTAAAAAACTGAATATAGCGGGATTGTGACTGGTAATGCAGGCAAGACCTAAAATTTGCGTACATGAAAAAGGGATCATGCTGACCTTTTTCGTTGGCGAATTTTAGGTCTTTTTTGATTTTAGAAAGGGGGATACATAATGAATTATCAAGAAACGGCAAAACAGCTTATCAAACACATCGGAGGGAAATCAAATATCATCAGCGCGACACATTGCGCCACACGGCTCAGGCTCGTCATTCAAGATGAACAGAAGATCAGCCAGGCCGGCATTGAAGAGACAGAAGGAGTAAAAGGGGCTTTCAGCAGCTCGGGGCAATATCAGATTATATTCGGCACCGGCCTCGTGAATAAAGTGTATGACGCTTTTTCAAAAGAAGCCGATTTGGAGCGGGAGGATCGTGAGACACATCAGGACGCGGCGAAAAAAAAGCTGAATCCAGCCGCAAGATTTGCGAAGACACTGTCTAACATATTCGTTCCCATCATTCCGGCTATCGTGGCAAGCGGACTTTTAATGGGGCTGCTCGGCATGATGAAGGCTTTTCACTGGGTGTCTGAACAATCATCGCTGTTTAAGCTTCTAGACATGTTTTCAAGCGCGGCGTTTATTTTCCTGCCCGTATTCATCGGGTTCAGCGCGGCGAAGGAATTTGGCGGTAATGCCTTTCTCGGTGCCGTGCTCGGGGGAATTATGATCCATCCGGCGCTTTTGAATCCGTGGGGGCTTGCGGATGTACCGCCTGATTTTATGCAGCTCTTCGGCTTCGACATTGCGCTGCTCGGCTACCAAGGGACGGTCATCCCCGTACTGTTAGCCGTTTACATTATGAGCAAAGTGGAAAAGGGCACGAGAAAAATTGTGCCTCACGCATTCGATTTATTGGTCACGCCGTTTGTCACGGTGATTGTCACAGGATTTATCACCTTTATCGCAATCGGTCCGCTTGGCAGGGCGATCGGATCAGGCATTACCGTCTCGCTGACGTATGTGTATGATCATGCGGGCATTGTTGCCGGACTGCTTTTCGGAGGTCTTTATCCGCTTATTGTGCTTACCGGTGTGCATCACAGCTTTCATGCGATTGAGGCCGGCCTCATCGCTGATTTGGGCAGAAACTATATCCTTCCTATCTGGTCGATGGCGAATGTCGCTCAGGGCGCGGCGGGACTGGCTGTATTTTTCCTGACGAAAAAAGCGAAAATGAAAGAAATCGCTTTGCCTGCCGCATTTTCCGCTTTTCTCGGCGTAACCGAACCAGTCATTTTCGGTGTGAACCTAAGATACCGCAAGCCGTTTATCGCGGGAATGATCGGCGGAGCGCTGGGAGGAGCCTATGTCGTGGTGACCGGTGTCGCCGCCAATGCCTACGGTCTGACCGGAATTCCGATGATTGCCATCACGGCTCCGCTCGGTTTAGGAAATCTAATAAACTATCTGATCGGAATGGGCATCGCCTCTGTCTCGGCGTTTATTGCCGCTTACATTATGGGAGCTAAAGAAAAGGAGGCCGTCAAATGAGGACACCGGATCAAGAGCTGCGCCTGCAGGCTGAGGAAGCGAAAAAGAAGCGGCAAGAAACAGCCGCGTCAGATCCATACCGCCAGAACTATCATATTATGCCGCCGGTCGGGCTTTTAAATGATCCGAACGGCGTGATCCAATGGAACGGCGTATATCACTTGTTTTTTCAATGGCAGCCATTTCATACGGGGCACGGTGCGAAATTTTGGGCGCATGTGACGACGAAGGATTTCGTTAATTGGAAAGAGGAGGAAATCGCGCTTGCGCCGGGTGAGTGGTATGACAAAAACGGCTGTTATTCCGGAAGCGCCATCGAAAAAGACGGGCGGCTCTGCCTGATATACACAGGCAATGTCCGTGACGGAGAAGGCAATCGGGAAACGTATCAATGCCTCGCCGTATCCGAAGACGGGATCGTGTTTGAAAAAAAAGGAGTCGTCGCGCGTCTCCCGGAAGGCTATACCGCTCATTTCCGTGATCCGAAGGTATGGAAGAAAGACGGAGCGTATTACATGGTGCTCGGCGCGCAGACAGAAAAGCTCACCGGAAGCGCTGTATTGTTTACATCAGAGAACTTGACGGATTGGACGTTTCTCGGTTCGATTGCGGGGGCGGAATCCGGCGGTCTCGGGTCATTCGGCTATATGTGGGAATGTCCCGACCTGTTTTCCCTTGACGGAACCGACGTGCTGCTCGTATGTCCGCAGGGGCTTGAAGCCGACGGGATAAAATATCATAACAGCCACCAGGCGGGCTATTTCCTCGGCAGGTTTCATACAGAGCCGCCAGAATTTAAGCACGGTGAATTTACGGAGCTTGACAGAGGATTTGATTTTTACGCGGCGCAGACGCTGGAAGATGATAAGGGACGGAGAATTCTGTTCGCTTGGATGGGCGTTCCGGATCAGCATGAGGACAAACATCCGACACATGCGTATCACTGGATTCACTGCTTAACGATGCCGAGACAGCTGTCACTGTCCAACGGCAGAATCATACAGCGTCCGCTTCCGGAAATGAAATCACGCCGCACGGATGAGCAAAAGCGCCGTCTTCAATTGAATTGTTCGTCTGTAAGCCTGCCGGTGAAAGATGCGTCCCGGGCTGAAGTGCTGCTGGAAGACATCACTTGCGAATCCGGTTTTGAAATCTCAATTCGGGGCGCGGCCCGGTTTATATTTCATCAGGAAGAGGGGCTGGCTGTGCTGGAGCGCACCGCTTTCAGCGGAGAAGAAAAAGAAAAGAGAATCTGCGCCATCAGCGAGGTGCATTCCGTGCAGCTCTTTCTGGATGCATCCTCCATCGAATTGTTTTTGAATGATGGAGAAGAGGTTTTCAGCGCCAGATATTTTCCTTTCCCGGGAAATGATGACGTAACCGTCACTTCGATAGGAAAAACGGAAATAAATGGCTCAATTTGGACACTTTTGTAGAAAATCGTTCTTTTTTCTTATGTGAAACCTATGCCATCTGTGCTATTCTTCAAACGAAAGACTATGATTCCAGGAATAAAAGGAGTTGTTTTCTCAGTTTTGAAAAATCAGAAGATGACGCCGAAATGTTTACTTGTCAAAGCCGCAGAGCAAGTGGAAGATAAGCGGGAAGAATATAAAGAAGTATTGCTTCAGCTGAATCGCATGCTCAAGAGGGCTGAGCCGCACAATGAATGGAGTGATCGGCTGATGCATACATATGAACAGATGAAGGAATATGCGCTGTTTGTGCAATCGATTGAGATGTTTTTGCGGTCATCCGCGAAAAAAATGAAATAATCCCCCTCGATCATGAGGGGGATATTTATTTTATTTTCCGCTAAGACGCATCGCCGAATGTTTAGTCGGTCCGATGTATTGGTTCAGCGGGAAGGATTCTTTGATTGCCGCGGTGATAAATTCTTTCGCCGCATAGATGGCTTCCTTCACTTCAGCGCCTTTGGCCAGTTCTGCCGTCACGGCGGCGGAGAATGTGCATCCGGCTCCGTGCGTGTAAGGTGTATCAATCATTTCGCTTTCTAATACTTCCGCGGTTTCTCCGTCATACAGCACGTCGATCGCTTTTTCATGTTTCAATTTGCCTCCGCCTGTAATCAATACATATTTCGCGCCGAGTTCGTGAATTTTCTTGGCCGCTTCTTTCATGTCTTCCACCGTTTTTAATTCATCCATACCGCTCAGCTGGCTTGCTTCAAACAGGTTTGGCGTGATGACGGTTGCCAGAGGCGCCAATTGGGTGCGAAGCGCTTCGGCATGCTCCGGATACAGCACTTCGTTCGCTCCTTTGCAGACCATGACAGGATCGATAACGACATTCTTCAGCTGTTTTTCTTTAATCGTTTTCGCCGCAAGCTCTATGATCTCCACGGTAGGGAGCATTCCCGTTTTCATGGCGTCTGCGCCGATTCCGTCAACAATCGTCGCCAGCTGTGCGCGAATCGTATCAGCATCGATCGGAAATACTTGATGATCCCAGCTGTTCTCCGGGTCCATCGCTACGATCACGGTCAAAGCCGTCATTCCGTATACGTTTTTTTCTTGAAATGTTTTTAAATCGGCCTGAATTCCCGCGCCGCCGCTGGAATCAGAACCGGCAATAGTAAGTGCTTTGTGCATTGACATATCAATGGCCTCCATCAGTGTTTTATATCTCATTATAGTTAGATTTTCTCCCGATCACAATACGGAAGGCTTGGAGGAACGATTTGACAGCCGCGGGGGATGTGCGTACAATACCTACATAAGATTACTAGGTAAGGGTGAGAAAATAAATGCTCAACAGGGAGCTTGTAAAGGGAAGCACGGTCATTCTGGTGCTGACGCTGCTGAATGAACGGCCCATGTACGGGTATGAACTAGTGAAAGAAATGGAGAAAAGAAGCGGGAATGAACTGCAAATGAAGGAAGGCACGCTGTACCCATCGCTTCATAAGCTTGAACGCCAAAGCTATATTTCTTCTTACTGGGAAAAGCAGACCAAAGGGCCGGACCGAAAATATTACCGGATCACCGATGAAGGAAAAAACATTCTAGCCGAACGGACGAAGGAATGGAATCTGTTCTCTGCTCTGATGGACCGGATGCTGAAGCGGGGCGGGCAGAATGGATAAAGACCTTTATGTGCAGGAAATCAGAAAAGGGCTGGAAGGCAAGGCCGGAAGCCGTGAATTATTAAAAGAAATCGAAAGCCATATTCATCATGCCATATGTGATCATCTGGAAAAAGGCAAAACCGAAAGCGAAGCGATGGCGCTTATTCTGCGGGAAGTGGGGACTCCGTCTGAGATTATCTCTGCTTTTCAAAAAGCTTCGGCGGTGCCCGCGCGGACTTTTATGTTCTTTTATCTGTTCTGCAACTGCGGTCTTTTTGTGATGGGGGCGATGATTACGATGATGCACGCGTGGAGGATTCATCCCGCTGTTGACGCGCTGTGGAAAGGAATTTCCGTGTCAGTATGGCTGATTATGATCGGTTATGTGCTGTATTGGTTCCAAATCGGCTATCAAGCTGGCAAGGAGTTCGGGGCTGGCGGCAAAAAGCTTGCTGAGCGGACGGTATGGGCTTCAATGGTGCCGAATCTATGTTTTATGTTTGTCTTTTTGTTCAATCTGGTTCCGGCTGGGCTGTTTCCTTCGGCGGTCACACCGAGTTTTGCGGCAGTATGCGCCGTTGTGACGGTATGTTTTCCGTTTTGCGGCAAAATAGGTTTTTACGCAGGCAGGCAGAGACTTGCCTGATCTTTTTCACTATATACATAGGGAATCTATATAGGGGTGTTAAAATGAGATTAGGTTCGTGGATGTACGGCGCGTGCGCCCAAATAACCGTTACCGTATTTACCGTCTGCGGCTTGGTTCTTGCATTGCCCGTTGTGAGTCTTTTTATTATGGTTCTGAATGGGATGCAAGACGCTATTTTTGTTGTTTTCAGTATTTTGCTTCTTCTATTGTTTTATGCGCTGGGATGGATTTGGGCCGTTTCGTTTGCGCGTGAGTGGAAGGTGAAACTTTTCGAGCTGCAGATCAGTTCGCTCATTCCGCTGGCGGGTATATTATACTTGTACATTGACAGCGGAGTGAGTATACCGGAACTGATTCATGATTGGCATGAGGATGGATGTGCGCTTGTCCCGCCGGCTTTTGTCTGCTTGTGCACATGCTATGCGATGGTGTTGGTGCCTGTTTATCAATCAAAACTTTGGAACGCCATGGAGGCGGGCAGACTTAATGCCAAGGCGGTATGCACTGTTTGGGGAGACCTTCTGATCATTCTCGTTTTGCTGGCGGGCATGACCTGGATTTGTTTCTGAATGGGCCGAAATCAAAAATCCCCCCTGATCTCTCCGCCGCTTTATGTTTTAATAGAACATGAGAAAAAGCAGAAGGAGCGGGTCATGAATATATCAATTGTCATAGTCACGTATAACCGGATTCCGGCTTTGTGTGAGCTGCTGGAGTCGATTTCCATGCAGACCATAAAGCCTTATGAAGTGATCATCGTAAATGATGCCGGGGAATCGGTCGAACAAGCGAAGCAGCTGTACAGCGATCTGCCGATTCAGATTATTGATTTAGAACAGAATGCCGGACATGTGGAAGCGCGGAACGCAGGTGTGAAAAAAGCGTCGGGTGATTGTATCATGCTGTGCGATGATGATGATTTCATTACGCCGGGCCATTTGGAAAGAATGGCGGCTGCACTTGCTGATGCGGATTTTGTCCATTCTGACGCGGAAATTGTGTCATTTGAAGAACGGGGCGGCACGAGATACCCGGTGTCACGAAAGCCGTTCGCCTATACGGCGGATTATGCGGATATGCGGGTGTTTTCCACGTACGTTCCGTCAGGCAGCATGTACAGGCGTTCTCTGCATGACACGTTAGGGTATTTTGATCCGGATGTCCATAATTATTGGGACTGGGACTTTTATTTGCGCGCCGCGAAACAGCACCGTGTGAAGCGTGTTCCTTGCGCGAGCGTCATATATGCGTTTTTTGAGGGAGGCGGCAATCAGTCCGCGGATCTCGGCGGCAAACGGAAGCGGTACTTAGACCGGTTAAGCGAAAAGCACGGGCTTGGGGAGCTCCCGACGAAAAACTTCGCGGTTCTTCTTGAAGAGCCGGACATGAAGAGGCGGGAGGCGCCGACTGACATTGTGTGGGACGGAAAGCCCGTCCATTCAAGACTGCACAGTTCATAAGGGGGACGGACAGTTTGAAACAGCTTTTAAAGGACAGCTGGTGGAATCAGCTGAAAGATGAATTTGACAAACCGTATTATCAAGAGCTGAGAGAGATGCTGAAACAAGAATACAGCAGCCAAACGATTTATCCTGACAGCCATGATATTTTTAACGCCTTGCATTATACGCCCTATGAGGATGTAAAAGCGGTCATTCTCGGACAGGACCCGTATCACGGACCAGGACAGGCGCACGGGCTTAGTTTTTCCGTTCAGCCCGGGGTCAGACAGCCGCCGTCTTTGAAAAATATTTTCATAGAGCTTCAGGACGATATCGGCTGCTCCGTACCGAACCACGGATCGCTCGTCAGCTGGGCGAAGCAGGGAGTGCTTTTGTTAAACACAGTGCTTACGGTTCGCCGCGGTCAGGCCAATTCCCACAAAGGCAAGGGGTGGGAGCGGCTCACTGACCGCATCATTGATGTGGTGAATGAAAGAGAGAAGCCGATTGTCTTTATCCTGTGGGGGCGTCACGCGCAGATGAAAAAAGAGCGCATTGACACATCGAAACACATTATTATTGAATCGACTCATCCGAGCCCGTTTTCGGCAAGGAACGGTTTTTTCGGGAGCAGACCGTTTTCCCGTACAAACGCCGCCCTTGAAAAAATGGGGGAGCAGCCGATCGATTGGTGCATCCCCGACCTGCCGCAATAAACGTTTTTTTTGAGGCGCTTCCGCCCGGCGGAAGCGTCTTTTTTGACGTTCCGGGCGGTATGCGGTCAGAAAAAATAACAAACTCAATTCTGCGATTCGCTCAGAAATTTGATAAAATGCAGGAAGAAGACAAATTACTGCTGGAGGATTTACTCATGAACATACATATCTCTGCTTTGATTCAGAAGATGGAAGAAGAACTGAGGCAGGCGAAAACAGCGACCCGCACCGAGGAGGTCAAAATGCACGCGGCCGCCATCCGCTCTCTGTGTGATGTCGTGCTCGGCACTCAGACGCACACCGCTCCGGAGCCTGTGCAGAATCCGATTCCGAAAGCGGCGCCGAAACCTGCCGCGTCTCCTTCGACAGACCCGCTGCTGCTTGAAAAAATGATGGGCAGCGCCGGGCTGAACCAATATCAGAAAAAAGCGAAAGACGAACATGAGGAAGACGGAAACGGGGATTCCATTTTCGATTTTTAACAGGAGAGGTTGATTGACTTGAAACTGATACTCGGGGGTTTGCAATGGACGGCATTTATGATTGCGGCTGCGATTGTAGTTCCTGTCGCCATCGCACAATCATTTCACTTGAACCATGCCGATTCTGCCGCATTGATTCAGAGCACATTTTTTGTGCTTGGCGTCGCCGCGGTCATCCAATGTCTCCAGGGACATCGTCTGCCGATTAATGAAAGCCCGGCAGGCTTATGGTGGGGCGTATATACGATTTACGGCGGACTGACGGGCACGGTGTTTGCGACATTCGGCGAGACGCTGCGGGCGCTGCAGGGGGCGCTGTTATTAAGCGCTGTCTTTTTCTTTTTGTTCAGCCTTTTTAAAGTGATTGAACGGCTGGCCGTGCTGTTTACGCCGGTTGTGACCGGTGTGTATCTGCTGCTGTTGGTCATGCAGCTGAGTCAGCCGATTGTGAAAGGCCTTTTAGGCATCGGCTATTTAAAAAACAGCGTCGACGGCCTTGTATTCGGGCTCGCCATGGTTGTGACGGCGGCGATGTTCATCATGTCCCGATCGAATGTTACGTTCTTAAGACAGTATGCGATTCTCCTTTCGCTTGCCGGCGGATGGATCTTATTCGCCGTCTTCGGCGCAGCCAAACCGATTCAAATACCGGACCGCGTGATTCAGCTGCCGGCTCTTTTTCCGTTTGGAAAACCCGTGTTTGACAGCGGCCTGATCATTACGTCACTCTTCATTACCGTTCTTTTGATTGTCAACATGCTCGCGAGCATACGGGTTGTAGAAGCGGCGGTGAAAAAATTCGGCGGCACCGTTGGGAAGCGGCGTGAGCGTCCGGCAGGGTTTGCGGCTTCGATCAGCCACCTTTTGAGCGGGCTGTCAGGGGGCATTGCGCCTGTACCGATTTCAGGGGCGGCCGGTTTTATTGAGACGACGAAGCTTCCTTCGAAAAAGCCGTTTCTTTTGGGAAGTGTATTTGTCATGATCATCAGTATGATCCCGCTATTTATGAATGCGTTTGCGAGTCTGCCCTCACCGGTCGGCTTTGCGGTAAACTTCGTCGTTTTTTCCACGATGGCGGGTCTTGCCTTTACGGAGTTTGACTCTTATGAGAAAGCGGAGCAAAAACGAATCCGCTCCATTATCGGTCTGGCGCTCCTGACGGGGGTCGGCGTCATGTTTGTGCCGGAGAGCGCGTTATCAGGGATGCACCCGATCCTGATTTCGCTCTTAAGCAACGGCCTTGTGCTCGGGACGCTGCTGGCGATAGCGATTGACCGAATCCAGCTTATCAAAAAGAAAAAATCCGACAATCTCGTGTCATCGGATGACGGACGTTGAATTTTGCCGATGTTGGGTTATGATTGAATTGGAAACTTTAACGAAAAGGCGGGAGAAAAATAGATGAAAGTGTTTATTATTCTTGGTGCGATTAACGCTTTATTGGCCGTGGCGCTGGGCGCTTTCGGCGCGCATGGGCTTGAAGGGAAAATCCCCGATAAATATTTGCAGGTGTGGCACACAGGCGTGCAATATCATATGTATCACGCGCTCGGTCTTCTGGCTGTCGCGTTTTTGGCCGAAAAGCTCTCTGGCGCAGGCAGTGTTTCTGTTGCGGGCTGGCTGATGTTTGCGGGCATCGTTCTGTTTTCAGGAAGCCTGTACGTATTGAGCGTGACGCAGATTTCTATTCTCGGCGCGATTACACCGCTCGGCGGCGTGGCGTTTATCATCTCTTGGATTATGATTATCGTCGCGGCCGTCAAATATTTATAAAGAAAAAAAGCCAATCCTCTGTCAAGTGAGCGATTGGCTTTTTGATTTATCTCGGAGAATAAGAAGACATGGAGTACGGATAAGTATAAGCGATTTCCTCATCAAACGTGATGTAATCAAGGTAAATGGTCAGAAGCAGATAGCGGGTGCCCGTTTTCGGATCGCTGATGATGATATGGTCACGTCCCGCCGCCTGAATCACACCGCGGAAAATCTTTGAATTCCATTCTTTGCTGTTTTCAAATGTCATATAAATCGTCGCCGTTTTGCCCCGGTTCAACCGCAGAATATTTTCAATGTATGACTCTTCAATCGGCAGCATGCCGGGAACGTTTTGTGACGATGATGGACCTGACGGAATCTGAAAGCTGCCGCCGCCCTGCTGCTGCGGCTGGCCGGGGAACCCCCCGCCGAAGCCCTGCTGGCCCTGCTGCTGCGGCTGGCCGGGAAACCCCCCGCCGAAGCCCTGCTGGCCTTGCTGCATCGGCATTGTCATTTGCTGCTGCATCGGCATCATTTGCGATCCTTGGCCGCCCTGAGGCTGCGGATAAGGATTAGGCCCGAGCTGCGGCTGGTATCCTTGCATATCCATTCCCATCCCCATCCCTTGCATTTGCTGATATTGATTCTTTTTCGGTTTCATATTGTTCCTCCTTTGATGAAAACCTCTTCATGCTGAAACCTCCTGACAAGTATCAGACAGCCGACAGAGAAGCTGCTGTTTTTATCTATTCCACCATATGAGCCCGCAGAAAGATTTATGCGAAAAAAGAAAATACGCTCCAATGAGTCCGGACATCAGAGCCGGTTTTTTTTGTGCGCGCAATGCTGACTTTTCACATAATAGTCTGTATTCCTATCGCATCTTCCGCATAATGAACATATGATAGCGGTAGTTTCAGGTGCGAAAAGGGGGTGACGAGTTGCCTAAAGTGTCAGTGATCATGACGAGCTATAACAAAAGTGACTATGTGGCCCGCTCTATTAAAAGTATTCTGTCTCAGACGTTTACGGACTTTGAGCTGTTCATTATGGATGACAACTCAAATGAAGCGACATTGGCGGAAATACGTCCTTTTCTCACGGATGCCCGCGTCCGGTTTTATCAAAGCGATGTATCGGGCGTCAAAGAAAGAACGGAAAAAACACGCTACGCCGCCTTGATTAATCAGGCAATAGAAATGGCGGAGGGCGAGTACGTGACGTATGCGACCGACGACAACACGTATGTGCCGGAACGGCTTGAGAAAATGGTGAAAGAGCTTGATGAAGACCCGGAAAAAGCCGTCGTGTATTCAAGTTCCAAAACCTATCATCTGAATCAGCGGAAAGAGACGGTGAAGGAGACGGCCAGGCCCGCCGAACGGATCGTGTGGAACGCGCCGTGCGCCATTGACCATTGTTCGGTCATGCACCGGTTTTCCGTGCTGGAACAGGTCAAATCGGCATTCGGTTCCTATTGGGATGAAAGCCCGGCGTTTTACCGGATCGGTGACGCCCGTTTCTTCTGGAGAGTGAATCATTTTTATCCGTTTTACCCGATTTCTGAGGAGCTTGATATCAATTATATTACTGATCAATCCATCCATTATCAGCTTTTCGCGGCGGAGAAAAACGAGTTTGTGAACAGCCTTCCGCAGCAGACCACGTGCCGGGAGCTGAGGGAATCATTAAAAAAGCTTGGAAAGGGGTGAGGGCTTGTCGGCATACTTAGCGAATTATTGGGTGCTGTACCGGCAGTATATTGACCTTTTTCAGTCACTTCGCTACAAAGACATCCCGCTCGCATTGATCAGTAATTTTTATCAATATATCAGTCCGGCGCTTCGGGAGAGCATGGAGCAGAACCCAGAGCTTTTCGGTCCGGCTGATCAGCATATTCCTGAAGCCGGTATACAGCCATATTATGATCAAAAAAGGCAAAACATTAAGAAAACAGATGAGAAACCGGTAAACGGAAAAGTCATTCTGCATTTCGATCATCTTCGGTTCACCGAGGGAAGCTACCGGCAGTTTGATCCGGCAAAAACAGCGGTACTGGCCAGATGGAGTCTGCCTGACCATTACGGGCTGCCCGTTATCTGCAAATTGGAGCTGACGGGAATGGGGCAAAAAGGGAACCCCGTCCCTTATATTGAAAAAGCCCATTCCATTTTGAAAGAGCTTCACAGCCATCCCGCTTTCGGAAACAGAGAATTTCAGGAACGTTTGTATAAAGACATTCCATTATTTATTGAAGCGATTGACGCCGTTGATATTTTGTTTACGGCCGAGAAGATTTCCGCCGTTGTAGTCGGCACGGCGGAGGATATTTACAGCCGTGTGCTGGCGCTGATGTCAGCGAAAAAAAACGCCGTCAGCATCTGTCTGCAGCACGGAGCGCTCATGGGAGATGAAGCGTTTCTGCCCGTATTTACGGACTATCAGGCTGTATTCGGGGCTTATGAAGCGGAGTGGTATAAAGCAAAAGGCTGCAGGGATGAACAAATCATCATCACGGGGCATCCCCGTTTCGACGAGATTTTCTCAAGAGAGCCGATAGATCAAGACACGTTTTACCGCAAACTTTCTTTTCTCCCGTCACAGCGGACGGTGCTGATCGCCACGCAGCCGTTTTCTGATGAATTTTATACGGGCGTGCTTGAAAAGCTTGCCGGCCAAAAGAACATGCAGCTCATTATTAAACCGCATCCGTGGGAAATCGGCAAAAACAAGCTGGATGCTTACAATCAGGTGCTGCGGAAATATAAAGCAGGAAAAATCATCAAAAAAGAGATGGAGCTGTATGATATTCTCCCGTATGTTGACACTGCGGTGACACAGACATCAACGGTCGGTCTTGAAGCGATGCTGTTTCAAAAGCCCGTGCTGATCGGAAAATCAGCGGGAACCCGTCGATACCCTTATTATCATTCACTTGGAGAATTTGTTTTTGAGGACCCGCAGGCACTTGCTCAGGAATTAATCCGGATATGCGAAAGCCCCGCGGAATATCAAAAAGCGGAACAGGCGCGCCGTGCTTTTGTCGCCGCGAACTACCCGGTTCAGGATTCGCTTGCCGCTTTATGCCAAGTGCTTCAGGAAAAAACCGGAGTCAGCTTCAGACGGGTTGACCCTTCATAAAAAAGATAGGAGCGCAAAGAAAATGGTGCAAAAAAGATCAGCTTTTCTTCCTTATTCATTGCCCATGATCGGGAAGGACGAAATTCAGGAGGTTATTGATACGCTTGAATCGGGCTGGCTTTCAAAGGGACCGAAAGTAGAGGCGTTTGAAAAAGCCTTTGCCAACTGGACGGGGGCAAAGCACGCGATCGCGCTGAACTCATGTACCGCCGCTTTGTTTTTGGCCCTGAAAGCGAAAGGGATCGGTCCCGGCGATGAGGTCATCACGTCTGCCGTGACGTTCAGTTCAACAGCCAATACAATCGTGCACACAGGCGCCGTTCCGGTGTTTGTTGACATCGATCCGCTTACGCTGAATGCGGACCCTGAAAACATTGAGGCGGCCGTCACCCCGCGGACAAAGGCGATTGTACCCGTTCATTTCGCCGGCCAGTCGTGTGATATGGATGAGATTCTGGCCATTGCCGAAAAGCATCAGTTATTTGTCTTAGAGGATGCCGCACATGCCGTGTATACCACTTATAAACAGAAAATGATCGGATCAATCGGTGATGCGACGGCATTCAGCTTCTACGCGACAAAAAACCTGGCAACCGGTGAAGGCGGCATGCTGACGACGGACGATGACGGGCTTGCCGATCAGATCAGGGTGCTCAGCCTTCACGGCATGAGCAAAGGCGCGTGGAACCGCTATTCTTCAAACGGAAGCTGGTACTACGAGGTCGAAACGCCCGGCTATAAAATGAATATGTTTGATCTTCAGGCAGCGCTTGGGCTTCATCAGCTGAAACGGATTGACAGCATGCAGCAAAGAAGAGCCGACATTGCGAGCCGCTACCAGGACGCCTTCAGACACATGAAAGGGCTGACCATCCCGCATGTCAGTGATGACGGACGGCATGCATGGCATCTGTATGTTCTTCAAATAGAGGAGCAGGAGGCCGGGGTCAGCCGGAACGATCTGATTTCCGCTTTAAAAGACCAATATCATATCGGCACAAGTGTTCATTTTATTCCGGTTCCGTTCCATCCGTATTATCAAAAAACGTACGGATATAAGGAAACTGACTTTCCGGCCGCGGCAGCGTATTATCACCGCACCGTGTCACTCCCTCTTTATCCGTCAATGACAGATGACGACGTTGAATACGTCATTGCAGCCGTTACGGATATCGTCAAAGGGGCTGATTAGGTGTACAGACTGAGGGAAAATCTTGCTCAGGACATGATTCATGCCTTCCTGCATCAGAAGGGCATCCAGCCGGAAGCCTATGAATCGTCGCTCTGTTTATTGGAAGAAAACAGCCTTCAAGGCGTGATTTTATATGAAAACTCTTCGTGGGAAAGTCAATTGTTCCGAAAAAATATCATCAATGTGAAGCTTGCAGCCGCAAACAGCACCGGACAGCTCAAAAGGCTGTTTCAGGAATTTTACGCGGCAAGGCGGGCGGCAGGCACTGATTTTATATTTATTAAAATACCGGCTGAAGATATCGGCGCGATGCAGGTCGTTCAGCAGCTTCCGAACGCTTATTTTGTAGGGAGTCTGCTCAAGCTCGTCAGTCCGGTGCGTGTATATAACAGCACGCCGCCGTTTGAGATTACAGAAGCCGGACCCGGCGACACGGAAGCGATCAGCCGGCTGGCCCGCGACGCCTTTACAAAAAGCAGGTATTACCAAGATCCCCGCCTCAGCTATGAAAGTGCAAACCGCCTGTTTGAAGAGTGGGCGCGGAATAACGCGGAAGGCAGAGCTTCGTTACAATTCGCCGCCACATATAAGGGAGAGACCGTGGGCTTTGTTCAGGGGCTGTCTAAAGGCGATGAATTCGTCCTTGATCTGATGGCGGTAAAGCCGGGCTTTGAAGGAAAAGGAGCGGGATTCCATTTAGCGGCGCACGTGATTGAACAATCATTGCGCTTTCAGCATAAGACTGTATCAGCGGGAACGCAGCTCCACAATGTAAGAGCCATCCGCCTGTATGAAAGAATGGGATTTAAAGCGGATGCGTCCTATTACTACTATCATGTGTGGCCCGGGAAGGAGGCGGACTGATGGCATCATGCAAAATCGGAACGAAGTCAATCGGCGAAGGTTCGCCCGTATTCATCATCGCCGAAGCCGGAATTAATCATGACGGAAAACTGAGCCAGGCGTTTGAATTGATAGATGCGGCCAGTGAGGCCGGCGCGGACGCGGTCAAGTTTCAAATGTTTCAGGCTGACAAAATGTATCAGAAAGACCCCGGCTTGTACAAAACCGCTGCGGGAAAAAACGTCTCTATTTTTTCTTTGGTGCAATCAATGGAAATGCCCGCCGAGTGGATCGAACCGCTGCTTGAATATTGTAAGAAAAAAGGCGTGCTGTTTTTAAGTACGGTATGTGACGAAGGCTCTGCCGACTTACTGTATGCGACTTCCCCTTCAGCCTTTAAAATCGCCTCCTACGAGCTGAACCATCTGCCGTTATTGAAATATGTCGCGGGGCTGAAGACCCCGATTATTTTTTCCACCGCGGGCGCTGATATTTCAGATATTCAGGAGGCTTATCAAACCATTACCGGCGAGGGGAACACAGAAATTGCGATCATGCATTGTGTGGCGAAATATCCCGCGCCGCCTGAATACAGCAATCTGAGCGTCATTCCCATGCTTGCCGCCGCATTCCCGGATGCAGTGATCGGTTTCTCCGATCACAGCGCCCATCCGTATGATGTGCCGTGCGCGGCTGTCAGGCTCGGAGCGAAACTGATTGAAAAGCATTTTACGATCGATAAAAACCTGCCCGGTGCCGATCACTCCTTCGCCCTCAATCCGGATGAATTAAAAGAAATGGTTGCGGCGATCCGCTCAGTTGAAGCGGAGCTGCGGCAGGGTCTTCACGCTCCGGTGCCGGAAGTGCTGTCGGGAAGTTCTCATAAAACGACGACACCGATTGAAGGGGATATCAGAAGGTTCGCTTACAGAGGCATTTTTTCAACAGCGCCGATTCAAAAAGGCGAATATTTTACGGCGGAAAACCTTGCCGTCCTTCGTCCCGGCCAAAAACCGCAGGGGCTTCACCCGAGATATTTTGAGCTTTTAACTGACGGGGCGCGTGCGGTCAGGGATATCCCCGCCGACACGGGCATCACTTGGGATGACCTTTTGACGAAAGGCAGCCCATATGATGACTGACATTTTGTTTATCATTCAGGCGCGGATGGGAAGCGGGCGTCTTCCCGGTAAAGTGCTGAAACCGATCGGCGGGTATACGATCCTCGATATGATTGTCAAAAGGGTTCGGCAAAGCGCGTATTATGATCAATCACGGGATAATCTGATCGTCGCCTCGTCTGACAGCAAGACCGACGACATTCTGTCTGCGCACTGCATCAGCAAGAACTACCGTGTGCACCGCGGCAGCGAGCAGCGCGTGCTTGACCGGTTTGCACAAGTCATCGAACAAGTAAAACCGGACATCGCAGTCAGACTGACGGGGGATAACCCGTTTGTCGACCCTTCGCTGCTTGATTTTCTGATTCAATCGCATTTAGATCAGCACGCAGACTACACGTATATCTGCGGTACACCGCTCGGCATCGGCGGCGAGGCGGTAAACGCGCGTCTTTTAACGGAGATCAATGCGGACAAAACGCTGGCGGACAAATATCAGGAGCATGTCACGCTTTTAATAAGAGAATCCTCTGAGAAGTACCGGCTTCTCTTTCCTGAGCCCCCGCAGGAACTCCGGGCTCCTCACTTGCGGCTGACCGTCGATACCGAAGAGGACTACAGGCTGGCCCGCGAGCTGTACGTAAAAGCGGGCTCGCGTCCTGATATTCCGGCAAGAGAATTGATCCATCTGCTGAATAGTGATCCGGAGCTCAGGGCCATTAATCAAATGATCCGGCAAAAAGAGGCTGATTAGCATGCGGGTTTTGATTTTCGCGGACGGGGGCCGTGACATCGGCATGGGGCACGCGGTCCGGATGAAGCTGCTTGCCGGTGCCATTAAGAACAATTGCGCAATAACGTTCTACACAAATAAAGAGGCTTCTTCTTATCTGTCTTCTGATCAATGGGAAGTGATCATCAAGCCTGACAAGGGACAGAAGGAATTTATTGTCCGGGAAATAAACAGGCAGGCTCCTGACCTTCTCATATTCGATCTGCTCGATATGCCGTGTGACTGGTTAGAGGAAGTCAAAAAGCATTCATCGGCACGTATCGTCTTATTTGAAGAAAAACGGGAACATGTCATTCATTTATGCGATGCCGTTATAAACGGCATTTACGGAGGGCTGAAAAGCCGGACGGTTCAAATGGGCGGCGCCGTTGTATATGAAGGCCCGGAATATATCATTCTTCATCCGGGTTTTGAAAAAGCAAAGCAGCTCTATCAGCTGAGAAAAGAATGCCGGACCATATTGGTCTCATTAGGAGGAAGCGACCCGAAGAAGCTTGTCTTTAAAGTGATGGAAGCATGCCGCCGCATCCCCGATATTCAGCGAAAACGAGTGATCATCGTCATGGGCGGCGCCGCGCCTCATGCTGATGACGTGCGCGCGCATCTTACACAAATGCCTTATGCCGAGATGGTAAGGCAGACAAATGACATGGCCGCGCTTCTTTCGAGGGCTGATATGGCCGTCGTGTCCGGCGGGATCACTTTATATGAGACCATTTGTACGGGTGTGCCCTGCATCGTACTTTCTCAAGTGGAGCATCAAACTGAGACGGCGGAAAAATTCGCCGCACGGGGGGCCGCCGTTCATCTCGGCCTTGGTGAATGCATATCAGCGGACGTTCTCGCACGGCATATGTCTGACATGGCCGCTGATTATCCGATGCGGTCCGGACTTCATCAAAACGGAAAGCCGCTGGTTGACGGCAGGGGCATCAAACGGGCGGCGGCGATTCTTTATGATTTGTGATAAAACCACACGTAAGGAAGTGTTCATGTGAAAGGTGTTATCTTAGCCGGAGGCACCGGCTCACGCCTTATGCCGCTGACAAAAGCGGTCAATAAGCATTTACTCCCTGTCGGTCCATATCCGATGATTTACTGGTCGATCATGAAGCTGGAAGAAGCGGGGATTACGGATATCTTGCTGATTACGCAAAAAGAATATATTCCGCAATTTCATAAACTTCTCGAAACCGGAGAAGAACTCGGCGTCTCAATCACATATCAGGTTCAGCCAGCCGCATCCGGCATTTCCGACGGTTTATCATACGCAAAGCGGTTTACCGGGCGCGACCCGTTTGTCCTGCTTTTGGGAGATAATATTTTTGAAGATTCATTAAAACCTTATACGGAGCGTTTCGCAAAGCAGGGAAAAGGAGCGAAAGTGCTGCTGAAAGAAGTGGACGATCCGGAGCGCTTCGGCATCGCCGAGATTGATGAGGAAAACAAACGGATCAAGTCGATCATTGAAAAGCCGGAGCAGCCGCCGACCAGACTATGCGTCACAGGGATCTACATGTACGACGCAGAAGTGTTTTCTTATATTGAACAGATTTCCCCTTCAAAACGCGGCGAACTGGAAATTACAGATGTCAATAATTTATACATTGAACACAGTGAGCTGACGTATGATGTGTTAACGGGCTGGTGGGTGGATGCGGGCACGCATGAATCGCTCTACCTCGCCGGAAGCCTGGCGCATCAGGCAATACAGAAAGGACAGGAGCATTAATCATGCCAAAATCATATTTAATTACAGGCGGCGCCGGATTTATCGGCCTTACCTTCACAAAGATGATGCTGAAAGAAACGGACGCGCAGATTACCGTCCTGGATAATCTCACGTATGCAAGCAGGCCGCTTGAAATAGAAGCCTTAAAAAAGAACGGCCGTTTCCGTTTTATCAAAGGTGACATTTCTAAAAAAGAGGACATTGACAAAGTCTTTTCCCACATGTATGACGCTGTCATTCATTTTGCGGCTGAATCCCATGTGGACAGAAGCATAAATCAGGCAGAGCCGTTCATCACAACAAATGTGATGGGCACATACCGACTGGCGGACGCGGTGTTGCAGGGAAAAGCCGGCAGGCTGATTCACATTTCCACAGATGAGGTGTACGGAGATTTGGCGCCGGATGATCCCGCTTTTACAGAGACGACGCCGCTTTCTCCGAACAATCCGTATTCCGCCAGCAAGGCAAGCTCAGACCTGCTCGTCATGTCTTATGTGAAAACTCATAAGCTTCCAGCCATCATTACAAGATGCAGCAACAATTACGGGCCGTACCAGCATCACGAGAAAATGATTCCGACCATTATCAGGCATGGCGTAAACGGCACGCCGGTTCCGCTGTACGGCGACGGATTGCAGATCAGAGACTGGCTGTTTGCCGAAGACCATTGCCGCGCCATTAAGCTCGTCCTGGAAAAAGGAACACTCGGTGACATTTACAATATCGGCGGAGGAAATGAACGGACGAATAAAGAGCTTGCGTCATTTATCATGAAGGAGCTCGGTGTCGAGGAACGGTTTGCTCATGTCGAAGACAGAAAAGGGCATGACCGCCGCTACGCCATCAATGCTTCAAAGCTGAAAAATGAGCTGGGATGGCGGCAGGACGTCACATTTGAAGAAGGAATGAGAAGAACCATTCGCTGGTATACAGACAGCCAAGACTAATCGGAAAGAAGGTGATCCGATTGACGAAGGTATTAGTAACCGGAGCGGCCGGCCAGCTGGGGCGGGAGTTATGCCGCCAGCTGAAGCGGGAAGGGTATGAAGTGATCGCCTTGACAAAAGCGATGATGAACATATCCGACCAGCGTTCGGTGCGGCACTCGTTCAGCCATTACAAGCCGGATATCGTCGTCAATACGGCGGCATACACCTCCGTTGACAAATGTGAAACGGAGCTCGACAAAGCGTATTTAATAAACGGAATCGGCGCTTATTATGCCGCGCTTGAGGCTGAAAACACCGGCGCGAAATTCATTCACATCAGCACCGATTACGTCTTCAGCGGCAAAGGAACACGGCCATACCAGACCGACGATCCCGCAGATCCGGGCACGATTTACGGAAAAAGCAAAAAACTCGGCGAAGAACTGATCCGGTTAACGGGAAAAAACCACACCATTATCAGAACATCGTGGGTGTACGGCAGCGGCGGGCACAACTTTGTCAATACGATGCTGAAACTTGCGGATACACATGATCAGGTGCGTGTCGTTAACGATCAAGTCGGCGCACCGACGTACACAAAGGATTTAGCCGAAACGGTGATCGGTCTGTTTGACAGGCCGCCGGGCTTATATCACGCCGCAAACAGCGGAGTGTGCAGCTGGTATGAATTTGCCAAGGCTATTTTTGAAGAAAGCGGCAGAACCGCCGCCGTGCTGCCCGTCACGACGGAGGAATACGGAAATGAGACGCCGCGCCCCGCTTATTCGGTGTTGAGTCTTGAGTCGATTGAACGGCAGGGGCTCGGCATGAGGCATTGGCGGGAAGCGCTGCATGATTATTTACAAAGGGAGGGACAGTGCAAGTGATCGAAGGCGTAAAAATCAAAAAGCTGATCAAACACAGCGATGACCGGGGTTTTTTCTCAGAACTCGTCCGTGACGATGAACATCTCTTAGAGCGTTTCGGGCAGGCTTCCTGGTCCAAAAGCTATCCCGGCGTCATTAAAGCATTTCACTATCATGAGAAACAGGATGACCTGTGGTTTTTTCCGACGGGTCACGCCCAGGTCGTGCTCCATGACCTTCGCGAAGAGTCGGCAACCAAGGGAGAAACGGATGTCTACTACATGGGAGAAGACAATCCGATGCTCCTTCTCATTCCCAAAGGCGTCGCACACGGGTACAGAGTGCTGGGCGAAACCCCGCTGACCATTATTTATTTCACGACGATGTCCTACAATCCGGATCAGCCTGACGAAAAAAGAATTCCGTGGAATGATGACACCATCGGATTTGACTGGCAGACGGCTCACCGGTAGCGCACAAGACGAAGACAGCGGATGTCTTCGTTTTTTTGTGCTGATGTTAGCATTTGCTGTGAATGGAGCTAGTGAATAAGATACGACCGTCGACTATCATGATTGCTGGCCTGAAGGACAATTTCATCAAAAATGTCTTGGAAGATGTCAGTTAATCCTTAATGGAACCAAAAATTAAAAGATTCTTATTTTCTTCTCCTATGAAGAACATACATCCTAAAAAACAATAAATGATTTATAGAATGGGGATAGGATTAGGATTTAATTAGAAAAATCTTAAGAAAAAAGTAATATTTGCTTAAGGGAAAAGAGAACTTTCCTTTATATAGTAGGAGTATATATGGAAAGGGGAAAGCGAATGACATACATCTTAAAAACGAGTCAGCTTACAAAAACATTTAAAGGAAAAGAAGTTGTTTCCGGGGTTAATATGCACGTGAAAAAAGGGGAGATTTATGGATTCTTGGGTCCCAATGGTGCAGGTAAAACAACCATTATGAAAATGATTACCAATTTAATCAAGCCAACAAGTGGGGAAATAGAAATTTTCGGTGAGAAATTAACAGATACGTCATTTGAAGTTTTAAAACGAATGGGCACCATTATTGAATATCCCATTTTCTATGACAACCTCACTGCTAAAGAAAATTTAGATTTCCATTGTGAATATATGGGCTATTACGATAAAAAATCCATTGACCACGCTATCGAGCTTGTAAAGTTACATAATATTGATAATAAAAAAGTGAAAGAGTTTTCTTTAGGAATGAAACAAAGGTTAGGAATAGCCAGAGCTATTTCTACAAGACCAGAACTTCTCATTTTAGACGAGCCGATTAACGGTCTGGATCCAATAGGTATAAAAGAGTTGAGGGATCTCTTTAAGTTACTTTGCAGAGAATATGGAATTACATTATTAGTCTCCAGTCACATTTTAGCCGAAATGGAACAAATGTCAGATACTGTTGGTATCATACAGAATGGCAAGTTAATAAAAGAAGTTTCTATGAAGAGTATAAACGGAAAACAAACAGAGTATGTAGAGGTAAAAGTCCAAAATATAAAAAAAGCGTTATATATTTTAGAGCAAAATCTGGGGATAAGAAATTTTAAAATGATTGACCAGCAATTAATTCGTATCTATGAAACAGCAGTTACACAACAAGAAATCTCTAAAGCACTTATTCTGAATGACATTGGTATAGAAAGTATAAATAAAAAACACAGTTCTTTAGAAGAATACTTCTTAAATTCTATGAATGGGGAGGGAATACACACTAGATAGATTGCCCGTCTGTGTTATGCACCTATTTGCATTGTCTTAAATTCTTCTGCTGGAGGCTATTAGCATGTTAAAACTTATGAAATTAGAGTACAAAAAACATCACTTATCACAGTATTTTAAATGGGTGGCACTTTGGATATTCATCATCTTTGCCTTAGCGGCTTTTATGGGATGGGAATCTAAAAATGAAAATGAACTTATGTTTCGTGATTATGCAGATTTTATATCTCTAACTAATATTTTAATCAGAATTGTGTTTATTTGTTTTTCTGCTGTGATTTTATCCCGTTTAGTTATTGATGAATATAAAAATAAAACAATACAATTGCTGTTTACTTATCCTTTACAAAGAAAAAAATTAATGCAAGCTAAACTATCTATTGTCTTCCTATTCTGCTTTGTAAGTATTGTTATTGCTACGTTTGTTATTAACTTGTTAATTCTCTTCGTGAGTCCGCACTTATATTTATTCGAGAAGCCTGTTGAAATGAGTGAAGTTATTTCCGCTATGCCATCGACTCTTCTCACCGCTTTTATGATGGGAGGAGTGAGTCTGATTCCTTTATTTTTCGGCATGAGAAAAAAATCAACTTCTGCTACAATCACTTGGGCTGTCATAATCGGGGTCTTTATCAATGCAACAGTTTCCGACGGAGGAGAAACAGTCAGTTTAAGTCAATTTATTATCATTCCAATTATACTTTGTTTATTTGGTTTTTTAGTGGGTTATCTTTCTTACCGTAAGGTGGATCAGAAAGATTTATTGTAGATAAAAGGAGAAATTATACAATGAAGAAGATTATAGCATCATGTGCAGTGTTAATCGTAATCGGCGGAATTGTTTTAAGCCTTTATAAGACAGATACTAAAAACTTTAAAAAGAACGTGTCCTACAATGTTGAAAAAATTGATACTTTAAAAGTATATACTGACTCATGGGATGTGAAGTTTAAAAAGAGTAATTTAAATAAGGTAACAATATCTGCTGAGGGGAAACAGAAAGATAAGGCTCCAGTTACATTTCAAGAAAATGGGAGAGATTTGGTCGTTAGTCAAAAAGAACAAAAGAATGGCGGCTTTTTGGATGGATTTACTTTTGGGAAGCAGGGCGGCACAATCTATATTAATGTTCCCGATTCAGGTATGAACAATATTGAAATAACCAATAAAGATGGGAATATACAATTAAGTGAAATTTCAGCTGAACATATTGTCGTTGATAATCATTCCGGTGATGAAAAAATCAATAATGTTTCGGCTCATACTGGAAAGTTTTCATCCAAGGATGGGGCGTTAAGCGTTGAAAATAGTTCTTTTGAGAAATTAAATATAACATCTGCAAGCGGCGATAACGAGATGAAGGAAATACATAGTTCCAATGTAAAGGTTACTTCTAAAGATGGAGCGGTTTCAATCAAGGACATAACAGAAGGAACATCTTTATCAGTAAATACGAAATCAGGAGATATAGGTGTATCTTATAAAAAAGCGCCAACTTCACTTGCTGTTTTTGCTCAGAGTAATTCTGATGTAACGTTTGATCTAGATGGGCTTAATAAGAGCCATGATGGCGTAAAACTGAAAAAAGGTGAAATTGGCGCGGGAAGTAATAAAGTAAGTCTATCTAGTGAAGATGGTTCGATAAAGGTGAGATAAAAAGAGAAAAACACAAAACAACAATTCCCGCTATTGAAGAATGGTTGTCTTATTTGTTTGTATTTAAAATGTTTTGGAATATTTATCTCCTTTTGTATAAAAAATAATTATAATGAGATTAATTATCTGTATAATGATTGAAATAAACAGTGAATTAAGAATATCAGTTTTATATTTAAGGAGCGGAAAGCTTGGGTTACAAAATATTAATTGTAGAAGACGACCAATTCATAAGCGATATGGTAAGCGAAAGCTTAACGAAAGAAGGGTTTGAAGTAACAGCAGCTTTTGATGGTGAAGAAGCTTTAGACATATTGAACACCCAAAAGTTTGAGGTTATATTGTTGGATTTAATGCTTCCGAAGATAGATGGGATGGAATGTTTAAGAATGATTCGTTCCAAAAGTATGGTTCCCGTTCTTATCATGTCTGCAAAAGATGAAGATGTAGATAAGGCACTTGGTCTCGGCCTCGGGGCTGATGATTATATTTCTAAACCTTTTTCTATGCTGGAGGTAATAGCCAGAATTAAAGCAACCATTAGAAGAGAAAGACACTATAAGAGCTCCCTGTCTTCAAAGGAAGAAAAAATCATTAAAATAGGTGATTTAAGTGTTGACCTGCATGGCTTTTCTGTTAAAAAATTCAATGAAAAGATTAATCTCACGGCAAAAGAATTTAATATTTTAAAACTCTTTATTTCTAATCCTTCACAAGTATATACTAAGTCTCAACTTTATAAATCCGTATGGGAAGATGAGTATCATGGAGATGAGAATGTAATTAATGTTCATATTAGACGGCTCAGAGAGAAAATTGAGGACGATCCATCTCATCCAATGTACATAAAAACTTTGTGGGGAATCGGTTATAAGTTGGGAGATTTTTAAATTGTTTTATATGTTGGTTATTTTATTCATATGCTCTGCAGCAGTAAATATATTTCTTTTCCGAAGCCGATTAAATCTAAGGACTGAGATTAAATATATAAGAAATAAACTTCGAAAAGTTGTTAATGAAGAGACAGGCGAAAGATTATTGCTTAACACGGAAGATAAATATATAAAATCCTTGTTAATTCAAATAAACCGTCTTTTAGACCATAATCAAAAGATCAAAGGGAACTACAATAGTATTGAACTGTCCATGCGAAAAATGTTATCAAATATTTCACACGATTTAAAGACGCCTTTAACAGTTATACTAGGTTATATTGAAATGATAAATAACGATAAAAGTCTGACTTCGGAAAAGGTTATGAGTTTACTAAAAACAGTTAATTTAAAAACGGTCGAGGTATTAGCGTTAATAAACCGTTTTTTTGAACTTGTAAAATTAGAGTCAGGAGATAAAAAATTAAATTCTTCACGAATTGACATATGTGAAGTCAGCCGAAAAATAATTTTGGATTACTACGAAATTTTAATCAGCAAAGAATTTGAAGTAGTGATTGATATACCCGATGATTCTGTCTTTGTTAGCGGAGATGAAGATGCAATTGAGAGGGTTCTGAATAATTTAATTATGAATGCAATTCAATATGGTTCCGATGGTAAGATGGTGGGTTTAAAGATCAGAATAACTGATAATGATGTTTTTGTAGAAGTATCAGATAAAGGAAAAGGGATAAATGAATTGCATAAAGACCGTGTCTTTGAACGAATGTACACATTGGAGGACTCGAGAAATACCAATTATCAGGGAAGCGGATTGGGGCTGACGATTACTAAGAGATTAGTAGAGCAAATGGAAGGAAGTATATCTCTAAATAGTGTCCCCTTCAAAGAAACAACGTTTTCTGTACGTTTAAGACGTATTAAATTTTAATAAAAGCAGTAAGGTTTCTTCTGTATACGTCTTCAAATCCCCTTTCTCTTTAATCTGAGAGGCTGACAACAGCCTCTTTTTTTACACACAAAAACCTGGCATGAATCTTGCATATAAAAAGGGGCGTAACGACAATGTGAAAGGGATTGATGGGTTTTGGTGTAAAAGCGCTTACATTTTGTTCTGCCGGTAATTGAAGCTTACACGTAAAATACGATGAGGTGATAAAACATGTCAGCCAACCCGCTTTCTAAAAGCAATCAGAAAGATGAAGAAAAAGAAGTTCTTAATTTGTTCTTGTCAACACAATCGATCATAAAAGAGGCCCTGCGCAAACTGGGGTACCCTGACAATATGTATGAATTGATGAAAGAGCCGATGCGGCTTTTGACCGTCCGCATCCCTGTCAAAATGGACAATGGCTCAGTACAGGTTTTCACGGGCTACCGCTCACAGCATAATGACGCAGTCGGCCCGACAAAAGGAGGCGTGCGGTTTCATCCGGAAGTCAGTGAAGAAGAGGTTAAGGCGCTTTCGGTCTGGATGACTTTAAAATGCGGCATCACAAATCTTCCTTACGGGGGCGGAAAAGGCGGCATCATCTGTGATCCGCGGACGATGTCATTCGGAGAGCTGGAACGGCTGAGCCGCGGATATGTGCGCGCGATCAGCCAGATCGTCGGTCCGACAAAGGATATTCCGGCTCCCGACGTATATACCAACTCGCAGATTATGGCATGGATGATGGACGAATACAGCCGCCTGAGAGAATTTGATTCACCGGGATTCATTACGGGCAAACCGATCGTTCTCGGCGGTTCACAGGGGCGGGAGACAGCGACCGCGCAAGGCGTCACGATTTGTATTGAGGAAGCCGTTAAGAAAAAAGGGATTCCATTGGAAAATGCGCGGATCATCATTCAGGGGTTCGGAAATGCGGGGAGCTTTCTCGCTAAATTTATGCATGATGCCGGCGCCAAGGTGATCGGCATCTCAGACGCCCACGGCGCTTTGTATGACCCTGACGGCCTTGACATTGATTACCTGCTGGATAAGCGGGACAGCTTCGGCACGGTGACGAATCTCTTCTCGGATGTCATAACGAACAGGGAGCTGCTGGAAAAGGACTGTGATATTCTCGTGCCTGCCGCAATCTCCAATCAGATTACGGCTGAAAACGCCCATCACATTAAAGCCTCAATCATTGTGGAGGCGGCGAACGGGCCGACAACGATAGACGCCACGAAAATCCTGAATGAAAGAGGCGTGCTTCTCGTGCCGGATATTTTGGCAAGCGCCGGCGGCGTGACGGTGTCTTATTTTGAATGGGTGCAAAATAATCAAGGCTTTTACTGGTCTGAGGAGGAAGTCGCCGGAAAACTGCGCAGCGTCATGGTGAATTCGTTTGAATCCATTTATCAGACAGCGCATACCCACAAAGTCGATATGCGTTTGGCCGCCTATATGACGGGCATCAGAAAGTCGGCTGAAGCGGCCCGGTTCCGCGGCTGGGTATAAGTGTTATCCGCAAAGAGATTTTGCATCAGTTATATAGCAGATCGCAAAATTTCTTTGCGTTTTCAGATTGCAGCTGACAGATTCGGACAAGCTTCGTCCGCTTTCGGCAAAGATTTTCTCATTTTTATCACAAATTGCTATGCTGGTATGCTTCTTGCATCTTCATAAAGCGTGAGCACACATTACAAAATACGGGGAGGAATTCTAATGACAGTTTCATACGCACACGAACCATTTACAAATTTTCAGGAAGAGACAAATAAACAATCGTTTCAGGAAGCGCTGGCTTATGTGAATTCACAGCTCGGCAAGCATTATCCGCTTATCATCAACGGTGAAGAGATTGAAACGGATAAAAAGATCATTTCCGTCAATCCGGCAGATAAAAAAGAAGTGATCGGTTCTGTATCGGCAGCCGGAAAAGAACTTGCGGAAAAGGCCATGCTGGCTGCGCTGCAGGCATTTCAAACATGGAAAAAAGTACGGCCGGAACACCGCGCGAATGTGCTGTTTAAAGCGGCGGCGATCATCCGCAGAAGAAAGCACGAATTCTCCGCGTATCTAGTGAAAGAAGCCGGAAAACCGTGGAAGGAAGCGGATGCTGATACGGCGGAAGCGATCGACTTTTTAGAGTATTATGCCCGTCAGATGCTGAAACTGAAAGACGGTTCCCCTGTAAAGAGCCGTGACGGAGAATTTAATCAGTATCACTATGAGCCGCTTGGGGTGGGAATCGTCATTTCTCCATTCAACTTCCCGCTTGCGATCATGGCGGGAACGGCGGCGGCAGCCATCGTAACAGGCAACACGATACTGCTGAAACCGGCGGATGCGGCGCCTGTCGTGGCGGCGAAATTTGTTGAAGTGATGAAAGAAGCGGGCCTGCCGGACGGCGTGCTCCAATTCATACCGGGCGACGGAGGAGAAATCGGCGACTATCTGGTTGAGCATCCGAAGACGAGATTTGTGTCGTTTACAGGTTCCCGTGCGGTCGGATGCCGCATCTATGAACGCGCCGCAAAAGTACAGCCGGGCCAAAAGTGGCTGAAACGGGTCATTGCCGAAATGGGAGGGAAAGATACGGTGCTTGTAGACAGAGGTGCTGATCTTGATCTTGCCGCTTCCTCAATCGTGTATTCCGCCTTCGGATTCTCAGGCCAAAAATGTTCAGCCGGTTCCCGTGCGGTCATTCATCAGGACGTCTATGATGAAGTTGTTGAAAAAGCCGTCGCTTTAACAAAATCACTCACCGTCGGAAGTCCGGAAGATTTTGATACATACATGGGGCCAGTCATCCACGAAGCATCTTATAATAAAGTCATGAGGTATATCGAAATCGGCAAAACAGAAGGAAAACTCTTGACGGGAGGCGAAGGTGATGATTCAAAAGGATACTTTATTCAGCCGACCATTTTTGCGGATGTTGATGAAAACGCCCGCCTGATGCAGGAGGAAATTTTCGGGCCGGTCGTCGCGATCTCAAAAGCCCGTGATTTCGACCATATGCTTGAGATTGCCAATAATACCGATTACGGACTGACGGGCGCTCTGTTATCAAAAACCCGCGCGCACATTGAACGCGCCCGCGAAGATTTTCACGTCGGGAATCTATACTTCAACCGCGGATGTACGGGAGCGATTGTCGGATACCAGCCGTTCGGCGGTTTCAATATGTCAGGAACCGATTCAAAAGCCGGAGGACCTGACTATCTGATTCTTCATATGCAGGCAAAAACAACGTCTGAAGCCTATTAATCTTTCGGAAATAGCGCGATGAAAAAGAGAGTCGCGCTATTTTCTCTATATGAGGGTAAGGAGGATGGAACATGTATCAGCAGCTCAGCAAAATGCTTCCGGAGGAGAAAATAGAAGCCATTACGAAATCACTGGTGGCGTTAAACAGCATCAACGGCACATTGGGAGAAGGAAAAAAAGCCGACTATATCAAAGATATGATCAAGAGCTTTCCCTACTTTCAGGAGAACCCGTCACATGTGTGGGAGCAGGCGATTCCAGAGGACCCTTACGGCCGCAAAAATATTTTCGCATTTATTGAGGGAAACGGCGACAGCCTGAATACGGTCATTTATCACGCTCATCTTGATACGGTCGGCATCGAGGATTTCGGCCCTTTAAAAGATATCGCTTTTGATTCCGACCGTCTCGCGGAGTATTTCTCAAACTATGAATTTGATCGGGATGTGCAGCGGGACGCCCGCTCAGGCGAGTGGATGTTCGGAAGGGGTTCAGTTGATATGCAAAGCGGTATTGCCGTTCATCTCGCCAATCTGCTTCACTTTTCTGAGCAGCGCGATCAGCTGCCGGGCCATATTCTGTTCATGGCAAACCCGGATGAAGAAAGCCAGCATTCCGGCATTTTAACCAGCATTTCTGAATTAAAACGGCTGAAACAAGAAAAGCAGCTTCGTTATTTAGCAGCGATTAATAACGACTTCATCACGCCGCTGTATGAGGGTGACACGACAAGGTACATCTACACGGGCGCGGCAGGGAAGCTTTTGCCTTGCTTTGCGATTTACGGGCGGGAGGTGCATGTCGGTGATACGCTGTCCGGCATCGATCCGAATTTGATCGCGTCAGAAATCACCAGAAGAGTTCACAACAATATTCATATGGCGGAAAACATTGAAGGGGAGCTTGTGCTTCCGCCGACCTGCCTGTACCAGCGTGACAACAAGGAAGCGTATAACGTGCAGACCGCCGTCAGCAGCTATGTCTATTTTAATTATTTTATTTACGAGAAAACCGCCAAAGAAGTCATGGATCAGCTGACTGCGGTGGCTGACGAAGCCTGCAAAGAGACAGAACGAAAATTATCTGATTATTACGACGAATACTGTGAGAGAACGAGCCTGCCGAAAAAAGAGATGTCATGGAACGTTCAAGTGTACAGTCTGGAAGATTATCTGAAAAGGCTGAGAAGCCGCGGGATAGACCCGGCGCAGTGTATCGAGCAGGCATTTAAAACATATGAACATCTTGAACTGCGGATGAGATGCTTTAAAGCCGTCGAGGAACTGCAAAAACTCGATCCTGAGCAGGGAGCCAAGGTCATTATTTTCTATGCGCCGCCTTACCTTCCGCACAATTATCTGAAGGAAGAAAGCACACGGGACCGGCTTTTGCAGCATGTCATTCAAGAAGCGGTCGATAAAACAGCGGCATCAACCGGAGAAACATTCGTCTTTAAAAAGTTTTTCCCTTATTTAGCGGACGGAAGCTTTTTATCGCTGCATGAAACAGACGAGGAGGTCTCCGCCTTTACCGATAATTTTCCGGGCTGGGATGTCATCGGGACGATTCCTTTTAAAGAAATCAGGGAATTGAATATTCCGTCGGTCAATATAGGGGTATACGGAAAGGACGGCCATAAATGGACGGAACGCGTGTACAAGCCGTACACATTCCATGTGCTGCCGGAGCTCATTCAGCAGACGACAATGCACCTTTTGCACAGCTACCGACTAGACATACGCACAAATGGCTGACATAACGGAATAAGGGGGATGTATATGCAGGGAGATACCAATCAAACTGAATTGCAGCGCACGATGAAGGGCCGGCATTTGTTTATGATCGCCCTCGGCGGCGTGATCGGGACGGGGCTTTTTCTGGGCTCCGGTTTTACGATCAGTGAAGCGGGACCGATCGGCGCGATATTGGCTTATGTGATCGGCGGATTTTTAATGTATCTGGTGATGCTTTGTTTGGGGGAGCTCGCGGTCGCCATGCCGGTTGCAGGATCATTTCAGGCGTATGCCGCAAAGTTTCTCGGGCCGTCGACGGGTTTTACGATCGGATGGATGTACGCATTCAGCTGGGCCAATACAGTGGGGCTTGAACTGACGTCGGCGGGGATTTTAATGCAGCGGTGGTTTCCGGCCGTTCCGATTTGGGTGTGGTGCCTGGTATTCGGCGTCGTCATTTTTTCCATTAACGCGCTGTCTGCGCGGAGTTTTGCGGAAATGGAATTTTGGTTTTCCAGCATTAAGGTCATGGCCATTGTATTGTTTATTATTCTCGGCTGCGCTGCGGTATTCGGCTTTGTCGGTTTTAACGGCGGGCAGACGGCTCCGTATCTGTCAAACTTTACGACGGACAAAGGGCTTTTCCCGAACGGCGCCCAAGCCGTGCTGTTTACCCTTGTCATGGTGAATTTTTCATTCCAGGGCACCGAACTGGTCGGAATCGCCTCGGGAGAAAGCGAAAATCCGGAAAAAACGCTTCCCCGCTCGATCCGAAACGTCATATGGCGGACGCTGTTTTTCTTCGTGCTGGCGATGTTTGTTCTCGTGTCCATTTTGCCGTACCAAACGGCAGGCGTCATCGAAAGTCCGTTTGTGGCTGTGCTGGATAAAATCGGCGTTCCCTATGCGGCTGATATCATGAACTTTGTCATTCTGACCGCCATGCTGTCGGTGGCGAATTCCGGACTGTATGCTTCGTCCAGAATGATGTGGTCCCTGTCAAAAACTAAGATGGGCCCCGCTTCCTTAACGAAACTGACGAAAAAAGGCGTGCCTCTGAAAGCTCTTTCCATCACCATCGCCATCTCCGGTTTATCCCTGCTGACAAGTGTATTCGCGGCTGAAACGGTGTATGTGTGGCTCATTTCCATCTCCGGTATGATTACCGTCGTCGCGTGGATGTCAATCTGCGCTTCACAATTCGTTTTCCGGAGACGCTTTCTCGCTGAAGGAGGAAATCTGAAAGACCTGGCGTTTAAAACGCCTCTTTATCCGATCGTGCCGATTCTCGGATTTTCGGTTTACGGTCTTATCTTAATCAGTCTCATTTTTATCCCCGACCAGCGTATCGGTCTGTACTGCGGCGTCCCGCTGATGATCATCTGTTACGCGTATTATCACTTCGGTATCAAAAAACGCCTGAAGCGTGAGCCGGCTTCTTCGGAAAAAGGCGCTGCCGGATAAGAAAAAAAGCCCTCCGCTTAAAGCGGCGGGCTTTACTTTGTTTTCCGTTTTGCCGACAGCACATAGGATAGAACGGCACAGAACTCAAAACCGAAAATGCTGACGGCCATCGGCCAGGCATTTTCTTCTCCGGCAATACCGACAAGGGGAGCGGCAGCCGCACCGCCGATAAAGGGCAGGAGTCCGAGAAGAGCCGCAGCGCTTCCCGCGCCTTTCTCCTGTTTCTGCATAGCCAAAGAAAATCCCGTCGTCGTGACGATCCCGACAGAAGAAACAATGATGAATAAAGAAATGCAGACCGCCGTCAGGCCTAAACCAAACGCAAGTGATAAAAGCAAAGCGATGCTTCCGATGACGGCGATCAACAGCCCGGAGACAAACAGCTTCCGTTCATCATGTGTTTTAGCCATCCGTCCGGTGATTTGGGTGGCGCATATGATTCCCGCACCGTTTACGGCGAACAGCAGGCTGAACATTTGCGCTGATACGCCGTAGATGTTTTGCAGTACAAACGGCGACCCGGCAATGTATGCGAACATGCCGGTCATCACAAATGCCTGGCTGAGCGCAAATCCCATAAACATCCGGTCGCCAAGCAGGCCGCGAAACGTCATCAGCGTCTCCCGGAGTCCGCCGCTTGTCCGCTTTTCCGGCGGGAGTGATTCAGGCAACGCCGTAAGCACGGCGGCAGAAATGATACAGCCGATCACCGCCAGCACGATAAATACGATTTTCCAGCCGGCGAACTGAAGGATAAATCCCCCTGTAATCGGCGCTAAAATCGGCGCCGCCCCATTGACGAGCATCAGTAATGAGAAAAAAGCCGTCAATTCTTTTCCGGAATACATATCGCGTGCGGAAGCCCGTGCGATGACGATTCCGGCCGCCCCGGTGAATCCTTGAATAAACCTCATGACAATTAAAAACGAAACAGAAGGGCTGAAGGCGCATAATAAAGAAGACAGCGTATAAAGCAGCAATGACAGAATCAGCGGCTTCCGGCGCCCGATCATATCACTGAGCGGCCCGACAACGATCTGCCCGACCGCCAGCCCCAAAAGACAAAACGTCAGGCTCAGCTGCGCAAGTGACGCTGTCGTATGAAGATCGGCCGCCACTTCAGGCAAAGCGGGCAGATACATATCGAGCGAAAGCGGCCCGAATGAAGCGAGCGTCCCGAGAATCAGTACCATGCCGAGGCCTGCGCGGGCGGCCTTTGAATCAGCGTTATTCATTCCATGACCCCCACCTTAACAAATGATTCTATCACTATAGCATAACCGGACGGCGTATTTTATATTATTTGTTGAATATAAACTAAATATTTTATTTAAAATCTGAATGTAAATAAAAAATCAGAATTGGTTTTCATGTGAAATGTAAAATGAAACATAAGGATGCTAAACTATAAAACAACAAAAAGTAGAAAAGTTTTACGGAAGAGGTGTTCACAGAGCATGAACAGCAAACAAACCGATCACATCGAAACGAAACGCCGATTTCCGATCTGTCTCGCGCTTGCTTTGACATTAGGCGTATTTGCCGCCGGTTCTGAAGAGCTGGTGATTTCTCCGCTGCTTCCGGATTTGGCGCGGGCTTTCAGCTCGGATGTCAGTGTGCTGGCGCTTTCCATCAGTATTTACGGAGTGATGATTTTTATCGGCGCTCCGCTTCTCGTTCCGCTGGGAGATAAATATTCCCGGGAACTCAGCCTGCTGGCGGGGCTGCTTATATTTACGGCCGGCACGGTGATCTGCGCGCTGGCGCACAATCTCTTTTTCTTCTTTCTGGGCAGGGCGCTTTCCGGGCTTGCGGCGGGTGCGTTTGTGCCGACAGCATATGCGGTGGTCGGCGACCGTGTGCCTTATGCGTACCGCGGCAAGGTGATGGGTCTGATCGTGTCAAGCTGGTCGCTCGCTTTGATTTTCGGCGTTCCGATCGGCTCTTTTATCGGCGGTGTTTTGAATTGGCGGTGGACGTTTTGGATTTTCGCCCTGATGTCTGTCCTCGTTGCTTCGCTCATTTTCATTGAGGCGCGCCGCAGTACGGCGGATGGGGATAAAACAGAAGAGGAAAACGGACGGCAGGCAGGCACTTTCCGGGATGCGCTGAAGGTGCCCCGTGTCCCTGTATACCTCACGATCACTTTTTGCAACATGATCGGTTTTTACGGCATGTATTCCTTTCTCGGCACATATCTTCACCGCGTGCTGCCGGGGGGGAATACAGCTTCAGGGCTGCTGATCATGGTGTACGGAATCGGTTTTTCCATGAGCGTGTTCACCGGAAAAATCGCAGATAAGGCGGGGAAAATGCGCTCTTTGATCGCGGCATTGGCCATGATCAGCATATGGCTTTCCTGTCTCGCCTATGCGCCGTCATCAATGCCGTTTTTGGTCATCGGGTTATTCGTCTGGGGATTGATGCAAAGCCTGACGGTGACCTTGCTCAGCACCATTTTAAGTGATTGCTCACAGAGCCGCCGGGGCAAAATCATGGCATTTTACAGCCTGGCGTCCAATTTGGCCGTCACCTTGGGTTCTGCTGTCATGGGTCCAGTCTATGTCGGATACGGATATGCAGCTGTCGGATTTATCTGTGCGGCCGTCACCCTCATCGGTTTTGTCCTCAGCGTTTTCGCATACAGAAGGTATGGGAAATATGAGCATCAGGCCGACCAATCATTGTATCGGTAAAATAAAGTTTCTATAATTTTGTAAATGTTAATTTTTAACACCTTATATCTTAAGGTGTTTTTTAATATATAGGAATAATTATCAATATTTTCAAATAATATTGACAGCTTGAACGTCTATGGATAATATTTACTTAAAATTTAACAGATTGGTTGGTGCTCATGATTATATTGGATAATAGCATTCAAACAAAAAGCAAGGCTTATTCAATATCTAAACTGATTACGATCAACACGCTCGGTCCTGAAGGGACAAGCAGTGAGTACGCAGCAAAAAACTTCATCACCAATTTTACCCTTCTCCAAGGGGTGAACAGTAAATTATCACTGCATGATACATTTGAATCGTGCATTGAAAAAACGCTTCAAAGTCCGCTGGAATACACAATTGTGCCTCACGCGTATGACGGCATTAAGCACTTCTACATGAGACCGGATCTGCAGCTTCTGCAAATTTTCAGGTGCGACACCCCGATGTACGGCCTGGCTGTCCGGCCCGGTTTTGAATATACGGATGACATGCTTGATAAGGCTGTCATCGTATCCCACCCGTCTCCTATCAATTTGATTAAGTATTTTACCCGTAAAGATGTCACGTTTGATCTGGTGAACTCAACGAGCGCAGCCGCGAAAAGAGTGAAGGACGGTTTGTCCGACATCGCGCTGACAAATGAGCTGGCCAGACAAAAGTACGGCCTTCACTTTGTCAAAACATTTAAAAGCATTCCCATGAGCTGGTCATTATTCGGAAAAGGAGAGATTCATGATGAAAACTGAACAAGATTTGCAGGAACTTTATTTCCCGACGCCTAAATTAATAGAATGGGATAACGGAGTAAGACAATATTCGTCCGTCAGAGGCGATACGGAAGTTCTGCTTTCTTACGTTCCGCCGCATACAAACGTGGAACCGCATCAGCATAAGGAAGTCCAAATCGGCCTTGTCGTTTCCGGAGAGCTGTCCATGACTGTCGGAGATGTCACAAGAAAGATGACAGCGCTGGAATCAGCCTATATCGCGCCTCCTAACGTGCCTCACGGCGCAAGAAATGAGACGGATCAAGAAGTGATCGCCATTGATATTAAACGCCTGAAAGCCGGTGAAACCTACACAAGCCCCGAGGACTATTTTTTGAATATTTTTAAAACGAGAGACTTATTGCCTGGGATGGAAGTCACGTTCTTCGTGGAAGACTGGGTGGAAATCATGCTTGCCAACATTCCGGGCAATGGAGGAGAAATGCCGTTTCATAAACACCGCAATGAACAGATCGGCATCTGCATCGGCGGCGGCTATGATATGACCATTGAAGGCTGCAAAGTGGATATGACATTCGGCACAGCTTATTTCTGCGATCCGAGAGAAGATCACGGCGCCATCAACAGATTTGAAAAAGATTCAAAATCAGTCAATATCTTTTTCCCTCCGCGCTATAACAGAGCAAAAGCGAAAAAATTAGAGGCGAAAGAGTCATGAACCTGACGGATAAAACCGTCCTCATCACAGGGGGCGCATCAGGCATCGGTTATGCCGCGGTTCAGGCGTTTCTGAATCAGCAGGCGAATGTGGTCGTCGCGGATATTGATGAGGCGCAGGGAGAAGCGATGATCAGGAAAGAAAACAATGACAGGCTGCATTTTGTGCAGACGGATATTACAGATGAGCCGGCATGTCAAAACGCCATCCGGTCAGCGGTAGACAAGTTCGGCGGATTGGATGTGTTAATCAATAACGCCGGCATCGAAATTGTCGCGCCGATTCATGAGATGGAGCTGAGCGATTGGAACAAGGTGCTCAACGTCAATCTGACGGGCATGTTTCTTATGAGCAAGCACGCGCTCAAGTATATGCTCAAAAGCGGCAAGGGCAATATCATTAACACGTGCTCCGTCGGAGGAGTCGTTGCATGGCCCGACATTCCCGCATATAACGCCTCTAAAGGCGGCGTATTGCAGCTGACGCGTTCGATGGCCGTCGATTACGCCAAACACAACATCCGCGTCAATTGCGTGTGTCCGGGAATCATTGACACACCTTTGAATGAAAAGTCGTTCCTTGAAAACAACGAAGGCACGCTTGAAGAAATCAAAAAAGAAAAAGCGAAAGTCAATCCGCTGCTGAGACTCGGCAAGCCTGAAGAAATAGCGAACGTCATGCTGTTTCTCGCGTCGGATTTATCAAGCTATATGACCGGAAGCGCGATCACCGCAGACGGTGGATACACCGCACAATAGAGAAGGAGTGTTTACATATGGAGAGAAAAACAGTATTGGTCATTGCTGATCTTGGAGGCTGCCCGCCGCACATGTTTTATAAAAGCGCTGCTGAAAAATATAACCTGGTCAGCTTTATTCCAAGGCCTTTTGCAATTACAGCCTCTCATGCGGCTTTGATTGAAAAATACTCGGTCGCGGTCATTAAAGATAAAGACTATTTTAAGAGTCTGGCTGATTTTGAGCATCCCGATTCGATTTACTGGGCTCATGAAGATCATGACAAACCTGAGGAAGAAGTAGTCGAAGAAATCGTCAAGGTGGCCGGCATGTTCGCGGTTGACGCCATTACGACCAACAATGAACTGTTTATCGCTCCGATGGCAAAAGCGTGTGAACGTCTCGGCCTGCGGGGAGCGGGCGTACAGGCCGCTGAAAATGCCAGAGATAAAAACAAAATGAGAGCCGCCTTCAACCGGGCCGGCGTCAAATCCATCAAAAACAAACGGGTGACGACGCTGGAAGATTTCCGCGCCGCGCTTCAGGAAATCGGAACGCCGCTCATTCTGAAGCCTACATATCTGGCGAGCTCCATCGGCGTGACGCTTATCAAAGAGAGGGAAACGGCAGAAGCCGAATTTAACAGAGTCAATGAATACCTGAAGTCGATCAACGTACCGAAAGCGGTCACGTTTGAAGCGCCGTTTATCGCGGAAGAATTTTTGCAGGGCGAGTATGACGACTGGTACGAAACAAGCGGTTATTCCGACTATATCAGCATAGAAGGCATCATGGCCGACGGGGAATACTTCCCTGTCGCGATTCATGATAAAACACCGCAAATCGGATTCACGGAGACATCGCATATTACGCCGTCCATCCTGGATGATGACGCGAAGCGGAAAATCGTCGAAGCAGCCAAAAAGGCGAATGAAGGACTAGGCCTCGAAAACTGCGCAACACATACAGAGATTAAATTAATGAAAAACCGGGAAGCCGGACTGATTGAATCAGCGGCACGATTTGCGGGCTGGAACATGATTCCGAATATTAAAAAGGTCTTCGGCGTCGATATGGCGCAGCTGTTATTGGATGTTCTCTGTTTCGGAAAAGAAGCCGATCTGCCGAAAGGATTATTGGAGCAGGAGCCATGCTATGTCGCCGACTGCCACTTGTATCCTCAGCATTTCAAAGAGAACGGCCAGCTGCCTGAGACGGCTGTCGATTTCGTCATTGAAAGCATTGACATTCCCGACGGCGTCTTAAAGGGAGACACCGAAATCGTTTCTTTCTCGGCGGCCGAGGCGGGTACGTCCGTGGATCTGCGGCTGTTCGAAGCGTTCAACAGCATTGCGGCGTTCGAGCTGAAAGGAAGCAATTCGGGTGACGTGGCCGAATCAATCAAACAAATTCAGCAGCAGGCGAAGCTGACTGCAAAGTATGCGTTACCGGTATGAAACAGCTGAAACCGAACTCTAAGTATTTGCTTTTCGGGCAGGCGCTTTCGTTTATGGGAGACTATTGCGTTCTCCCGGCTCTGCTCATTTTGTCTACATACTATCACGACTACTGGGTGACGTCCGGCGTCATCGCGGTCCGCAGTATTCCGATGGTGTTTCAGCCGTTTTTAGGCGTGCTCGTGGACCGGCTCGACAGGGTGAAAATCATGCTGTGGACGGATGTGATCAGAGGTGTCATCTTTTTGGGGCTGACATTTCTCCCGAAAGGCGAATATCCGCTGCTTTTTCTGGCGCTGCTGTTTGTTTCTTACGGAAGCGGCGTGTTTTTTAACCCGGCACGTCTCGCGGTCATGTCGTCTTTAGAAGCGGATATTAAAAATATCAACACTTTGTTTGCAAAAGCCACGACGATTTCGATTATTGTCGGCGCTGCAGCCGGCGGACTTTTTCTGTTAGGCGGTTCTGTGGAGCTTGCCGTCGCGTTTAACGGGGTGACCTATCTTGTCTCCGCGTTTTTCATCAGCCGCATTAAGCTTCAATACGTGCCGATTCAGTCAGAAAACGTAAGGGAAGCTTTTCAGTCGTTTAAAGAAGGCCTGAAAGAAATCAAAACAAATGCTTTTGTGTTAAACGCCATGTTCACGATGATTACGATGGCGCTTTTGTGGGGTGTCGTCTACAGCTATTTCCCGATTGTCAGCCGCTTTTTAGGCGACGGGGAAATCGGCAATTTCATCCTGACGTTCTGTATCGGCTTCGGCGGCTTTATCGGCGCCGCTCTTGTCAGCAAATGGGGCTTTAACAACAATAAAGGGCTGATGTATTTTACAGTGTTATCGATCGTCTCGCTTGCGCTGTTTTTGTTCACCCCGATTTTCGCCGTGTCAGTCATTGCCGCCATTCTTTTCTTTATCGCAATGGAATACGGTGAAGTGCTGGCAAAGGTCAAAGTTCAGGAGAACGCGGCGAACCAGATTCAGGGCCGGATCTTTTCGGTGGCGGAGGCCTCCATCGGATTGTGCATCGCCGTCGGTTCCATGCTGATCAACATTGTAGACGCGGCAGTCATCATGGCGTTTATCGTCCTTTTGGTCAGCGGGCTGTTTCTGCATACAAAACTGGTCAATAAATCCTTTTCAGAACGGAATAACGAATCAGAGCAAATTCATTTATAAGGAGCCTTTCAGATGGAAACCATACCGTCCGACGTCATCAAGACACTTCCGAAACAGGAATTTTCGCTCGTTTTTCAAAAGGTAAAAGAGATGGAGAAAACGGGAGCTCAGATCATTAACCTCGGGCAGGGGAATCCCGATCTCCCCACACCGCCGCATATCGTTGAAACATTGCGGGAGGCTGCGCTGAATCCTTCGTATCACGGATACGGCCCGTTCAGAGGCTATCCGTTTCTGAAAGAAGCCATCGCGGAATTTTATGAGAGAGAGTACGGGGTATCGGTCAATCCGGAGACAGAAGTCGCGCTGTTCGGCGGAGGGAAAGCTGGTTTGTACGTTTTGACGCAATGCCTGCTGAATCCCGGCGATATCGCCTTAGTCCCGAACCCCGGCTACCCTGAGTATTTATCGGGAATTACAATGGCCAGAGCGGAGCTGCATGAGATGCCGCTTCATCCGGAAAACGGCTATTTGCCGGATTTTGAGCGGATTGATCCCGCCGTCCTGAAAAAAGCCAAGCTGATGTTTTTGAATTACCCGAATAACCCGACGGGCGCGACTGCGGATCAGGCGTTTTATGAAAAAGCGGCAGCGTTTGCAAAAAAACATGACATCCATCTTATTCACGATTTTGCATACGGCGCGTTCGAATTTGATCAGAACCCGGCCAGCTTTCTTCAGGCGAAAGAAGCGAAAACGGTCGGCGCGGAGCTTTATTCATTTTCGAAAACCTTCAATATGGCAGGCTGGAGAATGGCATTTGCTGTGGGGAATGAGAAAATCATTCAGGCGGTCAATGAGTTTCAGGATCACGTCTTCGTCGGCATGTTCGGCGGCCTTCAGCAGGCGGCAGCGGCGGCGCTGTCAGGAAATCCTGAGCATACCGAGCGTCTGAAGCGCACATATAAAGAACGGATTGACTTTTTCACGGCGTTATGTGAAAAGGAATTAGGCTGGAGCATTGAAAAACCGAAAGGGACTTTTTATGTCTGGGCTGAAATTCCGAATGAATTCGAGTCTTCACACCAGTTTTCGGACTATCTGCTGGAGCATGCCCATGTTGTCGTGACGCCCGGCGAGATTTTCGGCAACGGCGGAAAGCGTTATGTCAGAATATCAATGGTGGCCAAGAAGGGCGATTTGAGGGAATTCGTGCTGCGGATTCAAAAGCTCGGTTTGTCCTTTCCTTCATTACAAGAAACATCCCGCTGAGAGCGGGATGTTTTTATTATATGCTTTTCATGCTGCCGCCGTCGGCTGATACTTGCTGTCCGGTAATATAGGAGGCTTCTTCAGAGGCAAGAAAGGCAGCCAGCGCCGCGGTTTCTTCCGCAGTTCCGACACGCTTCATCGGGACGCCTGAGGCAATCCGTTCTTCCGCTTCCGCTTTAGAAATGCCGTTTTGCTTCATGACATTCTTCACGAATTGGTGATAACGGTCTGTGGCGATAAACCCGGGATTCAGACAGTTGACAGTAATGTGAAAAGGCGCAAGCTGAATGGCGATGTTTTTGCTGGCATTAATTAAAGCGGCGTTCATCATGCTGTTGGTAAACATATTGGCGCCGGGTTCTTTCCATAGGTTTCCGACGATATTAATGATTCTGCCGAATTCGTGCTGCTTCATGATTGCTGCGGCCGTTTTCATAGAGTCGATATAAGCGATCGTTTTATTCGTAAAGGTATTTGTCATATCTTCTATATCGCAGTTTTCAAAGGTATCCGGCGAGCCGCCCGGAATGTTGTTGATCAATACATCAAGCCGTCCGCATTGTGATCTGATCTCTTCAAAAATGCCGGCTCTTGTCTTCTGGTCCGACATATCCCCGGCCAGAACGGTGACGCCCGCATCCGGATGTTTGGCGAGGATCTCTTCTTTTACCGATTCGATATTTTCGGGAACTCGTGAATTAATGACGGTATGAAAGCCATTGTCCGCCAGTTTCAGAGCGATCGCTTTGCCGATCCCCTGACTGGCTCCCATAATAAACGCGGTTCGTTTTGACAACTGTCTGCACCCCTTTACCAAAATGGAATCTCCTTTACATCGTAAAAAAAAATGATAAAAATAGCAAATTTTATTTAAATTCTGACAAAGGAAAAACCCGCCGGACAGGCGGGTGGTTGTTACACGTGCAAAAACTTCGGAAGCGTGTCAAGAGACAAGCGGTTTCCGACAAAAAATGAACCGAATTCGCCGTAGCGCGCGCTGACTTCATCAAAGCGCATTTCGTAAACAAGTTTTTTGAACTGAAGCACATCATCGCTGAAGAGCGTGACGCCCCATTCGTAATCGTCAAAACCGACAGATCCCGTGATAATCTGTTTGACTTTGCCGGCATAGCTCCGTCCGATCAAGCCGTGGCTTCTCATCAGGTTTCTGCGTTCATCCATAGAAAGCATGTACCAGTTGTCATTGCCGCTTCTTCTTTTATCCATCGGATAGAAGCAGACGTATTTCGCTTCGGGCAGCTCAGGATACAGGCGGGCGCGGACATGCGGATTTTCATACGGATCGCCTTCTCCGCTTGCGAGGTAGTTGCTCAGCTCAACCACGGACACGTAAGAATAAGCCGGGATTGTAAATTCAGCAAGCTTTGATTTGTTAAATTCAAGCTCGATTTCGTTCAGCTCTTCCATTGTCGGGCGAAGAATCATCAGCATAAAATCAGCTTTCTGTCCGACGATGCTGTAGATGGTTTGCGAGCCTTTGCCTTCTTTTTGGGCGACACCCCATTTTTCAAGCAGTCCCGTAAATTCGTGAATAATCGACAGGCGCTCATCGCTGGATAACATCTTCCATGACGTCCAGTCCATTGTGCGGAAATCGTGAAGCGCGTACCAGCCGTCAAGCGTTTGGGCGGCTTCGTTCGTTTTTTGCTGCTCACTCATGTATCTTCACTCCTATATCTATTCATTGATGCCTTCACTATATCACAGTTTAACCGTTTCGGCTGTGGAGAAACCTTGAATAATCCGAAGCCTTGTGTCAGAAACTATGCCGTGAACAAACGGTCAATTAAATTAGTTAGAAAAATAAGATTTCTTTTTGAAAGCGCTATAATGGAAGTTGGTTATTTGAATTTAGCTGGAAGAAGAGTATGCTGTAAAAGTAAGCGTTTTTTGTCAACATAGAGGAGGGTATATCGTGGCAGATTTATTTACAAAAGTACAAGAAAAAGTCGCAGGAAAAGATGTGAAAATCGTATTTCCTGAAGGGTTGGACGAACGTATCCTGGTTGCGGTCAACAACTTGGCGGGCAACAAGGTATTAAAGCCGATCGTAGTCGGCAATAAAGAAGACATTCAAGCAAAAGCGAAAGAATTAAACCTTACGCTTGACGGCGTGGACATTTTTGACCCGCATACATATGAAGGCATGGAAGAACTCGTTCAGGCTTTCGTAGAACGCCGCAAAGGCAAAGCGACGGAAGAACAGGCCCGCAAAGCTTTGCTGGACGAAAACTATTTCGGCACGATGCTTGTGTACAAAGGTCTCGCAGACGGACTTGTCAGCGGAGCTGCACATTCTACAGCCGATACGGTGCGCCCTGCACTTCAAATCATTAAAACAAAAGAAGGCGTGAAAAAAACATCAGGCGTCTTCATCATGGCCCGCGGTGACGAGCAATATGTATTCGCTGATTGCGCGATCAACATTGCCCCTGACAGCCAGGACCTTGCCGAAATCGCCATTGAAAGCGCCAATACGGCTCAAATGTTTGACATTGACCCGCGCGTTGCCATGCTCAGCTTCTCTACAAAAGGATCGGCGAAATCAGATGAGACGGACAAAGTGGCTGAAGCCGTGAAAATTGCGAAGGAAAAAGCGCCTGAGCTTACGCTTGACGGCGAATTCCAATTCGACGCTGCATTTGTGCCGTCTGTCGCGGAGAAAAAAGCGCCGGACTCCGACATTAAAGGAGACGCGAATGTATTTGTATTCCCAAGCCTTGAAGCAGGAAACATCGGCTACAAAATCGCTCAGCGCTTAGGCGGCTTTGAAGCGGTCGGACCGATTCTGCAAGGATTAAATATGCCTGTAAACGATCTTTCCAGAGGATGTAATGCGGAAGACGTCTACAATCTTGCGTTAATTACGGCTGCTCAAGCGCTGTAATCCGCAAAAGCCGGCCTTTACGAGGGCCGGCATTTTTTTATAGAAAGAACGTCACTGCGGCCCAGCCGAACAGGGACAAACAGAGAGAACCGATCAAGCCTGCTGCGAGCGCCCGCCAGCCGTTATGACGAAACGCCGATATATGGACTTTCAAACCGAGACCCGCCATCGCCATGCCGATGAAAACATAAGACACTTGAACAAGAAACGCGGAAAACGAGGCTGAAATAACGCCTGATGTATGGATGGCGCTCATTCCGAGAAATCCGAAGATAAACCAAGGGATGGGGAGCGAAGCGGCAGAAGCCGTCTTTGACTTTCCGCTGCGGCGCGCCCGCATTCCGAGCATGAATGCGGCCGGGACGAGCAGCGCGACCCGGGTCAGTTTGACGATCACCGCCATCTCGACGGCTGATTTTCCTCCGGCGCTGCCGGCCGCCGCCGCATGCGCCACCTCGTGAAGCGTTGCCCCGCAAAAGGCTCCGTAAGCCGCAGGAGAAAAGCCCAATCCATGATAAGCAAGAGAATATACAACAGTAAAAACGGTTCCTAATAACGAAACGGCGGCCGCGCTGATGGCGGCTGCATTTTCATTTGATCTGATCTGCGGCGCGATCGCGGCAATGGCAGCCGCCCAGCAGATCGCTGTGCCGCAGGCTGTCAGCGTGCTGAGTGTCTGATCTATACGGAACAGCCGGGACAGTCCGTATACAACGGCACCCGCAAACATCATACAGCAGACGGCAATTGCAAATACGTGCCAGCCCGCATGATAGATATCCGCCAGATTCAGTCTCATGCCAAGCAGGATGATGCCTGCTTTCAGCAAGTATTTGCTTGAGAACGCGATCCCCGGCTCTAATGCCGCCCGCTGTCCGAATACGGCGCGCCAGAGCATGCCGATCAGCATTGCAAGGACAAGCATTCCGAACATATGCAAAAACGGCAGGCGGCTGACATAGAAAGCCGCAAACGCAATTCCTGCGGTAACTGAAACACCTTTTACCATCTTCATCTCAGTCACTTCCCATTATCTTGATAACTCCACTTTACTGCGGTCTCAATCATTAGTAAAATATATTTATATGATCTAAACGATTAGGAAAAATAATGATTAGGGGCGATGCTTTTTGTATTATGGGGAACTGAAAACATTCATTGCCGTCGTGGAAGAAAAAAACTTTACAAAGGCGGCGCAGAAGCTGATGATTTCTCAGCCGAGCGTCAGCCTTCACATTAAAAACCTGGAGAAAGAATTTCAAACCGCCTTGCTGAACCGCTCTCCGAAGCACTTTACGACTACGCCGACGGGGGACATTCTCTATCAGCGCGCCAAGCAGATGGTCTTTTTGTACGAACAGGCGAAATCCGAAATTTACGCCCATCATCATTATGTCAAAGGGAAGCTCAAAATCGCCGCGAGCTTTACCATCGGCGAATATATTCTGCCGCCGCTTCTCGCAAAGCTTCATAACGAGTATCCCGAGCTGAACCTGGACGTCATGATCGGAAACACGGAGGAGGTCAGCGAAGCGGTTCGGATGCTTCAAGCCGATATCGGATTAATTGAAGGGCATACGGGGAAAAACGAGCTCGACATTCAGCCGTTTATGGAGGATGAATTGTGCATTGCCGCACCGAACGGACACCCGCTCGCCGGCAGAAAAAACATCCCGGCTGCTGAATTGCAAAATCAAGCGTGGGTGACGAGGGAGAAGGGTTCGGGAACGAGGGAATATTTAGACCACGTCCTTCAATCAAACGGACTGCGGCCGAAATCCATGATGACGATCAGCAGCAACCAGGGCGTCAAGGAAGCCGTGATCAGCGGAATGGGTCTTTCCGTACTGTCAAAAAGCGTGCTGCAAAAGGATCTGCTTCACGGCAGCATTTCCGTGCTTGAGATAAAAGGATTCTCCTTAAAACGGAAACTGTCTATCATCCAATCTTCCATTATGGAGAACACAAAAAACAAAGAAATCTTCATCGCTCTTTTGAAAAGCCAATTTCAATCATCACAAGCGGAGTGATATAATAAATGCATGGAAAGCCTATGACGAAAGGGATTTAATATAGATGGGAAAGCAACCGATTGATTTACTGATGCAGCCGAGCTGGAGAATCATTGACCAATCCAGCCTCGGCCCTTATTTTGATGCGAAGCAGTCATTCGCAATGGATGATACGCTGTGCGCCTCCGTAGGCAAAGGGGAATCGCCTGCGACGGCACGCTCTTGGGTGCACCACCGGACGATCGTGCTCGGCATTCAGGACACGCGCCTGCCGTTTTTAGAGGACGGCGTGAAATTGCTGGAGGACGAAGGCTACCGTGTCATTGTCCGCAATTCCGGAGGCCTCGCCGTCGTACTGGACGAAGGCGTATTGAATATCTCCCTTATTTTTGAAGACGAAAAAAAAGGCATCGACATCGACAGAGGCTACGAGGCGATGACAGAGCTGGTGCGGCGGATGCTGCGTCCGCACCATGCCGAAATTGAAGCATATGAAATTAAAGGATCGTACTGTCCGGGCAGCTATGATCTCAGCATCGGCGGACGAAAATTCGCGGGAATCTCACAAAGACGCCTGCGGGGCGGAACCGCGGTTCAGATTTACCTTTGCGCCGATAAAAGCGGAAGCGAACGCGCCGATCTGATCAGACGTTTCTATCAAGCCGCTTTAAAAGACAAAAGCAACGATACAAAAGGCGTATATCCCGATATCCGGCCCGAAACGATGGCTTCATTAAGCGAATTGCTGCAAACGGACATTACCGTGCAAGACTTAATGCTGGCGCTTTTGACTGAACTGAAGGAACTCAGCGGACGCCTGTATGCAGCCGGATTATCGCCGGAAGAGGAAATGGTATTTGAAAAAAATCTGACCCGAATGCTGGAACGGAATGAGAAGGTGTTCGGCACGCAGGAAAGCTTGGACTAAGTCCGGGCTTTTTTGTTTTTGGTAATTATATACTATTTAGTTATAGTGAAAAAGAATCGTTATATCAAAACTAGTTTACATTATATACCTTATTTGATTAATATATTTATGTAGGTTCCAAATAATTCTATAAACTGAAGGAGATGGAGATATGAACTTTAAAAAAATAAAAGAAGAAAAAAGAATCACGATCCCGACACATTTGTTAGCCGGAGATGCGGAACAATCAGGCAATTCTTTCGCTTGGAGCGGCTGGGTGCTTGTAGTGCCGAGCCAAGAAGACAATCAAAACCCGAATTTGAATTTCTCTGATTTAGCCGCTCAAAAGTAGGATAATCACTGTTTGGAGCCTACACATCTGAGACGAGGCGGTGAGAGTTTGACACAAGAGTATATAAAAGAAATTAAGCGGGGAGCACTGTCATGGATTGTTAAAAATATCCATTATTTTGATATGAATCATAAAGTAGCGAATGATTTCAGATGGCGCCTTAAAACATTTATAGAACTCATTTTTCTTACCAATTACCTGATCAGAAATCAGGCAGATGATAAGGAAGTTGCTGTTTTAACGGAGTTTATTACAGAAAGGCTCCGTAATGATCAGCTTGAAGAATTTATTCATTTTGATCCGGACGGTCTCGCCGGATTGGCTATTGCGGGTGAATTTCTTACCTTGACTGATCATCCGTCACGGGCTTCGGTGATATGGGAGCTGGAAAAATTCACGGCAGCGCGTTTTGATTGCAGCCTTGCTAAAGTTCCCTTTCGGAAAATGGATCTGAAGTACAGTCTGCAAAGAGCAGGCGTAACCTCGGAAATAACGGATTTTTCTGACTTATATCACTACACAGCAGCTGGTCAGGATATCCCAAATACATATATGACGGATCATGATGCGTACAGCATCACTCATACGATTTTTTATATAACAGACATGGGATGTTCTTCGCTTACGGATAAAGAGTATCATCTGCCGTCCTTAAAAGAAAAGGTCCTGAAATTTCTCGGGATCTATATCTGTCTTGAGAATTTAGATATTACCAGTGAATTATTGATGTGCAGCTCTTTTTTACATATCAACATGGATAAGGACAACCATAAACCGCTCTATGAAGCAGCCTGGAATAAAATCTATCAGGGCCGAATGAAAGAGGGGAATGTCCCGAGCATCACCTATCAACATAAACCCGGTTTGACAGGTGAACAGCGAAGAGAAGATGTGTTCAAACATTGCTATCATACAACACTTGTCGCCGCTGGTGCCGCGCATGCCTGTCTTAGAGCAGAAAGGAACGATTAACTTGAATAGATTAGCTGAAGAGACGGATCAATTTTTATTATCTTTTGCTGAACAATCGCTTCCGGATCAAAAGAGCCTTCAGCTGTTTGCCGGCTTCTGCAAGTACTACAGGAAGACGAGCCATTCTTCCGCTGTAAAAGAACATACTGAAAGGATTGCCTCCGCTTTCGTTGATAAGTCATGCTGGGAAGATCTGTTTCACTGTAACACGGCCATTGTCAATGAGTTGATTCATATCTATTTAACGGCAAAAGCTTATAAAAAGAAACAGGGAATGGATTCGGATGATCAGGTCATACGTCACGGATTGCAAAACGGCTATCTTATAAAAAAAGAATGGCCTTATTTTAAATACGCCGAATTCGTCGGTTTGCTGAGCGAGCTGGGAATGTCAACTGACCATGAAAAAGTGCGCTTTTACAAGAATTCGATGTTTCAGCCTTTGCTCCATGACGCATGGAAAAGAACAGCTGAAAACGAGCTGGAGTTTGTCGAGTACTGTCTTCTTCATTTGAATGAGGGAGAGCATCTGCTTCATCCCGGCTTGAAGGCGTCCATTCAAAAATGGCTTGTGTTTTGTCTCGGCAGCCGAAAAATGAAACAGCTGTGCAATATGTTATTTATCCAATCGTGTATCGATCCATTTTTTTATGGCTGTCAAGCGGCTCTTCATCATATAAATAACGAGAATCCATCCATTCATTGTGCTCCGGCTCTTCTGCCGGCGATTGAGATTCTGAATCTGGAGTGTGGAACATGCAGATAGTCAAGGAACATTTTAATATAAAAAAAACAGAAGAATGGCTGCTGGGTTTTTGGAAGAACATTCAGCTGCAGCCGGAAGAAATAGAAGCAGATGATCTCATGCACCTGTTTTGCGGTTTAGCGGCATGTCATCACTTTGAAAAAAGAAAGGATACAGAAGAAGTCATTCTATTCCTAGATCGTTATTTTGGAGAAAAAACGCACGAATGCCATCCGGTCCTGTTCGCGTATGCGTATCATGTGTACCGCAGGATAGATGCCGCAAAAAGCATCTTTTTTCATAACGGACTTGAACAAATGGTCCGCGGTTTACAAGAGGAACTGAAATCAGAGCCGTCCTCTATGATCCTCATGGTGTTAGGAGTTTATTTTGGGGCGGTGACTCCGGAAGAACTGATCGTGTTCTTAGAAACCGGGATGAAACGTGAGGCCGATTTGCTCATGGCACCGGGCGGCATGCAGGAAGAACAGGCGGATGCCCTTTATGCCGTCACTTATTTGCAAATGAAAGAATTGCAGCCTTTTCTCACGGAATGGTACAAAACATCAGACTTTGCTTTTTCAGGTTTAATGTTAGCCGAGTGCAGAAAGTATCACATTGACGCCGTTGCAAAATACACAGCCATTATGAAATTTCTCCGATTCGATGAGGCGCTTTTTATACGGGAAGGGCGGGAATTTCTACGCTTTCAGCAGCGAAGCAGCGGGAGCTTCGGTTATTTGAATCCATTAGCGATGGACCAAGGGGCGGTCAGCGGCAAATTACTGGACCGTCAGTATTTCCTGCCGTCCGCTCATTATGCCGCCGCCTCTCTGTCTATGCTGTAATGTCTCTCTTTTGAAAGACGGAAAAAGAAATCAATAAACATATAAGAAAGTAGATCGCTATAACCGTCACGGAATAGGGGATGTTTAACGTTGAAATCGCATCACCCGCACTTTTATTTACATAAGCAACGAGATTTAAATGCGGAAAGAGCGTAAATTTATACCACGTAAATTGGGCAAGCAAATCAGTTCCGCCCAATATACTGCCGGCAAACAGCAGTAAAATCGATAAGCAAAGGGAGAGCGCCTGGCTTTTGCACAATACTGACAAAGTGAACGCAATGGTGACAATGCTTATAATTGATATGAAACGCAAAAGCAGAATGATTCCGGATGCTTTGATTGAACTGATGGTATACAGACTGTCATTTAAATGAGTATAGACGAGCGGATATGAAGCATTGGAAAAACCGAATAACACGCCGCCGATCAGCAAACAGCTCACACAGTAAAATAAGTAAATCATACCGGTAAACAGAAGGGAGGCCAGAAATTTCGATGTTAAAATCCGCCATCTTCGGTTCGGGCTTGTAGCGATAAACTTAATCGTCCCAAGGGCAAACTCTTTAGAAACAACCCCGCTGACGGTTAAAATCGCGGTCAAGCTGACGAAAATCTCAAGCCCGTTTGAAGTAACCGTGCCGAAAAACCTCCAGCCGTTCCATTCATAAGGGTTGATGTTATGCTCCAAATAATAGTCTTTATTCTTAACATCAGCAGAATAATAAACGCCTGTCGTTTCAGCGGGTTTATCAATTTCTTCCTGTTTTTTTTCGGCGAGAAGCCGTTCTTTCCAATTGTTATCCGAGGAAGCATCTAACTCATGATTCATAATAAGGCCGGCCAGCAAAACGATGAGAAACAGGAAAAAAAGAGATAAAAGTGTGCCTTTTTTTCGGGTTATTTTTATGAATTCGTTCTGCGCCAGATGAAATATGCTCATACCGCGTCCTCCTGATCTGTAATCATCATGTATTTCTCTTCCAATGACAAAGTTCTTGCAGAAACGCGGGAAATCAGAATCTCTTTCTCTGCCAAAGATTTAATGACATACGGGATGGTATCTTCTTCCGCTTCCAATTCAATGATGCGGCTGTCTTTTTGCTGTACTTGAAGAATACCGTCCTGCTCTAATATTTCTTTCGCCCTTGCCGGATGATCGACCGTGACGGTAAACAGCTTTTTCTGACCAAGGTCATGTCTGTTCTTCATGTCTTCAATTCCTAAAATCCGTCCCTTTTTAATATAGGCAACCCTGTCGCAAATCTCCTCCATTTCCGACAATAAATGGCTTGATAATAAAATGGAAACCCCTTGCTTCGATAAATCGGAAAGAATGGTGCGCAATTCTTTCATTCCTTTAGGATCGAGGCCGTTCATCGGTTCATCCAGAATTAATAATCCGGGATTGTGAAGAAGAGAATAAGCGAGCCCCAAGCGCTGTTTCATACCTAATGAGAAATGTTTCACTTTTTTGCGGGCAGCCTGCTCTAGCCCGACTTTTGCAAGGGTATTCATAAGGTCATCCGTTCGCAGCGAGGTGCTGCGCAGTTTAGTAAAATATTTTAGGTTTTGCAAAGCGGTCATATTCGGATACATATCCGGGCCTTCAATGATAACCCCGATATGTCTCATAAAATATTCAAAGTCGCTGTCCGGTCTGCCTCTGAATGAAATGGCTCCTTCTGTTTTTTTAATAAGCTGTACGATCATTCTGAAAATAGTGGTTTTTCCTGAGCCGTTCGGCCCTAAAAGGCCGAATATCTCGCCTTTTCTCACATCGAAAGAAATTGACTGTACAATAGGGGTATGATTGATTGTTTTAGAGACATCTTTTAATATCAGGGCTGGTTCAGTCATGATATTTGCACACCTTCCTTATGATTTAGGGTAAAAGCCGTCAAAACCGAAGAACATGCTTCCGATCAGGCCGGCAACGATTAAAATGAGAGCAATGCTATACCACATTTTTCGATTCAATGGTTTCCCTCCTTACAACGCTGACATTCCATTTGAAATAGCGCAAAAAGATGCGGAATATCAGTTTCGAAAGATCAAATCCGGCCATAAACACCGCCATACCCGCTCCAAGAACCATACATCCGTTAAAAATGGCTGTTACAATCGGCACTTTTACAAGGAGAAAGAATGATCCGGTCATCAGCATCAGGCCGATCGCCATCAAACTTAACACCGCAACAGAGGCAAAAAGAAACGGTGTCAGCATAAACATGAAGTTGAACATGCCCATACCCAGCATCAGGCCGAATGCTTTGAAAAAGGAGCGCCATGTTTTCTGCTCCTCGGCATCACTGATGAAAATATCCGCTTTTAAGGCGCGCGCAAGTGTTTTGGGGTTTCCTAAATTGCCGGCGATTTGTTCATCGCTTTTTCCTTCAGCGTCGCCCATTTGGAATATTTCGCCGATATCGGCGAGTATCTCTTTTTGCTCAAATTCCGGCAGATCTTTTATTTCCCGCCGGAGATGTTTTAAATATTGGTCTTTACACATTCATTTTCCCTCCTTAATGATGCTGTTCACTTTTTCGGACAGGTCAAGCCATTCCGATTTTAATGTGTGATGATAAAAGGCGCCTTCTTCTGTTACTTTGTAATATTTGCGTGATGGGCCTTGATCGGAAGCTGCTGTATACGTTTTTAGGTAGTTATTTTTTGTGAGTCTTCGTAATATGGGGTAGATGGTGCCCTCCGATACAGGGAACGTTTCACTTATGATCTTGATTAATTCATAACCATATAAATCTTCATAAAGAAGCAGGGACAACACACAAAGTTCCAACGCTCCTTTTCGTAATTGGCTACTCATTTACTATCATTCCCATCATATCTAATAATTGTATTCTCTATACAGTGTATTGCACAGTAGCTAATCGATCAATAATTCCCAAGAACCATTTGGGATGAGGAATTGAATCTTTATGCTTATGTGCGGGCGGGGACCGAGATGCGCAGCCCTTGCGGGAAGAAGGCCTCCTGAACAATGTTTACATTAATATAGATCAGGATTCGCGTCATTGACAAATGGCAAAAACCCCTTTTTCCATGACAAGGAAAGGGGTTTTTCCGTTATTCGGCCATTTTTTCTAAATTGCCGTTCCGGTCCATTTTAAAGGACGGAGAGGCATGTTCATCGTCTTCAAATAAAACTAGTTTTCTGGCTCTGTTCATAATTTTCACCAAGGTTTCGTAGTCTTCCTGAATGGTTTTTTGATCTTTTTCAAGCTTTTCGACGGCCGCTTCCAGCTGCTCGGTTTTAGACTGAAGTTCTTGGTTTTCCCGTTTTAAACGGTCATTTTCCATTTGCAGGGCGGAAGTTTGCTTTCCGCTGCCTTCATAGCTCTGCAGAAATTGAATGACGTCTGCCATTGTGAGCTCCGCCTTTTGGCTCGGCTGCTGAGGCGCCAGCAAATGTGATAAACTAGCTAACTCTTCCTTGAAGCTTTCATCGACATAAGGCATATGTTCGCCGGACATGACGGCTTGCCGATCCTCTTTTGGCGCTTCCGTTTGAACCGTCTCTTCGGCTGTGGTTTCCTGCATGATGTCCGCATCCGGTGCAGGCGGCTGGTATAATAGTTTCTTCTTGGCCGGCTGGCCGTTTCCGAGCGCGCGCATCCGCTGTTTCCGCTGTTTTTTGGCAAGCTGAAGCGCTTTTTCATATTGATGGCGGACGACGGCATTCCACCTGAATCCGCACGCTGCCGACGTTCTGTTTAATTTATCGCCTACCTCTTCAAAGGCGTTCAGCTGCGTGCTTCCTTCCCGAACGTGACGGAGCACGGTTTCCGCAAGCAGCAGGTCATTTTCCTCCGACCAGGCGTCCTGTCTTTGTTTTGTCAATGTTCTCAACCCCCAATATCTTTGATGGTATTAGAATGTCCAGATTGGAAAATATTTATACAAATTGGCTGAAAGAATGAGAGATACGCAGAGCCTTGCAGGATAAGATGAATCCTTGTACAATGAGATGTGATGTGATTTTTTTCGTTTTTAAAATTAAGATTTAACATAGAGGAACATTGAATGAAGGGAAGCGTACATCATGGCTAATGAATTCCGAGTGTGTGATGATTGCCAGGCCACCAATATTAAGACTTTGCTGCCGCGTTTGAAAGAAGCTGACCCGGATGCAAAAGTGGAGGTCGGATGTCAGTCATATTGCGGGCCCGGACGCAAAAAATCGTTTGCTTTCGTAAACAACCGCCCGCTGTCGGCGCCGACTGAGGACGAGCTGATTGAGAAAGTGAAAAAGAAGATCAAAAAGTAAATGTGTATTTTACGACAGCCTCGCCCGATGGGTCAGGCTTTTTTGCTTCAAAAAATCAATGACGGAAAACTGGAACAAAACGCCGGACAAATTCAAGGATGTTTTCAAATTACAGAGCCGATATAATAGAATCACGGCTAAAAAAAAGAGGGAATGACGATGGCGTATCCAAACGGAAAATTATCAGAAGAAAAAGTGTTTAAAGATCCCGTTCACCGCTATGTTCATGTGCGGGACAAGCTGATCTGGGATTTGATCGGCACCCGTGAATTTCAGCGGCTGCGCCGGATCAAACAGCTCGGTACGACGTATTTGACGTTTCACGGCGCGGAACACAGCCGTTTTAACCATTCTCTCGGCGTCTATGAGATTGTCAGACGAATGGTTGATGATGTTTTTAAAGGGCGTCCTGAATGGGATGACAATGAACGCGAACTCTGTCTCAGCGCCGCGCTTTTGCACGATTTGGGACATGGGCCGTTTTCGCATTCCTTTGAAAAGGTTTTTCATCTGGATCATGAAGACTATACGAGGGAAATCATTCTCGGCGACACCGAGGTGAATCAGGTTCTCAGAAAGGCGGGACCGGGATTTCCGCAGGATGTTGCCGAAGTCATTGCCAAAACATACAAAAACAAGCAGGTGGTCAGCCTGATTTCGAGCCAGATTGACGCCGACAGGATGGATTACCTTCAGCGGGACGCATACTATACGGGCGTCAGCTACGGACATTTTGATATGGAACGGATTTTAAGGGTGATGCGTCCGCGAGAGGACCAGATCGTCATTAAGCAAAGCGGCATGCACGCCGTCGAAGACTATATTATGAGCCGCTATCAAATGTACTGGCAGGTGTATTTTCATCCAGTGACGAGAAGCGCTGAAGTCATTTTGACGAAAATTCTCCACCGTGCGAAGCAGCTCCATGAAGAAGGGTATATATTCACTCATGCTCCCGTTCATTTTTATTCCATTTTTGAAGGGAAGCTGACGCTTGCGGATTATCTGAAGCTTGATGAAGCCATCATTTTATATTACTTCCAGGCTTGGGAGGAAGAAGAGGACCCGATTCTGTCCGACTTGTGCCGCCGCTTTATTAACCGCCAGCTGTTTCAATATGCCGAATTTAACCCCAATGAGGAAATGTCGGCTTATTTTGAACTGACCGCTCTGTTTAAAGAGGCGGGAATTGATCCCAATTACTATTTAGTGGTCGATTCTTCATCGGATCTGCCGTATGATTTTTACCGGCCGGGTGAAGAGGAGGAGCGTCTGCCGATTCACCTGTTAACGCAGAACGGCCAGATCAAAGAGCTGTCCAGGCAGTCCGCCATTGTCGAATCCATTTCGGGCAAACGCCGGACGGACCATAAGCTCTACTATCCGATGGACCTCATTTGTGACGATTCAGAAAACCCTGAAGCAAAATTAAAAATCCGGCAGCTGCTGGGACTGACATAGAAGGATTTTGGTAAAGAAGGAAAAGGAGATGTCGGGAATTTGTTGAAAGAACATGCAAAACTGATGAAGGTGTTCTCGGATTCTGGAGAAATCATCGGGCGGAAAAAGCTGCAGAAAATCATTTATATCGCGAAGAAAATGCAGTATCCTTTCTACGAAAAATATGATTTTCATTTTTACGGCCCGTATTCCGAAGAACTGACGCTTCGAATTGAAGAGCTGTGCAATCTTGGGTTTCTGGATGAGGTGAAGGAAAAAAAGGGCGGCTACTTTCAATACCGGTACTCGCTGACGGAGACGGGAGCCGAGTTTTTACATCATGCGGAGCTTACGATGCCGGATATGAAGAAGTACATCGACAGCGTCAACAGCCGCTCATCGCGGTTTCTGGAGCTGGTGTCTACGATTTTGTATTTTGACGGCCTTGAAGCTGAGGAAAAGAAAGAGAAAGTGTTTACGATAAAAAGCAAACAGAAATATACGGATGAAGAATATGATGAGGCGCTTCACTACATAGAAGAGCTGAAACACATTTGTTAAAGGCGATGGCTTTCGTCTTTTTTGATGAAAAAACCAGGCCGCACATAAAGCGGGCCTGGTTTTGTTTATTGTCTCAATTTGCTGTGCTTGTACGAATATAAAAAGTAAACGATCACGCCGATGATCAGCCAGACGGCAAAATAAAGCCACGTTTTCAGCGGCAGATTGACCATTAAAAACAAACAGCAGATAATGGCCAAAATCGGCAGAACGGGTACAAAAGGCACTTTAAATCCCCGTGGCAGATCCTTATGGGTGCGGCGCAGAATCAGCACGGACAGACTGACCATGGCGAATGTCAATAATGCGCCGATGTTTGAGAGATCTGACAGCTCTTTCAGATCAACAAAACCCGCGATGCAGGCGCTGATCAGTCCGATCAGCCACGTATTAAAGATCGGCGCTCCCGATTTCTTTCCGACAATGGTAAAGACTTTCGGCAGCATTCCGTCTCTTGCCATCGCAAAAGATATACGGGTCGCCGCATAGGTATGGGCGAGAACGACGGCCATTAGTCCGATCACCGCACCGGCAGCGATAACGCCCGCCACCGCGTTTTGTCCGACAGACTGCAGCACATAAGACATGGCTTCCGGCACATTAAGCTGTGAATACGGAACCATCCCCGTCATGACGAGACAGACGATGACGTATACCAATGTACAGATCACCAGTGAACCGATAATACCGATCGGCAGGTTGCGCTGCGGTTTTTTGACTTCTTCAGCCGAAGCGGAAATCGCGTCAAATCCGAGAAACGCAAAAAAGACGGCAGAAGCCCCCGTAATGACGCCTTTGATTCCAAAAGGCATAAAAGGATGCCAATTGCCCGGCTTTACAAAAAAGCTTCCTGTGATGATAAACAGCAAAACAATTCCGATTTTTACGAGAACCATTATATTATTAAAGGTTTTGCTCTCTTTGGAGCCGCGTGACAGAACGACGGCAATTAATAGAGTAATGATGATGGCAGGAAGGTTGACGATGCCCCCCTGGCTCGGCACGTGCAGCAGACTGTCCGGCAAAGGCATGCCGATTTCGGCTAACAGATTATTAAAATAACTTGACCAGCCGCTTGCCACCGCCGACGCCGTCACCATATAAACGGATAAGAGCGTCCAGCCCATTAAATGGCCGACAATTTCTCCCATGGTGGTATAAGAGTAAATATAGGCGCTTCCGTAAACCGGGAGAACAGAAGCGATTTCGGCGTAACATAATGCTGCAAGGCTGCAGACAACGGCTGCAATGATAAAAGAAAAGATTACGGAAGGTCCGGCGTTTTTCGCGGCCGTAATGCCTGTAAGAACCATGACGCCCGTCCCGATGACGGCGCCGATGCCCAGTAAAGTTAAATCAAATCCACCCATCGTTTTGGCAGTCTGCCTGTTTCTGCTTTGTTCAAGCAGCTGGGTGATGTCTTTTTTTTGTAGGATATTCCGCAACACGCATCCCTCCATCCAAAAGCAAAAGCCAAGAGGGGCTCTTTGGCTTTTACCCGTGTCACATCTTCTGTGTAATCGACAATCCTGTGTTCTGTTTCCCCGTCTGTTCCGTTTCTTTTCCAGTCATATTGTCTGCCGCATCCGATCAGATTATCCTTTCCGTCAAACGCAGTCACCCTTAATGATTTTACCTGAATCATGTCTATAAAACCAGCATTGCATAAAAGGGATGGGTAAAAAAGCAGGAGATAATAGTCTGTATAGGGCAGGATAAAAGTTGCGGGCTTTCCGGCCGAAATTTTGACTTTCCCCGCGAGGTATCAGTAAAATGTAATAAAAAACAATCAAATGATGATGGATGCATCTTGAAATGGGGAGTTTCTGCATGGAGTACGATATATTGCAAGCAAATGTACTGGATTACGCGCTCACGAAATATTTAAAGAGCACGAAAAAGCTTGATGAGGCGACAATTCCGAAGAGTATAAACAATATCAGAGGATTTATTCTCAGGATTATTTACCGGCACGGCACGTGCACGATTAAAGATATATTGCAGGAAGTCACATTATCGCCTTCAGCCACGACAACCGCTCTGAATCATTTAGAAAAAGAGGGTTTCGTGGAAAGGTCGAGAAATAACGAAGACCGACGCACGGTATGGATGACGCTTTCCGAATCGGGAAAAATGGCGGCCATGCAAATGATTGAAAACCGGCAGATGCTCATTGACGAGCTGTTCGAAGCATTGACAGAAGAAGAAAAGAATACCTTTTTCAGCCTCGTTGAAAAAGTAATGAAATAAGCCGGCCTGACATAGCAGCGCCGGCCATTATCAAGGATTACTCCGTATCGCTGATCCGTTTGCCGGCGACGGCGTAATGATCCTTTCTCATTTCATCAATCATGACAATGATCTTTTCTTCGGCTGCGCCTGTCGTTTCTTTTACGGCTTCTGTCACTTTTTCAACCAGATTCCGTTTTTGTTCATCTGTGCGGCCTTCAAGCATTTTAACGGTTACGAGCGGCATGGTGCTGATCCTCCTTTATCGTTTCCTCTCTTTGGAAGAGAGGTCACTTATAGTATACTGAATGAAGGACAATCTTGCATTTTTTAAAAAAGGGGATTTTTACATTTGGACAGATTTTTATATTATCCGCTGGAGCTTATGCCCTATGTCGTGATTACGCTGATCGTGGCATTTACGATGCATGAACTGGCGCACGCGTATGTCGCGTATCGGTTCGGAGACGATACCGCGGCGAGACAGGGCAGATTAACGCTCAATCCGATTAAACATCTTGATGTTTTCGGAACGATTCTAATTTTGGTCGCGGGTTTCGGCTGGGCCCGTCCGGTGCCGGTGAACCGCCGCGCCTTTAAAAGACCGCGGCTGGCGGGAGTGCTGGTTTCCGTCGCCGGGCCTGTAAGCAACCTGCTTCTTGCCTTTATCGGTTTCTTTTTGCTAGTGTTGATGCATGCTTACGGAATGGAGCTGCTTTCTGCATTCAGCATGGGGCTTGACCGCTTTTTCTCTATTTGGATTCAGCTGAATCTCGCGCTGTGTTTATTCAACCTGCTGCCGCTTCCTCCGCTTGACGGCTACCGGATTATTGAGGATCTCGTGCCGCCGCGGGTGCGCGCCAAAATGACTCAGTTTGAGAGCTACGGGATTATCGTGTTTCTCGTGCTGTTTGTGACACCGGTCGGCTCCTATGTCGTGTGGCCGCTGTTAAGCGAGGGGAGAGACTGGATTCTCAAGGTATTTGCCATTATATTTCAACCGCTTTTGTAGGAGGGTATTTTCATGGAAGAAAAAAAGAAGAAAACAATCGGATTTAATATTATTAAAAGTGATCCGACCGACGGACATGGCGGTTTTGGCGCCGGGGCGCTGAGCCTTGACAATATTTCTCCGGTATTTGTCGATGTGGAAGAGAAGGAAGCCTTCGTTGACATCGGCGCAATGCATGCCCGCAGTGTCGTTGAAAAAGGCATCAAATTCCTGCCGAACAAAGATGAAGTGCCGAACGGAAAACCGTACTGGCTCGTGTGGGTCACCATCGACAGAAAAGAAGAAGGCCCTTATTACGCGGGTGTGACGGCTTGTGAAATGACCGTGGACAGAAGTATCCGCAGAGGCTATAAGTCATTGCCGGAGCATGTGAATTTAATGGATAAATCAATGAAGCGCTGCATTATCGTGGATAAAATGGACGCCAGCTCAAAGCAGGTGCTTGCTGAATTTCTGCAGAAGCATGACCAAGGGCTCTGGGAACGTTCATCCAATGAATTGAAAACAGGTCTGCTTCCGGAAGAAAAATAATTTGTGAACTTTTTGTGAACTTTATAAATATTTGCACTATTTTGCAATTGTACTGAGTAAACTGTTGATACAGAATCAGGACATGGAAAGTCCCGAGCCGAACCAAGACTCGGGGTTTTTCATGTTTACGCGGAGGTTTCATCATGTTCACCGTCTTTGAAATCGGGCCTTGGGTCATTGAAGCAGATGCGGAGGAAACGAGAAAACAATACGAAAAATCATGGCCTGATCCTTGCGATTGCGGGCACTGCCGGAACTTTTCCGAGGCGGTGAGTCTTCTTCCCGCCGAGAAAACAAGGCTGTTTACGCAGTTTGGGATTCGTCCGGCTGTCTGTCACGATTTGGGGGAGCATGGAAAGGAAAACGGCCTGCATCATTATGCGGGCAGCTATCCGATTGTCGCAGGCTTAGGGAAGGCTGGCCGAAGTTTCATATCGAGAGGGCGGGAGATATCCGCTTTTCGTTTTCATTGGCGAGTACAACATTTTTTATACCGAAGGGTTTTCCTGACCCTATTATCCATCTCGACTTTTCACTCTTGCTCCCGTGGGTGCTTGAGGAAGACGCGGATTAAAGCCCGGCGCGCAATGCACCGGGCTCAGTCTTTTTTGCCGAGCCACTTATCCCACCATTTTTTGCGCGGAGCTTCTTTGCGGGCGGGTACGTGTTCCTTTTCTTTTTTAGACGGTTCCGGTCCGTAGCATACATCCGCGGGCTCAGTGCCTGCGATGAAATACGTATAATGCTTTGCGGCGCAGCCGGGTCCCGAAGTGTAGCCGGAAGCGGGATCGATATAGACGCCCGTGACGCCCTTCGGCGGTTTAAGCGCTATTTCCGGTTCTCCTTCGAGCGCCTTCTCCATAAAGTCCGCCCAAATCGTCTTCGCATAGCTTTTTTCTTCTACTGAATCAATCGTGCTGCTTTTGTCATAGCCTGTCCATACACCGGCGGCAAGAGCCGGGTTAAAGCCGATCATCCAGCTGTCTGCGCTCGTCGTGCCTGATTTACCGCCATAGGTTCGGGTCAGCCGGTCAGAAATGGTGCGTCCCGTGACGGAAGTATAGCCGTTTAAATCCTGATCAAACATGCCCGTCATCATGCTCGCCGTCACAAAAGCGGCTTTTTTATCAAGCGTCTGCTGATGTCCGCGCGGCTGTTCATACAAGACATTGCCGGCGGTATCCGTCACTTTTGTGATAAAGGAAGGGGTGATTTGTTTTCCCCCGTTTGCGAGCATCGCGTAGGCATTAACCATCTCAATCGGGCGCACGGGTTCAGTTCCGAGCGCCAGAGACGGAAGGGGCTTTAAATGTTCGCTGATGCCGAATTCCTTTGCCGCCGACACGAGCTTATTCATGCCGAGAAAGAGATGGGTCTTCACGGCATAAATGTTGTCTGATAACGCAAGTGCCTGAAGCAGCGTAATCGGTTTATTGGCGTAGTAGCCGTTGTAATTGCTTGGAGAATAAGTATCTCCGTTGTCGTCAATCTGGAACTCTGTGGCTTCGCTTTTCATCAGCGTGACCGGTGTAAAGCCGCTTTGAATCGCTTTGTAGTACAAAAGCGGCTTGATCGTGGAAGCAGGCTGCCGTTTCGCCTGTGTCGCCCGGTCAAACGGGCTTTTTTCGTAGTCACGTCCGCCGAGAAGCGCAAGCACGCGCCCTGTTGCCGGATCAATCGCGGAAAAGCCGACCTGAATGTCAGAGCCGGTACGGATCGTATGTGCCACAGTGTTTTCCGCAATCCGCTGCATGCGCTTATCAAGCGTCGTATAAACACGCAATCCGCTCGTTGCCAGCTGTTCGCGCGTCATGCCGAGCTTTTTCTCGAGTTCTTTCATCGCATCATCGTAAAAATAAGGCGCCGTTTTCGCCGCGGCTCTGTTTTTCAGCGGCTGATAGGCAAGCGGCGTTTTCTTAAGCCTTTCCGCCTTTTCTTTTGAGATCATTTTTTGGCCGATCATCAGTCGGAGAATGGTTTCCTGGCGCTGTTTGGCCTTCTTTTCGCTGACATATGGCGAATAGCCGGACGGGCCTTTCGGTATGCCCGCCAAAAGCACGGCTTCCGCATCGTTCAGATCTTTGGCGTGTTTGCCGAAATACAGGCGCGAGGCGGCTTCAATTCCGTATGCGCCGTGGCCGTAATATATCGTATTTACATAACCTTCTAAAATCTCGTTTTTAGAATAGTTCTGTTCAAGGCGGATCGTGTAAAATGCTTCGTTCCATTTTCGTTTCCATGTCTTATCATGCTCAAGGTAGAGATTTCTCGCGTATTGCTGGGTGATGGTGCTTGCGCCCTGAACCTTGGCCATTGCCTTTATGTCAGCCAGCGCGGCGGCAGCCATCCGCCGGTAATCAAAACCGTGGTGATTGTAAAAGTTTTGATCCTCCACCGCAATGGCGGCCTGCACCGCTATCGGATTGATATCTTTTAACCGGACCCAGTAGCGCTTTTCCCCGAAATCGGTCTCACCTAGCTTTGAGCCGTCATTTGCATAAAGAATCGTAGACTGAGGAACCCGGACGGAGGGGGCCCCCTGCCATTTCGCTGCAAGAAGAACGGATGTGAAGCAGACGCCGGCCAGCATTCCGCCGATCAGTGTCAGAAAGATGCAGGCGCGGATGATTTTGAACGTGATTCTGAGCTGTTTTCCAGATGCTTTATCCACTTTTGGGAACCCCCTTTTTCATGATTCTATTATTATGTGAAAAAAGGGGGTTTTTTAAACATATCAAACCGGACACTTCTTTACTTTTTCCCCTCCATCCTCTATACTTTTTCCTTAGGTGAAAATGAGATTTTAACCGGAATAAAAGCGATACAGACGCTTACAATAAATGAAATAAGCCTTGAAAGGGAGATGACAATTGAGCGAGCTTTGGTATACGGAGAAGCAGACGAAGAATTTCGGCATTACATTAAAGGTGAAACAAACATTACATACGGAACAGACGGAATTCCAGCATCTGGAAATGGTGGAAACAGAAGAGTTCGGCAACATGCTGTTCTTAGACGGAATGGTCATGACTTCTGAAAAAGACGAATTCGTCTATCATGAAATGGTTGCGCACGTCCCGTTATTTACGCACCCGAATCCGGAAAACGTCCTCGTTGTCGGCGGCGGAGACGGCGGTGTCATCAGAGAGATTCTGAAGCACCCAAGCGTAAAAAAAGCGACGCTTGTCGACATTGACGGCAAGGTCATTGAATACTCTAAAAAATTCCTTCCGTCCATTGCGGGCAAGCTTGATGATCCGCGCGTCGACGTGAGAGTCGATGACGGTTTCATGCACATCGCGAAATCAGAGAATGAGTATGACGTCATCATGGTTGATTCAACAGAACCGGTCGGACCGGCCGTCAATCTGTTCTCAAAAGGCTTCTATGCCGGAATTTCCAAGGCATTAAAAGAAGACGGCATCTTCGTCGCGCAGACGGACAACCCGTGGTTTACACCGGAACTGATTACAAACGTACAGCGTGACGTGAAAGAAATCTTCCCGATCACCCGTCTGTATACGGCTAATATCCCGACGTACCCGAGCGGCCTGTGGACATTTACGATCGGTTCTAAAAAGTACGATCCGCTTGAAGTGGAGGACAGCCGTTTCTTTGACATCGACACGAAATATTACACGAAAGAGCTTCACAAAGCGGCATTTGTTCTTCCGAAATTTGTGAGCGACTTAATCAAATAAAAACGTACGGCGCAGGAGCGAATCTTGCGCTTTTTTACAGGAAAGCGAGGGTTTTATCATGAGGTTTGATGAAGCATATTCAGGAAAAGTATTTATCGCAAGCCGCCCCGACTGGAAAGAGGCGGACGCCATCCTTTACGGCATGCCGATGGATTGGACGGTCAGCTACCGTCCGGGTTCGCGTTTCGGCCCGGGGAGAATCCGCGAGGTGTCTATCGGTCTTGAAGAATACAGCCCGTATCTCGACCGTGACTTGGCTGATTTGAATTTCTTTGACGCCGGCGATATTCCGCTTCCGTTCGGCAATCCGCAAAGAAGCCTTGATATGATTGAAGAATACGTGGACAGCATTTTAGAAAAAGGAAAGTTCCCGCTCGGCATGGGAGGGGAGCACCTTGTATCATGGCCTGTCATAAAAGCCATGTATAAGAAATTTCCGGACCTTGCCATCATTCATTTTGACGCGCACACCGACCTGCGCACGGATTATGAAGGCGAACCGCTTTCCCACTCTACTCCGATCCGCAAAGCGGCCGAGCTCATCGGGCCGCAAAACGTATTTTCATTCGGCATCCGTTCCGGAATGAAGGAAGAATTTGAATGGGCGAAAGAAAACGGCATGCACATTTCTAAATTTGAAGTGCTTGAGCCGCTGAAAAAAGTGCTGCCCCAGCTTGCGGGACGCCCTGTTTATGTCACCATCGATATCGACGTGCTTGACCCCGCTCATGCGCCGGGAACGGGCACGGTTGACGCAGGAGGCATCACGTCTAAAGAATTGCTCGCGTCTATCCATGAAATCGCGCGCTCAGAAGTCAACGTAAAAGGCGCTGACCTCGTAGAAGTCGCGCCGGTCTATGACCACTCAGAACAAACCGCAAACACGGCAAGCAAGATGATTCGTGAAATGCTGCTTGGGTTTGTGAAATAAAAGAATTTCCCCCGCTTGAAACATGGCGGGGGATTTTTATATTGTATATAAACTACTTAGAAGTTAGTAAAAGCAACATATTATTTTACCATTAATAATTGATGTTATTGATAAAAATTATATAATAGGGTATTATTTAGTAAATACATCTTTAGAAAGGAAGTTAGAATGAAAACAGCAGTAGAAAATGAATTGGAATTAAAAAAGATTGAAATTTCTGTAATTAAACTGATAATTGCTGAAAAACCTAATAAAGAGATCGCTAAGTCATTAAACTACTCGCAGCGTAATGTCGAATATATCATAGCCGGTCTCTGTAAAAAGTGGAATGTGAGTACTAGAGTCGGTATTGTTTCGGAAGCATATAAAAGGAAATGTATACAGTGAACGATATGAAAGAAAAACCCCTATTGAGGGGGTTTATTTATATATGCTAAAAAAACATTCTATACAGGAATGCCGTAAAAATAAAAACTGAGATTGTCAAGTAGTTCAAATTTGTTCTCCATTTCAGAAGAATAAACAAAAGAAATAAGTATGCAATATTGAACAAATCAAAGATAGAAAAAATCAAATGATTACTTGTGAAAAATAAACTAGTGTTTGGATGTGCTGCGAAAATATTTTTGAATGATATAAGTAAAAACTTAATTGCGACCGGGATGTTAGAAAACATAAATAGGGAATAAAAAGTTTTGATCTTAATTTGAGCGCCAAGAAAATTTATAATGAGAAATAATACAAATCCTTCAAAAATCACCCCGAACATTAAAAGAAACAGTGCGGCTATTGCAATGATATAATCTAAATGTTTTACTTGCTCAACAACTTGTATAGGGATGTTTTTGGGAATTAAACTTTTCATAAAAGGTAATAGGGAACTTAAATAAAAAGCTAGCCCGATAATATAAAACAAAAATGAGGACAAAAAATTAATGTTTCGGTCCTTAAATGAAGATAATTCAATTTGCATAATCCTAAGAGACTCCTTTTATAAAGATAGGTGTAATAAATGTTTCTAACATAGCTGCTATCATTAAACCGAGAAATATAATACCAATATATTTAAAAGTGAATTTTAAATTTATTTTGAGGAGTAATAAATCCAAAGTTAATTTCATTCCTACAGAAGCTGCAAGAAGCAATACCGGGACTTCAATTATTCCATGGGGTATAACAAGCAGTAAAAGGTTTAAATTGTCTTTGATGTTTCCTATGGCATTTCCTAAAATTAATCCATTAATAATTAAAACTGCAATCGTGCCAAGTGACAGCGTCAACGGGCCTAAAAAAACAAGCAGACTCGCTACTTTAATATTATTAAAGAAAATCTGAAAAAAATCCGGACGGATATTTCGATTTAGATTATTTACATTTGAAGCGGGATCTGTATAAAAATAAGCTGTAAATAAAGCAATTAAAAATAAGATCAGACAGAGTATGTACAATTTGACTAAAACGTTCTTTTTAAACAAAGTATTTTCATCCATTCGTTTAAGGGACTGCCAGGGATATTGAATTTAATGTTTTATGTTAAGCTGCTGCTGTACTTGCTGCAGCCAATTGTTCTAAAACGGCTAATGGCAAGCCTGCACCAAGAGATCCTAAAACAGTAATGATAGCCAGGACTGAACCCGTTGCGGTGATAGCACTGACAATCCAACTAGGAGCTATTATTCCAGCTCTGTTTAAAATATCGATGACATCCATGCTTAAATGATTATGTTTTATACTGAAAAGAGCGAGAACAATGATTCCTGATGCTACTAATGTAAAAATCGCTTTACTATTTTGTGTTTTTAAAAGTAGACTCATTTTTTCCTCCAATTTTTTCAATATCCCCAGCAAGTTAAATAATAAAATATATTGGAAGCTATTTGAATTGCGGATTTCCGAAAAAAATAGTTAAGAGGTGAAATCCGTTAAGGTATCTGCTGGCTTATTTCAGTACAAAGAAAGCCGGACCATATGTATGATCCGGCTTTCTTTGTACTGAAACATTTATACTTTTTTTTCAAGAATAATATCAAAATAATCGGCTGCCCCATAACCTGAAATAGGAGGAGCAAATATTTGGACCAGCTTCCATCCTTGCTGCGAATACTTTTCAATAATTTCTTTATAGTCTTCTTTAGGCTTTCCTTTCCACCGGTTTACTTCTACTTTTATGAACTTATATTCGTACATTGCTGTATAATCCTCCGGAAGTGTATTGGAATTGTTACCTTGTTTTTCGATTATGATAAACTTGAATCCATAAATAGAGTGCGCAGCCTATTAAAAGTATTGGAAATTGCCATCCTGTATTTCCGTTTTTAAAATAATCTATTAATGACCATATCAGTAAAGCGACAGTATAAAAACTAAATGCTATTCTGGCGGCTATACCCGATTGGTGTTTTTGCATCTCATCCATTTTCTTCATAAGAACCGCTCCCTTAATTTTTTTTGGCGTTATAGTTGAATACTTTATCTATTCCCGTATTTAATGCGTGAGCTATCGAAAAAGCCAGACTTAAAGTCGGGTCATATTTATTATTTTCAATTGCATTGATGGTTTGCCTGGTCACATTGCAGAGCTTAGCCAGATCATTTTGTGAAATATCAGCTGCTGTTCTAAGTTTTTTTATATTGTTATCCACTAAAACCCTCCTTAAATATTTTTGTTTTTATTTTAAATTTTCAAATTTATATATATTTATTTTAAATAATATATGTATATGTGTCAAATACTTTTTACATATTTGAATTTTAAGGGATACTTTTTGTTTTTGCAAATTAGTTGTTTATATAAAAAACGGCTTGCAGTTTAACCTGCAAGCCTAAAAGTAATCATTATTTAAATCATTCCGCGCTGAGCAACTTCAAATTGATGTTCCGGTGCACTTGCAATGTCGGCTGAAACAAAAATAGTGCCTATCGCTAAGCAAGTAAGTGCTAATTTATACTTCAATTTCATACAACTTCACACCTCCTTGAATCTGCTGTCTTGTTTCTTCCACCTTTAAAAAATATGCGGAAGCCTTCTCGAAATTTTCTCTTTCATGATAATATTTTGCCACATCTAAGGCAAAATCTTCAAGATCAGCATACATCAATTTATCTCTGAGAAAGTCAAAACATTCCATGATTGCTTCTTCATCAGGCTCACCGACATATAAAGATTCTAAAAATTCATACTCGACTATATATAGGGAATCTTCTGCCTCCTCTGCATAAGATACCCCTTTGTCATGATATTGTCTGGCTATGGCCGTATTTCCGATTTTATAATGTATTTGTGTGATTAAGAAATAGGCTTGCGGGAGAGAAGTGATGATGTTCCCATCTTCAAAAACAGCTATTGCCCGTTTTATGTAGTCAATGGCTGGTTTGTAATTTTCTTGGCTGTTAAAACAAAGTCCGATATTATATAGAGTCCGGCCCATTAATTGAGGCTGCTGTTCTGCCTCTGCCATGGCATAAGCTTTTTTAAAATGCTGAATTGCTTCATCATATTGCTTTAAGTCAAGAAAGTTGGTAGCGAACAATGAATGGCACTGAAGCACCCTTATATTATATGCCTCCTGCTTATGATAAATTTTATAAGCCTGCCGGGCATAATCCATAGAAAAATAAGTCTGCTTCATATAATAGTAGGACTCTGACATCTTAAAATAAAATTCAGCTTTCTCGATACAATCTTTGACAAAATCAAGCTTATATTCAGCTTTCTTAAAAAACTGAATCGCTGAAAGATATTCACGGCATTCCAGCTCATACATCCCCCGGAAAAAATTAAAATAATAATCAAGACGTCCGGTCAGCCGGGCCTGCTTTTTATCAATATCCGCGAGCAGCTCCGATAGTCTCGGCTGTTCTTCTATCCGCTGCGATTCCAGCGGTTCGAGGTATTCGAGCATCAGATTGTGGCGGAATTCCATGAGAGAATAGTATAGATGAAGATCCTGATCATCTTCCAGACCTGCAAGTTCTTCTTTGATTTCTCTCCGCAAGTACTCGGCGTCCGGGATGCTGAACCTTCGAATGTACATATACCATTCGTTGATTTTTTCTCCAACCGCTGAAGACGATAAAACACTCGCCACTATTCCGAATCCCTCCCTTCCACGTTATGTATATGACATATTTTATCATTTTCATTCGGAAGGATAGCGCAAAAATACCGCAAACTTTTCCCCGTTGACAAAGCCGTCCGCCGAAGGAACCGCATTTTTCCCGCAGCCCGGGATTTCCGGTTTTTTCATTTTCCTTAAAAATCATGTTTATCTTCAAAACCAATCAGCAAAGATGGTAAGATAGGAGGAAGCGGTTGAACTTTTTCCCTTGAAAACTTATACTATTCAGGTTAAGCGGGATGATGAAAAGGAAGTGTCAGCATGAGACAGGAGACACCAGTAGCCATTCATGTGCAATCATTCATACACAACGGCTCAGAAGAAGAGTCGGTTGAATTTACATCGAGTGGATTCTATTACGTGAGAAACGGCAAAACGTATCTTTCCTATCACGAAGAGCATGATTTGGGCAAGATTAAAACGGTCGTCAAGATTACAGAAAAAGAGATTCTCGTGATGAGATCGGGCGCCATCCAAATGAAACAGCGGTTCATTCCGGGGGCATCGACACTCACTCAATATAAACTGCCGTTCGGACAAATGGAGCTCCGTACGGAAACGAAAAACATACAAGCTGATGTCGGCGGTTCGGAAGGCTCCGTCAAAATGACATATAACATGACTGTAGGCGAAAACCAAGAACATGTACATAACATGACGATCCAATATAAGGAGGAAACAAAGGCATGAATATTGCGGAACAGATGAAGGACGTGCTGAAGGAAGAGATCAAAGCGGCCGTTCTGAAAGCGGGCCTGGCGGAAGAAAGCCAGATTCCAAGCGTACTGTTAGAAACGCCGAAAGAAAAAACACACGGTGATTATTCCACAAACATGGCGATGCAGCTGGCGAGAATCGCAAAAAAAGCGCCGCGACAAATCGCTGAGGAGATCGTGGCGTCATTTGATAAAGGCAAAGCTTCCATTGAAAAGATGGATATTGCGGGGCCCGGCTTTATCAACTTTTACATGAACAACAGCTACTTAACAAAACTGATTCCGTCCGTGCTTGAAGCGGGTGAACATTACGGAGAGACAAACATCGGGCAAGGCGAAAAGATTCAGGTCGAATTCGTATCAGCCAACCCGACGGGAGATCTTCACTTAGGCCATGCGCGCGGCGCGGCGGTAGGTGACGCGCTGTGCAGCGTGCTTTCTAAAGCGGGCTATGATGTGAGCCGCGAATACTATATTAATGATGCAGGCAACCAGATTAACAACCTGGCGCTTTCCGTTGAAGTCCGTTATTTTGAAGCGCTCGGTCTCGAGAAACCGATGCCGGAAGACGGCTACCGCGGCGAGGATATTATCGCCATCGGGAAAAAGCTTGCCGAAGATTTCGGCGACCGTTTCGTACATGAAGAGGAGAGCGAACGTCAGGCGTTTTTCCGTGAATACGGCTTAAAGTACGAGCTTGATAAACTTCGCTCCGACCTGGAAAATTTCCGCGTGCCGTTTGACGTATGGTATTCTGAAACGTCACTGTACGAAAACGGAAAAATTGATCAGGCGCTCGAGGCGCTTCGCGAAAAGGGCCATGTATACGAAGAGGACGGCGCGACATGGTTCCGCTCCACAACGTTCGGCGACGATAAAGACCGTGTGCTGATCAAAAAAGACGGTTCATACACTTATTTGCTGCCGGATATCGCATACCATAAAGACAAACTTGACCGCGGATTCGACAAGCTCATCAATGTATGGGGCGCGGATCACCACGGGTATATTCCGCGTATGAAAGCGGCAATTGAAGCGCTCGGTTACAAGAAAGGCACATTGGAAGTTGAGATCATTCAGCTCGTTCATTTATACAAAAACGGCGAAAAAATGAAGATGAGCAAACGTACGGGGAAAGCCGTAACGATGCGCGACCTGATTGAAGAGGTCGGCCTTGACGCGGTTCGTTATTTCTTCGCGATGCGCAGTGCTGATACGCACATGGATTTTGACTTGGATCTTGCCGTATCTACATCTAACGAAAACCCTGTGTATTATGCGCAATACGCACATGCACGTATTTGCAGCATGCTTCGCCAAGGGGAGGAGCAGGGACTTAAACCGGCGGCAGATCTTGATTTCAGCCATATTCAATCAGAAAAAGAATATGACCTGCTGAAAACGATCGGCGGCTTCCCTGAGGCAGTGGCAGAAGCGGCGGAAAAACGCATTCCTCACCGTGTCACAAACTATATTTATGATCTGGCTTCCGCTCTGCACAGCTTCTACAATGCGGAGAAAGTCATCGATCCGGAAAATAAAGAGAAGAGCCGCGCGCGTCTCGCTTTAATGAAGGCGACGCAAATTACGCTGAACAATGCGCTTCAGCTGATCGGAGTATCCGCTCCGGAAAAAATGTAATGATGATCAAAGGACAAAGTCTTCGGGCTTTGTTCTTTTTTTGTATATAAAGCGTGTGATGTAATTCACAATCCCGCACACTGAGTTTTTGTATGATAAGACTGATATTGAATCAGTGAAAGGGGCAAGCCGAATGATCAATCGTCAACATATTCAATTATCGTTGCAGTCATTAAGCTTAGTGGCAGGGTTTATGGTGTGGGTGCTGATTTCATCGCTCATTTCTCAAATGACATCAGATATTCATTTAAGCAAAGGCGAGATTTCATTGGTGACGGCGATTCCCGTTATTCTCGGATCGCTTCTCCGTATTCCTTTAGGATATTTAACGAACAGGTATGGCGCGCGGCTGATGTTTATGATCAGCTTCATCCTGCTTTTGTTTCCTGTATTTTGGATCAGTATCGCGGATTCTTTATTTGATTTAATCGCGGGCGGCTTTTTCTTAGGGATCGGAGGAGCGGTATTCTCCATCGGAGTGACGTCCCTCCCGAAATATTATCCGAAAGAAAAGCACGGTGTCGTCAATGGGATTTACGGTGCCGGAAACATCGGGACCGCCGTTACTACCTTTGCGGCGCCGGTTATCGCTCAAGCCGCGGGATGGAAAGCAACCGTGCAGATGTATCTTGTTTTGCTGGCTGTTTTCGCATTACTGCACGTTTTGTTCGGCGACCGGCATGAGAAGAAAGTCAAAGTTTCCATAAAGACACAAATGAAAGCCGTTTACCGAAATCATGTGCTGTGGATGTTGAGCCTGTTTTATTTTATTACGTTCGGCGCCTTTGTCGCCTTTACCATCTATCTTCCGAATTTTTTGGTTGAGCATTTTGGGCTGAGCCCTGCGGACGCCGGTTTACGGACGGCCGGCTTTATTGCGGTCTCTACACTGCTCAGGCCTGTGGGAGGGTTTCTTGCAGATAAATTGAGTCCGCTCCGTATTCTGATGTTCGTTTTCGCAGGGCTTACGCTGTCAGGCGTCATGCTGTCATTCTCCCCGACGATCGGCCTTTATGCGTTTGGATCGCTGACAGTGGCAGTCTGCTCAGGGATTGGAAACGGGACGGTATTTAAACTGGTGCCTTTCTACTTTTCGAAGCAAGCGGGGATTGCCAACGGTATTGTGTCAGCTATGGGCGGACTGGGCGGTTTTTTCCCTCCGCTGATTCTGGCAAGTGTATTTCAGGCAACAGGCCAATACGCGATCGGGTTTATGGCGCTTTCAGAGGTCGCGTTAGCCAGCTTTGTTCTTGTGATCTGGATGTATTGGCAGGAAAGAATGAAAACACATACGGAGAGAAACAGTCAGAGCCTCAATTCATAATGATCCATTCACAAGATTGTTAGTTTTTTCTGGGTGAGTGCAAATCAAGTCACGTTACAATATACATACGCAACGTGACTTTCTTCGAGGTGAGCTCATGAATATTCTCTCTGTCCGAAAATCTGATAAAGAACTTCTTTCCCGCGAACTGCATGAATTGCTGGAATCGATCAGTACGAAAAGGAAAATGAAAAAACACACTTATTTGTTTCAAGAAGGAATGGATGCAAAAGAGCTTTATCTGATTCAATCAGGACTCATTGAAATCGGCAAGCTGACGTCTGACGGAAAAGACCTGACGCTTAGAATCTGCCAAAAAAACGATATTGTCGGGGAATTGACGCTATTCACAGATGAGCCGAGATATATGCTCAGTGCGAAAGTGTTAGAGGATGGCGAGGTGCTCGTCATTAATAAAAACAAGCTGGAAAAGGAATTGATCCAAAACGGTGTTTTGACGTTTGAATTTATGAAATGGATGAGCACCCATCTTCGAAAAATCCAGTCCAAAATCAGGGACCTGCTTCTTCACGGCAAAAAGGGGGCGCTCTATTCCACCCTTATCCGCTTATCAAACAGCTACGGGGTGGAACGAAGTGACGGGATTCTGATTAACATTGTGCTGACAAATCAGGATTTGGCTAAGTTTTGCGCGGCGGCAAGGGAGAGCGTCAACCGCATGCTGGGAGACCTCCGCAAACAAGGGGTTATTTCGATAGACGAAACCGGAAAAATTATTTTGCACAAGCGGGACTATTTACGATGCGAGATCGAGTGTGAAAATTGTCCGCTTGAGATCTGCAATATTGACTGAAAAAACAAGGGCAGCCGGTGTCCTTGTTTTTCAGCTTGTGATACATATACACATGACGGCGAAAAAGAAGCCGGCATTTACGATTTCCAGAATGCCGATCGTTTTCACGGGCCAGTCTCTTCCGTGAAAAAACCAGGCCCGCAGACTGCTTGGGATAAAAGCGAGAAACGCCCAGCCTGCCCCCAGAAGAGCCGATAAAAAGGGGAGCAAGAGGTGATATCCCCACGACCAGTATGCAAAGGTTCTGTTTTTTCTCTCCCGTATGACCGATTTCACATAAAAAGAACTCCCGATAAAAAATAAAGCAGACTGCAAGAATAGAAACCAAGCCCAGCCGTCAAGGGTTCCCGTTCCCAACCAGCAGCTCGCAAGCCCGCCTGAACAAAAGAACAGAACACCCGCAATATCATTCGTGAGCGCCCGTTCGTTTTTTCGGCGGGCATAATGCGTATGTATGAGAAACAGCGGCAATAAAAAAACGCCGATCCAGACGAGCTGCGGCTTATGAAAGACAGAAATGATCAAAAAGCAGCAGGCGGGAAAACCGTAATACCATATCCACTTTTGATAAGGCTGAAGCTGTTTCTTTTTCAAAGCGAGCGAAACGGGATAAACCGCTAAGTATAGGAAAAGCCAGCCCAGAAAGAGCGGAATATGCCAGAAAACCGGGCCTCCCTTGACCATGCCGAGTAAAAATGGAATCAGCAGCATCGCCCATGCGCCGTGCTGCTTCGGAATCATCGCCTTCATCGAAACCCTCCTTTTTATTTCATTATAAATGCAGACACTCTCCTGATAAGTGACTTTTATCATACAAGCTGTGAAATACATCACTGCCGCGCGGCCTCAATCGGGCTACACTAAAGCTATCCTTAGCACAGGAGGCTTTCCTATGAATCAGTGTGACTATTTATTATTTCTGAAACAACTTTCTATGTTTAATGAAGTGCCTCTGTCCATTGTCGAAACCTTGCTGAAAAACGGGACGTTTATCCGCGGCTCATCTGACCAATCTCCATCCTTTCTTCATTCACAATCCGTTTATATTGTATTAAAAGGCAATATCCGTTTTACGGACAGCAGGCTCCCTGAAGGGTCGCAAACCGTTGCGCTGTGGGAAAAAGGCGATGTGTTTCCGATTGATGAAAAAGGCGGGCTCTATTTATCGCCTTTTATCTCAGTCAATGCCTCACCGGATATTCTTGTACTTCATATTCCATATTCCGTATTTAAGCAAATGATGTCTTACCATCCGCGGCTGCAAATGAACTTTTTGGCGATGCTTCAGCAAAATGTCTTCTGTTCCTATCAGTTGTTTTTGCGGTATCTGCATACATCACGGGATGAAAACGCCGAACCCGGTTCTTAAACAGAACCGGTTTTTTTGATGACGCGGGCGTCCCCATATCGTTTGAAAATCCTTCCTGCTGCTCTGTGTGAACGTTTTGTGAAAAAAGCAGAGTGTGTGACATAGTTCACAAGTTGATGCGCCGTCTCTGTTTATAGTGTACATAGCATCACCTGACTCGGAAGGAGTGAACGATCATGAAGAAAAAGAAAATGAGTCCGTTGCTCAGGAGATTAAACTATTTTTCTCCTATCGAACATCATTCAAATAACCATAGCCAAACGACAAGCGAAGATCGTGATTGGGAGAATGTATATAGAAACAGATGGCAGTACGACAAAGTCGTTCGCTCCACCCACGGCGTCAACTGTACGGGTTCTTGCAGCTGGAATATTTATGTGAAAAACGGAATTGTCACGTGGGAAGGACAAAACTTGAATTATCCATCAACAGGCCCTGATATGCCTGATTTCGAACCGAGAGGCTGTCCGCGGGGGGCCAGTTTTTCTTGGTACATCTACAGCCCGCTCCGTGTGAAATATCCATATGTGCGCGGTGTGCTGATCAATTTGTGGCGGGAAGCATTGCAGGCGCATCAAAATCCGCTGGATGCCTGGAAATCGATCATTGAAAACCCTGAAAAAGCGAAGTCCTATAAACAGGCAAGAGGGAAAGGCGGTTTTGTCCGCGCGGAATGGCCGGAGGTGCTGAAGCTGATTTCAGCCTCTCTGCTGTATACGGTGATGAAATACGGGCCTGACCGGAATGTCGGTTTTTCTCCGATCCCGGCGATGTCCATGATCAGCCATGCGTCAGGCTCCCGGTTTATGTCGTTAATCGGCGGCCCTATGCTCAGTTTTTATGACTGGTATGCGGATCTTCCGCCGGCGTCCCCGCAAATTTGGGGTGACCAGACGGACGTTCCGGAAAGCAGTGATTGGTACAATTCCGGCTATATTATCACATGGGGCTCCAACGTTCCGTTAACGAGAACGCCTGACGCGCATTTTTTGGCGGAGGCCCGCTATAAAGGCGCTAAGGTCATTTCAATCAGCCCGGATTTTGCGGAATCCTCAAAGTTCGCAGATGACTGGCTGAGTATCCGCCAAGGGACTGACGGGGCGCTTGCGATGGCCATGGGTCACGTCATTCTTCAGGAATTCTACGTGAACCAAGAAACTGAACGTTTTATTGAGTATGCGAAGCAATACACCGATTTTCCATTCTTCGTCACTCTGTCAAAAGAGAACGGCGTGTATACAGCCGGGCGGTTTCTGCATGCGAAAGACATCGGGCGGCAGACAAAAAATGATCAGTGGAAGCCGGCGGTCTGGAATGAACAGACAGGTGCGTTTGCCATACCGCAAGGGACAATGGGCTCCCGCTGGGACGGGCAGCAGAAATGGAATCTGCACATGATCGACGAAGACACCGGGGAACAGATTGAGCCGCGTCTCTCCGTGCTCGGAATAGAGGACGAAATCGGCTCAGTGCGCATTCCGTATTTTTCAAATGACGGAAACAAAGTGCTTGAGCGGGATCTTCCTATTAAAAAATTGGATCTGAATGGTGAAGAGACGTACGTCACGACCGTGTTTGACTTGATATTGGCCAACTACGGCGTGAACCGGGGCATCGGCGGACAATCAGCCGCATCTTATGATGATCCCCGTCCGTTCACACCTGCCTGGCAGGAACAGATCACGGGAATTAAAAGAGAAGCCGTTATACAGATTGCCAGGGAGTTTGCCCAAAATGCGATCGATACAGACGGCAGATCCATGATTATCGTAGGGGCCGGCATTAACCACTGGTTCAACTCCGACACGATTTACCGTGCGGTGTTAAATCTTGTTTTACTCGTAGGCGCCCAAGGCGTAAACGGCGGAGGCTGGGCCCATTACGTGGGGCAGGAAAAGCTCCGACCTGCTGAAGGCTGGCAGACGATTGCAACTGCAAAGGACTGGGAGGGCGTGCCCAAGCTGCAAAACGGCACTTCATTTTTCTACTTTGCGACAGATCAGTGGCGTTACGAGGACCAGCCGATCAGTGATTTGGCATCACCGATTGCTGCGTCATCCCGCTACAAGCACCACGCTGATTACAATGTGCTGGCGGCGCGGCTAGGGTGGCTTCCGTCTTACCCGACTTTCAATCAAAATGGCATCGATCTGTATAAAGAAGCTGAAAAAGCAGGGGCAGCAACACCTGAAGACGTAGGTGCGTACGTGGCCTCACAGCTCCAAGAGAAAAAACTGAAATTCGCGATTGAAGATCCTGACAATGAAGTGAATTTCCCTAGGAATCTCTTTGTATGGCGGGCAAATCTGATCTCAAGCTCAGGAAAAGGGCATGAATATTTTCTTAAGCATTTGCTGGGGACGACGAACGGTTTAATGAATGACGACAGCGACAGCATCCGCCCAGAAGAAATCAAATGGCGGGAGCAGGCGCCGGAAGGAAAGCTCGACTTATTAATCAATCTTGATTTTCGAATGGCGGGTACGGCGCTGTATTCCGATATCGTGCTGCCGGCGGCGACATGGTATGAAAAACACGATCTCAGCAGCACGGATATGCATCCGTTCATTCATCCATTTGCTCCGGCGATCTCGGCTCCGTGGGAATCGAAGTCAGACTGGGATATTTTCAAGGCGCTGTCAAAAGCCGTTTCCGATCTGGCAGAAGAAGTCGATATGGAGCCGGTGAAAGAAGTGGTTGCGACGCCGCTCCTCCACGACACCATGCAGGAATTGGCCCAGCCATTCGGCAAAATCAATGACTGGAGCAAGGGCGAATGTGAAGCCATTCCGGGAAAAACGATGCCGAACATCCAAGTCGTTGAACGGGATTACAAACACATTTTTCATAAAATGACCGCACTCGGTCCTAACGCTGCTTTAAAGCCGAGCGGAACAAAAGGGATGAGCTGGTCAATAGCCGATGAATATGAATCACTCAAAAAGAGACTGGGAGAAATCACCTCAGACAGCGTGGCAAAGGGATGCCCGAATATAAGTGAAGCGAAGCAGGCGGCGGAAGCGATTTTAACCCTGTCGTCCACCTCAAATGGAAAAGTCGCCGTGAAAGCATGGGAATCGCTTGAACACATCACAAACCTGAAGCTGAAAGACCTGGCGGAAGAGCGCGAGGAAGAATGCTTTACGTTCGAGCAAATTACAGCCCAGCCGAAAACGGTCATCACCTCTCCGGCCTTTACCGGTTCAGAAAAAGGAGGGCGCAGGTATTCGCCGTTTACGACGAATGTGGAAAAATTAATTCCGTGGCGGACGCTGACCGGCAGACAATCCTATTATGTCGATCATGAACTGATGATGGAATTCGGTGAAACGATGGCGACATTTAAACCGATCCTTCAGCATCGTCCGTTCCTAAGCAAACGGCCTGATCAAGAGGGCAAAGAAATCGTCCTTAATTATTTGACGCCGCATAATAAATGGTCCGTCCACAGCATGTATTTTGATTCTCTGCCGATGCTGACGCTGTTCCGCGGCGGGCCGACCGTGTGGATGAATAAAGATGACGCAGAGGACACGGATATCAAAGACAACGATTGGATTGAATGCTTCAACCGAAACGGCGTTGTCGTCGCGAGAGCGGTTTTGTCTCATCGGATTCCTAAAGGAATGGCGTTTATGCACCATGCCCAGGACCGCCACATCAACGTGCCCGGCACAAAGCTGACGAATAACCGCGGAGGCACCCATAACAGCCCGACAAGGATTCACGTCAAGCCGACACAGATGATCGGGGGCTACGCCCAGCTCAGCTACGGCTTTAACTATTACGGCCCAACGGGGAATCAGCGCGACCTGAATGTCGTCATCCGCAAGCTGAAGGAGGTCGATTGGCTTGAAGATTAAAGCGCAAATCGGTATGGTCATGAACTTGGATAAATGCATCGGCTGCCACACGTGCAGCGTCACCTGTAAAAACACATGGACAAACCGTTCCGGTGCGGAATATATGTACTTCAATAATGTAGAAACAAAGCCTGGCATCGGCTACCCGAAGCAATGGGAGGACCAGGACAAATATAAAGGCGGCTGGACGTTGAAAAAAGGAAAGCTTGAACTGAAATCAGGCCCGAAAACAAACCGGCTTGCAGGCCTTTTCTATAACCCGAACCAGCCGACGATTGATGACTACTATGAACCTTGGAACTATGATTATGAAACATTAACAAACAGCCCGCAGAAAAAACACCAGCCGGTGGCGCGCCCGAAATCGTCCTTAACGGGGGATTTTATGAATATCGAATGGGGCCCGAACTGGGAAGATGATCTCGCGGGCGGCCATATTACGGGGCTTGAAGATCCAAACGTGCAAAAGATGGAGGAATCGATCAAAACAGAATTCGATGAGGTTTTTATGATGTATTTGCCGCGTATTTGCGAGCACTGCATCAATCCGGCGTGCGTGTCCTCCTGCCCGTCCGGCGCCATGTACAAACGCGAGGAGGACGGCATTGTGCTTGTGGATCAAAACGCATGCCGGTCATGGAGATATTGCGTCTCATCCTGTCCTTATAAAAAAGTCTATTTTAACTGGCAAACGAACAAAGCGGAAAAATGCACACTCTGCTTTCCGCGTTTGGAGGCGGGACTGCCGACTATTTGCTCTGAAACGTGTGTCGGCAGAATCCGCTATCTCGGCGTCATGCTGTATGACGCGGACAAAGTGGAGGAAGCGGCATCTGTTGAAAATGAAAAGGATCTCTACCATTCCCAATTGGACGTTTTTCTTGATCCGAATGATCCTGAGGTTGCCAAACTGGCAAAAGAACAAGGCATTCCGGCTGAATGGATAGAGGCTGCGCAGCAATCGCCGATCTATAAAATGATCATTGACTGGAAGATTGCGCTGCCGCTTCATCCTGAGTACCGCACGCTGCCGATGGTGTGGTACATTCCGCCGCTCAGCCCGATTATGAATCTCTTTGAAGGAAAAGGCAGCCGGCAAACGGCGGAAGCGATTTTTCCGGCTATCGACCAAATGAGAATTCCGATTGACTATTTGGCGCAGTTATTAACGGCCGGTGATACGGATCATATTCGGTCAACGTTAAAGAAAATGTCTGTCATGCGCCAGTATATGAGGGCGGTGCAGACGAATAAATCCATCGACCCGGCATTGATCTCCAGTGTCGGTTTAACAGAACAGCAAATTGAAGACATGTATCGGCTGCTGGCGATCGCCAAATATGATGACCGCTTTGTGATCCCGAGCAGCCATCGAGAAGAAGTGTCAGATTTATATGCTGAACAAGGGAGCTGCGGCTTATCATTTTCAGGCGGCCCGGGCTCTTGTTTCTAATTTTTCATAAATGAGGTGTAATAACATGAACACCACAGACCGGCAAATGACGTTCTCCGCTCTTTCCTCTCTTCTCTCTTATCCGGATGAAGAGTGGAGAGCCGAGATTCCCGATTGGAAGGTTCTTATCCATGACATCACCAATCAGCAAATCCGGGAGAAATTGCTGCACTTTTTAGAGGCGGCAGCCGGCTTTTCTCCGGAAGCGCTGATTGAACACTATGTGTATACGTTCGATTTTGGGAAAAAAACGAATATGTACGTCACCTACTTTAACTCAGGCGAACAAAGGGAACGCGGCATCGAATTGCTGCATTTAAAAAACACCTACCAGCAATCCGGTTTCCTGCCGACAGATAAAGAACTGCCTGATTACCTGCCGCTGATGCTGGAATTCGCCGCGGTTGCGGAGATTGAAGCGGCGAGAAGCGTGTTTGAGAAATACCTGTCCAATGTGAGAGAGCTGGCTTCCCGCCTCGAAAAAAATGACAGCATCTATGCTGAGCTGCTGCACGTGCTGCAGGCTGCGCTGGAAAACATCGGTGTGCGTGAAAGCATTGAAGAAGGGGCTGTTCAGAGATGAGCGGGCAGATCCTGTGGGGCGTTATGCCATACATTGTATTGACGATCTTTATCGGCGGGCATATTTACCGCTATCAGCATGACCAATTCGGCTGGACGGCGAAATCAAGCGAGCTGTTAGAAAAGAAAAAACTCGCCGCGGGCAGCACACTTTTTCACTGGGGACTGCTGTGCGTTGTCGGCGGGCATGTCATGGGGATTCTGATCCCGGAAGGCGTGTATGCTTCCCTTGGCATTTCCGAGCATATGTATCACAAAATGGCGATCGGCGCAGGCCTGCCGGCGGGGATCGCGGCATGTACCGGACTTGTCATCCTGATGTACAGAAGGCTGTTTGACAAAAGAATCCGCAAAACCAGCTCGCCATCGGATATCCTGACGCTTATTCTGCTGCTGTTCATGATGCTGTCGGGCGTTGCGGCCACATTCCTCAACATTGACTCGAAAGGATTTGATTACAGGGCAACAGTCGGGCCGTGGTTCAGGGAAATTGTTTTGTTCCGGCCTGACGCTTCTTTGATGGAGAGTGTCCCGCTATGGTTTAAGTGTCATATCATCATAGGGTACGTCGTTTTTATCCTCTGGCCGTTTACAAGATTGGTTCACGTGTTCAGCCTGCCCCTCAAGTATTTAACCCGCAGCTATGTTGTCTATCGGAAACGCACGTAAAAATCCCCCCTGCAAGAGGGGGATTTTTTATGGTGAAAAAATAAAAACATAAGATATTTTCTGCCAAGGTAATGGCTGGGCGGCGGGGATTCCTGTTATGTTTTATTTGGAAATAACATCAACAAAAGGAGAGTGAAGAATGAAGCGGATTTTCCTCATTTTAGCCGCCTGTCTGATGACAAGCGCCGGCGTCCTGACACTCAGACATTCTCATGTATTAACCGGCGGCACAGCGGGACTGTCACTAAGCCTGTCATACTTGTTTCATTCCTCGTTTGCGATGATCTTCTTTCTGATCAATATCCCGTTTTATATATTTTCTCTCATCAGAATGGGAGTCAAATTCACTCTATCCACCGTTTTTGCAGTCACAGTGCTGACTCTGTTTACGGGTGCGGATCACTGGCTGCCGCCGGTTTCTGTTTCACCGCTTGCCGGGGCGATTTGCGGCGGGGCGCTGATCGGGTTCGGCCTGTCGCTCATGTTTTATCATCAGGCATCGCTCGGCGGCGCCAATATCCTCGCTTTATTTCTGCAAAAGCGCTGCGGATGGAATCCGGGTGCCGTTAATTTCCTCTTCGATTTTGGCGTCGTGCTGGCCGGCATTTTTTCCGTCGGGTTGCTGAAAGGGCTCTTCTCCTTAGTGTCGATAGCGGTCACCGGTCTGATCATCGGCATCTTCAAAAATAAAATCAAAGGCAGCTGCTCGCTCAATCGGGCATTGCTTCAGAACATCACACCCGGCCAATCACAAGAAGTATCATCATAAGCCTTTCCGCTCGTGCGGAGAGGCTTTTTCATATGTTTACAAGCCGGAAAACAGAGGGTATACAGAGATATCGGATCAGATGGGAGAGAGTCGGGATGCTGAAAAGGAGACTGGAATTTTGCTTTTTATATATGATGCTTATCGGAGCATATGTCATATGGTTTTTTCCGGTTTCCAGGCTTGAGTTTTACGGAGGGGTGCTTTGCTATGCAAGCATTATTTTGTTCAGCATTTATTCGTTAATTCTTGAAAACCGCACCTCGCAGCACACGCTGTTATGGATTCATATTCTTGTGTTTTTTCCGATCGCCGGGTACTTATTTTACCTTTTTTCCGGCCAGCTTTATGAAAAAGGCAAGCTGTTCAGGTCGAAACGGACATACAACCGGGAAAAGCTGAGAACGATATTTGATATGGAACAAACTCCCGATCTGTCCGGGCTGAAAGGAAATCAGAAGCGTTTCTTTCAATATTCAATCAAGGCGTCCCATATGAATATCAATACAAAAAGCAGGCTGAAGGTGCTTAAAAACGGGGATGAAACATTTCCGGAGCTGTTTGAGGCGCTCCGGGAGGCCGCGTCATTTATACATATTGAGTATTACATGTTCAAATCAGACATGCTCGGGCACAAGATGATGGACATTATGATGGAAAAAGCGCGTCAAGGCGTGGAAGTGCGGTTTTTGTTCGACGCGGCCGGCAGCCTGAAGCTGGCCGGAAAAGATATTAAAAAACTGAAACGCGCGGGCGTGAACATCGTCCCGTTTCTGCCGCTGAAATACGGTTTTTTCAACCAAAAATTCAATTTCAGAAATCACCGCAAGATCGTCATCGTTGACGGGAAAGTCGGTTTTGTCGGCGGGCTGAATGTCGGCAAGGAGTATATCGGCAAAGACCAAGATGTCGGCTTTTGGCGGGACACCCATATGAAAGTCGAAGGAGAAATCGTTCAGACGCTCCACAGCATTTTTATGCTTGATTGGGAATACGTTTCAGATGAGGTGCTGATTGATCAGAAAGCATATACCCGCCCGGTTGCGGCAGAAAGCGGCGGCGTCTATCAAGTCGTTCCGACAGGCCCCGATATGAAGGAGCGGATGAGCGATCTGTATTATGCCATGATAGCGGCGGCCGAATCGTCTGTATGGATCGCGACGCCTTATTTCGTGCCGAATGAGCCGATCCGCACAGCGCTAAAGGAGGCTGCTGCCAGGGGCGTCCGGGTGCGTGTCATGGTGCCGGAAACCAATGACGGATTTTTAACCCAGTACGCGACGAGATCGTATTTCCCCGAGCTTCTTCGCGAAGGAATCGAAGTCTATTCCTATCAAAAAGGCTTTATGCATCAAAAGGTGCTCATCACTGACGGAAACCTCGCCTCTGTCGGGACGGCGAACATGGACATGAGAAGCTTTCAGCTGAACTTTGAAGTCAATGTCTTTTTTACAGATCAAGAAGCGATCAAAGATCTTGAAGCGCATTATCTGGAGGATATGAAGGAGTCTGAAAAAATCAGCCCCGTCCGGTTCTATAAGCGCACATTATGGGAAAGAACGAAGGAATCCTTCGCACGGTTATTTTCCGGCGTTTTATAAAAAACGCTTTTAAAACTCCTTGTGTATAGTATAATTGAGAAATATTATCATTAAGAACGAGGCACAAGGAGGACGGAATCGTGCTGCGACAATTTTTTTCTTATTATAAACCGTACAAGAAGCTGTTTTTTCTCGACTTCTTTTCTGCCATCGCCGGCGGATTGATGGAGCTGAGTTTTCCTCTGATCGTCAATTACTTTATCGATACATTGCTCCCGGCGCGGGATTGGAGTCTGATTATTTTGACTTCCGCTGCTTTATTCGGGGTGTACGCCCTCAGCTCGGCGCTTCAGTATGTTGGGACGTATTGGGGCCATATGCTCGGCATTAACATTGAAACCGATATGCGGAAAAAGCTTTTTGACCATCTGCAAAAGCTTTCGTTCAAATTTTACGATAACAACAAAACGGGCAGTTTAATGTCCAAGCTCACCAATGATTTGATGTATATCGGAGAAACCGCCCACCACGGGCCTGAAGACCTGTTTATCGCGATCATGACGATTTTGGGCGCGTTCGGTGTGATGCTGTTCATTAACTGGCAGCTCGCGCTGTTGACTTTTATCATTATGCCGGTCGTCATATGGCTTGCTTTGTATTTTAATAAAAAAATGACTTCGGCGTTTACAAAACTGAACAAAGACGTCGGAGACTTCAGCGCGAGGGTTGAAAACAATATCGGCGGCATCCGTCTTGTTCAGGCTTTCAGCAATGAAGCGTTTGAAACGCAGCGGTTTGATGTGAACAATCAGCGTTTCCGCAAAACAAAGCTGACGTCTTATAAAATCATGGCGAAAAACGGCTCGATCAGTTACATGCTGACAAGATTCGTCACGCTGTTCGTCCTGTTGTGCGGGACATGGTTCGTGATCCGCGGATCGCTATCTTACGGGGAATTTGTCGCTTTTGTGCTGCTGACGAACGTTCTGTTCCGTCCGATTGATAAAATCAATGCGATTATTGAGATGTATCCGAGAGGCATTGCCGGTTTTAAAAGCTTTATGGAGATACTGGAAACGGAGCCTGATATCAAGGACGCCCCGAACGCGAGACATGTGTCCGGTTTAAAAGGGAATATCCGTTATGATCGTGTGTCGTTCGGTTACGAAGAAAACAGTCCGGTTCTGTCGGGAATCAATTTGTCCATTCATGCCGGGGAGACAGTCGCATTCGTCGGGCCTTCGGGAGCGGGGAAATCAACGCTGACAAGTCTGCTGCCGCGCTTTTATGAGCCGTCTGAAGGCGTGATTTCCATCGACGGAATCGATATTAAGGACATGACGCTGTCATCTCTGCGCGGACAAATCGGCGTCGTCCAGCAGGATGTCTTTCTGTTTTCCGGCACATTGCGGGAAAACATTGCTTACGGGCGGCTGGACGCGTCTGAGGAAGAAATCTGGCAGGCCGTCCGCCAGGCGCATTTAGAGGATTTGGTAAACGGGTATCCCGACGGTTTAAACACGGTGATCGGCGAGCGCGGCGTGAAGCTGTCAGGCGGGCAGAAGCAGCGGCTTTCCATCGCCAGAATGTTTTTGAAAAACCCGTCGATCTTAATTTTAGACGAGGCTACATCAGCCCTCGATACAGAAACGGAAGCCGCCATTCAAAAATCGCTGCAAGAGCTGTCTGAAGGACGCACAACGCTTGTGATCGCCCATCGGCTGGCTACGATTAAGGATGCGGACCGGATCGTCGTCGTCACGAAAGAAGGCATCGCTGAACAAGGTCATCATAAGGAACTGCTGGAATCCGGCGGCATGTACCAGAGACTTCATCAGGCGCAATTCGGCGAGCTGATACATCAATAAAAGAAAAAGGATAGACAAAAGGGGCCGAGCAGCCTCCTGTCTATCCTTTTTTTATGTAGTCCGTATTTAATGGGCTTCTTTTTGCGCAGGTTCGATGATATGTTTGAAACGGTCAACAAGCTGCACCGCTTTCTTTCCTTCCACTACAATTAAATATTCTTGTTCTTTATGGGCCATTCTGAACGTTTCCAGCTCAATGATATCTTTGATTTTGCACATCGTTTTTTTAGAGTAGATATACAGCTCGTGGCCTCCCGTGTGGCAAAGCTGATAAAGCTGAAGCATGTTTCGTAAAGTGAACTTCTTAGCGGCTATTTTCAAAGATGTAATGTTTTTCATGTATTTTCTCCTCCGTCTGATGGTCTGTTATTTCGGAAATTCCCCATATAAACGGGTGATAAACCTGGTTATGCCTTCCACTTCAGCACTCCGCCCGCCAGGCGTTTGACTCCGCGGATGGCGCTTAATTCTTCGACGAGCCGGAGCAGCGCCCGGTCTTTCTCTTTCGCCTCAATCATAAAATCGATGTCCGTATCCCATTGTCTGAACCGCTCCAGCACCGGCAGAATAAAATTCGCATCCACATAGTCCGCATGACTGCGTACGGCTGATTCCGATTTTGGCGAGGAGAGATGGACCTTCGGCTTTAAGCCGATCCGCTGCCATGTTTTGATCATCCGCGGAAGAATGTCATCTAAATCAGCGTCATCGGTCGGATTGGCGTAAAAATGGTGATAATCAAACACAAACGGAATGCCTTCTTGCTCACATACACTGAGTGTTTCCTCGGACGTATACGTTTTATCATCGTTTTCTAAAGTCATCCGCTGTTTGATGACATCGGGAAGTTCTTTCAGATTCACGCGGAAACGGCCAAGCGCGCTTTGTTTGTCACCGTAAGCGCCTCCGACATGGATGTTGATGACGGAACGGTCCGCGATGCCCATTGCGTCCAGCATGTCATAGTGATAGGCCATATCCTTGACCGCATTTGCGGTAATCTCCTGTTTCGGGCTTGTAAAAAGCGTGAATTGGTTCGGATGAAAGCTCGTTCTGAGATCATATTTTCTGACCAGCCCGCCGATCTCACGAAACTCCTGGCGAAACGGCGTAACAAAATCCCACAGCACATCCGGGTGCGTGGCGAGCGGCACAATCGAGCTTGAGAATCTGTACAGCGGAATGCCGTGGCCGATCACATAGTGGATGGTGCGCAGCGTATTGGTGAGATTTGCTTTCGTCACAGAAAGCAGGGCGTCTTTCCGCTCACTGCGGGAAAGCTTGGTATAGCGCGCATATGTTAAGGTTTTGGCGGGGGACGCGTCCCAAAGGCACATGGCGTTTGCGACGAATCCGAATCTGAACAGCATATGGTTTCTCCTTTATAAAAAGTAAGATATGGCCTTTCCCAGCCATTCTGCAGGAAGCTGTCTGACGGAGCGCTGTTTCACTTTTTCTAATGTGAGAAGCTCGGATTTTTCGATGTCCTGCTTTATGGTTGAAAGCACTTCCTTTGTAAAGGCTTCGTCATGAATGATGACATTCACCTCTTCATTCCAGAACAGGCTCCGTTTATCAAAATTCGGCGTGCCGATAATGCTGATGCGGTCATCTATAATGAAAGCTTTGACGTGATAAAAACCTTGATAATACCGATAGATGAGGCAGCCGGCCTTCAGAAGCTCGGGATAATAAGTAAAAGCTGTTTCCCGAACGAGCGGGTGGTCTGACTTCATCGGCACGATCAAGATGACTTTGACGCCTTTTCGGCAGGCTGAAATAAGCGCTTCCTGAAGCTTTTTGCTCGGTACATAATAAGGCGTGCCGATAATGATTTTTTTCTCCGCCTTACGGATGCAGTTTTCATAATGCGATTCAAGCGAAAACCCGTCAGATGCATATGTCCTATGAGAGATATTCCCTTCGGATAATGCCGGATAAACCCCGGATGATCCGGGTGCTTTTCCGGTGTTTCGTTTCAGATCGCTTACAAAAAGAGTCTGAAGATCCGCCGTGCCTTCGCCGGTCATCCGCAGGTGATAATCCTCCCAGTTTCCGAACTTCGCTTTTTTGCCGAGGTACTCTTCAGCGATATTAAAACCGCCGACATAGCCGATTTTGCCGTCAATGACGGTCACTTTCCGGTGATTCCGTTTTTGCAGCCTGAAAAATAGAAACGGAAATGCCGGTTTATTTAGAAAATGAACGTGAACGCCGGCTTTTTTCATCGTTTGAATAGAAGGCTTTTTCACTGGGCGGCTGCCCGCCCAATCCAGCAGCAGATATACGGAGACGCCGGCCTGGGCCTTTTCTTTCAATAAATGAAACATCTCATGGCTGACTTGGTCGTTCTTCATAATAAAAAACATCATATGAATAGAAGAGACGGCTTGGCGGATATCAGCCGTCATCTGCCGCACAAGCTCGCTGCCGCAGTGAATGAGTGTGATATCACTCTTTTTCGGGTCAAAAACGGGCTCATACGCCTGTTTTTTGTACGCCGCCCGGCCAAGCAGCATATCAAGCAGCATAAGTGCGATCAATATGATAAAAATGACAAGCAACACAAAAATGACCTTCATACCGACGCTCCTTTCCGAAGTATTCGTAGTGTGCCCTGAGAATGTGAATTTAATTATTGACTGAACACTCATTCATTATTTATGATAAAGTAAAGATATGACAATGAAGAGGGGAATCAGAACAAAGGGGGAGACAAGATGAACGCATTTCTCATGGTAAACGCGCTGCTGTTTTCAGCTGTAACCGCTTACGCCGTTTATTTATTCGTTTACCTGATCAGAACGAGGATCGCTTATATTAAGCTCGGCCAAAGGGAAGAATTTGATAAACGCCTGAAAGAACGTCTTCAGAAGATATGGGTGAATGTGTTCGGACAGAAAAAATTGCTGAAAGATAAAAAGAGCGGAATCATCCACGTTCTGTTTTTTTACGGTTTTATACTCGTTCAGTTCGGCGCAATTGATTTTATTCTGAAAGGGCTGCTTCCTGACCGCCATCTGCCGTTCGGTCCGCTTTATCCGGCGTTTACCTTTTTTCAGGAAATCGTCACGTTTCTGATTTTAATCGCCGTAGTCTGGGCGTTTTACCGGCGCTACATTGAAAAGCTCGTCAGACTGAAACGCGGGTTTAAAGCGGGGCTTGTCCTGCTGTTTATCGGCGGACTGATGGTGACGGTGCTTCTCGGGAACGCCATGAACCTTTTATGGCACGATCATTCTCTGTCTTGGACGGAACCGATCGCTTCCTCCATTGCGTTTGTGCTCGGCGGTCTTTCAGCGCCGGCGGCCGCCGCCGTGTTTTATGTTTCATGGTGGCTTCATCTGTTGTTTTTGCTCAGCTTTTTAGTGTACGTGCCGCAATCAAAGCATGCGCACTTAATTGCGGGTCCGGCGAATGTGTTCCTCAGCAGGCTGGATTCAAAAGGAAAGCTGGAAAAAATCGATTTCACCGATGAGACGAAAGAAAGCTACGGCGTCGGAAAGATTGAAGACTTCCGCCGCTCTCAGCTTGTCGATCTTTACGCCTGCGTCGAATGCGGCCGCTGTACAAATATGTGTCCGGCCTCCGGTACGGGCAAGATGCTCTCGCCGATGGACCTCATTTTAAAGCTCAGAGACCATTTGACGGAAAAAGGCGCTGCCGTGACGTCAAAATCTCCGTGGGTGCCCGCGCCCGTTTTTCAGCACACGAAAGCGAATCAGCTCGCCGCGGCTTCCTCAGGGGGAGGATCACGTGAAGCGGCGGCAGCCATTGATTACAACCCGAGCTTAATCGGCGAGGTCATCACGGAAGAGGAGATTTGGGCGTGCACCACTTGCCGCAACTGTGAAGATCAATGTCCGGTCATGAATGAACACGTTGATAAAATTATCGATCTGCGCCGCTATCTTGTGCTTACGGAAGGGAAGATGGACAGCGACGCGCAGCGGGCCATGACAAGCATTGAAAGACAGGGAAACCCGTGGGGCTTAAACCGGAAAGAGCGGGAGAACTGGCGGGAGCAGGCCGATACAGAGATTCCGACAGTGAAAGAAATGAAAAAACAAGACAAAGAGTTCGACTATTTGTTTTGGGTCGGCTCAATGGGTTCCTACGACAACAGGAGCCAAAAGATTGCCGTCTCATTTGCAAAGCTGCTTAATGAAGCGGGCGTATCCTTTGCGATTCTCGGCAATAAGGAAAAAAACTCAGGCGATACGCCGCGCCGTTTGGGCAACGAGTTTCTGTTCCAAGAGCTGGCGGAACACAACATCGGCGAATTTGAAAAACACGGAATCAAAAAAATCGTCACGATTGATCCGCACGCCTATAATATGTTCAAAAATGAATATCCTGATTTCGGATTCCGGGCCGAAGTCTATCATCATACTGAATTATTAGCCGAGCTTGTGTCACAGGGGAAACTAAAACCGCTTCACCCGGTGAATGAAACGATTACCTTCCATGACTCGTGCTACTTAGGAAGATACAATGAAGTGTATGAGCCGCCGAGAGCGATCTTAAAAGCCATTCCGGGCGTTCAATTGAAGGAAATGGAGCGCAGCCGCGAAAACGGGATGTGCTGCGGCGCCGGGGGAGGGCTCATGTGGATGGAAGAAGAAACGGGAGCGAGAATCAACACGGCCCGGACTGAGCAGGCGCTTTCTGTCAGTCCGACGGTCATCAGCTCCGGATGTCCTTACTGTCTGACCATGCTCGGTGACGGTACGAAAGCGAAAGAAGCCGAAGACGCGATCGGCACTTATGATGTCAGTGAATTGCTCGCCATGTCTGTATTCGGCGCCGAAAAACAAGAGTCTTTATAGAAAGAAGCGGGCCGCCGGCGCATATGCCGGCGGCTTTGTTTTCGCACATCAGCCGATTTATGAAGGGACGGCTCTAAAATTTCTTAAATTACGCTGTTAAGGGTAGCATATTCTGTTTTAATTTGTTTATAATGAGAGGTATGGTTTATGAACAAAACAATACAAATTCGTTCTTATTATAGGATAGAAACAGATACATATAAGTAATAGAAAGGGAGTGTCCGACCTTGAGTATCAAACAATATTCTCAGGAACAGCTGAAGCAGATGGCTTTAGTTGAAATCGCTCACGAAATTTTCTCAGAACATAAAAAACCGGTTCCGTTCCAGGAGCTGCTGAATGAAATGATCTCCTTGCTCGGTGTTACGAAAGAGGAACTGGGCGACCGTATCGCCCAATTTTATACAGACCTGAACATTGACGGCCGCTTTATTGCTCTGTCAGACCAGACGTGGGGGCTTCGCAGCTGGTATCCGTACGATCAGCTGGACGAAGAAACACAGCCGACTGTAAAAGCGAAAAAGAAAAAAGCGAAAAAAGTCGTTGAGGAAGATCTCGACCTTGATGAATTCGAGGAAGTTGATGAAGATGACATCGATCTCGATGAAATGGAAGAAGATATTGACCTTGACGCAGACAGCTTTGACGACGAAGATGTCGATGAAGAAGATGACGACGAGCTTGAGATCGAAGACGAGATGATTGAAGAAGATGAGGAAGATTATGATGATGAGGAAGAGGATCGCAAAGACTGATTTTATATCAGCAAAACGATCTTGACTTTCATTGTCGAACTATGTAGTATGTATTTTGGGCTCTTCAAAAAGAAGAGAATTCATAAGAGTGCTACGCTCCCTTTCAAGAAATTGAAAGGGAGCTTTCTTATTTTCATCTCCCAAATTCTTTTACACATCATTTGTTTTTAGTGAAATGATTTTCTATAAAACGGCACATTTTAAGGAATGTAGCGCAGACCGAAGAGAGGAGCAAACGAAATGACGAAATATATTTTTGTAACCGGGGGAGTTGTATCATCACTCGGAAAAGGAATTGTGGCTGCGTCACTTGGCCGCCTTTTGAAAAACAGAGGCATGAGCGTCACTATCCAAAAATTCGACCCTTATATCAACGTTGACCCGGGAACGATGAGCCCGTACCAGCACGGTGAGGTATTCGTTACTGATGACGGCGCTGAGACTGACCTTGACTTAGGGCATTATGAGCGTTTCATTGACATTAATCTGAACAGATTCAGCAATGTGACGACCGGTAAAATCTATTCTGCCGTATTGAAAAAAGAGCGCCGCGGGGACTACCTCGGCGGAACGGTTCAGGTCATTCCGCACATCACAAATGAACTGAAAGACCGCGTGTACCGTGCAGGCAAAGAAACAAACGCAGATGTAGTCATTACTGAGATCGGCGGAACAGTGGGAGACATCGAATCCCTTCCGTTCCTTGAAGCCATCCGTCAAATGAAAAGCGACATCGGCCATGAAAACGTGATGTACATTCACTGTACGCTTGTTCCGTACATCAAAGCGGCGGGCGAGCTGAAAACAAAACCGACGCAGCACAGCGTAAAAGAGCTGAGAAGCCTCGGTATTCAGCCTAATATCATCGTCGTGCGCACGGAAATGCCGATTTCTCAAGATATGAAAGATAAAATCGCGCTCTTCTGCGATATTGACACGAAAGCGGTCATCGAGTGCGAAGATGCGGACAACCTTTACTCCATCCCGCTTAACCTTCAGGAGCAGGGACTCGATAAGCTTGTCTGCGATCATATGAAATTAGAATGCAAAGACCCGGATATGACGGAATGGAAAGACCTTGTCACGAAAGTGAAAAACTTGTCTAAAACCATTACAATCAGCCTCGTCGGTAAATACGTCGAGCTTCAGGACGCTTACATTTCAGTCGTTGAATCACTGCGCCACGCCGGCTATGCGTTTGACGCTGATGTGAAGATCAAATGGATTAACGCCGAAGAAGTGACAGAAAGCAATATTCAAGAGCTGACTAGCGGCACAGACGGAATCATCGTGCCCGGCGGTTTCGGAGACCGCGGCGTAGAAGGGAAAATCATCGCCGCCAAGTATGCGCGTGAGAATAAAATTCCGTTCTTCGGCATCTGCCTCGGTATGCAGATTGCATCCATTGAATATGCGCGAAACGTATTAGGTCTGGAAGGGGCTCACTCTGCGGAGATCGATCCGTCCACTCCTTATCCGATCATCGACCTTCTGCCAGAACAAAAAGATGTCGAGGATCTTGGAGGAACGCTTCGTCTCGGACTGTACCCTTGTAAGCTTCAGGAAGACACGAAAGCCTTCGAAGCGTATGCGGATGAAGTGGTATACGAACGCCACCGCCACCGTTATGAATTCAACAACGAATACAGACAGCAAATGGAAGAGAACGGTTTTGTGTTCTCAGGCACAAGCCCTGACGGCCGTCTTGTGGAAATCATCGAGCTGAAAGACCATCCTTGGTATGTCGCTTGCCAGTTCCACCCTGAGTTCAAATCAAGACCGACAAGACCTCAGCCTTTATTCAAAGACTTTATCGGCGCTTCCGTACAAGCTGCAGAACAGAAGTAATAAAAAAAGACTTGCCTCCTTTAAAAGCGGCAAGTCTTTTTTCTGCATCAGGCATATTCCTGCATCATTTCCTTTAACGTAAAGGACAGTGCGTGGTAGACATACAGGCCTGTCATTAATGAAGGAAAGCCGTATCTTGTCCCGTCTTCATCAGGCAGAAGCGGCATTTTTAATTTGCTGTCAATATGAACATCACAAAATTCCTCAATCCCGGTTTGATCTTTGATGACAGGAGATACGCCAACGAGGCCGATCCCTTTTTCATAAAGCTTTTGAGCCAGCGCCTGTTCTTCAGCCGTGCCCGGACCTGAACAAAACATCAGCACCCTGTCGCTTTCTGTAATCGAATCAGCTGTATCCGGAAACGCTTTGACGGAAGGCATCGGTTCTGAGCCGAGTTCCGCCTCGCACAAAATGCCCTGCATCTCATTTGCGCCGTATAAATAAATGGTATGACCGCTGACGGCTGCCTGCGCCAGCAGGCGCGCGCCGTCTTCTATTGCTTCGGATTCCTTATCCTGAATGCGGGAAAAAATGCCTGCAAGCTGTGTCGTAAATATCTTTAACATGAGTGAAACCTCCTTTACACATACAAGAACAGTATACAACAAAAGAGAAAATGCTCAGAAAATGTCGGAAAGTAGACTATTATAATTAAAGGAAATGTGAAAATCAAACAGAATACATAAACAACTGCTTCCTTTTGACGAAAATGATAATATTGGGGTGTAAAATGATGAATGAAAAGATTTTAATCGTAGATGACCAATACGGTATACGCATATTGCTCAATGAAGTGTTTCATAAAGAAGGGTACCAGACGTTTCAGGCCGCCAACGGCATACAGGCGCTGGACATCGTAACGAAAGAACGGCCCGATCTCGTGCTTTTAGATATGAAAATCCCTGGCATGGACGGAATCGAAATTCTCAAGCGCATGAAGATGATTGACGAATCCATCCGCGTCATTATCATGACCGCTTACGGAGAACTCGATATGATTAAGGAATCAAAAGAGCTCGGAGCGCTGACCCATTTTGCGAAACCTTTTGACATTGATGAGATCAGAGACGCGGTGAAAAAATATTTACCTCTAAAATCGAATTAATAAAATTAGAAACAATTATGTCATTGTGTTGCCGATTTGTCGAAAAGTTGGTATCCTAGAGATGGAGAAAAAGCGATCTGTTGTTTTACATATGACAGGTTTTTATGGTCATGCTATAGGTGGAAAGCTTTTTTCGAGAAGAAGCAAATCAGGCTACATAAGGAGGACTTTCGACATGCCTTTAGTTTCAATGACGGAAATGTTGAATACAGCTAAAGAAAAAGGATATGCTGTTGGACAATTTAACTTAAATAACCTTGAGTTCACTCAAGCTATTTTACAAGCAGCAGAAGAGGAAAAATCCCCGGTTATTCTTGGTGTTTCAGAAGGCGCGGGACGCTACATGGGCGGCTTCAAAACAGTGGTTGCCATGGTTAAAGCTCTTATGGAAGAATACAAAGTGACAGTTCCTGTCGCCATTCATTTAGACCACGGTTCAAGCTTTGAATCTTGTGCGAAAGCGATTCATGCAGGTTTCACTTCTGTAATGATCGACGCATCTCACCACCCGTTTGAGGAAAACGTAGCAACTACAGCTAAAGTGGTTGAGCTTGCTCATTTCCACGGCGTTTCAGTTGAAGCTGAGCTTGGAACTGTAGGCGGACAGGAAGATGACGTGATCGCTGAAGGCGTAATCTATGCTGACCCTAAAGAGTGTCAAGAACTTGTAGAGCGCACTGGCATCGACTGCCTTGCACCTGCACTGGGTTCTGTTCACGGCCCTTACAAAGGCGAACCGAACCTCGGTTTCAAAGAAATGGAAGATATCGGCAAATCAACCGGCCTTCCGTTAGTACTTCACGGCGGTACAGGAATTCCGACTGCCGACATTAAAAAATCAATCTCACTTGGTACGGCTAAAATCAACGTAAACACTGAAAACCAAATTTCTTCTGCAAAAGCTGTCCGCGAAACATTGGCAGCTAAGCCGAACGAATACGATCCTCGTAAATATCTTGGACCTGCTCGTGAAGCGATCAAAGAAACGGTTATCGGCAAAATGCGTGAGTTCGGTTCTTCAAACCAAGCTTAATCCAATGTAACATCCATAAACCGCCTGACAGCATTGACAGGCGGTTTTATGTCTTACCTTTAGAAAGCGCAATCATGTTTTACAGTTCTGAAAATTTATTACTGGGGAGGCTTTCCTTATGTTATTTTTCATTGATACAGCAAACATTGACGAGATTAAAGAAGCTTATGAACTTGGCGTTCTTGCCGGAGTTACGACAAACCCTAGTTTAGTGGCGAAAGAAGCTGACGTGTCTTTCCATGACAGACTTCGTGAGATTACGGAAGTCGTGAGCGGATCAGTAAGCGCGGAAGTCATTTCCCTGAATGCTGAAGAAATGATTGAAGAAGGTAAAGAACTTGCGAAAATCGCACCGAATATCACGGTGAAAATCCCGATGACGTCTGAAGGGTTAAAAGCCGTAAAAGCGCTGAGCGACCTGAACATTAAAACAAACGTAACGCTCATTTTCAGCGCCAACCAAGCGCTTTTGGCGGCAAGAGCCGGGGCGACTTATGTATCTCCGTTCTTAGGCCGTCTGGATGACATCGGCCATAACGGTCTTGAACTGATTTCAGAAATCAGACAGATTTTTGACATTCATGACATTGATACACAAATCATCGCAGCTTCCATCCGTCATGCACAGCACGTGACTGAAGCCGCTTTACGCGGTGCGCATATCGGTACGATGCCGCTGAAAGTCATTCACCAGCTGACGAAACATCCGTTAACGGATAAAGGCATCGAGCAATTCTTGGCAGACTGGAATAAATAAGGGTGAAAGGGCGGCAAACCGGTTGCATCCGTTTGCCGCACCCTTATGTTTTCCTGTTTGGCAGCGGGCCTTCAGTATCAAAGTGAAGAGTGTGTTTCCCCCGGAATGTGAACCCGGCGGGCCTCTGTGCATCCTGTGTTAAAAATGCCCCGCAAAGCTTCGCTATTTTCTTCCTGTTATTTTATAATGTCCTTGTATTCTTTCTCTTCGAATTGGCTACATTTTGGACAAGAGCTTTATTTGCAGAGACAGAATAAAATGCCATTTTATTTACGCTCCGCAGCTATCTTCTTATGGAAGGAGACTATCATGGAAAAGTTGAATATTGCCGGCGGCGATCCGTTAAACGGAACCGTACATATCAGCGGTGCGAAAAACAGCGCCGTTGCATTGATACCCGCAACCATTCTGGCAAATTCCGAAGTAACGATCGAAGGGCTTCCGGAGATCTCAGATATTGAAACGCTGCGTGACCTGCTGAAAGAAATCGGCGGAAACGTCCATTTTGAAAAAGGAGAAATGGTCGTCGACCCTTCCCCGATGATCAGCATGCCGCTTCCCAACGGCAAAGTGAAAAAACTCCGCGCTTCCTATTACTTAATGGGCGCGATGCTGGGCCGCTTCAAACAGGCGGTCATCGGACTGCCGGGCGGATGCCATCTCGGGCCGCGGCCGATTGACCAGCACATCAAAGGGTTTGAAGCGCTTGGGGCGGAAGTCACCAATGAACAAGGCGCGATTTATCTGCGCGCCGAAAGGCTGAGAGGCGCACGGATTTATTTAGATGTCGTCAGCGTCGGAGCGACGATCAATATCATGCTTGCCGCTGTACTGGCTGAAGGTAAAACCGTGATAGAAAACGCCGCCAAGGAACCTGAGATTATTGATGTGGCCACATTGCTCACCAGCATGGGCGCAAAGATCAAAGGCGCGGGAACCAATGTAATCAGAATCGACGGCGTAAAAGAGCTGCACGGATGCAGGCATACGATCATTCCGGACAGAATTGAGGCGGGCACCTTTATGATCGCCGGCGCCGCGATGGGGAAAGAAGTCATTATTGATAATGTCATACCGACTCACTTGGAGTCTTTAACGGCGAAGCTCAGGGAAATGGGTTTTCGCATTGAGACGAGTGACGATCAGCTTCTTATGCTCGGCGGGCAGAAGCAGATAAAACCGGTCGACGTAAAAACGCTTGTTTACCCGGGATTTCCGACTGATCTTCAGCAGCCGATGACATCTCTGTTGACGAGAGCCAGCGGCACGAGCGTCGTAACCGACACCATCTACTCGGCCCGATTTAAACATATAGATGAGCTGAGACGGATGGGGGCCAACATGAAAGTGGAAGGCAGGTCGGCCATTATCACCGGTCCGGCCGAGCTTCAGGGCGCAAAAGTAAAGGCGAGCGATCTGCGTGCAGGCGCTTGTCTGGTCGTCGCCGGGCTCATGGCTGACGGCGTAACCGAAATTACCGGTCTCGAGCATTTAGACCGCGGCTACAGCAATCTTGAGAAAAAACTCGAAGGCCTGGGCGCCACAATCTGGCGGCAAAGGCTGACGGACGAAGAGATAGAACAGCTCCAAAATTCATAGAAATGCGGACTTTTGAGAGGAGATCGTGTTGAAATGGAAAGAAGCTTATCGATGGAATTGGTTCGAGTCACTGAAGCGGCGGCTTTAGCATCTGCCAGATGGATGGGCCGCGGGAAAAAAGATGAAGCTGATGATGCGGCGACAAGCGCAATGCGTGACGTGTTTGACACGGTGCCGATGAAAGGCACGGTCGTGATCGGGGAAGGCGAGATGGATGAAGCGCCGATGCTTTACATCGGCGAAAAGCTCGGAAACGGATACGGCCCGCGCGTCGATGTCGCCGTCGATCCTCTTGAAGGCACAAACATCGTAGCGAGCGGCGGCTGGAATGCGCTGACGGTGATCGCGGTCGCCGACCATGGAACACTGCTGAACGCCCCGGATATGTATATGGAAAAAATCGCGGTCGGTCCCGAAGCGGTAGGCTGCATCGATATCGAAGCGCCTGTCATTGATAACTTAAAAGCCGTTGCGAAAGCGAAAAACAAAGACATTGAAGATGTCGTGGCAACCATTTTAAATCGTGACAGACATGAAAAAATCATCTCTGAATTGCGTGAGGCGGGCGCCAGAATCAAACTGATCAACGACGGTGATGTCGCGGGCGCCATCAATACGGCCTTTGACCATACGGGAGTAGACATTCTCTTCGGTTCAGGCGGGGCTCCTGAAGGCGTGCTGTCTGCCGTTGCGTTAAAAGCGCTCGGCGGCGAAATCATAGGCAGGCTTCTGCCGCAAAGTGCGGAAGAGCAGGCCCGCTGTGAGCGAATGGGCCTTGATGTATCCAAAGTGCTCCGGATGGAGGACCTTGTGAGAGGGGATGACGCCATTTTTGCCGCAACGGGCGTCACGGACGGAGAGCTGCTGAAAGGCGTTCAGTTCAAAGGCTCCGTCGGTACGACTGAAAGTCTGGTCATCCGGGCGAAATCAGGAACGGTCCGATTCGTTGACGGAAGACACAGCCTGAAGAAAAAACCAAATCTTGTGATCCGGCCATAAATAGAGAAAAGCGGGACGGAAAGTCCCGCTTTTCTTTTGCAATAAAGAGTCAACCCTATCATTTATATGTCAAAGCATTATTTAAGTTGAATAATTTTTTGAAATGAGGTAAAAATAAAGAGTGCTGCGATTTTTCTGTGTCATTCCTTCTTTTGAGTACTGGGAAATTTTCAAATTCTACCGCATACAGACGATATAAATATTGATCTTCTCAAGTTTTTGTCCTCGCTTCCTTCAAAACTCATTAAGACATTCCTTTTTTAAAAAAGCGCCGATCATGGGTGGAAGTGTTACCGATAGAAGTTCCTGAACGTTTTATAAAAGAATGTGCTTTGGCGGAATCATGCGAAGCAGCCGATTTGAATGAAAACAGCAATACATTGACTATGAAAAGCGTGGTGTTTTTATGAAAGACGTATCTATTTCCTCTTTGGAAAATATGAAATTAAAAGAACTATATGAACTGGCCAGACATTATAAAATCTCCTACTACAGCAAACTGACTAAAAAAGAATTAATCTTTGCCATTCTGAAAGCCAACGCCGAGCAGGAGGATCTTCTGTTTATGGAAGGCGTGCTCGAAATCATCCAATCGGAAGGATTCGGCTTCCTCAGACCGATTAATTACTCGCCAAGCTCAGAAGACATCTACATTTCTGCTTCCCAGATCCGCCGCTTTGATTTAAGAAACGGTGACAAAGTATCCGGCAAGGTGCGTCCGCCGAAAGAAAACGAACGCTATTACGGACTTTTGCACGTTGAAGCGGTAAATGGAGATGATCCGGAATCTGCGAAAGAGCGCGTTCATTTTCCCGCGCTGACTCCGCTTTATCCGGACCGCCAAATGGTGCTTGAGACGAAACCGAATTATCTCTCAACAAGAATTCTCGATATGATGGCTCCCGTCGGTTTCGGCCAGCGCGGTCTGATCGTGGCGCCGCCGAAAGCCGGTAAAACCATGCTGTTGAAAGAAATCGCTAACAGCATTACGACAAATCAGCCTGACGCTGAATTGATCGTTCTCTTAATTGATGAAAGACCGGAAGAAGTAACGGATATTGAACGTTCCGTAGCGGGCGATGTCGTCAGCTCGACGTTCGATGAAGTGCCGGAAAATCACATTAAGGTAGCGGAGCTTGTGCTTGAACGGGCGATGCGTCTCGTTGAACACAAAAAAGACGTTATCATTCTGATGGACAGCATTACCCGCCTGGCACGGGCCTACAACCTCGTTATCCCGCCAAGCGGACGTACGCTTTCCGGCGGGATTGACCCGGCTGCGTTCCATCGTCCGAAGCGCTTTTTCGGTGCCGCGCGAAACATTGAAGAGGGCGGCAGCCTGACCATTTTGGCGACTGCGCTCGTAGACACGGGCTCCCGGATGGATGACGTCATCTATGAAGAGTTTAAAGGAACGGGCAACATGGAGCTTCACCTTGACCGTTCTCTTGCGGAAAGACGGATTTTCCCGGCGATCGATATCCGCCGCTCCGGCACACGGAAGGAAGAGCTGCTCGTGCCGAAAGAGCATCTTGACCGTCTATGGGCGATCCGCAAATCGATGTCTGATTCTCCGGACTTCGCAGAGAAGTTTATGAGAAAAATGAAAAAAACAAAAACGAATCAAGAATTCTTCGATCTGATCAACCAAGAATGGAAGCAGGCAAACCTTTCATCATCAGCCCGCCGCTGATAAAAAATGTATTTGCAAATGCAGTAAATGACTGATATAATTCTCTCATATGCGTTCCGGATTACTCCGGAATAATAACTCTGTTTCCACACGGGATTCAGGGCGGAAGGAGATGGATACAATGAAAGCAGGAATTCATCCTAATTTCAAAAAAGCAACAGTTAAATGCGCTTGCGGAAATGAATTTGAAACAGGCTCAGTAAAAGAAGAGGTACGCGTTGAGATTTGCTCTGAATGCCACCCATTCTACACTGGACGTCAAAAATTCGCTTCTGCTGATGGTCGTGTTGATCGCTTTAACAAAAAATACGGTCTTAAGTAATAATAGATTTTACAGGCAGGCAAGAATTGCTTCTTGCCTGTTTTTTATGTCCATAAACAGGAAAAAAAGGGGAGCGGATAGCCTATGTACATAATGAAGCAAAGCGGATGGCTTGAGCTGATATGCGGCAGCATGTTCTCTGGGAAATCAGAAGAGCTGATCCGCAGAGTGAAAAGAGCGACATATGCGAAGCAGGAGGTCAAGGTGTTCAAACCTGCTATTGATAATCGCTACAGCGAGGAGGCCGTCGTTTCTCACAACGGCACATCCATGACAAGCCACGTCATCTCGTCTTCGGCTGAAATATGGGATCATATCAGTGAAAGCACGGACGTCATCGCGGTAGATGAAGTGCAGTTTTTCGGCGAATCGATCATCGGCGACTTATCCTCGCTTGCGGATAAAGGCTATCGTGTCATCGCGGCCGGACTTGATATGGATTTCCGGGGAGAGCCGTTCGGCGTGGTGCCGAATCTGATGGCGGTTGCCGAATCGGTGACGAAGCTGCAGGCGGTCTGCTCCGTTTGCGGGTCGCCGGCAAGCCGTACGCAGCGGTTGATTGACGGGAAGCCCGCTTCTTATGATGATCCGGTCATTTTAGTCGGCGCGTCGGAGTCATACGAAGCGAGATGCAGACATCATCACGAAGTGCCGAAAAAACAGACTGATAAATAACCCTTTTCATGAAAACATCGGTAAAAAATCCGGTGTTTTTTTGACGTTTTTTCAAAAATTGTAGTTAAATAACTTAAAAAAGAGTATGAAAAAATTAAGTAATTTTCATCTCTTGAATTTTCATTTTTACAGGCATAAAATGACTAAGTAATGTAAATAGTTATGAGACATTGTTCGAATAATTGTCAAAAAAAGATATAGCAGATCGCGATCACACTAGCCAAAACGGGTAATTACTTAACTTTGTTAACTATTTGAAGAAAGAAGGAGATTTTCTTGAATAATATTAAAGTAACGAAGGAAGGCAACTTAGAAACTACTTTAAGAGGAAAAGAAGTTCTATCTATCCCTACTTTAAATAAAGGTGTTGCGTTTTCAGCAGAAGAAAGAAAAAGCCTTGGATTAGACGGGCTGCTTCCTCCGACAATTCTGTCTCTTGATGAGCAGGCAAAACGCGCATACGAGCAGTTTCAAGCTCAGCCGGACCGCCTTCGCCAAAACGTATATTTGAATGATTTGCAAAACCGTAACGAAGTTCTTTTCTTTAAATTGCTTCAAAACCATCTTCGTGAAATGCTGCCGGTTGTTTACACACCGACTGTCGGTGAAGCGATTCAAGAATACAGCCATGAGTACAGAAGACCTCAAGGGATTTACCTTTCTATCGACAACGTGGAAGGAATTGAAGAGGCATTTGAAAACCTTCATGCCACTGCCGGAGATATTGATCTGATCGTTGCGACAGACTCAGAAAGCATCCTCGGAATCGGTGACTGGGGTGTAGGCGGTATCAACATCGCCATCGGTAAATTAGCGGTATACACAGCTGCTGCCGGTATTGACCCAAGCCGCGTCATTCCTGTCGTTCTTGACGTCGGTACGAACAATGAAAAACTTCTGAACGATCCTTTATACATCGGTAACCGCCATGAACGTATCCAAGGCGAACGTTACGAAGCTTTCGTTGACGCTTATGTAAAAGCTGCGCTTAAATATTTCCCTAAAGCTCTTCTTCACTGGGAAGACCTTGGAAACAAAAACGCGCGCAATATCATGAAGAAATACAACCATGAAATTCTTACATTCAACGATGACATTCAAGGAACAGGTGCGATTACGCTTGCAGGTGTGCTTGCGGCTATGAAGAAAACAGGCGCGTCTATTAAAGACCAGCGTGTGGTTGTCTTCGGTGCGGGATCTGCCGGAATCGGAATCGCTGACCAAATCCGAGACACTATGGTGCTTGCCGGTCTTTCTGAAGAAGAAGCCAACAAAGCGTTCTACACAATGGACTACAGAGGCTTGTTAATAGAAGGTATGGAAAACATCCTTGATTTCCAAGAGCCGTACCTGCGCACAGCTGAAGAAATTAAAGATTGGAAACGCGATGAAAATGGACAAATTCCTTTCATTGAAGTGATCCGTCAAGCGAAACCGACAATCTTAATCGGTACATCAGGCCAAAGCGGCGCGTTCAGTGAAGAAATCGTCAAAGAAATGGCAAAACACGTTGAGCGTCCGGTCATCATGCCGATGTCTAACCCGACACCGCTTGCTGAAGCCGTTCCTAGCGATCTTTTCAAATGGACTGACGGCAAAGTGCTTGTGGCGACAGGAAGCCCGTTTGACAATGTAGAGTACAATGGCGTTTCTCATGAAATCGGACAATCTAACAACGCATTCGCGTTCCCTGGACTTGGTCTCGGTTCAATCGTTGTAGAAGCGAAAGTGATTACTCCTGCAATGTTTGCGGCAACTGCTGACGCAATCGCAGAAAGCGTTGATTTTGAAACACCGGGTGCAGGCCTTCTGCCGAGCATGAGCGACTTACAAGAAGTTTCAATTAAAGTTGCGATCGCCGTAGCGGAAACTGCCATTAAAGAAGGCGTGGCAAACCGCATTCCTGAAAATGTAGAACAAGCCGTTCTTGATGCAATGTGGAAACCGCAATATAAGCAAGTTGTCGCTAAATAATTTTTACGATTAATTTTACAGTCCGAGGGAAAGCTTTTATGTAAAGGCTAAAGTATACGGACATTAAGGATTTGGAGGAGAACATTTTGAGCTTCTTAGATATTTTAATCCTCCTGGCGCCGATCTTTTTCGTGATCGTGCTGGGATGGTTCGCAGGTCGCTTCGGAAGTTATGACGCGAAGTCAGCAAAAGGGGTAAGCACCTTAGTTACGAAGTACGCGCTTCCGGCGCATTTTATCGCAAGTATTTTAACCACTTCAAGAAGTGCGTTTTTATCACAGGTTCCTTTGATGGTCGCTTTGATCATTGGGATTGTCGGATTCTTTATCGTCATTCTGTTGGTTTGCAAATTTATCTTCAAGTATGATTTAACGAATTCATCTGTATTTTCTTTAAACTCTGCACAGCCGACATTTGCTTTTATGGGTATTCCCGTACTAGGAAGCTTATTCGGAGCAAGCGAAGTAGCGATTCCTATCGCCGTTACGGGTATCGTGGTTAACGCCATCCTTGACCCGCTTGCGATCATTATCGCTACTGTCGGTGAGTCATCTAAGAAAAAAGACACTGAAAACGAGAACTTCTGGAAAATGACTGGTAAGTCTATTCTTCACGGTCTTTCCGAACCGCTTGCGGCTGCACCGCTTATCAGTATCATTCTGGTACTCTGCGGTGTAACACTCCCTGGCTTGGGAGAAAAAATGCTTGATCAGCTCGGAAGCACAACATCAGGTGTTGCGCTCTTCGCCGTCGGTGTAACTGTCGGTATCCGCAACATTAAGCTCAGTCTGCCGGCTTTCGGTATCGCTTTGTTAAAAGTTGCCGTTCAGCCTGCGCTGATGTACTTGATCGCTCTTGCAGTCGGACTTCCGGCTGACCAGATCACGAAAGCGGTATTGCTCGTTGCATTCCCTGGATCTGCGGTAGCGGCGATGATTGCCACACGTTTCGAAAAACAAGAGGAAGAAACTGCGTCCGCGTTTGTAATCAGTGCGATTTTATCTCTAATCTCACTGCCGATCATCATTGCGCTGACTGCATAATGAAAAGCTCCCTGTTTCAGGGAGCTTTTTTGATTAGAATTGAAATTTAAAAGGCGAAAATCTTGTTTTTTTTCTGGGTTTCTTATGTTCTGAAGAAGCGGCTGTTTCTGAGAGGGGAGCTGTCTGGGCAAGTTCCTGGATGCGGGAGGCCAATGTCTGCAATTCGGAATTGAGGTCGTCAATTTCCCGTCTGTGCTGAAGAAGCTGATAAGACACCCCTTCATCCGCCTTTTGTTTCAGCTGGCGTTCAAGCTCCTCTATCCTTGAAAGCAGATGGTTCTCACCTTGTTTCTCTTTCGTGAGAATGTCCAGTTTGCGCTCCAGCTCTGCCAATCTTTGTTCAGCGCCGCCATTGATTTTCGGACGCTGCAAAATGAAGCCCGTCCGTTTTTTCGGCTGCCGGGGCACTTGAACATCCAGAAGGGCAGTGCCTTCAGAAATTTGCCGTTTGACCGATTTCAGCACATCAAGATCCTCAGGTGTAAAGGAATAATGTCCGAGCTCATTCCGTTCAGCCGGAAGATTCAGCTGCTTGACCCACCTTTGCACCGTTTTTGCGGAGACACCGAGCTCTTTCGCGGCCATGTTTGTATTCATGATCACATACCTCCTTTTTGCTAGGTATTCGACCATGAGGCGGCGTTCCCTTCATGTTAGACAAAACAAGAAGGAATTCGCCAAAGAAAGCGGCATTTCTTCAAAAAACGTTACGCTTCATACAATTCAAGCGGAAGCTTGTCGGGATCGAAGAAAAAGGTAAACCGTTTCCCCGTCAGCGGATCGGTTCTGATCGGTTCTGTGCCGACGCCCTTTTCCTTTAACTCCCTGACGGCTGCTTCAAGATCGTTTACGGTGAAGGCGAGATGCCGGAGACCCGCGGCTTCCGGTCTGGTCGGCCGTTCGGGCGGATCGGGAAAGGAAAACAATTCAATCGCATACGCGCCGTCCAGCGCCAGATCAAGTTTATAAGATCCGCGATCCTTTCGGTATGTTTCTTTTATAATGCCGAAACCGAGTATCTCGGTGTAAAAAGCTTTCGACTTTTCATAATCAGAGCATATGATTGCTATATGGTGGATGGATTTCAGCATATCCGCCCCTCCTTTTTTGCTTCAGTATAACAGAGGCGAATTGCTTTTGACTGGCGATAAGCCCTATACTATAATGAGAATGTTACGCACAGGAAAACAGAGGTGAAGACCGTGTTAGACCGTTTACAGTCAATTGAACAACGATACGAAAAATTAAATGAGCTTTTAAGTGATCCGGAAGTGGTCAACGATCCGAAAAAGCTTAGAGAATATTCGAAAGAGCAATCTGATATACAAGAAACCGTTGAAGTCTATAGACAATACAGAGACGCATCAGAACAGCTTGCCGATGCGAAAGCGATGCTTGAGGAAAAGCTTGATGCCGATATGAGAGAAATGGTGAAGGAAGAAATCTCCGAACTGCAGGGAGAGACGGAAACCTTATCAGAGCGTTTGAAAGTGCTCCTCATCCCGAAAGACCCGAACGATGACAAAAACGTAATCATGGAGATCCGCGGAGCAGCGGGAGGAGAAGAAGCCGCGCTGTTTGCGGGAAATCTCTACAGAATGTACTCCCGTTACGCCGAAATCCAAGGCTGGAAGACTGAAGTCATGGAAGCAAACGTGACCGGAACGGGCGGTTACAAAGAAATCATCTTTATGATTACGGGAAAAGGCGCATACTCCAAGCTGAAGTATGAAAATGGCGCGCACCGCGTACAGCGTGTTCCGGAAACGGAATCAGGCGGCCGTATTCATACATCCACGGCGACGGTGGCGTGTCTTCCTGAAGCGGAAGAAGTAGAAGTGGACATCCACGAAAAAGACATCCGCGTCGATACATTTGCATCAAGCGGACCGGGCGGACAAAGCGTAAACACGACGATGTCGGCCGTACGCCTGACGCATTTACCGACCGGTGTCGTCGTATCCTGTCAGGATGAAAAATCTCAGATTAAAAACAAAGAAAAAGCGATGAAGGTGCTCCGCGCCAGAATCTATGACAAATTCCAGCAGGAAGCTCAGGCTGAATATGATCAGACCCGCAAATCAGCCGTCGGTTCAGGCGACCGTTCCGAGCGTATCCGCACATACAATTTCCCGCAAAACCGTGTGACGGATCACCGCATCGGCCTGACGATTCAAAAGCTGGATCAAATCCTGGAAGGCAAGCTTGATGAAGTGGTTGAAGCGTTAATCGTAGAAGACCAGTCAAGCAAGCTCCAGCAGGCGGAAAATTAAGATGAAGACCGTTTTTGAAGCCCTAAGCTGGGCTTCTTCTTATTTAACCGAAGCGGGAAGAGAAAAAAACGCGGCCGAGCTGCTGCTGTTAAATGATACCGGAATGGATCGGAGCAAACTTCTCGCAAGTCTGCAGGAGACCGTCGGCGAGGACGAGCTTTATCGATTCAGACGGCACGTGGAGATGCATAAAGAAGGTATTCCGATTCAATATATTATCGGGAAAGAACAGTTTTACGGCAGGGAATTTTTTGTGAATGACGATGTTCTCATTCCGCGTCCGGAAACGGAAGAAGTCGTCTTTCATCTGCTGGACAGACAGAAGCGGGCATTTTCCGAGGCAGAACGCCTGAACGTCATTGATATCGGTACGGGGAGCGGAGCCATTGCGGTGACGCTCGCCCTTGAATGCGGACATTTTTCAGTATCGGCTTCGGATATTTCAAAAGAAGCGCTGCAGGTGGCGGAAAGAAATGCGCAAAACCTCGGAGCGGACGTGTGCTTTTTGCAGGGAGATCTGTTAACTCCTTTTATTTCATCAGGAAAAAAAGCGGATATTATTGTTTCCAATCCGCCGTATATTTCTGAAGAAGAAATGGCGGATTTGTCGGATATCGTCCGTTTCCATGAGCCGCTTCATGCTCTTACGGACGGCGGTGACGGTTTGAAATTCTACAAGCGGTTTATGGAGGAGCTGCCTCTTGTCATGAAAGATAAAGCGCTTGTCGTCTTTGAAATCGGATATAATCAGGGAAAAGCCGTGAAAGACCTGTTCCGTCATTCCTTTCCGAATGCGGAAGTGGAAGTCGTACAGGACATCAACGGAAAAGACAGAACAGTATCCGCAGTCATCACATCATGAAAAAAGCCCGCCGGTGACGCACACGGCGGGCTTTTGTTACAATGGAAAGAAAATGAAAGGGGCATCCGCCTTGAAAAAAGCGTTCGCCTTCGGATGTGTACTCGCCGCCGCAGCTTATGCGGCGGGGTTTGTTCTGCCGTTTGGCGTTGACATCATTTTCGGCGCCGTTACGGCTGTTCTTATCGTCACAGCGATCATCGTTTCCGGGTTGGCCGTAAGCGGAGCGGAGCAGCGGGCCAATTATCATTCTGAAACAGAAGAAGGACGGCACGCCCGTTTAAAGATGGCCGCCGTTTTCTTTTGCGCCGCTCTCCCTTCAGCCGGCTGTCTGCTGATTACGCTTCTGTAGCCGGATTTTGTCTTTGCAGCAATACGGAATCCCATACCCAATAGACGACGGCTGTTAAAACCGCAAAGATATAAAAGGCTGAATTAGAAAACAGAGATTGGCCTGACGGCTGCAAAAGACCGAAGATGATCCCGTTTGCAATGAATGACACCCCTAAATAATAAAGAAAATACAGCGGATGAAATCTCTTCGGCTTTTTATTCAGAAAGTATTGAAGCGGCAGCGCAAAAATCAAATAAGGAAACAAAAAATAAAACGCCATCGAAATGAAAGCCGCGATAATGAATTGATGAACATACAAAATAGAATAAATGACAGACATACATGCCGCCGACAGCAGCACGGTGTAATTATATTTCATCTGAAAACCTCCTATCAAAATAATATCGTACCATATTTTGAATCTGTCAATGCAGATTATCAGCTTGCTAGATTTTTTTCTTCCCGCCGGTTTAAACCTTTTCCGTCATGTCCATAATGGGACTAGATAAAAAAAGCACGGAGAGGAACGGTGGGGACCGATGAAACAGACAATGATGATCTGCATATATATTTTTCTTTTATTATCAGGAGCGCTTGCGGGTTTGACAAAAGAAGAAACAGCGCGGGCATCAGCCGATGAGCCCGTCGTCATACCGGATGAAGCGATCCGGCTCAGGATTTTGGCCAACAGTGATAACGATGAGGATCAAAAGCTCAAGCGCCAGATCAGAGATGCTGTAAACAAGCAAATCACGGACTGGGTGAAAGATATCACTTCCATTGAAGAAGCGCGGCGGCTCATTCGTTCGAAGCTTCCTGAAATTAAAGAAATCGCCAAACAAACGATGAAAGAAAAGGGTGCGCATCAATCCGTTTCAGTTCAATTCAATAAAATCTCGTTTCCGACAAAGCTGTACGGCAATATGGTCTATCCGGCCGGAAAATATGAAGCGATTTTAATTACACTCGGCAATGGCGAGGGCGCCAACTGGTGGTGCGTCTTGTTTCCGCCGCTGTGCTTCCTTGATTTCTCAAACGGCGAAGCGGTGAAAGATCAGGAAGACGGCGGACAGAAGCAGGAAGAAACGCAGAAACAGACTAAAAAAGTGCTGGATGACGTAAAAGCAAAGGCTGATAAAGCGAAGAAAGAAAAGAAAGATGACGATGATACGGAAGTGAAGTTTTTCCTCGTCGATTGGATTTCAGATCTATTTTCCTAAAAGCAAAAGGCATAAATCCGGATTCGATTCATAGATTGGAAGAAAGAGTTGATCGAAACGGAGGGAAATATATGTTTTATCAGCTGAGAGTGGCAAGAGATCAAGATACGGAGGCGCTGGAGGCCTTTTTGAAAAAGGCTGATACGGCACATGCGGAAATCGATCAGCAGATCAGCCGGTTTATCGTGCTGGAAGACAGTGAAAAAAAGATTGCCGCCTGTCTCGGGATCGAAAAATTCAGCGGCGGAAAAGGGCTTCTCCGTTCACTCGTCATGTCGGACAGGCTGAATCAAAGCCATATCGTTACACTGTTTCAAAGTATGGATGTGCTGTGCAAAAAACATGAGATTCAAGATGTCTACTTAGTCGCCAATCAGCCCTCATCTGCTGAGTTTCTGAATCTGATGGGATTTGAAGCGTGCGCCGATGCGCCTGATGAACTGTATACGTCCGAACATTTCCGCAATTCGTTATGCACAGAAGGTTCGTTTTTAATGGTGAAAACCTCTGCCTGATCTAACTTATACACAAGGTTATCCACTTATTAAAAAGTGTTGTCCACAGTTTGTGGATAACACTTGTTTTATTAAAGGACATCTTTTATACTTTCAAAAGGAATACACGAGAGAAAATAAAGTTTTACCGCTTTAAAATAAGGAGTTTGGTTATACATGAAAACAAGAAGATGGTTTGTGGATTGTTCGCGCGAATTATCCACAACCGATCCCCAGATTACACAAGCCGCGGAATTGCTCCGGCAGAATGAGGTTGTGGCTTTTCCGACAGAAACCGTTTACGGACTGGGCGCTAACGCTGAAAATACGGAAGCCGTGACGAAAATATATGAGGCGAAAGGAAGGCCGAGCGATAATCCGCTGATTGTGCATATATCCCATATCAGCCAGCTTGATCGTTTTATCAGCCATATTCCTGAGACGGCGAAAAAGCTTATGAAGCTATTCTGGCCGGGGGCGCTGACCCTTGTCCTGCCGTGTAAGCCCGGTGTGCTGTCACCCCGTGTCACCGCGGGACTTGAGACGGTAGCGGTCAGAATGCCTGATCATCCGGTAGCATTAGCCCTCATCAGCTCGGCCGGACTGCCGATCGCAGCGCCGAGCGCCAATTTATCAGGAAAACCGAGCCCGACGAAGGCCGAGCATGTAGCTCATGATTTAAACGGCCGCATTGCCGGTATTGTGGACGGCGGCGCGACGGGAATCGGAGTGGAATCAACCGTTCTGTCCTGTACGGGGAAACAGCCCGTGCTGCTTCGTCCGGGCGGCGTGACAAAAGAGCAGATTGAATCCGCCGCCGGTCCGGTTCTTGTGGATAAAGGGCTGACCGAAGAAGATGAGGTTCCTATTTCTCCGGGTATGAAATATACACATTACGCGCCTTCTGCACCGATGGCTATTGCCGACGGCGGCGCCCGGAGAATTCAAGAACTGGCAGACACATATAAAAGCCGGGGGAAACGAATCGGCATTCTGACAACAGAAGAGAACGCCGATAGTTACCAGGCTGATTATATCAAGGTCTGCGGCAGACGCGCCGACCTTGAAACAGTGGCGTCCGCCTTATACGATGCGCTCCGCAGCTTTGATGAAGCGGAAGTGGACATGATTATTTCTGAGTCCTTTCCGGATACCGGAGTGGGGCTCGCCATTATGAACAGGCTGATGAAAGCCGCAGGCGGCACCGTTATCCATTAACTTGTTCTACCCCTTATCGGACATGCATAAGCTAAACAAGCGGGCACGTCCAAGGGGGTTTTTATTTCATGTCGAATCTATTCATCGGGGAACTTGTCTCCTTAAGCATCATGGCATTTGCTTTGGGGACGGATGCCTTTTCCGTCGGGCTCGGGATGGGAATGATTCAGCTGAAGAAAAAACAGATTTTTCATATAGGGGTTGTCATCGGGCTGTTTCATGTCATGATGCCGCTTACGGGAATGGCGGCCGGGCATCTGCTGTCCGGTTTTCTGGGGATGCTCGCCGTTTACATCGGCGGATCTCTTCTTTTCATTTTAGGGGTGCAGATGATCATTGCCGCGTTTAAACAATCAGACGGGCCGCTCATATCTCCGGCAGGCTCGGGACTGTTGCTGTTTGCGGTCGGTGTCAGTCTGGACAGCTTTTCTGTCGGGCTCAGTCTCGGGATGAACGGCTCCAATCCGTTTCTGGCCGTTACGCTGTTCGGGGTTTTCAGCACCGTTTTAACATGGGCGGGCCTTTTGGCGGGAAGAAAGGTGCAGTCGTGGCTCGGCTCCTACAGCGAAGCGCTTGGCGGAGCCATTTTGATCGGATTCGGGCTGAAACTGCTTTTACCGATATAAGATACGTAAAAAAAGAAACGAAGATGCCGTTTCTTTTTTCTTCATTTATAATAGGCAGTAAGAGGTGACGGACATGAAAATAATCTTTGTATGTACAGGCAATACGTGCCGCAGTCCTATGGCTGAGGCTCTTTTTAAATCCATTGCAGAAACGAAAGGGCTGGATGTCAGCGTAAGCTCGGCCGGCGTATTCGCGTCTCCGCACGGAAAAGCGTCGGCCCATGCCGTAGAAGCGCTGTTTGAAAAACGGATCGCTCTCAATCACAGTTCATCTCCCTTATCGGAAGAACATATCGAGACGGCTGATCTGGTGCTGGCGATGACTGAACAGCACAAACAGCTGATTGAAGGCCGATATCAAAACAGTCGGGGCAAAGTCTTTACCATTAAAGAATACGTAACGGGGGAAAACGGCGATATCTCTGATCCGTTCGGCGGTCCGCTTGATGTTTATAAACAGACGCGGGACGAACTGGAGGAGCTGCTGACCCTTTTGGCTGATCAATTGCTTGACGGAAAAAGCAAGTAATATGTCAGAAAATCTGCAAACAGGTCATTTGCAAAACGAATGTGAAAGAGTAGAATGAAATCAACGGATTTCGTAATAAAAAGGACAAGCACACTGGGCTGTCTTCGCCCAGCCATACCTAGGAGGTAAATGAATGAAAGTAGCTATTGCGTCAGATCACGGCGGCGTCCATATCCGCGAAGAAATAAAAAGTCTTTTGGATGAATTGCAGATTGAATACATTGATATGGGCTGTGAATGCGGCGCCGGCTCTGTCGATTATTCAGACTACGCTTTTCCGGTAGCGGAAAAAGTGGTGAACGGCGAAGCTGACAGGGGAATTTTAATTTGCGGCACAGGCATCGGCATGAGCATCTCCGCAAATAAGGTAAAGGGCATACGCTGTGCGCTTGCCCATGACACCTTCAGCGCAAAAGCGACGCGTGAACACAATGACACGAATGTTCTTGCGATGGGCGAACGCGTCATCGGCCCGGGGCTGGCGCGCGAAATCGCAAAAGTCTGGCTGACGACTGAATTTACGGGCGGCCGCCACGAACGGCGGATCGGCAAAATCGCAGATTACGAAGAAAAAAATCTGTAAGAGGTGCTGGACAATGGAAGAGATGAAGCAAAAATGGACGGACATGCTGACTGAGTTTCAAGAGCAGGCAGGACTGACGGACGGCAGTCTGCTGGTGATCGGGTGCAGTACAAGTGAAGCCGCCGGAAGCCGGATCGGCACCGCCGGAAGCGGGGATTGGGCTGAATTGATATACGGCGGACTTAACCGGTTTAAGGAAAAAACGGGTGTGCATCTTGCTTTTCAATGCTGCGAGCATTTAAACAGGGCGCTTGTCATTGAAGCGGAAACGGCCGAGCGGTTCAGGCTCCCCATTGTTTCAGCCGTCCCCGTCCCGAAAGCGGGCGGAGCGATGGCCTCTTATGCATACCGGCAGATGCGTTCTCCCGTGCTCGCCGAATCGATTCAGGCTGACGCCGGGATTGACATCGGCGATACGTTCATCGGCATGCATCTGAAACCCGTTGCCGTCCCTGTCCGGATATCGAGCCGTGAGCTTGGAGAAGCACATGTGACGATGGCCCGGACAAGGCCGAAGCTGATAGGCGGGATTCGCGCCGTTTATGAATGCGAATGATGAAAATACTTTTCCTATATAATGTTCGTGTTTTCTAATTAAATTTTGTGATTTTTTTAAATAAGCTGTTACATTCACCTGAAAAACCATGTACAATAAGGGTGGTAAAAATAAAGAACAGGAAACGGATAGGAGAGGATCTCGCTGATGAAACATTTACCTGTACAAGACAAACAAGTGTTTAACGCCATCAAAGATGAGCGTAAGCGTCAACAGACTAAGATCGAATTAATTGCTTCTGAAAACTTCGTGACGGAAGCGGTAATGGAAGCACAAGGCTCTGTTTTAACAAACAAATATGCTGAAGGCTACCCCGGCAAACGCTACTACGGCGGCTGTGAGCATGTTGATGTCGTCGAGGACATCGCCCGCGACCGCGCGAAAGAGATTTTCGGAGCTGAGCATGTAAACGTTCAGCCGCACTCAGGCGCTCAGGCGAACATGGCTGTTTACTTCACGATTTTAGAGCACGGCGACACGGTGCTCGGGATGAACCTCTCCCACGGCGGCCACTTAACACACGGAAGCCCGGTTAATTTCAGCGGCGTTCAATACAACTTTGTAGAATACGGTGTCGATAAAGACACGCAATATATAGATTATGAAGATGTGCGTGAAAAAGCGCTGGCGCATAAGCCGAAACTCATCGTTGCCGGAGCGAGCGCGTACCCCCGCACGATCGACTTTAAAAAATTCCGCGAAATCGCTGATGAAGTCGGCGCTTACTTCATGGTAGACATGGCGCATATCGCGGGTCTTGTCGCAGCCGGTCTTCATCCGAATCCGGTTCCTTACGCTGACTTTGTAACGACAACGACTCACAAAACACTTCGCGGACCCCGCGGAGGAATGATCCTTTGCCGTGAAGAGTTCGGCAAAAAGATTGATAAATCCATTTTCCCGGGAATCCAAGGCGGACCGCTTATGCATGTCATCGCGGCCAAAGCCGTTTCTTTCGGAGAAGTGCTTGAAGATGATTTCAAAACATATGCGCAAAACGTCATCTCGAACGCGAAGCGCCTGGCTGAGTCTCTGAACAAAGAGGGCATTCAGCTCGTATCAGGCGGAACGGATAACCACCTTGTGCTTGTCGACCTCCGCTCTCTCGGTCTGACCGGAAAAGTCGCTGAACACGTTCTTGATGAAATCGGCATTACATCTAATAAAAACGCGATCCCTTACGATCCGGAAAAACCGTTCGTCACAAGCGGAATCCGTCTTGGTACGGCAGCTGTGACAAGCCGCGGCTTTGACGGTGACGCGCTTGAAGAAGTCGGCGCCATCATCGGCCTCGCACTGAAACATCATGAAGACGAAGCAAAACTTGAAGAAGCGAGACAGCGCGTATCTGCCTTGACTGAAAAGTTTCCTTTATATAAAGAACTGGACTATTAATAAGGAAGAAACCCGCCGGAACCTTAATCCGGCGGGTTTTTTTATGATTTTCTTGAAACTGTTTGTCTTTTTCTGTAGAATCAATAGAAGTGTGAAAAAGTCACTCGGACAACAAAAAAGGAGCTGAACACAGTATGGGAAAGGTTTACGTATTTGATCATCCTTTAATCCAGCATAAGCTGACATATATTCGGAATGAAAATACAGGCACAAAGGATTTCAGAGACCTTGTGGACGAAGTCGCATCACTGATGGCGTTTGAAATTACACGTGATCTTCCTCTTAAAGAAGTGGAAGTGAAAACACCTGTTCAAACAGCGACATCCAAAGTGATTTCAGGGAAGAAACTCGGTATCGTGCCGATCCTGAGAGCGGGTCTCGGAATGGTTGACGGCATGCTGAAATTAATCCCGGCCGCTAAAGTGGGACATGTCGGATTATACCGTGATCCGGAAACCTTAAAACCGGTGGAATACTATGTCAAGCTTCCTTCTGATGTAGAAGAACGCGAATTTATTGTCGTGGATCCGATGCTTGCTACGGGAGGCTCTGCGGTGGAAGCGATAAACAGTCTGAAAAAGCGCGGCGCGAGAAACATTCGTTTTATGTGTCTTGTAGCGGCTCCGGAAGGCGTGGAAGAGCTGCAGAAACACCATTCTGACGTTGATATTTATATCGCCGCCCTTGATGAAAAACTGAATGAAAAAGGCTATATCGTTCCGGGCCTCGGTGATGCGGGTGACAGACTGTACGGAACCAAATAAATCGGAAAACCTCATTCAGGGGTTTTCTTTTTTTATCCAGATATTTGCTGAATGGGCAGAGTTCATACATTTATAGGTGAATTTGTGAACATTCTGTGTATGCTTTCGGTATAAAAAGTTTTTTAACTTTAAACAGATTGACACATGTTAGGGGCTATTGTATGCTAAACGAGGGTATTATGAGAAGGTTTTCATTCCTTTCATTTCTAGTATCCATCCTCATTTTAAATCCTCCAAAAAACCCGTTATATGAGGATTTATCTAAGCGAATGAAACAGCATCCCGTGGCATCAGGAGGATGAGTGGTTTTTTCGAACAGGCCGTTTTGCGGACAAAAAAGGCCTTCTGCAAGGGTTAACCGCATGTTTTGCCGTATCCAGGAATTATATTACATTTTCATCAGGAGACAGATAGTTGATGGACGATCCCAATCTTACATTCAGCAGACAACGGAGATATGTATTTGTAATCTTAGCAATCTATTTGCTGGGATATGGTCTTACGGCGTATAAAACTGTTTTTTTAGGCCTCTTTTTGGGAACTGTTTTCAGTTTGTTTAATTTGTGGCTCTTGACCAGAAGAATGAATGCTTTTGACAAGGCCGTGGCGAAAGGAAAGTCCATACGATCACTCGGGAGCGCAGCGCGTTGGTGCAATGCGATACTTGCGATGGCTGTCGCCTTTAAATATCCCGATAAAGTCAGTGTGGCAAGTGTGATTATTGGATTAATGACAATTTATCCCGTCATTATGATAGATTCCATTATTCAGCTCAAACGTTCATCAATGGAAGAGAGGTGAAAACCCATTGAATCACGATTACAGAACTATTGATTTGTTTGGTCTTACTTTTAATCTGACAAACATTCTGATGATTACTGTGGCAAGTGTGATTGTGCTGCTGATTGCGATTCTCACTACGAGAACGCTGTCCATCCGTCCGGGAAAAGCCCAGAACTTCATGGAATGGATTGTTGATTTTGTCCGCAATATTATAGGCAGTACAATGGATTTAAAAACAGGGGCTAACTTCTTGGCGCTTGGTGTAACCTTGCTGATGTACATATTTGTATCAAATATGCTGGGGCTGCCGTTTTCTGTAACGGTCGGACACGAGCTTTGGTGGAAATCACCGACGGCCGATCCGGCTATTACTCTGACTCTAGCCGTTATGGTTGTGTCGTTAACGCACTATTACGGCGTGAAGATGAAAGGTTTGAAGGAATACTCTAAGGATTACCTCAGACCGGTTCCGCTTATGTTCCCGATGAAGATCATTGAGGAGTTTGCGAATACGCTGACACTCGGACTTCGTCTTTACGGTAACATTTTCGCCGGGGAAATTCTTCTTGGCCTGCTTGCGAATCTGGCGACGAATTTCTACTCAAACAGTTTCTTTCTCGGTTTGGTCGGCACAGTCGGAGCCATTATTCCGATGCTTGCATGGCAGGCATTCAGCTTGTTCATCGGTACCATCCAGGCATTTATCTTTACGATGCTGACGATGGTGTACATGTCACACAAAATCAGTCATGATCATTAAAATCATATATCCATTCGGATAACATTTTAAAGGAGGAACTTTTTCATGAATTTAATAGCAGCTGCAATTGCAATCGGTTTAGGTGCACTTGGTGCAGGTATTGGTAACGGTCTGATCGTTTCACGTACGGTAGAGGGAATCGCCCGTCAGCCGGAAGCAGGAAAAGAACTTAGAACTCTTATGTTCATGGGTATCGCATTGGTTGAGGCCCTTCCGATTATCGCTGTCGTTATCGCGTTCTTAGCGTTCTTTGGCTAAGCAAAAAAGCCTTATATGAACTAAAAATGGCGAAGATCACTCTAAGAGAACCTTCGCCATTGCTTTATGTCTGATAAGCAGGCCGTCCCGAAACGGCTTTTTATCAGCAGAGAAAACCTGCAGAAGGGAGTTGCCGTAGTAGATGTCTCAATTACCTCTTGAATTAGGACTGTCGTTTAACGGCGGAGATATCCTATTCCAATTGTTAGCTATGCTAGTTTTATTAGCGCTTCTCAAGAAATTCGCTCTTGGACCGCTATTAAATATAATGAAACAGCGTGAAGATCATATCGCCGGCGAAATTACGTCCGCTGAAGAAAGAAATAAAGAAGCGCAGAAGCTGATTGAAGAGCAGCGCGTTCTTTTAAAAGAAGCGAAACAGGAATCACAATCACTCATTGAAAATGCGAAAAAACTGGGTGAAAAGCAGAAGGAAGACATTATCCAGGCTGCACGCGCCGAGTCTGAAAGATTGAAAGAAGCGGCGAGAACCGAAATTGTCAAAGAAAAAGAACAAGCGGTTTCCGCACTTCGCGAGCAAGTCGCATCACTTTCTGTCTTAATCGCATCGAAAGTGATTGAAAAAGAGCTTGATGAACAAGCCCAGGAACAACTGATTCAGGACTATCTTAAAGAGGTAGGAGAAAGCCGATGAGTGGATCTGCTGTCTCTAAACGATACGCGTCAGCGCTTTTCGACATTGCCGTTGAGACTTCTCAAATCAATGAAATCGAAGAAGAGCTTACCGTGCTAAAAGAAGTGTTCCGGAACGAAGCCGGATTACAGGAAGTGTTAAGCCATCCGAAGGTATCGGCCGCTAAGAAAAAAGAGCTGATTCAGCAATCGTTCGGCGCACTGTCTGAGTCTGTGCTGCATACGATTTTTCTTCTGATTGACCGCCGCCGGTCTTCGATTGTGCCTGATCTCACAGACGAGTTTATCAAACTTGCCAATCAGGCCCGTCAGACAGAGGACGCGGTTGTTTATTCAGTAAAACCGCTGTCAGAAGCGGAAATGTTATCATTGTCTCAAGTGTTTGCAAAAAAAGCCGGAATCGCTTCGCTCAGAATCAGAAATGAAGTGCAGACGGATTTAATAGGCGGCATTAAAGTCCGCATTGGAAACCGGATTTATGACGGAAGCGTAAGCGGAAAGCTTGAGCGCATGGAACGTCAACTTGCCGGAGGAAATCGATAGAAGGGGTGAAACCTAAGTGAGCATCAAAGCTGAAGAGATTAGCACGCTGATAAAGCAGCAAATTCAAAATTACCAATCTGAAATTGAAGTTCATGACGTAGGTACAGTCATCCAAGTCGGAGACGGTATTGCGCGTGTGCACGGCCTTGACAATTGTATGGCCGGTGAACTTGTTGAGTTTTCAAACGGCGTTTTGGGTATGGCTCAAAACCTTGAAGAATCCAACGTAGGTATCGTTATCTTAGGACCTTACAGAGATATCCGTGAAGGTGATGAGGTCAAAAGAACGGGCCGCATCATGGAAGTTCCTGTAGGTGAAGAATTAATCGGACGTATCGTCAACCCGCTCGGACAGCCGGTAGACGGACTGGGTCCGATTCTGACAAGCAAAACACGTCCGATCGAAAGCCAGGCTCCAGGCGTAATGGACCGTAAATCGGTACATGAGCCGCTGCAAACGGGTATCAAAGCGATCGACGCGTTAATTCCGATCGGCCGCGGACAGCGTGAGCTGATTATCGGTGACCGTCAGACAGGTAAAACATCTGTTGCGATTGATACAATCTTAAACCAAAAAGATCAAGACATGATCTGTGTGTACGTAGCGATCGGTCAAAAAGAATCTACAGTGCGCGGCGTGGTGGAAACACTTCGTAAGCATGGCGCGCTTGATTACACGATTGTCGTGACAGCGTCCGCTTCACAGCCGGCTCCGCTTCTGTACCTTGCACCGTATGCAGGGGTGACAATGGGTGAAGAATTCATGTACAACGGCAAGCACGTTCTCGTCGTATATGATGATTTATCCAAACAAGCGGCCGCTTACCGTGAGCTGTCATTGCTTCTTCGCCGTCCGCCGGGCCGTGAAGCATTCCCCGGGGATGTATTCTATCTTCACTCCCGTCTGCTTGAGCGCGCAGCCAAGCTGAGTGACGCAAAAGGCGCAGGATCAATTACGGCGCTGCCGTTCGTCGAAACACAAGCAGGAGATATCTCCGCTTATATCCCGACAAACGTCATTTCCATTACTGACGGACAGATTTTCCTTCAATCCGACCTATTCTTCTCAGGCGTGCGTCCTGCGATCAATGCCGGATTATCCGTATCCCGTGTCGGCGGATCAGCCCAAATCAAAGCGATGAAAAAGGTAGCGGGAACATTGCGTCTTGACCTGGCTTCATACCGTGAACTTGAAGCGTTCGCCCAATTCGGATCTGATCTTGACCAGGCGACTCAGGCGAAACTGAACCGCGGTGCGCGTACAGTTGAAGTGCTGAAGCAAGACTTGAATAAACCGCTTCCGGTTGAAAAACAGGTAGCCATTCTTTATGCGCTGACAAAAGGATATCTTGATGATATTCCGGTTGCGGATATCAGACGTTTTGAAGAAGAGTACTACATGTACCTTGATCAAAACCATAAAGATCTGCTTGACGGCATTGCGAAAACAGGAAACCTTCCTGCTGATGAAGACTTCAAAGCTGCAATCGAAGGTTTCAAACGCACATTTGCACCAAGCAACTAACCCTTAGAAGATGAGAGAAAAAGGTTCTCTTTTTCTCTCTTTTTACGCAAATGAAGAATAAAGGTGGTGAAATCTTTGGCCTCATTACGCGATATTAAGTCAAGGATCACGTCAACGAAAAAAACAAGCCAGATTACAAAAGCCATGCAGATGGTATCCGCTGCGAAGCTGAACCGTGCGGAAACCAACGCGAAGTCATTTGCTCCGTATATGGATAAGATCCAGGAGGTTGTGTTTAACGTCGGAAAAGGCGCGAAAAACGCGAAACACCCGATGCTTGTCTCAAGAGAAGTGAAAAAGACGGCGTATCTCGTCATTACGTCTGACCGCGGGCTTGCGGGTGCGTTTAACAGTTCGGTTTTGCGAAACGCTTACCGCACCATTCAAGAACGCCATCAGTCTAAAGATGAATACACGGTGATTGCAATCGGCAGAGTCGGCCGCGATTTCTTCAAAAAACGGGAAATGCCGATTTTGTCTGAGTTAGTGGGGCTTGGCGACGAGGTCACTTTTGCTCAGATTAAAGATTTGACCCGTCAGACGGTACAAATGTTTATCGACGGCGCTTTTGATGAACTGCATTTGGTGTATAACCATTTCGTCAGTGCGATTTCACAGGAAGTGACGGAGAAAAAAGTGCTGCCTTTAACGGATTTCGGAACGAGCGGCGGGAAGCGCACGGCTTCATACGAGTTCGAACCGGATGAAGAAGAGGTGCTCGAAGTGCTGCTTCCTCAATATGCGGAAAGCTTAATTTACGGCGCGCTTCTTGACAGTAAAGCAAGTGAACACGCTGCGAGAATGACAGCAATGAAAAATGCGACTGATAATGCGAAAGAACTCATTGATTCACTTTCGCTTTCATATAACCGCGCGCGTCAAGCGGCGATTACACAAGAAATTACCGAAATTGTCGGCGGTGCAGCCGCTTTAGAATAGAAAGATTTTGTCAGGAGGGATAGCGATGAAGAAAGGACGCGTAAGTCAGGTGCTTGGACCGGTTGTCGACGTACGTTTCGAGGACGGCCACTTGCCTGCGATTTATAATGCGATTAAAGTTTCACAGCCAGCTACAGGCGAAAATGAAGTAGGCATCGACCTAACGCTAGAGGTTGCTCTTCATTTAGGCGATGATACAGTCCGTACAATTGCCATGGCATCTACGGACGGAATTCAGCGCGGAATGGAAGCTGTTGATACAGGTGCGCCGATTTCCGTTCCTGTCGGTGATGTGACTCTCGGACGCGTATTTAACGTACTGGGAGATAAAATTGATTTAAATGAACCGCTGCCTGCGGATGCTCAAAAGGACCCGATCCACAGATCAGCTCCTTCATTCGATGAGCTTTCAACTGAGGTTGAAATTCTTGAAACGGGAATTAAGGTTGTTGACCTGCTCGCTCCTTACATCAAGGGCGGTAAAATCGGATTGTTCGGCGGCGCCGGCGTAGGTAAAACCGTATTAATCCAGGAATTAATCAACAACATCGCGCAAGAGCACGGCGGTATTTCCGTATTCGCCGGTGTAGGAGAGCGTACTCGTGAAGGGAACGACCTTTTCTACGAAATGAGCGATTCAGGCGTTATCAAGAAAACAGCCATGGTCTTCGGACAAATGAACGAGCCGCCGGGCGCACGTATGCGTGTAGCACTGACGGGTCTTACAATGGCTGAGCATTTCCGTGATAAACAAGGACAGGACGTACTGTTCTTTATCGATAACATTTTCCGTTTCACACAAGCGGGTTCAGAGGTTTCCGCGCTTCTCGGCCGTATGCCTTCTGCGGTTGGTTATCAGCCGACGCTTGCGACAGAAATGGGTCAGCTTCAAGAGCGTATTACGTCTACAAACGTTGGTTCAGTTACATCTATCCAGGCGATCTACGTGCCTGCCGATGACTACACTGACCCGGCTCCGGCGACAACGTTCGCTCACTTGGATGCAACGACTAACCTTGAGCGTAAATTAACTGAAATGGGTATCTACCCTGCGGTTGATCCGCTGGCTTCCACTTCCCGCGCGCTTGCTCCGGAAATTGTCGGAGAAGAGCATTATGCGGTGGCGCGTGAAGTCCAGTCAACGCTTCAGCGTTACAAAGAACTTCAGGATATTATCGCGATTCTCGGTATGGACGAATTGGGTGAAGAAGACAAGCTTGTCGTTCACCGCGCACGCCGTATCCAGTTCTTCCTTTCTCAAAACTTCCACGTAGCTGAGCAGTTTACGGGACAAAAGGGTTCTTACGTGCCTGTTAAAGAAACGGTACGAGGCTTTAAAGAAATCCTTTCCGGTAAATATGACCATCTTCCGGAAGATGCATTCCGTCTTGTGGGACGCATTGAAGAAGTCATTGAGAATGCAAAAGAGATGGGTGTAGAAGTTTAATCTGGTCCTAGGAGGGTAAAAGCATGAAGACCGTTAAAGTCAATATCGTTACTCCCGACGGCCCAGTATATGATGCTGATATTGAAATGGTAAGTGTAAGAGCCGAGAGCGGTGATCTCGGTATCTTGCCTGGCCATATTCCGACCGTGGCTCCGCTTAAAATCGGCGCTGTCCGCCTTAAAAAAGACGGGCAGACCGAATTGGCGGCTGTCAGCGGCGGATTTTTAGAAGTCCGTCCTGATCAGGTCACTATCCTTGCACAAGCCGCTGAAACAGCGGAAAGCATTGATAAAGAGCGCGCCCTTGCTGCGAAAAAGCGGGCGGAAGACCGTTTGAACAAACGATCAGATGATACTGACATTCGTCGGGCTGAGCTTGCGCTACAGCGGGCTGTAAACAGATTGGATGTTGCAGGAAACTAAAAAAGAATCCTTCTCGGCTGTCTGAGAAGGATTCTTTTTCTATATTAACGCATAAGAGATTCATAGACGCCGATAAGCGGATGATCCTCTTCTTTTTGCAGATATAAATGTTCGCAGCAGTTGTCGGTGTGCCACGTTTTGTTTCCTCTCCGCACACCCGTCGTATAGGCGCCGTCCGTATACGGATAAGGTTTGACAACCCATTCGGCATCGTCATGGTGTCGGATGGCGCAATCGATGACATACACGCTGAGCATTTTCTCAAATTCGTCAATCGGCAGGTTCCAATCCGCCAAAAGCAGCTCTTGTATGCTGCGGAAGTAAAGAGCTTCCACTTCCAGCAGGCTGCCGCGTGAATAATCAAGAGAAATGTTGAAAAACTGACATAATTCTTTCAGTTCCTCTGTTTGAGACTGTCTATAATCATAGTAGAATGCTATCGCTTCCCACTCGTGGTCAAATACGGGAAGAGTTTCTCCATACTGCTTTTCCGGATGAAAAAAGGAATGATTCATATTCCCATCTCCTTTCCAAAAAAGTATATCATGCCGGAGAACGGACATTTAAGCGGGGATTGCCCCTAATTTTGGATAAAAATTCTGATGTAAAAATGATCATCTTTCTCTCTTCTTCTTATATAATAAGAGAGGATATGAGGGGCGGAAAAAATGAAAGGAGATGGGATTTGTGAATGTATTGGGGCAGCAGGCCGCAATCAGCATCCTGGTTCACCTGGTATGCATTGCGGTGACATGGTGGGCGCTTCAGGCCGTCAACTTTGATCCGCTGATCCGAAAAGGAAAAATAGTGCAGGCGAGGCTGCTGATCATTCTTCTTACCATTGCGATCGGTACGGCAGTCGCTGACTTCTTTTTAGATTATCTTACCTATTCGAAACAGCTTCCATACTTATTTTAAGATGTTTCGTTTGTTAAAATGAAGGGAATCGCTGGGTGAGAAACCAATTTTTCTTCACCCGCTTGGCGAGTTTTGACGAAGTTTTCCATGTATTGCTTTCCCCGGCTCCGGCAAAAATGGGAGTAAGGGGGAGAGATCGATATGAAGAAAAAAAGAGCAGGCCGCATCATCTTGTTTTTTGTTTTTTTAAGCGCCTTAATAGCGGTATTTCATTCCATTCATGCAAGTGAGCTGTCTCCGCTTGCCCAGATTGCCGAAGGAATGGAGCGGCAGCAGGTCACTGTAGATGAATGGACGCTTCATGCGAAAAAAAATCTGAACCTGTCACTGAGTGAATTTGATGACAAGGTAAAAGAACTGAAGACGCAGTATCCGCAATATCATTGGGAATCCGCGCGGGAAGATAAAATCGTAAAGGCCGTCGGCACGTATTCTGACAAAAAAAATCACACAACTTTTAAACTGCAGCTCGTCACTACCCTCAAAAACCAGAACCCAACTTCGTATTTATTATATGAGCAAATGAGCCCGGAGCAACCGGAAAACTGGAATGATACATATGAACAGTTTGAACGGCAGGCACATGACATATTTCAAAATAAAGTATTTATTTTTACTTGTCTAAAGGGTCATTTAAATGATAATATGAGTATTGTTTTGCAAAAAAAAGCAGAACAGCTCATGAAAGAATTTGAAGCAAGTCCAGTTGAACATGTAGTTGAGCCTCATTTCGTTTCTGTTTCTGCATTTACATATAAGTGGACAGATTACATCATGACATCGAAACATAAGATGAATGTGCAAGTTGCGCTTAGAAGTGCGGGAATGGGCGAAAAACATACCGTTACGGTTGGCACACCAATCGTGACGACTGAATATTAATATAGAGAATATAGGGACGCGGAGGGGAATACCTTGGAAAAAATCATCGTCCGCGGCGGTCAGAAGTTAAACGGCACAGTGAAAGTTGAAGGAGCAAAAAATGCCGTTTTACCAGTTATCGCTGCATCTTTATTAGCAAGTGAAGAAAAAAGCGTAATATGTGATGTACCTACGCTCTCCGATGTATATACAATCAACGAAGTGTTGCGTCATTTAGGAGCAGATGTGCATTTTGAGAATAATGAAGTTACCGTAAACGCTTCTTACGCTTTAGAAACAGAAGCACCTTTTGAATATGTGCGTAAAATGCGCGCGTCAGTGCTTGTTATGGGCCCTCTGTTAGCCCGTACGGGTCATTCAAGAGTAGCGCTTCCGGGCGGCTGCGCAATCGGCTCAAGACCGATTGATCAGCATTTAAAAGGCTTTGAAGCAATGGGTGCAAAAATCAAAGTAGGCAACGGCTTTATTGAAGCAGAAGTGGAAGGCCGTCTGCAGGGCGCAAAAATCTATTTAGATTTCCCAAGTGTGGGTGCGACAGAAAACTTGATTATGGCAGCTGCTTTAGCTGAAGGAACAACAACGCTTGAAAACGTGGCAAAAGAGCCTGAAATCGTTGACTTAGCGAACTATATCAATGCGATGGGCGGAAAAATCCGCGGAGCCGGCACAGGCACCATTAAAATTGAAGGTGTCGAGAAGCTTCACGGCGTAAGACACAACATCATTCCTGACCGTATTGAAGCGGGTACTTTCATGGTGGCTGCGGCTATCACGGAAGGAAATGTATTAGTCAAAGGTGCGGTTCCTGAGCATCTTACGTCTTTAATTGCGAAGATGGAAGAAATGGGAGTCAAAATTACGGATGAAGGAGAAGGCCTTCGTGTCATCGGTCCTGCCCAGCTGAAGCCGATCGACATTAAAACGATGCCTCACCCAGGATTCCCGACTGATATGCAGTCGCAAATGATGGCGCTGCTTCTCCGTGCGAGCGGAACAAGCATGATTACTGAAACTGTGTTTGAAAACCGTTTTATGCATGCTGAAGAATTCCGCCGGATGAATGGCGACATTAAAATTGAAGGACGTTCTGTGATCATTAACGGTCCTGTACAGCTGCAAGGCGCAGAAGTTGCCGCTACGGACCTGCGTGCGGGCGCGGCGCTGATTCTTGCGGGATTAGTGGCTGAAGGTCATACACGCGTCACGGAACTGAAGCACTTGGATCGCGGTTATGTGAATTTCCATAAAAAACTTGCGGCTCTCGGCGCTGACATCGAGCGTGTCGTTGATGAAACGGCCGCTGAACAAGAAAGCAAAGAAGTCGTAACTGACCTAAACGCATAATGGCTGTAAAAACAGTATGTCAATCTGGCATACTGTTTTTTTATGGTTTATCATCATTATTATGCTCTGATTTCCAAAAAAGAATACGTTTTTCGCGTGAAAAATGGAATAAAGATTCTGTCCAAAAGGAAGTCATATTAGCTTGTCCCTGCCCATAAGATGAAGTAGAGTCGAATCCCAAGCAGGAGGCAGCTGATATATGAAACCGATTGTATTTCTACTATCCGGGCTGTGTATACTTATTCTTCTAGTCCCCACCATTCTCGTCCTTCCGTTTCAGGCAGAAAAAGGAGCAGCCGTAAACAGAGAGCCCGGACACAAAACAGCACACACCACACGAGAAACAAAAGGAGCAGAAACATTGAAAGAATCACCTGTATCCATTCCGGTTTATCGGACATCCAATCATTCTGTAGAAAACATTCCGCTTGAAGAGTACGTGATCGGTGTCGTGGCTTCCGAAATGCCCGCAGATTTTAAACCGGAGGCCTTAAAAGCCCAGGCGCTCGCCGCCCGGACATTCATCGTCAGACTGATGGTCGCTGACTCAGCCGTCCAGGCGCCGAAAGGATCACTGGTGGATGATACGCAAATGTTCCAAGTCTATCAAAGCAAAAGCCAGCTGAAAAAAGAATGGGGTTCTAAGTACGCACACAACCTCAAGAAAATCACAAACGCGGTGGCCGGCACGCAAGGAAAGATTTTAACGTACGATAACAAGCCGATTGAGGCATCTTTCTTCTCTACGAGTAACGGGTATACGGAAAATGCGGAAGCCTATTGGACAAGCGCCATTCCTTATTTAAAAAGCGTGAAAAGTCCGTGGGATAAGCAATCGCCGAAATATCTTGCCACCCAGACCTTCAGTGTGCCGGAGTTTCAGCAAAAGCTCGGCGTACAGCTCTCAGGACAAAACACGGTGGGACAGATTACAGCCAGAACGCCGGGCCATCAAGTGGCAACGGCCGTCATCAACGGCAAAAAGCTGAAGGGAAGAGACATCCGGGAAAAACTCGGACTCCGTTCTGCCGACTTTGAATGGAAACGAAACGGCAGCAGCATCACCATTACGACAAAAGGATTCGGCCACGGCGTCGGCATGAGCCAGTACGGGGCCAATTACATGGCGGAGCAGGGAAAATCAGTGGCGGACATCGTCAAGCATTATTATCAGGGAGTGGACATTTCCGAAGCAGATTCATTTTTAAACAAATATATGGCGAAAAAATAGACGCTTTCATGAGCGTCTGTTTTTTTTTGAAAACTATTCCATAAACGGTAAAGCAACCAACAGACTCATATAACGAAAGCCTAAAGGCTGACAAATGTCGATTGAAGGCTGAGCGCCGGGTGTAAATCACTGATAAAAATGCCGCTTCTATGTGAATATACGCAAAAATAATGAGGAACGCCGTCCTATTTATTTCCCTTTTCATCTCATTTACGATAAATATTGTTCGGCGTTGAACGTAAATCTATTGAAAAGGGGAAAAAGCAATGAAAAAAACATTTTCACTCATACTCATGCTCGGATTGATGCTGACTGCTGCATCTCCTGCTTTTGCTGCCGAGAATGCAAACGAGAAGACTCTTTCATTTAAAAACAATACCGCCATTTTACTTGATGCGAGCGGCAGTATGGCAAAACGGATTGACGGTGTTTCTAAATACAACATGGCAAAAGAAGAAATTGTCCGTTTTGCGGATCAAATTAAATCTAAATCACAGGTCAGAATGACAGTTTTCGGTTCGGAAGGCAATAATAAAAACTCCGGAAAGGTTCAATCTTGTGAATCCATTCGCGGTGTGTACGGATTCCAAAGGTTTGACAGACAGAGCTTCCTTAACTCTCTTAACGGAATCGGGCCTACGGGCTGGACACCGATTGCAAAAGCATTAGAGGATGCGAAGGCTTCCTTTACCGGTTTGCACAAACTTGGCAGTAAATCCGTTTTCCTGTTGACGGACGGCGAGGAGACATGCGGAGGAGATCCTGTTAAGACAGCGAAAGAACTTCGCAAACAGCATATTAAAGTCAACGTGATCGGCTTTGACTTTAAGGAAGGCTTCAACGGCCAGCTTCACGAGATTGCCAAAGCGGGCGGAGGAAAATATTACGAAGCTCACAGCCAAAAGGATATGAACCGCATCTTTACAATGGCAGCGAGTTCATTAGCGGAATAAGAAAAGGTGCCGTTTATCGGCCCTTTTTTTTATTTTTATTTAACAAAAATTTCAAGAAAAGATGAAGAGAAAACTGTAAAAAGAATCAGATTCCGGACTTATATTACAAAAAGGGCGAAAAAGGCATTAAATCTGTCATCATTTATCCAATCTTTTTAGGATGATGCGCATAATTCTGTTCATTTTTAACGGCGTACAGCCGCTTATACAAAAGGAATCCCGCCCTATATCTTTTTGCATACACGTCATCTAGCATAGAGAAGAGCCGGGGGCCCATCGGCCAAAAACAAACGGAGAGGAATGAAGGAAATGAAAAAAATGTTCACTGCGGGGATTGTCGGACTTTTGACGCTTTCACTCGGATCACCTGTTTTTGCAGCTGAGAAAAAGCACGAAGAAACAAACATTGCTGTGCTGTTTGATGCAAGCGGAAGCATGATACAAAAAACAGGGGGAGAGCGTAAAATAGATGTTGCGAAAGAGTCTGTCACTTCTTTTGCGGAAGTTCTTCCTGAAGACACGAATCTGATGCTTCGGGTATTCGGGCATAAGGGCAATAATAAAAACTCAGGCAAAGCCGTATCATGTAATGCGACAGAAACGTTATACGGCCTTCAGCCGTACGCCGTGACTCCATTTGAGCAATCACTCAGCAAGATTAAACCGACCGGCTGGACACCGATTGCGAAAGCGCTTTCTGATACGCGTGAAGAATTTGAGCGGGCCGGCGCCACAGGGAAAAACGTCGTATATCTGATCACAGACGGTGAAGAAACATGCGGCGGTAATCCTCAGGCCGAAATTCAAAAGCTCCGTAAAGCGAACGTCAACACGATCGTCAATATCATCGGCTTCAACTTCGGCATGAAAGGAAGCGAAAGCCTTGAAAAAGCGGCGGAAGCGGGAGGCGGCACATATGTCTCAGCTGACAGCGCGGACGAGTTCAAACAGGCTTGGGAAGACGCTGCAAAGGATTTAGCAAAAGAATAGGTTAAAAAAGGACGCCCGCGCGGCGTCTTTTTTGTTTAGAAAACGGAACCGCGGGAATGATACGGATAAAAGGAGATGAACGCTGTTGTTAAAAGGAGCAGGCATTATATTAGTGCTGGCGGCAGTCGTTTTTGTTCTGATGGGAATTTTTCTGAAGCTTGCCGCCTTCATATTCGTCAGTATATTGGCCATTATCGCCGCAGTTATTTTATTCACCATTCTGAGCAGACATCATCGCAATGAAACATAGAGTCCTAAGAGGGCTCTTTTTTTAAACCGCAAATTCGACAAAATACAGGGATTGTGGAAGAATAAAAGAGAAGGATACTGCGGAGGGGAAAACAGTGGATGAAAAAACAACAGCGGTAAGAGACATATACCGCTATGAAAAAGGGGTATTAACAAAGACGGCAGATCGGATGGTTTCAGAGTATCCGCTGACCGTCATGGTGAACGGGCAGGAATTTGTTACGCTCGTCTGCACGCCTGACCATTTAGAGGAACTCGTCATCGGATTTCTCGCATCAGAAGGCGTCATTCGTTTTGAAAAAGAAATCAAAAGCTTTACTATAGATGAAAGTCTCGGGTTTGCATATGTTGAACTGACGAATCCCGGAGTGCTTGAGCAAAAAGACTATACGAAGAGGGTCATCGGTTCATGCTGCGGGAAAGGCCGCCATTTTTACTTTCAGCAGGATGTGAAAACGGCCAAAACCGCCGTCAGCCGTATCACTATAACTCCTGAGACGTGCCTTCGCCTGATGAAGGAGATGCAAAGAGGAAGCGGCACCTTCCAGGAAACGGGCGGCGTCCATAATGCGGCGCTGTGCGATACGGAAAAGCTGCTCTTTATGAGGACGGATATCGGGCGCCACAACGCGCTGGATAAGCTGTACGGCTGCTGTTTGAAAAACGGAATGCCGGTCCGTGACAAGCTGATCGTCTTCAGCGGCCGGATTTCCTCGGAGGTTTTATTAAAAGCCGCAAAAATCGGCGTGTCGATTGTCATTTCAAAATCGGCGCCGACGGAGCTCGCGCTGCAAATGGCGGAAGAGCTGAACATAACCGCGATAGGTTTTGTCAGAAACGGATCATTTAACGTATACACACATCCTGAACGGGTTGAACAATAGAAAGGGGTCTTGGGCTTATGAATACAGAAACGCGCCGGGTGACAGACAAAAGGGAAAGGCCGCTCAGGGATCTTCGTATCTCTGTAACCGACCGCTGCAATTTCAGATGCACGTACTGTATGCCAGCCGAATTATTCGGACCGGATTATCCATTTTTACAAAAGACGGAATTGCTCTCCTTCGAGGAGCTTGAGCGGCTTGCGAAGCTGTTTGTCGGCCGCTTCGGCGTTGAAAAAATCAGGCTGACGGGCGGAGAGCCGCTCATGAGAAAAGATATGCCTGAATTGATCAAAAAACTTGCGCGCATCCCCGGACTTAAAGATATCGCGATGACGACAAACGGCTCTCTGCTTCCCGTGTATGCGGAAAAACTGAAGCAGGCGGGGCTGCATCGCGTGACAGTCAGCCTCGATTCTTTAGAGGATGAGCGGTTTAAGGCCATTAACGGCCGCGGGGTTTCGGTGAACAAGGTGCTTGAGGGCATTGAGGCGGCAAAAGCGGCCGGACTCGGTGTGAAAATCAACATGGTTGTTCAAAAGGGCGTCAATGAAAAAGATATCCTGCCGATGGCCCGCTATTTTAAAGAAAAGGGTCATATTCTCCGGTTTATTGAATTTATGGATGTAGGCAATACGAATCAATGGAATAAAAAAGACGTGATCACGAAGGCGGAGATTATTGATCTGATCAACCAGCACATGCCGACGGAGCCGATAGAAGCGAATTATAAAGGAGAGGTCGCTTCCAGGTTCCGCTATCTTGACGGTTCCGGCGAAATCGGCGTGATTTCCTCCGTCTCGGATGCATTCTGCGCCTCCTGCAACAGAGCGCGCCTGTCGGCGAGAGGAGAGCTGTTTACGTGCCTGTTTGCGTCAAGCGGCTATGATGTTCGGAAACTCGTGCGCGGCGGTCTGAACGATGATGAATTGACGGAATCCATCGCTTCTGTCTGGAGAAATCGCACGGATCAGTATTCAATTGACCGCGCGCTTTCTAAAACGGATGGGAAAAAGAAAGTGGAAATGTCTTATATAGGCGGATGAAGAAAAGCCTGCCCGGACAAGGGCAGGCTTTTTTATTCACAATATGAGAGCGGTCTGTTCAAAAAATACCGATGACAGCCGAAATATATGATAGGAATTTTGATGCAGGACAATCAAGTTATGCAATTCCAAAGCCATACAATATGTTAAAATATAACCAATAGAAATTAGAAAAGGTTGTGAAAGGGGCATGACCGCATACGAGATTCCGTCATCTCAAGTTGGAGTCAAGATCAACAAATGGTACAAGCACATTTTAGCGTTTCAAGCGGCTGATGCCATAAAGCTGAAAGAGGAAATTGATGAGGATATACAACGTATGGAGGAAGACCAGCTGCTGCTGTTATATTATCAGCTGATCAGCTACCGCCATCATATTATGCTTGATTACGTCAAGCCGGAATGCACCGAACAATCACAGATTCAGTACAGCGAGCTGCAAAAGACGATCGAAAGCACGGACAGCATATCGGGACTGTCTGAGTATTATTTCCATTTGTTCAGAGGGATGTATGAATTCGATCACAATAACTATGTTGCGGCTATTTCTTTTTACCGGAAAGCGGAAAAACTCCTTTCATTTGTCGAGGATGATATAGAGAGGGCGGAATTCCATTTCAAGATGTCTGAAGTGTTTTATGTCATGAAGCAGACTCATTTTTCCATGAATCACGGGATTCAGGCGCTGGATACGTATATGAAACACGATTTCTACAGAGTGCGGAGAATTCAATGCCATTTCGTCATCTCAGGAAACTACATCGACTGCAAAAACTACGACAAAGCGCTTGAGCATTTAGACGAAGCCCTCCGCCTTTCTTTGCTTGAAGGACAGCCCCGCCTGATCGGGTCTTCGCTTTACAATCTGGGGAATTGTTATTCTGAAAAGCGCGATCTGGATGAAGCGGCCCGGTACTTTAGAAAAGCGGTTCCCGTTTTTGAAGAGCATCAGCTTGAACAGCTTCCGAAGGCGCTGTTCAGCTTAACGCACACCCTTTTCAGGCTGCATGATGACCAAGCGGCCCTTACCTATTATGAAAGAGGGGTCATGATCGCGAAAGAACGGGGCGACCGATTCAGTTTAGAGAAGTATAAGTTTTTACAAGCGCTTTATTTGGAGTCACTCAATATGGATTTAATCCATGAAGTGTTTGACTATATGAATGAAAAATCGCTGTATGTGTATATTGAAGATTTCGCCTTGGAGGCCGCCGTTTACACAAGCGGACATGGGCAATATAAAGAAGCGGCGTATTTTTATGAAAAAGCGATTCGCATGAGAGAAAACATTCAAAAAGAACAGTGTTTATACGATATATAATTTTCTTAACCATCTGATCAGCAGATGGTTATTTTTTTATGCACATCATAACGTTTGACCATAGAAAAAAACGGAAAAATCGCAAAAGAGAGAAAAAAGTACAAGGGGAAGGAGGGATTTGTTGTTCGGATTCAATGATATGATAAAGTTTTTCGTATCATTTCTCATCATTCTGCCGATGGTGTCTGTCATCCATGTGTCGGGACACAGCTTTATGGCCATGCTGTTCGGAGGCAAGGCATCATTGGATATCGGAATGGGGAAACGTCTTTTAAAAGTAGGGCCGATTCAGGTTCGGCGTATCTACTTCATAGATTCTTTCTGCAAGTTCGGCGAATTGCGGATAGATAACCGCCTGACGAGCGCGCTCGTCTATTCCGGAGGCTGTCTGTTTAATCTCGCTTCTATCTTTTTAATAAATCTGCTGATCATAAAAGATGTCCTCGAGCCAAACTTATTTTTTTACCAATTTGTCTATTTTTCAACTTATTATGTTTTCTTTGCCCTTCTGCCGGTGCAATACGGGGATAATAAGCTGTCAGACGGATTGGCTGTTTACAAAGTGCTCCGCTACGGGGAACGCTGTGAAATCAATAATTGAGAGTTGAAATGTTTGTGTTCAGGCTGAAAGGGAAGAAAACAAGTACACATAACAAAAAAGGAGCTGAAGAGATCATGAGTCAAGATAACGGTTTAAAAGACAAAGTAAAAGGCGGCATGAACAAAGTGAAAGGGGAAGCAAAGGACAAAGCAGGCGACATGGCAGACAAGTCCGACTTAAAAGCGGAAGGTAAAAAAGACAAAGCGAAAGGCAGCCTGCAAAAGGGTGTCGGTAAAACGAAAGATAAACTCAGTGATGATTAATTTGATAGTGAAACACAGCAAAAGCCCAAAATATTTTGGGCTTTTTGTTATGAGAAATGACAAAAATTCCAGTTCATTTGGTTAATATTCACTAAATTTTTAAATATTCTATAAATTCACCGGTGATTTCTTTATAATATTCACATAGAATGTAACCTTTCTTCACATTTGATTAAACGTTTGTTGAAGAAAAAAATGAGAAATCGGTAATTTCTGCAAAAGGAATCGGGCCGTTCACCGTCGAATAACTTTTATTACTTAACATTTCATGAGGTGAAGGGGGTGACGGCCGCCTGCATCGTTTCGTATGACCATACGGATTGTGTTTGACTATCACTGAGGGGGAATACAGATGAAACTGACACCGGTTGAACAAGAAAAATTGCTTATTTTTACGGCGGGAGAGCTCGCTAAGCAGCGGAAGGCGCGCGGCGTTCTGCTGAATTATCCCGAAGCCGCTGCATATTTGACCTGTTATCTGATGGAAGGCGCGAGAGACGGAAAGAGCGTTGCTGAGCTGATGGAATCCGGCCGCAATGTATTGACGGAAAAAGACGTTATGGAAGGCGTTGCGGAAATGCTGGACAGCATTCAGGTGGAAGCGACGTTCCCGGACGGGGTTAAGCTTGTCACCGTTCATCAGCCGATCAAAGCGGAGGTGAAGTCATGAAGCCGGGAGGGATTCAAGTCGCAAAGGGGAACATCACCATTAACGAAGGCCGGAAGACGCTGGAGGTGTCAGTCACCAATAACGGAACACGGTCAGTGCAGGTAGGATCGCATTTTCATTTTGCCGAAGCCAACGGCGCTCTTTCCTTCAATCGGGACAAAGCAATCGGCATGCGTCTTGATATCCCGTCAGGCACATCTGTCCGTTTTGAACCGGGAGAAGAGAAAACCGTCACGCTCGTGGAAATCGGAGGGCGAAAAACGGTCAGAGGTCTCAACGGCATGGCCGATACGTATATGGATGAGCGGGGAAAAGAGAAGACTCTGTCAAATCTTAAAAAAGCCGGATGGATGGAGGAGGCGATCCGATGAAAATGTCACGTGAGCAATACGCAGAACTGTTCGGACCGACAACGGGAGACAAAGTCAGACTCGGAGATACGGATTTATGGATTGAAGTCGAAAAAGATTTCACGAATTACGGTGAAGAAATGATTTTCGGCGGAGGGAAAACAATCCGGGACGGCATGGGGCAGAACGGGCGTATCACCGGGAAAGACGGAGCGCTTGATCTGGTTATTACAAACGCCGTCATCCTGGATTATACCGGGATCGTCAAGGCGGATATCGGGGTGAAGGACGGCCGGATTGTCGGCGTCGGGAAAAGCGGCAACCCTGATATTATGGATGGGGTGGACCCGCACATGATTATCGGTGCCGGAACAGAAGTCATTTCCGGCGAAGGGAAAATCGTAACGGCCGGCGGGGTGGATACACATATCCACTTTATCTGCCCGCAGCAGATGGAAGTCGCGCTTTCTTCAGGCGTGACCACGCTTCTCGGCGGCGGAACGGGTCCTGCGACGGGAAGTAAAGCGACGACTTGTACATCCGGTGCATGGTACATGTCGAGAATGCTGGAAGCGGCCGAGGAGTTTCCGATCAACGTCGGTTTCTTAGGAAAAGGGAATGCATCCGATAAAGCGCCGCTGATCGAGCAGGTGGAAGCAGGCGCGATCGGACTGAAGCTGCATGAAGATTGGGGATCAACGCCAAGCGTAATTAAAGCTTGCATGGAAGCGGCGGATGAGGCGGACATTCAGGTGGCGATCCACACAGATACGATAAATGAAGCGGGCTTTTTAGAAAATACGCTTGATGCGATCGGCGACCGGGTTATCCATACATATCACATAGAGGGAGCCGGCGGAGGCCACGCACCGGATATTATGAAACTCGCATCTTACGCCAATATCCTGCCGTCCTCTACGACGCCGACGATTCCGTATACCGTCAACACGATGGACGAGCATCTTGATATGATGATGGTCTGCCATCATTTAGATTCAAAAGTGCCTGAAGACGTGGCGTTCAGTCATTCACGCATCAGAGCGGCCACCATTGCGGCGGAGGATATTCTGCACGATATCGGCGCGATCAGCATGACGTCATCTGACTCGCAGGCGATGGGCAGGGTGGGAGAAGTGATTATCCGGACATGGCAGGTGGCCGATAAAATGAAAAAGCAGCGCGGCGCTCTATCAGGAGAAAACGGCAATGACAATGTGCGCGCCAAACGCTATATCGCCAAATACACGATCAACCCGGCCGTCACTCACGGCCTGAGCCATGAAGTCGGTTCCGTTGAAAAAGGAAAGCTCGCCGACCTCGTACTATGGGACCCGGTTTTCTTCGGCGTCAAACCTGAACTTGTGCTCAAAGGCGGCATGATCGCCCGCGCCCAAATGGGAGATCCGAATGCTTCCATTCCGACGCCTGAGCCCGTGTTTATGCGGCAGATGTACGCATCATACGGTAAAGCAAACCGAAATACCTCTATTACATTTATGTCCCAGGCCGGTATCGCAAACGGTGTGCCGGAAAAGCTCGGCCTTGAAAAAATGATTTCTCCCGTACGGAGTATCCGTAAGCTGAGTAAGCTCGACATGAAGCTGAATGACGCGATGCCGAATATACAAGTCGATCCGAAAACCTATCAGGTGTTCGCCGACGGAGAAGAGCTGGCATGCCAGCCTGTCAGCTATGTTCCGCTCGGACAGCGTTATTTTTTATTTTAATCCCTCTCCGGCCGGTTTCCCGCCGGCCTGTTTACACCTCTATTGCCAACTTGATTTCATCCTGCCGCCCGTTTTAGTGTATATTAGTAGTTGACAAACAAATGAAATGTAACCATTGTGGTTACAACGGTGGTGAAAAACATGATTAACAGCCGTCTTGCTGTGGCCATTCACATTCTATCGCTGATCTCAACGGATGAACGGGCGTCATCGGACATGATTGCGGGCAGCGTAAACACCAATCCCGTCGTGGTGCGGAGAACGATCAGCCAGCTGAAAAAAGCGGGTATTCTGACATCCCGGGCGGGTGTTCCGGGAGCCAGCCTGAAAAAAGATCCGTCGGAGATCACCCTCTTAGAGGTTTACAGGGCTGTGCAGAATAAGGAAGAGCTTTTTGCGGTTCACGACAATCCGAACCCCGACTGTCCGGTCGGCAAAAATATGCAGCGCGCGCTTGATGAGACGTTCGGAAGCGTACAGCGGGCAATGGAGAATGAACTTGCGAGCAAGTCCCTTTATGATGTAATGAATCATCTCTTTTGTTAAAAAGAGATGGTTCATCCCGCTATCGGTGTAACAAAAATGGTTACAAGGGGGAGGCGGTTACCGGGATATTTTTATTTTGCTTAAGGCTTATGTGAAGGTGTCAGCTGTGAGCAAGTTAAACAAAAAATGATATCCTGCCTCCAGAAATGCCAAAACCGTTCGCCTCTTAATAATCATTATAAAATGTCTCAAGGAACGATCAGCAGCCCGTTAGCTGCCCCTAATTAAAGATGAGCTGTTACCACACTGTTACATTAGAACTTCCGCTGCTTTTATATCCTTCTGTCGCTAAGACTTGGTAAGCCCAATTACTGCCCAGATTCATTCCATGGCTCTTCCATGCGTTAACATGATTGCTGAAAGTGATTGCAGCGTTGCTTCCGGTTGGTCTCTTCGACTGGCGAACACTCCAGTACTGCGTAAACGTAGTGTTATCGCCATCAATGGAAGGTGCGTTATAACGTGTCGTTGTATATATGTCATATGTACCTCCATCACTCTTTACAGTACCTTTATACGTTCCGGTAGGTCTGTAAGTACCCCATGAATCCACCACATAATATTCGATGAGAGGTGCTCTCGTCCAGCCATATAAAGTCAAATATCCATTGCCATTCGGCGCCCAGACTCCGGCATTATAGTTTATTGTTCTAAATGGCGAGCCTGTAGTCCAGCCTTTACCAACAACGAAATTTCCGGTATTAGACCAATTAACACTGTAATTCCCGCCAGATCCATTGACTGCGTTGACTGTTCCGCCCCCATCAGTCCAATTTTGCCAGTAATCTGTGCCGGCTGCAGAGGCGGTTGCCGAAAACATGCTGATACTCATGAAAGCTGCCGTTAATCCAACTAAGAATTTCTTTTTAAACTTAAACATATGTTACCTCCTATACTATTTTTTCTGACTTTGACATGAGGCAGCACTCGTAAATATTTAACGAACGCCAACGCTTTTGATCGTTCCTTTCAATATAATAGCATGAATACATGAGTGAATATTAAGAACAATTGTAATTTAATTACAAAGACCCAAAAAATGTATTATAAGTGGTCTTGTTCCGCCATGGCTTTTATCCTTATTTTGCAGAATCACAATTCTTGCTTCTAAACCTGATCAGGAACAGTCGAACAATTGAGTGATTTCAGTTGAAACTCTGAGGAAAAGTTTTATTTGAAAAAACTTTTTTGAGCTGAAGCCGGAATGTCCGAAAAAATATCTGCAGACAGCGTTATTGGAAAATCCAAAGCAGAAAAACTTTCCCGTTACCGAAGAAGCGGAATAAGAAAAAATCCCGGGCGGATGCGCCGGGATTTTCCTTTTTAATATGTATTGGCATCAATATTATTAAACACGCCGTCCACGATGCCGAGCGTCATGAGGACAATGAAGAGAACAATACCGAGAACGGACAAGCCGATCGTCACAATCAGATAGATCCCCTGCATTTTCACGAACTTTGCATAATTCTCCAGCATATGTTCCTCTGTCAGTTCATTGAACTGCTCCGCCATCTGTCCCGCTTCATTTGCCGAGCGCATCAGAAAAATGCCGGCAATGATCTGCAAAACGCCGGGAATGGCTCCGATTAAAAAGAAAAACGCGCCCGACAGCGCCGCAAACGCACCCACGATAATAAATAAAATACCTGTCGCTTTTCCCCATTTCGAAATAGAAATAAGCGAACGATTCACTGATTCAGGTTTCAAACTATGGCACTCCTTTACAAAAAAATACTCACTTTTCATTTATACACTATTCGGTCATTCTTTTGAATATAAAATGTGTTTTTTCGTGCCGTGTCCGTTTTTATATCAGAAAATTCCCGAGAAACACCCCGGGAATTACAAAATCGGCGACAGAAGTCTTGAAATCGATTCTTTAATGCGGATCCGCAGCGAACGCTCCTGATATTCTTCATACGTATATTTTCTGGAGACGAGCAGATCTTCTTTAAATGAGGAAATGAGTTTTTTCGCGATGGTGACGTCATAAATAAAGGCGTTGACTTCAAAATTAAGTCTGAAGCTTCTGACGTCGATATTCGCCGTACCGACGGAAGCCGTCTCATCATCGACGACAATCGTTTTTGCATGAATAAAGCCGTTATCGTAAATGTAGACTGAGGCTCCGGCTTTTAAAAGATCGCCGATGTAAGATAAAGTCGCCCAGTAAACGAAAGCGTGATCCGGCTTGTTCGGAATCATGATTTTGACGTCGATGCCTGACAGACAGGCGATCCTGAGGGCATCTAAAAGACTTGAGTCAGGAATAAAGTAAGGCGTCTGAATCAGGATCGACCGTTTGGCCGTTGAGATCATCTTGATATAGCCGTTTTTAATTTGTTCCCATTCTGAGTCCGGTCCGCTCGTGACAATCTGCATCCCGACATTGCCCTTCGGCTCGCATTCCGGAAAATGATTCGGAACGTATGTGAGCGTATGATGATGGGAGGCTTGGTTCCAATCGAGGATAAACCGTGTCTGAATGGCGTGTACCGCCGTGCCTTGAAGCCTGAGGTGCGTATCGCGCCAGTAGCCGAATTTCGGATTCAGGCCGAGATACTCATCTCCGACGTTAAAGCCGCCGACATAGCCGGTTTCGCCGTCAATGATGACGAGCTTGCGGTGATTCCGATAATTGAGCCGCAAATTAATCGGACGAAGCCTGGAAGGAAAAAAGACTTCCACATGGCCGCCGGCGTCCCGCAGCGGTTTGAAGAATTTTTTTCTGAGTGATCTTGAACCGAGTTCATCATATAACACTCTGACTTTTACGCCTTCGCGTGCTTTTTTCACTAAGGCATCGCGCAATTTTTTTCCCAGTTCATCACCTTTATAAATATAGTATTGAAGGTGAATGTGATCTTTTGCGTTGGAAATGTCCTTCATTAAGCGTTTGAACTTATCGCGCCCGTCCGTCAAAATCTCCACCGAATTATCCTCTGTAAAGACTGCGTGGTTGTTCATGACAAGCATATAGATGAGGTCTTTATTATCCACAGTCGCTCTGTTGTTAAATTGGAATTGCCTCGACTTCAGATCTTTCAGCTGAGACTTCAGCAGCTTTTCAATCCCGATTTTTTTACGGTCCTCCCATTGAAACAGATGCTTGCGTCTCAGGTTATGGCCGAATAACAGGTATAAAATAAACCCTAAAATGGGAATAAAAAAAAGAACCAAAAGCCAAGCCCATGAAGCGCTGGCATCGCGTCTTTCTTTGAAAATCATGATGACGGCCAAAAGTATATTTAAAACGAAAAAAAATCCGAATAAAATAAATGAAATGCTCACTTTGCAACCCCGCTATATCATATTTATCAAGACTGTGCCCATTAGTATTCCGACAAGTGCAGCAATCTGATTCCCATTTCAAATTATAACATTGACATTTTGAAAGAATAAAGAGCCGGAATCAAAGATGAATGCAGTTTTCTTTCAAAGAAAGTTCCGGGTGCGGTAAAATATGCATATATGAAAAAGAAGACAAAAATGACAGCAAAGGGGAGAGGGCATGAAGCTGGAGCATGCGGAACAATTGCCGGGATTCATAAAAAAAGAAATTCAGAAAATACAAATCGCCATTGCGCCGCTGATGAAAAAAAGCATCATTTACCGTTTTCTTGCTTTCCCGCTCGCCGCTTTTAGTCTGTTTCATCTGGCATCGCTTTTGATTCAGGCCCCTTCCGGGAGAGGAGCTCTCGTGTCGGCCGGCATTTTTGCCCTCCTTGCGGCCTTGGGTCTTGCGTTGTTTAAGGAAGCCGGCTATCAGCGGAAACAGGTGCAAAAAACGATCCGCCTTTATATGCTGAACAGAATCAGAAAAAGCGATATTCTGTCCGAGGAACGGAAAAACGCCTATACCCGGCTGATTGCCGAGGAGCCGTCTGCGATGAAGAGCTTTATTGAATTTTTAACGGAAGAAGACCGGAAAAAAGAAATGCTTTATTAAAAAAGAGCTGACGCGCGATCAGCTCTTTTTGTCATTCAAACACAGGGTCGTTCTCATAGTAATATGAATCAGGCGTGTCATACGTATCAGTGCTGTGATAAGCGATAATTCCGATGACAGCGAAAATGACGACTAAAATAAAAGCGAGAATGCCCAATACCACACTGGAAGCCGCGTAAAAAAACTGCATTTTGATAAATGACGTGTAATGTGCAAGCATATTTTCTTCCGCGTTTTCTTCTAGTCCTTCCTGAAGGGCGGCCGCCGCTTTTGCCGAGCGCATCAGCATGACGCCGGAAATGATGAGCAGGACCCCCGGAATGGCTCCAAGCAGCGTCACAATGGCTGACAGAGCGGAAAGAGAGCCCGTGATGATCAGAAACACGGCGGTGATCTTTCCCCATTTGGCGATGTCGGCAAGGGAACGGGCTTTTTTATTGAGCGGCTGGTTTTCGTCTTTGTCTTTATCGATGGTGATCATGACAGTTCTCTCCCTAAAATGTTCAAGTCATATCGTTTTCCGTCCATTTCGGCGATACCCGGGAATACGCCCCATTCGGTAAAACCGAATTTTTCAAACAGCTTAATGCTCGGCACATTATGTCCGAAGATAAAAGCCATCAGGCTGCGGATGCCGATTGCCGGAGCGAGTGCCAGGGCTTCTTTCAGCAGAAAGCTTCCTGCTCCTTTGCCGCGGCAATCCTGATGCAGATAGATGCTGATCTCCGCCGTTTTGTCATAGGCCGGACGGCCGTAAAACGTTTCAAAGCTGATCCAGGCCGCCACTTTGCCGGTTTCATCTTCCGCGACCATCAGCGGGCGCCGGTCCGTGTGCCGCAGAAACCAATCCATCCGGTCTGCGGGCGTTACTTCTTCCGTATCAGCCGTTACCATTCGTGAGGCAATCGTCGAGTTGTAAATGGCCACCACCGCATCTAAATCCTCCAATACGGCTTTGCGCAGGGTCAAATTCATATTCCGGGATCTCCCTTCACATTTCATTACATAAATAAGTGCAATCTGCACATACTATTTCCAAAAAAGTTTTTTATGGATGTGTATATATTTTCAGAAAAGTGTTCAGAATGTTGCTGAGGTGATGAACAAATGAGAGAGGAAGAAAAGAAAACTTCTCAAGTCAAAAAACTTCAGCGGTTTTTTCGCAAACGCTGGATATTCCCTGCAATCTACTTAGTCAGTGCGGCCGTCATTTTAACAGCTGTCCTTTGGTATCAATCCGTTTCGAATGATGTGAAGGACAATCTGACGAACAACGGCGGAAACTCCGCGTATGACAGCGGCAAAGACGATGCCGTCGAAGTAGGCAAGTCAATGGAAAACGTCGCAATGCCGGCTGCTCATTCTGAAAATGTTTCTGTTGTGAAAAAGTTTTATGAAACTGATGCCGCAAAAAAAGAGAAAGAAGCAGCACTTGTTAACTATAATAACACGTACAGCCTCAGTAAAGGAATTGACTTAGCTGAGAAAGACGGAAAATCATTTGATGTTTCTGCTTCTCTGAGCGGTACGGTTGTTAAAGCTGCTAAAGACCCGGTACTGGGGTATGTGGTTGAAATTGAACACTCAGACGGCCTGTCTACTGTCTATCAGTCTTTATCTGAAGTCAGCGTGGATCAGGGCGACAAAGTAAAGCAGAACCAGGTCATCGGTAAATCCGGAAAAAACCTTTACAGTGAAGAAAGCGGAAATCACGTGCACTTTGAAATCCGCAAGGACGGCGTAGCGATGAACCCGCTCAATTTTATGGACAAGCCGGTAACATCTATTGAAAAAGCGGCGGCTGAAGAGAAAAACGCTTTGACAGAAGAAACGGAAGGGTCAATTCAGCAGTCTTCCGAGAAAAAAGATGTGACGCCTAAAAAAGAAACCGAAGAAAAACCGGGTGACAAAGAGGACGGCACAAAAGACAAGACAGATGGTAAAGATGACGGCTCAATGAAAGATTCGGGCAAGTAATCTTGATCCCAAAGCGCCTATCAGCTCTGATAGGCGCTTTTCATATTGCCGCATGTGCCTTTATACTAGTAGAAAACGAAGGAGATGCTGAATGAATAAATGTCTGGCGGCCGGGTGGCTCGTCTTTGTTTTCGTTTCTGCTTTGACTGAAAGCTTTCACGATATGGTTGTGTCGCAGACGGTGTCCTTCCGTTTCACGCCCCATCCGGATGTGTCCGGTTTCTTTGTGTTCGATATGGCGGAGCTCGCAATACCGGAAGCGGCGATTCAAAAGCTCGGGCACGCGTTTTCATTTTTTGTGCTCGCCTATTTGTTTTTCAGAGAGAGCAGGCGCATGAAGAGGGCGGTGCTGTATGCATTGGCCGCCGCTTTCCTGACAGAAATCGTCCAGCTCTTTTTCGGCAGAAACGGATGCCTCCGCGATGTGCTGATTGACAGTCTCGGCATTGCCGCATTCTGTGCTTTACAAAGGAAAAAGCATACAGCCAAACATACAAAAACCGGCAGTCTGTGACAGACGCCGGCTTTTTTTATATATTATGGTTTGTCGATTTGTTTTTATGAACGATACTTTCATAGATTCGCACGATCAGATCGACAATCGGACGAAGCACATTTGAAAATCTGAACAGCAGGAATCCGACAATGAGGGAAACGATAATGCTTCCGAGCACATCGATCGGATAGTGGTGGCCGACCCAAATTCTTGAGAAGCCGGTCAAAAGGCCGAAAATCACAAGCGGCCAGCCGAGTTTTTTGTTGCGGAACAGAATCGCAATTGAAATCGCCAAAGCGCCTGTCGTATGGTCACTCGGAAATGAAGCATCCGCGGCATGAGGGATCAGTGTATGAACCGTATGCTCGACAAAGGGGCGCGGCTCGATATAGATCTTCGTGATGAGGTAGTTGACGATAAGCGCCGCAACACCCGTGAAGCCCGCGTACAGGGCGTTTTGTCTGCCTTTTGTGCTTCCGAACAGCCACATGGCAAGCAGGAAAAGGGCGTAGGCGTAAATGGCGTATTCCGTTATAAATACCATGATAGAGTCGAGAATGGCGCTATGGTGCGACAAACCATTGATCGCTTTAAACAGTTCGTAATTCACAAATATCACCTTTTATCTTTATTTTATATGAACAGTGTAATGCTTTTTTCTATGAGACACAATTGGTATTAAAAATAATCATAAAAAAGTAAACAGAATGAAACGTGACTGTATTACTGTGCGTCAAGTATGCGGGAAAAGAATAGCCGAAGGAGTTTTGTCCGTTGCTGAAACGTTTGAAAAACGCCGATCTGCCGCTTGTGTTTGTCATTATGCTGCTTTGCGGATTCGGCTTGTTAATGGTGTACAGCGCCAGTGATGTGATGGGGTCTCAGCGGTACGGAGATCCATCCTATTTCTTCCATAAACAAAGCACCTCTTTACTGATCGGATTATGCTTATTTCTATTTGCCGCCTGTCTGCCGTATAAGCGGTATGCGCGGCTTGTACCGCTGTTTGTGGTCGGTTCGCTGGTATTGCTGCTGCTCGTATTGATACCGGGAATCGGGCTGGAGCGGAATTTTTCCCGCAGGTGGCTGGGAGCGGGCCCGCTTGTTGTACAGCCGTCTGAATTGGCGAAGATCGCCATGATTTTGTATTTCGCTTCGATTTATACGAAAAAGCAGCCGTACATTCATCAATTTGTGAAAGGGGTTCTGCCGCCTTTAGTGATTTTGGGGACCGCTTTTCTGCTGACATTGGCGGAGCCTGATTTAGGGACGGCTTCCTTAATCCTGGCGGCGTGCGGGTCGATTTTATTATGTGCCGGTTTGAAAAAGCGCCATCTGTTCGTGCTCGGCGCGACGGCGGTGTCCGGGGTTGTTTATCTCGCATTTTCCGCTTCCTATCGTGTGAAGCGCCTCGTTTCCTTTACCAATCCGTTTGGTGATGCGAACGGGGACGGTTATCAGCTGATTCAATCCTATTTTGCTATTTCCGGAGGCGGGTTTTTCGGAAGAGGGCTTGGAAACAGTGTTGAAAAAATGAACTATCTGCCTGAGGCGCATACCGATTTCATTATGGCCGTGATCAGCGAAGAGCTGGGGATATTCGGTGTTCTGATCGTTTTGGGATTATATTTTGCGTTAATGCTTCTCGGCGTAAAAACGGCCGTGCGGGCTGATGACCCGTTCGGGAAGCTTCTTGCCATCGGAATTACGTTTCAATTAATGTTTCAGGTTGTATTGAATTTGGGAGCGATGAGCGGACTTCTCCCGGTTACGGGTGTGCCGCTTCCGTTTATCAGCTACGGCGGTTCTTCATTGATTATGACGCTGTTTTTGTGCGGCATACTGGTCAATATCAGTACATATGCGAAAAAACAACCCGTACGGCATAAGCGGCCTGTCTCGCATGAAAAAAAGGTTTCTTCTTTTTAATGGAGTCCGAAAAAAAAACGCCCGGGACATTTCTGTTTCCGGGCGTCTGTCTGTTTATAAAGCTTCTGGTCCTTCTTCTCCGGTGCGGATATTAATCGTGTTTCCGATTTCATAGACGAATATTTTGCCGTCGCCGGGCTCTCCCGTTTTCAGCACTTTTTTCGCCGTTTCCACCACTTGATCAACGGGGACCTTGCTGACAACGATTTCCACTTTCAGCCGTTCATATACATTGCTTTCAATTTTGACTCCGCGGTACAGTTCGGTGTGGGCTTTTTGAAGGCCGCAGCCGTGTACGTTGGAGAAGGTCAGCGATGTGACTCCGATTTTACCGAGTTCCTGTTTCAATGTTTCAAACTTAGCCGGACGCGTAACGATTTCTACCTTGAACATTTGACCGCTCATCTAAGCCACTCCTCACTTTATAAGTCCTGATATGCTTTTTCCCCGTGCATCGTTAAATCAAGCCCGAGTGACTCTTCTTCTTCACTGGCGCGCAGGGGAATGAACAGACCTACAATTTTAATGATAACGAAAGTGACAATAAATACAAATACATAGGTCGCCGCAATGGCCGCAATCTGCTTCCAGAGCAGTCCCGGATCGCCGTAAAACAGCCCGTTTGCCCCGCCGTCATTGACGGAAGTGGTGGCGAATAAACCGGTCGCAATGCCGCCCCATGTCCCGCCGATCCCATGCAGCCCGAAAGCGTCAAGCGCATCATCATAACCGAAAGTCTTTTTGAGCCAATAAACGCCCCAAAAGCAGACAAGTCCGCCGATGAAACCGATTACGATGGAAGAGAACGGCGTAACGAACCCGGCAGCCGGCGTAATGGCGACAAGCCCGGCAATAGCGCCTGATACAGCACCCAGCATGGTCGGTTTTTTGTTCAGCATCCATTCGATTAAAATCCAGCCGATAATTCCGGCTGCAGCCGCGGTGTTTGTGTTAATGAAAGCAAACATCGCGATACTGTCAAGCGTCAGGGCGCTGCCGACATTGAAGCCGAACCATCCGAACCAGATGAGCGCTCCGCCCAAGAACGTGTAAATTAAGTTGTGAGGGGAAGCCGCCGTGCCGTCTTTGCGTTTCCCGAGCACAATCGCCAGCACAAGCCCGGCGACCCCGGAAGAAATGTGGACGACGTTTCCGCCTGCGAAGTCAAGAGCGCCCATTTGGCCGATCCAGCCGCCGCCCCATACCCAGTGCGCAACGGGGGTATATACGAGGGAAGCCCACAAAAAGGAAAATACAAGAAAAGCACTGAATCTCATGCGTTCAGCAAATGCTCCGGAAATAATGGCCGTTGTCAGTACGGCAAACGTCATTTGGAACATCATGAACAAGGAATGCGGGATCGTATCACTGTAACTTCCGGGTTCAAAGCCGACCCCCTTCAGCCCCGCCCATTCAATCCCGCCAAGCCATGTATTGCCGGGGGCAAAAGCGAGTGAATATCCGTACAAAACCCAAACGACGGATACGATGGTGAGAGAAGAAAAACTATGCATCGCCGTGCTGAGCACGTTTTTGCTTTTTACCATTCCGCCGTAAAACAAAGCCAGCCCGGGGGTCATCAGCCACACGAGTAAAGCGCAAAAGAACATAAATACTGTATCGCCCATCTGCATGTTGTATTCCTCCGTCTCATTCAGAATGTAATTGTGATTAATTCATTATTATAGAGAAAAAAGAACGATAAAACATTTTCGTGTAAGGTTATCTAACATGGTTTTTTGCGTTCATAATGTTGCTTTTTCAAATGGGTGTCGTGCGACTTTATATCCATAAAAATAGCGCCGGAGCATGGCGGAAGAAATCCTGTCCGGGAAAGAGTAAAATAAACGGGGTGAGAAACACTAACTGCATCAGGAGGAATCATTATGACAACATCATTAAATCTGCAATTTGAAAAAACGGCTTTGGTCCTTATTGATTTACAAAAAGGCATTGTGCCGATTGATAAAAGCGGTACCGTTGTGCCGAACGCGAAAAAATTAATTGATGTGTTCCGGGAAAAAGGCGGATTTATCAGCTTTGTGAACGTGGATTTTCATGACGGAGCGGATGCGCTGAAGCCGCTGACGGATGAAGAGGCGGCGGGCCATTCGGCTCCGCCGGCGGATTGGGCTGAATTTGTGCCTGACATCGGAGTGAAAGAAAACGATTATACGGTAACAAAACGGCAGTGGGGCGCGTTTTTCGGCACGGACCTGGATCTTCAGCTCAGAAGACGGGGAATCGACACGATCGTGTTATGCGGGATTGCGACAAACATCGGTGTGGAAAGCACGGCGCGGGAAGCTTTTCAGCTCGGGTATCAGCAAGTTTTCGTAACTGACGCGATGGCGACATTCAGCGATGAACAGCACGAAGCGACACTCAAGTTTATCTTCCCGAAAATCGGCAGAAGCCGGACGACGGAAGAATTTATCGCACAGACAAAATGACAATCTCCAAAAAAAGCCGCGTCCTGTTCTTGACAGCCGTGGCTTCGGGGACGATGCTGAACCCATTGAACTCGTCGATGATTTCTCTTGCGCTTCACAGTATTCAGCATGAATTTCACCTGTCGTTTACAACGGTGTCCTGGCTGATATCGTCCTTTTATCTGGCCAGCGCGGTGGCGCAGCCTGTTACCGGGAAGCTCGGTGATATGCTCGGCAGGAAGAAGCTGTTTTTGATCGGGCTTCTGCTTGTTGCCGTCTCAGCGGTCGGCGCGCCGTTTGCGCCGACTTTTATGACTTTGCTGGTCATGCGGCTTTTTCAATCGATCGGAAGCAGCGCGATATATCCGTCCGGCGTCGGATTGATCCGTTCAAATATACGGGAGAAGCAGGCTTCGGCGCTGGCCGTCCTGTCAATCTTTGCATCAGCCATGACGGCGCTCGGTCCGACTCTCGGCGGTTTTCTGATCGTTTGGGGAGGGTGGCCGGCAATCTTTTTCGTCAATCTGCCGTTTATCATTCTCAGCTTTTTTCTCGGAATGTATATGTTTCCGAAAGATGAAAAACGCGAGATCGGCGGCTTGAAAGGTGTGCTCCGCCAGCTTGATACGATCGGGATACTCCTGTTTGCCGGGGCGATTATCCTTCTCCTGTCGTTTTTATTGTCCTTCAGTACGAAGCCTCACTATACAGAAGGCGTATTTGGGCTTTTGTTTGTCGGGCTGTTTATCTGGCGCGAGCTGAAAACAGAGAAACCGTTTATTGATGTCAGGCTGTTTAAAACGCATCGGAAACTATCGTCGGTGTATATTCAATTTATTTTGCTGAATATATTCTTTTACTGCATCTTTTTCGGGCTTCCGAGCTATTTTCAGGATGAAATGCATTTGTCCGTTCAGACAAGCGGGTTGATTATGCTGTTTATGTCGGGCATGAGTATTCTGGTGTCGCCTCTGACCGGAAAATGGATAGATAAGAAAGGGCTTCTTCAGCCGATTGTTGCCGGAACCTGCCTGACCGCGATCGGAGCGGTGCTGTTAACGTTTTTCTTTCTTCAGGCGCCCATGATAGGAAAAGGGCTGATCCTGTCCGTGCTGGGTGTCGGCTACGGCTTCGGAAATGTCACGTTTCAGGCGGCCATGCTGACAACGAGCCCCGCCGACATGGTCGGAACAACGTCCGGCCTGTTTCAGACCTGCCGGTATCTCGGTTCGATTTTGTCTTCTGTCATTTTGGGCATTCTTTTCGGAAAAGAAATTACCGCCGGCCATTTTCATATGCTTGGGACGATTCTTATCGTTGTCGGCGCTGTAAGCCTTTTGATGGCGTTCCGGTTTTCGGTTCTCCTCAAAAAAGCCTCTTAACAGGCGCAACAAAAAGAGACGGGCTCTCCCCGTCTCTTTTTTTGTGTAATGTGCTCAAAAATCAAAACGATTATTGTCGACAGCGACCAATGTTATTTACGGAATTTTCAGTTATATTTTTTCACATGTGATGTAAGGAAAACGCACATGCGGGAGGGAGAAAATGAAAAAAACAACGAGTGATCGGCTAAGCAACAAAGATTTACTGCCTTTAGAAGACGGCGAACGGACATGGAAAGCGGTGAATTTTGCATCCATCTGGATGGGTTGTATTCATAATATCCCGACCTACGCGACTGTGGGCGGGCTCATTGCGATCGGTCTTTCTCCGTGGCAGGTGCTCGCCATTATCGTGACGGCGTCACTCATTTTGTTCGCCGCTTTGGCCTTGAACGGCCATGCCGGAACGAAATACGGACTGCCTTTTCCGGTCATTATCAGGGCTTCTTACGGAATATACGGCGCTAACATTCCGGCGCTTCTCAGGGCGTTTACAGCCATCATGTGGCTCGGAATTCAAACATTTGCCGGGAGCACGGCTTTACACATTCTGCTTTTGAACATATGGCCGGGCTGGGGGAGCCTCGGCGGAGATTGGAATATATTCGGGCTTCATCTGCCGGGCTTTCTGTCGTTCATTTTCTTTTGGGGCATTCATTTGCTTGTGCTGCGGCACGGCATGGAATCAATCAAAAAATTTGAAGTGTGGGCGGGCCCGCTTGTTTATCTCGTCTTCGGCGGCATGGTCTGGTGGGCGATAGATATTGCCGGCGGGCTCGGACCGATTTACTCACAGCCGGGAAAGTTCCATACATTTTCTGAAACGTTTTGGCCGTTTGCCGCCGGAGTGACGGGCATTATCGGAATATGGGCGACGCTGATTCTGAATATCCCTGACTTCACCCGGTTCGCCGCGTCGCAAAAAGAGCAGATTCGCGGCCAGTTTTACGGCCTGCCGGGAACGTTTGCGCTGTTTGCGTTTGCAAGCATCACGGTGACATCCGGATCACAAGTAGCATTCGGAGAACCGATTTGGGATGTGGTGGAGATTTTGGCCCGGTTTGATAATCCTTTTGTTATCGCTCTTTCGGTCATCACACTTTGCATCGCCGCCGTCTCGGTTAACGTGGCGGCAAACATCGTGTCACCGGCCTATGACTTGGCGAATGTCCTGCCGAAGTATATTACATTCAGGAGGGGTGGGTATTTGACCGCCGTTTTGGCTCTGTTCACAATACCGTGGAAGCTGATGGAGAGCGCCACGAATGTTTATGCGTTTCTCGGGCTCATCGGCGGGATGCTCGGACCGGTGGCCGGGGTGATGATGGCTGATTATTTTATCATCAGAAAAAGGCGGCTCTCAGTTGAAGACCTTTATTCGGAAACCGGACAGTACACTTATTACAAAGGCTATAATTACCGGGCCTTTGCCGCGACCTTTCTCGGCGCGTTTATTTCTTTAATCGGGATGTACGTCCCGGCGTTCGCCGGCATCTATGATATCTCCTGGTTTGCGGGTGTCATTTTGTCATGTCTCGGTTATACGGCGCTTATGTATATTCATCCTCCTTATGTAAAAGCGGCAAGACGAATCGCGCGGGAAAGAGCGGCCGAATAAAAAAAGCCGGGGCTGCCCCCGGCTTTTTGTCATATCAGTCTGCGATTGAAACGTTTCCGTCCGCTTCAAGCGGCGTTCTTTTTTTCTGGCTCCAGCCATACAGGAGTAAAGCAATCAGGACGAACAGCCCCGCTGCCAGATAAATCGAATGGAATCCGGCCGAAGCGACAAAGAGGCCGAATACATAGGATCCGCCGGCAATCCCGCTGTCAAAGAAAGTGAAGAAGGTAGCCGTCGCAAAGCCTGAACGGTGTCCGGGCGAGTTCTGAATCGCCAGCGTCTGCATACACGGTACGATAGAGCCGTATCCGAGACCGATTACGGCACCGGACAAGAGAAGCATGAGGGCGCTGTTTGTCATCGCCAGCATGCAAAGCCCCGCGGAGAACACGATAATCGACGGATAGATGACGATTCCCGGCCCCACTCTGTCAAACAGCTTTCCTGTGAAAGGACGGGCGGCCATCATCGTCACTGCGAAACAGACGAAGAAATAGCCGCTGACATCCAACAGGTGGATCGTCTTTGCATAAACGGATAAATATGAAGTCACACTTGAATAACAGAAAGAAATGGACAACCCGACAATCGCGATTTTAAGCGCGCCTTTTTCAAACATGTCGGAGAAAGAAAAACGGAAGACAGTCGTTCCGCTGTTGTTTTGATCCGGCACACGAATCATAAAAGCAATCAGCAAGCCTAAAGAAACAAATACGGCAAAAACCGTAAAGAAAACCGGGAACGAAATGACTTTCACAAGACTCAGTCCGAGAAAAGGACCGATCGCCATGGCAAGGTTCATAGACATCGCAAAATAACCGAGCCCCTCGCCGCGCCGCTTGGCAGGAATAATGTCAGCGGCAATTGCGCCCGTGACCGTCGTTAAAATGCTGAACCAGATGCCTTGGAAAAAACGCAGTCCGAGCAGCAGATAGAAATTGTGTAGCGGCAAATACAGATAAGAAGACAGGGCGAACAGCGCCAAGGATACAATCGTCATTCTTTTCTTGCCGAACCGTTCAATAATCGCCCCTGAAAAAGGACGGGTGATAATAGCAGATAACAGGAACAGGCTGATCAAAAGCCCTCCTTGCGATTCACTGCCGCCAAGCTCCTGAATCATATAGATAGGCAGCACGGCCAAAAATGTATAAAAGAACACAAAGACAAATAAATTCACGAGTACGACCATAATAAAATCTTTGGTCCAGATCGAGTCAGATTTACTCAAAAGTACAGCACTTCCCTTTCTTTTCTATTTCGTTAAAAACACATTCAGAAACTCAGAAAAAGCTTCCTTATCTCCATCTTGGAAATCCGCAAGCATGTCTTCCTCGAACTTCAGCATCTCTTGATTGATGCTGTCGTATTTCAATTCAGCTTCCTTCGTCAGGACGACGAGCTTTTCCCGCTTGTCTTCTCCCTGTTCCCGCTGAATCCAGCCGTTTTCTTCAAGGCGTTTGATTGTTCTGGTAACGGTCGGCGCCTCTACGTTCAGATAGGACCAGATTTCTTTTTGGGTCATCGGTCCGATCGTTTTTAAGCAATATAGGATTGACCATTGAGAGGAGTACAGGCCGAATGGTTCCAGCCGTTCATTGGCTTTCTTCGTAATCAGGCGGGCGCATTGATTGATTTGGTGAATGAGGCGTCTGTTGACGTGGATCATTTCCGTTCTCCTTTTCAAAAAACTTACCTAAGTAACTAATTGTGCTGTTTCATTCTACAGCAGGATCGCGCGGATGTAAACCCCCCGATCAAAAAGCAGAAAATTATGACCCGCCCCTTGTCCTTATTGAGTTTTTAGCATATTCCCAATTCATTGCTAATACACTGTTACAAACCTATCAAAGAGAGTGTTTGAGGTGAGGGATCGTGGGCATATTTCTAAAACCTTCTTATATAATCGGACAACGAAGAAGCTGCATCATCAGTGAATCTGTTACAGAATACGGATCTCATTTCACACTTCTCACATCCAACTGGGGAGGTCGAGTGGTGTGCACGATTACATCAAAGAGCGAACAATCAAGATTGGTAAGTATATCGTGGAGACGAAAAAAACCGTTCGTGTCATTGCGAAAGAGTTTGGTGTTTCCAAAAGTACCGTACACAAAGATCTGACAGAGCGCCTGCCTGAAATCAATCCTGACTTGGCGAATGAAGTAAAAGAAATACTCGATTATCATAAATCCATCAGACATTTAAGAGGGGGAGAGGCGACGAAATTAAAGTACAAGAAGGATGAAATTCTTGAAGGGGAGCCCGTTCAGCAGCCGTAGCGCCTGACGTCTGCCGGGCCCTTTTTTCTCCTCCCGGGCGGTTTCGCGAATATCCGCAAAATTTTGTCAAGAACTTATATCGTTCAGCAGCTTTTTTTTGATAAATTATGATAATATATATAATTAGGGCACAATGTGGATATTTTACTGTGAAACAGATATCAAGGAGGATATAAATAGATGTTTGCAAGGGATATTGGAATTGACCTCGGTACTGCAAATGTACTGATCCATGTAAAAGGAAAAGGAATTGTTCTGAATGAGCCTTCCGTTGTGGCACTTGATAAAAACAGCGGCAAAGTGCTGGCTGTCGGTGAAGAAGCCAGACGAATGGTTGGACGTACACCTGGGAATATTGTTGCGATCCGTCCGCTGAAAGACGGCGTAATCGCAGACTTCGAAGTAACAGAAGCCATGCTGAAACATTTCATTAATAAGCTGAATGTAAAAGGACTTTTCTCAAAACCGCGCATGCTGATCTGCTGCCCGACGAATATTACATCCGTTGAGCAAAAAGCGATTAAAGAAGCAGCTGAAAAAAGCGGCGGAAAGCATGTGTACCTTGAAGAAGAACCAAAAGTTGCCGCTATCGGCGCGGGTATGGAAATCTTCCAGCCGAGCGGTAACATGGTTGTTGACATCGGAGGCGGTACGACAGATATCGCAGTTATTTCTATGGGCGATATTGTCACCTCCTCTTCTATTAAGATGGCTGGGGACAAGTTTGACATGGAAATCTTAAATTATATCAAACGCGAGTATAAGCTGCTGATCGGTGAACGTACCGCTGAAGATATTAAGGTGAAGGTCGCAACGGTTTTCCCAGACGCACGTCATGAAGAAATCACCATCCGCGGCCGTGACATGGTTTCCGGTCTGCCGAGAACGATTACAGTAAACAGCAAAGAAGTAGAAGAAGCCCTTCGTGAATCAGTTGCCGTCATTGTGCAGGCCGCCAAGCAGGTTCTTGAAAGAACACCGCCTGAATTGTCCGCTGACATCATTGACCGCGGCGTTATCATTACCGGCGGGGGAGCGCTGTTAAACGGGCTTGACCAGCTTCTTGCCGAAGAGCTGAGGGTGCCTGTTCTTGTCGCTGAGAACCCGATGGATTGTGTTGCGGTCGGAACCGGCGTCATGCTGGATAACATGGACAAGCTTCCAAAACGCAAACTGAGCTGATGATAAAACCTCATTCTGAAAAAGAATGGGGTTTTTTTCTGCCAAACCCTTCACGAACGGGAATGTAAATCCGATAATAAGAAAAAATGCTGATTTTCATTATAGAACAAATGTTCCGGTGAGGCAACTGGAAATAATGCTATTTCAGAGGTGGAAGACTTGTTAAAAGGATTATATACCGCAACGTCCGCAATGATTACACAGCAGAGAAGAACGGAAATGCTGTCAAATAACATCGCAAACGCGAATACATCAGGGTACAAAGAGGATCAAGGTTCAATCCGCGCCTTTCCCGAGATGCTTCTGAGCCGAATAGAAGGCGATAAAAAAACGAAAATCGGCTCCGTCAACACAGGCGTATACATGCAGGAGCTGAAACCGTTGTTTACGCAGGGAAGCCTGAAAACGACCGATCAGCCGACGGATATCGCGCTGATGGAGAATCAGGTTCCCAAGAATGCCGAAACGAATGAAAACGCCGAGCTGTTTTATCCCGTGCAGACCGCGGGCGGCGTCCGCTATTCAAAAAGCAGCACTTTCTCATTAAATGAAAACAATCAGCTTACGATAAACGGAAACCTTGTGTTATCAACAAACGGACAGCCGATTACAGTCGACAATGAAAAATTCACCGTATCAGAAAACGGAACGGTCACGACAAACGGCCGGCCGGCGGGGCAGATTGATATCAGAATGGAAGAAGACGTGCGCAATCTGAAACGGGACGGCAATGACCTATACAGCACGGCCGACGGCTCTGAACTGCCGAGCGCGGCGGCGAATCCCCAAGTCTCGTATTCATTAAAGCAAGGCGTCTCGGAGCTTTCGAACGTGGACGTGACGAGCACGTATACAGAAATGACGGAAGCATACAGATCATTTGAAGCCAATCAGAAAGTCATTCAGGCTTACGATAAAAGCATGGATAAAGCCGCAAATGAAATCGGCAAAGTGTAACAAAATGGGGGACGTTCAATTATGATGCTCAGATCAATGCTGACGGCTTCAACAGCCTTAAATCAGCTTCAGCAGCAGATGGATACAGTCAGCAGCAACCTTTCAAACAGTGATACGACAGGCTATAAAGCGAGGGACTCCCGCTTTTCCGAGCTGATCAGACAGCAGTATGACCATATAGATGACAAAAAGGAAAATTCGCCGGACATGCGGAAAACGCCGCCCGGCCTGCGTCTCGGCGCCGGAACGGTCATGACTCCGCAGCTGGACTCAGGGCAGGGAAGCATCAAAAAAACCGACCGTGACCTTGATATCGCGTTCACATCACCTTATCAATATCTTCAGGCAGAAGCGGACGGACGGCGGGTGTATACAAGGGACGGCTCACTTTCCCTCAAGCCGGCAGGCGGAAATGACCGGCTGCTTCAGCTGATGACAGCGGGAGGCAATCCCATTCTCGATGAGAACGGTCAGCCCATACAAATTGACAGTTCGCTGACTCAGCTGAAAATCAGCAAAACCGGAACGCTGACTGCTTCAGACCAGGCGGGAACCCGTTCGCAGACGTTTAATCTCGGCATCGTCAATGTCAATAATCCTCAGGCGCTTCATGCGGAAGGGGATAATCTGTTTTCCGTAAACGGCGCGGGGGCTTCAGCGATTGAAGAGCTTACCGGCGCAAACCGGCAGGCAATCGGCATGGAGCAGGGCGCGCTTGAAAGTTCAAATGTCGATATGTCAAAAGAAATGACCGACTTAATCGTGTCTCAGCGTTCCTATCAGCTGAACAGCCGCACGATTACATTGGGAGACCAAATGCTGGGCTTAATCAACTCAGTCAGATAAAAGAAGGGGCGTTTTGATCAGCCGCGCATGATAAAAAATGCGGCTTTCTCAAAATCGCCCTTTTTTTTGTAGTAATCAGTAATATCCTGAAGCAGCACTTCCAAATCCACCCACGCTTCAATTTTCTGCAGCTCCAGCACAAGCTTCTGCAATCGGTCGTACGGGTCCTCCTGAGCGGTGTACAGTATGTTGAGCGCGGTCAGCTTCAATTTCATAATCTTGTTCTGCACTTTGTCAGATATGTATAAACCTTTCTGCAGCACGGTTTTTCCTTCGGCGGCAGATCCGGTTTTAAAAAGTGCTCTGACCGCTTCGTACACACAATGAAGGTAGGAAACGGGAGACTCTTTCTCGAAACGCTGATTGCCCAATACCTTTTTGTAAAAAGGGAGGGCCTCTTTATCTTTTTTCTGGGCGGTCTTTAAAAAACCAAAATTATAATAGGCGTGGCACAGCAGGTTATTGTCATTGATCCGGTCCGTTATCTTTATGGATTCATTAAAGAGCTGTTCTGCGTCTTCATAGCGTGCCTCGTCTATATAATTCACGGCGAGAAGCAGCCGGCAGCTGAGCGTTTTTTTGATGTAGCCGGCTTCATCTTGATAGATTTCCAGCGCTTTATTGACATATTGAATGGAGAGCGCAGGCGACTTCATCATGTAATATGCACCCGCTGTTTTATAATAAAATTCAGCGGCTTCGAAACGGTCCTGAATGGCCGGCAGGTACTGTTCAGCTTCTTTAAAGCGGCAGACAGCACGGTTCGGAGCGCCATTCACCATATGGAATAACCCTTTGAAAAAATAGAAATAATAAGTTAATTCATGATCCATCTCATCTTTGCGCCGCTTCAGCTCGCAGAACAGCTTATTCAGACCGTCTTTTTTCTCAAACAGCAGCTGAAACCGTGCGAAAAACAGCTGATATCTGAGTTTGAGCTTTGTATTCTTTTGTAATTTGGGGAGATGCTGATTGATTTGTTCGTGAAGGGAACGGGCTAGATCGAATTGGCGTTTTCCCATGGCGTCATACCACTCATTCAGCATCACCCGCGTACGTTTTTCAGTAAACTTAGCAATCATCTTCCAACCTCTTTGCATAGGGTAAAAATCTTTATTTATCATAACACATTAATGGACGAGGCTCATTGCCAGCTGGTTACAGTTTACAGCGCGGTTGAAAAAGAAATTGATTCATAATATACTTCCAAATGTACAGATTGGTTGCCACATATACCTTCTATACATACTATTGTCGATGAAGGAGATGTCAAGAGAATGCTTGATACTCAGCAAATTAAAGAAATTATTCCCCATCGCTATCCGTTTCTTCTGGTAGACAGAATTACGGAAGTCGAAGAAGGAAAACGGGCGGCGGGATATAAAAATGTGACGGCGAATGAAGATTTTTTCAACGGCCATTTTCCTGAATACCCTGTTATGCCGGGCGTATTAATCGTAGAGGCTTTGGCGCAGGTCGGAGCGGTTGCGATGCTGATTAAAGAAGAAAACCGGGGCAGACTTGCATTTTTTGCGGGGATTGATAACTGCCGTTTCAAAAAGCAGGTAAAACCGGGTGACAAGCTGGAGCTTGAGGTTGATATTACCCGCGCGCGCGGTACGATCGGACGCGGCAAAGGCGTTGCCAAAGTTGACGGCGAGCTCGTGTGTGAAGCTGAATTAACTTTTGCGCTCGGAGAATAAAAACAAACAAATGGGCTTATAAAAAAGCCCATTTTGTATAGAAAGGGGTGAATCTAATGTGGTCAGAATTTAAAAGCTTTGCGATGCGGGGCAATATCATGGATCTGGCAATCGGTGTCGTCATCGGCGGCGCTTTCGGCAAAATCGTGACGTCGCTCGTTGAAGACATCATCATGCCGCTTGTCGGCCTGCTTCTTGGCGGTCTTGACTTTTCAGGGCTGGCCGTGACATTCGGCGAGGCTCATATCAAGTACGGAAGCTTCATTCAAACGATTGTGAACTTCTTCATTATTTCATTTTCTATTTTTATCGTGATCCGCACAATAGGCAAGCTGAGACGTAAAAAAGAAGCAGAAGAAGAGGCTGAAGAAGCCGAGGAAACAGATCAGCAGACAGAACTGCTGACTGAAATCAGAGATCTGCTGAAACAGCGGGCTCCTCACAATGACTAAGGCACAAAAAAAGGCTGGATGATTAACGTCCGGCCTTTTTCATGATTATAATTTTTGTTTAAACGCTTCAATCAGCCGGCTGCCCGAGTAGCCTTCTTTCACGAGCGACTCCAGAATGCTTTCTGATCCGGGGTGATTTCTTGACACCATTTGACCGTAAATTAAAACTTGTATACTTCTTTCCAGCTCGACGATATTTTTGATGCTTCCCGTCAGCTGGGCGGGACGGTTGCTTTTTTTCGTAATCGTTACAAACACCTTCGCTTCTTTCTGGCTTTTCATCAGCATGTCAAAAAAAGAAAAGTGTTCGGCCGGGACCAGTGCTTCAATTAACCAGTGATTTTCTCCGTCCTCTTTGTTAATAATCAATCCGTCTAAAAGGGGAAACTGCTCAATCGGCTGATCGTCTTTATCTAAACGTTCCACATTCAGATCAACCAGTTTAAAGGTTTTCATCTCTTATTTTCACCCCTGTTGTCCATGTTTTTCGTTCATTTATTATAACACATATCATTTTTCCCGGGAAAATGCTGTAAGACATGCTTCATCATTTTTGTAGGCGGTCAACATTTAATCATTTCTATTTTTTCATTATAATGTAAAAGAATATGGTCATGGAGAGATGCTTATGAATCAATTGCGCCTGAAGGAAATCTATATAGAAGACGGTTCAAGGCGAAAAGACGATCATTCCTACTTGGTATGCAAAAAGGAAGATTGTGAGGTGCATCTTAACAGAAGGGGAAATGTCGTCTTTTTATATGAAACAAAAGACCGCATGGAACAGTATAAAATTCAGCTTTCACTGACTGATAAAAAGCTGAGTTTTTACTGGTTCGCATGGGACGGCGGAAAGTTTGTCCGCATGTTTGAGAAAGACTGGCTCAAAACGAAACTTTTCTCGCGGCTGCTCAAAAATACATATTACATAAGCGGTCAAAAACAAAAGTTTTTTTTATCAGAAAGAAAAACGAAAACATAAGAGCAGCCTAAACGGATAACGGCTTTTTCCGCTTTTTGCTTTCACGAGCCCTTGTACTACAATGAAGCCAGCCTCGAAAAAGAGAGGAGGATACGGCTTGTTTAACCACGTTATGCTTGTCGGCCGGCTGACGAAAGATCCGGAGCTCCGTTTTACATCAGCGGGCATTCCCGTCGCGCATATTACGCTGGCGGTAAACCGCAATTTTAAAAGCGCGTCGGGTGAAACCGGAACCGACTTCGTCAACTGCACCATCTGGAGAAAAAACGCTGAAAACACGGCATTGTACTGCCAAAAAGGGTCAATGGTCGGTGTAAGCGGCAGAATCCAGACGAGAAGCTATGAAAAGACAGACGGCGTAAAAGTTTATGTGACCGAGGTCATGGCTGATACCGTTCGGTTTATGGATCAAAAACGGAAAGAGCCGCTGGCTGAATAGCATGCTTTTTTCCTCGATTTCCCGCCATTCAGCGGGCCCCGCAATACCTCCTTCCCATTTGCCAGTCGAAAGACTGGTTTTTTTGTGCGGGAGCTAAAAAATGGTTAAAAAGAAGTGATTTCGCTTATGAATACTTAAAAACATTGAATATATCGGGATAAAAACTTATAATTACTTACAGATAAGTGACGAAAAAGGGAATGAGGACGTGTATCAAGAAGAAAGACTGATTGCGATAATGGAATATTTGAAACAGCATCGGCGGATCACCGCTGAACAGATATGTTCGCTGCTTCATATTTCAAGAGATACCGCAAGAAGGGACCTTGTAAAGCTGAAAGAGCGCGGGGCCATTATCAGAACACGGGGCGGCGCGATTCTGCCGTCGGTGAATCAGGAAGTTCCGGGCTATTCGGGCCGGCTGAAAACCGTTTCTGAAGAGAAAAACAAAATCGGCAAGCTGGCCGCATCCCTGATCCATAAAGGAGACCGGATCATCCTGGACACCTCGACAACCGTGCAGGCCTGCGCGGAGCATTTAAATGTCACCGGCTGCACTGTTATTACAAATTCGATCAATCAGGCCGATATCCTTTCCGCAAAAGAGGGAATTGATATTCACCTGCTCGGCGGAAAGCTCCAGAAGGAACACCGGTTTTTATACGGGGCTTCCGTCGTAGAAAAACTGGGGGATTATCACGCCGATAAGGTGCTGATCGGCGTTGTCGGCATCTCGGAAAACGGCCTGACGATACCTCATGAAGAAGACGGCATGGTAAAGCGTAAAATGATCCGACAGGCGGAACAGGTGATTGCGCTGAGCGATCACTCCAAGCTTGGCCGTACGAGTTTTTATCAGTATGCAGACCTGCACGAGGTTGACCTGCTGATTACCGATCGGCTGCCTGATCAGGATTTTTGCGATCTGCTCGACCGGCACGGCGTAGAATTGCTTGTAACTGAATCTGAAGAAGAGGATGAGGACATGTGAAACTGATTGCCATAGATCTGGACGGCACACTGCTGAACAGCAGTCATCAAGTAAGCGATGAAAATGAGCGGGCTTTAAGGGAAGCCCGGCAAGCGGGAATTGAAATCGTGGTTTCCACGGGACGCGCGCATTTTGACGTGCATTCCATATTCGAACCGCTCGGCATAAAAACGTGGGTCATCAGCGCAAACGGAGCCGCCATTCATGCTCCTGACGGCAGCCTGTACCACTGTGATGCGATTGCAGAAACAAGAGCCCGCGGCATTTTGTCATGGCTTGAAGAGAATCAATATTACTATGAGGTGTTTACAAACAAAGCCATCTATACGCCTGAAACCGGCAGGCAGCTGCTCGATATCGAAATGGACCGGGTGAAAAGCGCCAATCCGGAAACCGATCTTTCCGTTTTGGAACAGGCGGCTTCAGTGCAATACAGCCAGTCCGGCTTTGCTTACATTCATTCATACCGTGAGCTCTTTGAGAAAGAAGAGCATCTGGATTTTTATAATATTCTCGGATTTTCGTTTGATGAGCGGAAGCTGAAAGCGGGCTGGGACCGATTCAGCGGTCAGAAAGATCTCACCCTTGTCAGCTCTGCCGACCACAACTTCGAACTGGCGTCTCGAAACGCCTCTAAAGGGCAGGCGCTCAAACGGCTGGCGCAAAAGCTCGGCATTCCGATGGCTGAAACCGCCGCGGTCGGTGACAGCTTAAATGACTATTCAATGCTTCAGGCGGCCGGAAAAGGCATAGCGATGGGGAATGCGAGAGAAGATATTAAAGAGATCGCTGATGCCGTTACATTGACAAATGATCAAAACGGCGTTGCGCATATGATCAGGAATTTACTGTGAAAGGTATGGCGATACTGTTCATGACTGGCGTGACGCATTCATGGCAAATGCGGCGTAACAGTAAGGACGACATAAAAGACCGGCTCTTCTGAGAGAGCCGGCCTTTTTGCGTTTAATGTGATTGCGCCGATGCGCTGAGGGTGAATAATTCTTCAAGCTCAGCGGATGACAGCTCGGTAATCCAATTTTCACTTTGGATAATCTGATCGTTCAGCGTTTGTTTCGTTTCGAGCATGGCATCAATTTTTTCTTCAATCGTTCCCGTCGTAATGAGTTTGTGAACATGGACGAACCGTTCCTGGCCGATTCGGTAGGCGCGGTCGGTCGCCTGGTTTTCCACCGCCGGATTCCACCATCTGTCATAGTGAATGACATGATTGGCAGCCGTCAGGTTCAGGCCGGTTCCGCCCGCTTTCAGTGACAAAATCAGCGTCGGGTATTCTTTCTTCTGGAACCGTTCGACGAGAGAATCGCGTTCCTGCTTGGATAGGCTTCCGTTTAAAAACTGAACCGGTTCTCCGAATGCTTTTTCCAGGAGGCGCTTCATCATGTTGCCCATCTGAATGTATTGGGTGAAAATGAGGCAGCTTTCCCCTTGTCCGCGGATCGCCGCCATTAAATCAAGCAGCTTTTCCAGTTTGACGGATCTCCCGTTTAACAGCTCTGTCTGTTCTTCCTTCAAATAGAGCGCAGGATGGTCGCATATTTGTTTCAAGCGGCCGAGCATGCTCAAAATCAGCGCTTTCCGTTGCATCCCGGTCAGAGAAGCCATATGTTCAAATGTATCTTTGACAAGCTGTTCATAAAGGGATGCCTGTTCGGCTGAGAGCGGGATAAACTCTTTTTGTTCCAGCTTGTCAGGAAGATTAAGCGCCACTTCTTCATCCCGTTTTGTCCGGCGCAGTAAAAACGGCCGGATTAACTGCTGAAGCTGGTTGATTCTTTTTTCGTCACGGTCTTTTTCAATCGGCAGCACATAGCGTTTATGAAAGCCGGTCAGACTGCCGAGATAGCCTTTGTTCATAAAATCAAAGATCGACCAAAGCTCTGTCAGGCGGTTTTCCATCGGTGTTCCGCTCAGCGCGATATGATGGACGCCTTTCAGCTTTCTGATCGCGCGGGACTGCTTCGTATGCGCGTTTTTAATATTTTGCGCTTCATCAAGGCAGATGGTGCTCCATGTCACGGAAGAAAGCTCTTCCTGATCGGCGTGCGAGAGGCCGTAAGAAGTAAGAACGACGTCCGCGTCCTGATAGGCCGGGACAAATGCTTCCCCCTTCGGCCGGCGGGGGCCGTAATGAAGCACGGCCTTCAGCTGCGGCGCGAAGGTCTGGAGCTCACGCTGCCAGTTGCCGAGCACCGATGTCGGCGCAATGATTAAGGCAGGCGCTTTTTGCCGGCCGCTTTCCTTCACATGGAGAAAATAAGCGATCATCTGAATCGTCTTTCCAAGTCCCATGTCATCTGCGAGACAGGCGCCGAAGCCGTTTTCCCGTAAAAACAGAAGCCAGTTCATGCCGTACATCTGATAAGGGCGGAGCTGGCCCTGAAACGCGTCGCTGACTTCATGTTCCGGCAGATCCCAGGCTTCCGTCAGTTTGCGGATCAGGCTTCTGAGATGCTTTGATAATTCGATCTTGATCCCGGCAAATGCCGATGAGTCAATGATGTCCGTGTCCTCGGCTCCGTTTTCCCCGTGATCCATCAGTTCGCGCGCCAGCACGTCGGACATGTGGAGGCCCTCAGATTCCGCTTTTTCCATCAGTTTTTTCATCTGTTTAATAAATTGCGGATCAATTTTCACCCATTGGCCGCGGATGTTGACGAGACGTCTGTTGTTTGCGACAAGCTCATTGAATTCATCCTCTGTCAGCTCAATTCCGTTAGTGGCGAATCTCCAGTTGAAATCAAGCAGAGCGTTCATACCGACGAAGGACTCGCCCCGCGGGGAGGATGACACTTTCGCCTTGAGCATCATATTGCTGTCCCGGACAATCTGCCACCATGATGGGAGAAGAATCTCCACACCCATATCGACAAGCGTCTCACTCGCTTCCGATAAGAAGATCCAAGCCTCTTCTTCAGAAATCAGCGTCGTTCCTGAATCAAACGAAAGCCAGGGAACCGTTCTGCGGAAGCGGTCCTGTTCGCGCGCGATTTTTCCGCTGTATGCCTGCCACGCTTTTTTCAGTCCCTTCAGTCCGTCAAAAAAGGTGATGGAGCCGGTTTTTTTCTCACGTAAAAACATTTCGATTTTCCAGTCGTCACCGTCGAAATCAGGCTCGTTTAATCGGAGCCCGACGGTAAACGGCGTCAGATCGTCATGCCAGCCGATTCCCTCGAGAAAATCATCTTCATCCAAAAAGGAGCCTTTAAACGTATGAACGGCCGGTGAGCGGGTTTCGATCCGCCGCCATTTTTCCAGCAGGTCATCATTGTACTGAATGTAGTCCTGGACCGCGGCTGAGAACCAGTCTGCCGTAAAGCCTTCCAGCAAAAGCTCGCGGTCTTTGAAACGCAGGACGCCATTTTGCCAAGCCTCATAGTCCGGAAGAAAATCGCCGTCGGCAATAAATTCGTATATCGTCGAAGCCGCTTCGATTAATGGTTCCGTTTCCTTTGTCAGCTGCACGGTGCTGAATGAATTGAACGAGTTTTTTCCGAGCAGCTCGACGGTCATCCACGGGCTGAGCAGAACGGCCGGAGTGCCTATGAAGCTGACGTCTTCAAGAAACGTTCCGTAAAAGGTGGACTCATGCCATTGGAACAAATGAGTCTTCATCTGACTGAGAGTAAGCGGCTGCTCCTTCTCATCATGGCTTGACAGCGTAAATGTCCAATCTTCCATTTGTTCTACATGAATGAAAATTTCCTTAAGACTCGCCATCAATCAACTTTCCTTTCTGCAATTCTTCTTGAAGGGCGCGCAGCCTCTTGTAACTTGCGCTCAGCCGGCTGATATACCGCTCCCATACCTGCTGTTTTTTTGCCTTTTTATAAAGCGTCCGCAGTTTTTTCAGATGGCGTGCAGCCTCTTTATAGGCGCTGCGGTTTTTTTGATCGATAAAAAAGGCCGCCGCCCGGTGATAGGAGGGGATGAGCGCTTCCGGATCACTGGCGGCAATTTCCTTCAGGATGTCCTTTTCGATTTCCCAGACGGAAAAACCGACGAGGCTGTGAATCTCCACCCACTCCGCGTACCGCCGTTTTTCGTACAGGTACTGGCTGTATTCGGTAAAGGTATAGGGAAGGCAGCCGGAAGCAAACCGTTCAAACAGCTGATCATCCCGTGAGTGCCGCGCGTAATCCGCCAATAGCGCGAACAGCTCTCCGATGATGTCGCGCATTTCTTTAAACGGCTTATCAAGCTTCGTATAGTTCACGGCAAGCGGTTCGATCCGGCCATACCATGTTTTCAGCCGTTTCCAGTCTTTTTTCGCGGTGAGTTCACCGAGCCATTGAAAAGTATACGGCAGCGCTTCAGGAGGGAAGCGGGACATATCTTGGAAGACCGCTTCATCATCTTTTTGCAAAAAGGCCAGATGAAGCCGTCCGAACCGCACTTCCGGCGAAAAACGGCGCCCGCTTTCCTGTGCGAGAATCTCCTGTTCACGCGCGACCCATTTCGGCCGGTTCAAAAGCGCGCTCCACATCTCACCGAATACCCGGAGGCGTTCGTATTGAAAAAGCTCTTCTTTCACAAGCAGTCTGCGGAGCACCGGGGGCGTCCGGTCTAAAAAAGGATCGAGTGAAAAAGACAAGGCGTACGTTTTCAGTCTGTCAATGGAGGAATAAATCGTATCCATCAGCTGTTCCACGTATGGATTGATGCTGTAATAATCTTTTTCGGCATCCAATCTGCCTGACTCAATCAAAGTGAACATGTGAAGCCAGACGGCAAGCGCCGAATGAATCTGATATAAGCTTTTAAGCTCGGGTTTTTTCGGGGCGTGTTTTTTGAGCGCTGACAGATAGCCGTAATAAAGGCCCTGCATCGTCTGGCTTCCGGCCGGCGTCCGCGCCTCCCACAGCGAGAATTCCGAATCAAAAAAAGCGAGCCAGCTTGACAGCGACTCTTCATTCGGCAGCACTTTTTCCTGAAACTGCCGGCGGACAAGCTCCCTGCTTTCCTCAAGCTTTTCTCTTTCCAGCCAATGTTCGGTAAAGGTACCGACCCGCTCGAATTGGGCATATACGTAAAGAAAAACGGCCAGCACGTGGCGGCAGATCGCCTCAGACGGGCATGCGCAGCCGCTTTTCACCATGAAAAATAAGTTCAGCGTGACCCTTACAGGCACAACATCCTGCACATATGCGGAAATCTCTGTCGGGGTTTGAACCTGTATACGATAGACGGAATCCTGCCGATATAAAATGAGTGCTTTCTTCATCAGCTGAACATTGTCTTCATTGTAAGGAAGAAGTTCTTTAAGCTGTTCAGCCGCTGCGAGCACATCTTCTTTAGCAATCATATCCTGAAGCATGATTATCGCTCCTAACGAGTCACAAAATAAAAAGATTCCAATTCCTCTATTATATCGCAACACATGGCCCGGAAAAAGTTTTTCCTAAAAAAGGACATAAAAACCCGAATGTGTCGAATGATGTATTAGAGATTGCAAAACAGCACCCGACAGCATATAATAATCTTGTTTTCAATTTAATGGAAGCCGAAAGGAAACGAATGATGAAGAAAACGAAGTTAGATCAAGAGGAGTTTCTGAAGATTTTAATGCATGCGCACGACATTGGTGAGCAGTCCTCTGAGATGACCACAAAAGAAATGCTTGAGAATTTGATTTCTTATATTAAAAATGGATATGCAACATAAAATCCCGCAGGCTCTTGGCCGCGGGATTTTTTAATCTTCCTGTGACACCAGTATTTAAAGCGCTTACAAAAATAAAACAGATTGAAGTGATTGTCTATTTTTGTCGAATTTTGTCATTTGAAAAGGTTAGAAATGACAGTTTAAAGCTGTATAATCGTAATTGGAAAAGATCATTGGAGGGAATGGGAATACGCGGAAAGTGATATGGAGGTTATATGGGAGAATCTACAAGCATAAAGGAAATATTCGCAATACTGAGAAAGCGTCTGCTGTTTATACTTATTATTACCGCGGCGGCATCTGCCGCAGGCGGACTCATCAGTTTCTTCGCTCTTACGCCGGTCTATGAAAACTCAACTCAAATTTTGGTCAGCCAATCCAAAAACAATCAAAAAGAAGTCCAATTCAATGACGTTCAAACCAACCTCCAATTAATCAACACGTATAATGTCATCATCAAAAGCCCGGTCATCCTCGACGAAGTGATTAAACAGCTGCATCTGTCCATGACTTCGAAAGAGCTGGAATCGAAAATCACGGTGTCCAGCGAGCAGGATTCACAAGTCGTGACGATTGCCGTGAGGGATACGGATGCTAAGCGGGCGGCCGTTATGGCAAATGCGGTTGCAGCCGTTTTTCAGGACAAGATCACCGCCATCATGAACGTGGATAATGTCAGCATCCTTTCAAAGGCCGAAGCGGCGGACAGCCAGTCACCGGCAGAGCCTAACCGTAAGCTGAACATCGCGATTGCGTTTGCCGCCGGACTTTTGGGCGGAATCGGTCTCGCCTTTTTGCTGGAACATCTGGATAATACGATCAAATCGGAAGAACAGCTGGAATCGCTGCTCGGCATCCCGATCCTGGGAACGGTTACTTCAATCAGTACTAAAGACAGCGTTGCCAAAAACTTGAGGATGGCGGAAACCAAACAAGCGGGGGGCGGACATGTTGACGCGTAGAAAAGACAAACCCGGAAAACGAAGCGTGATTGCGATGTCTGAGCCGAAATCCATCAACTCAGAACAATATCGCACGATCCGCACAAACATTGAATTTTCTTCCGTTGATACGGAGGTGAAGTCCCTTTTGATTACATCCGCCGGCCCGGAAGAAGGAAAATCGACAACCGCGGCCAACCTTGCCGTCGTATTTGCACAGCAGGGGAAAAAAGTGCTTTTAATTGATGCGGATCTGCGCAAACCGACGGTTCATTTCACCTTCAAATTGGACAACGGAACCGGATTAACGTCACTGCTGTTAAAACAGATGCCGTTTCAGAAAGCCGTCCTGCCGGCTGATGAAGCAAACCTGGATATTTTAACGAGCGGGCCGATCCCGCCCAATCCGGCGGAGCTTTTATCGACGGGTGCCATGAAAGATCTTCTGTCAGAAGCCGGCGCAGTTTATGATAAAGTGATTTTGGATACGCCTCCCGTTTTGGCCGTAGCCGATACGAAAATATTAGGCAGCTACACTGACGGGGCCATTATGGTGATCTCAAGCGGGAAAACGGACAAGGAAAAAGCGGCCAAGGCGAAAGAAGCGCTCGATTACTGCCCGTGCAAGCTCCTTGGGGCCGTGATGAACGGGAAGAAACAAACGAAACACTCGGACTACGCCTATTACGGACAATAATGTCATAATGGGCGCGGTCCATTCTTTTTAAGGAGGGATTGAAATATGATAGATATCCATTGTCACATCCTTCCTTCCATAGACGACGGCGCGGCGGATGATACAGAAAGCCTGAAGATGGCGAGAGAAGCGGTCAGACAGGGGATTGATACGATCATCGCGACGCCGCATCATGTGAAATACCGCTATGACACGGACCGACATACGGTCAACGAAGCGGTCAGCATGTTAAACAAACGTTTGAATAAGGAAGGCATTCCGCTGACTGTTCTGCCCGGCCAGGAAATCAGAACAGACGGAGATCTGCTGACAGGTCTTCAAAGCGGCTCGCTTGTCCCGCTCCATGATACGAAGTATGTGCTGGCGGAATTTCCGGCGGATCATGTCCCGGCCTACGCTGAAAGGCTGTTTTATGAACTGCAGCTGAACGGATATGTCCCCGTCATCGCCCATCCGGAGCGGAACAGGGAAATTCGCGAAAACCCTTCCGTCCTATACAATCTTGTGAAGAAAGGCGCGGCCGCCCAAGTGACGGCCGGCTGCATTGCCGGAGCATTCGGGCGGAAAGCGAAATCCTTTTCGCTGCAGCTGATGGAAGCGAATTTGATCCACTTTCTCGCATCCGACGCCCATAATCTCGGACCGAGAAATTTTTATTATCAGGAGGCGCTCGGCGTTCTGAAAAAAGAAGCAGGGGCTGAGCTGATTTACATGCTCACGGAAAACGCGGCGCTTCTCGCTGAAAACAAAGCCGTTTATAAGGAACCTCCGCTGCCTGTGGCCCGCCGTAAGCGCTGGGGTCTTTTTTAATCGTCGTCTCCATCCCGTTTAAATGAAGCGTAAGCGGCTGTTTTGCAAGATGATTCTTTTATGCTTATGCTTATTATCAGCGGCCGGCGCCGTTTTTTCCTATCATGACCTCAGGCTTCCGGCATTCCGCCGGCGCCGGGATCATATGATAATAACGGTAAGCTGCCCAGCAGCAATTTCTAAACGGTTGGGGGAACACGATGAAAATAACAGTGATCGGAACAGGCTACGTCGGTCTTGTGACAGGAGTGTCTCTTTCAGAAATCGGCCATGACGTAACATGCATAGATATTGACGAACGTAAGGTTGAGCAGATGAGAAAGGGATTGTCCCCTATCTTTGAACCGGGCCTTGAAGATATGATGAAACGAAATATCGGCCGGCATCGGCTGGCATTTGAAACAAGCTACGAAAAAGGGCTTGCGGAAACAGACGTTATTTTTATAGCGGTCGGGACACCGCAAAAAGAAGACGGGCACGCAAACCTTACTTATATTGAAAATGTCGCCGAACGGATTGCCGAACATATTTCTAAAGATGCGATTGTCGTGACAAAAAGCACGGTTCCTGTGGGAACGAATGACAGGATCAGAGAAGTTATTCATTCACGGCTGAAAGCGGACGTGAACATTTCAATCGCCTCGAATCCGGAATTTCTCCGTGAAGGTTCAGCGATTCACGATACCTTTCACGGCGACCGCATCGTGATCGGGGCTGAAGACCGGCAGACGCGGGAAACGCTTGACCGGGTTTTCGCGCCGCTTGCGATTCCGGTATATCATACGGACATCAGAAGCGCTGAGATGATCAAATATGCGTCAAACGCATTTTTAGCGGCAAAAATCAGTTTTATTAATGAAATTTCTCATATATGTGAAAAAGTCGGTGCGGACGTGGAATCAGTCGCACACGGAATGGGATTGGATAAACGGATTGGCAATCAATTCTTAAGAGCCGGCATCGGTTACGGCGGTTCCTGTTTTCCGAAGGATACAAACGCCCTCGTGCAGATTGCGGGACATGTGGAGCATGATTTTGAATTGCTGAAGTCCGTCATTAAAGTCAACAATAACCAGCAGTCCATGCTGGTTGATAAAGTGCTGAACAGGCTCGGCGGAGTGACGGGGAAGACCATCGCGTTATTAGGGCTGTCTTTTAAGCCGAATACAGATGATATGCGGGATGCGCCGTCCATTGTCATTGCGGATCGTCTGGCGGCTCTTGACGCCCGGATGACAGCGTACGATCCGATCGCTTCATTCCGGGCTTCCGGACTGCTTCCGGCTGCGGTTTCCTATCGGGAGTCCATAGAAGAAGCCGTCAGGGGAGCGGATGCCGTCCTGATTCTGACAGATTGGGAACAAATTAAACATTTTCCGCTTGAAGCGTACAAAGAGCTGATGGAAACCCCGGTTATTTTCGACGGGAGAAACTGCCACTCGCTTGAGGAAGCGGAACAGGCGGGCGTGGAATATATTTCAATCGGAAGAAGAGCCGTCGTGCCTCAGACTGATTCTGTCACTTGAAAGGCCGGCGGACCGCGCCGGCCTTTTATCATACAATCATTAGAGACGAAGGGGATATTTATCGTGGAAAAAACATGGAAATTGCCGAAGCAAATGGAATCATCCCGCGGTCTGCTGGAAACGTCAGCACGGCCTTTTATCAAACTGCACGTCAAAAAAGCTGAAACGGGCCGGTATGACAGTAAAATGGCCGGAGACCCCTATTTTCCGAAACATGAACCATATCCTAAAGATGAAAGCGGCAGGCCGATGAAGCTTCTCGCTCAAATCAATTTTGCGGATATGCCCGGACTCCCTGATTTTCCGGACACCGGCATTCTTCAGTTTTACATATCGGTCAGTGATGACGTATACGGTTTGAATTTTGACGACGGGTGCGCGCAAACGGGTTTCTGCGTCAAATATTTTGAACATGTGACAGCAGAAGAAGCGGAGCTCATAAATGATTTTTCTTTCGTTCAGGTTGAAGAGGAGTACGATTTTCCGATTCAATCCGAAGCGCTGATCACCCCTGAGCTGTCTGCTGAATGGGTGCTCCCGTCTGATTTTCAATTCAGGCAGTATGCCGGGATGGATGCCTTTGACTATTTCGAGCAGTTTGACGATGAGGTGTATGACGAATATACGGCGAACGCATTCGGCCATAAAATCGGCGGCTATGCGTCCTTCACCCAGGAAGATCCGCGGTCTTACTCCCATCAAAACCATACGATTCTGCTTTTGCAAATTGATTCAGATGATGACATTGATTCGATGTGGGGAGATGTGGGAATCGCAAATTTCTTTATCAGACCGGAAGATTTGAAGAAAAAAGATTTCTCAAACGTTTTGTACAACTGGGACTGCAGTTAACGACAGTATGATAATCATGATACAAGGCAAAGGAGACGGTTCATCACTGTCTCCTTTTTTTTAGGGAATTTATCATGGATACATAGAGGAGATCAATGAATGGATATGCCGTTTATGTGAGTCTTTTGGCGTTAATGATGAGCATCTCGGCTGCTGAAAATAAGTCATTTAACCTATTTAAGCTGCTTTCTGTCTATTTTAAAATATAATATATGGAAATATAGTGTGGAAAAGTCTGTGCTTTTTGTACGACTTTTTGCGTAAGACGAGGTGAAAACAGATGAGCCATTCAAGCACATTAAGCCATATTAACAGCACGATCAGCCATAAACTGGGCGAGGTTGAACACCAAATTGATAAATTAAAAGAAGCGAAAAGAGAGATAGAATCTCTGCAGGAAGAGGGCGTATCTGAAATCAGAGACATCCTCAAGCCGCACCTGGACCATCATTGGACCGGCACTTTTGCTGAAGAATTTGATGACCGGCGCGATCAGGCCCATACAGAAGCATACAGAATCGTCACAGACAAATACGACGGTTATATTTACCGAATCGGCTTAAAGATGACACAGCTTGAAATTGAAAAAGGAGGGCTCCTTGCCGCCAGAAGCATCGCGAGAGAGGCAGAGCACCTGCTGACGCTGGGAGAAGAAGCCCTTGACACGGTCGGAGAAAAAATACAATCAATCAAAAGAAGCTGGAGTTGGTTTTAATGGCAGAAATAAAACTCAAATACGGAGCCGTCATGAAGCAGCTTGAATCCGTCAGCAGCGCTTTGGAGGCCGTTTCGATCGGGAACGCCGGTTCAAACGGAAAAAACAAGCTCGACTATACCTCCAAGTACCAATCCCGCGAGGCAAAGCTTGTATCGATGATCAGCGAATACAAGCAGGCCGTTCATAAGAATATCGCGGACGTTAAAGACAACGTAGATTCTTTGAAAGAACAGGACGAGGCGATCGCCGTAAAATAACGAAAGAAAGGACTTGCCGATGAGCAAAGTGTTTGAATCACAATCGTTAACGGACGAAGCAGATAAGAGAAGGAAACAATACGAAGCCCTTGAAGAGCAGCTGCGTGCGCTCAAACAAGCCTTTCAAGGCGTGGCCGATCTGGGTGATGCTTTGAAAGGGAAAGGCGCAGACAATATAAAAGATTTTTTTCAGGGACAAGCGGAAATCGCCGACAGCTGGCTGACGCTTGTCTCTGCTCAAATTGCGTTTTTAAATGGCATTTCAGGTGACATTAAAGATCAAGAACTCAGCGATACATATGCGGAGACTTCATTTTTGGAGCATGAGCTGCCCAACGCGGATTTGAAAGCTTCAGAGATTGTCTCCGCTCATAAAGCAGAAATCGATTCAATTTTGTCAGGCATCAGCGATATTATTCATCTCGACACATATACGCTGGATGATTACGCTGATAAAATGGGCGATGCCCAGAAAACCAGACGCGATACGATCACGGCAGTCGATACGCTTGATGAATCTCTGACCGCTGAATATCAAAACTTAGAATCTCTGGACAACGCAGTGCTCAGCAAATATTCCGTTCTCATGCAGGCCACCAGCAACGGGAAAAGCGCATCCCCTATGTACTATGACAAAAAAGCCTTCCACAGCAATGAAATCTACAAAAGCGTTATGGCGACAGAAAAACAGGGAACGGGCTATATTGATGCAAAAGCCCAGCAGGCCGAAGCAAGACGGCTTCAGGAAAAGGCTGAAGAAGAAGCCAATAAACCATGGTACGAAAAAACATGGGACGGCATCTGCAACTTTACCGGCGAAGTCACCGGCTATTATGATTATAAAAGAGCAGCCGAAGGCGTTGATCCGGTGACCGGCGAAAAACTCTCCACCGCAGAACGCGTCACAGCAGGAGCGATGGCCGCCGCCGGATTCATACCGGTCGTCGGCTGGGCGGGCCGCGCTTTCAAAGGCGGAAAAGCCATTTACAAAACCGGAAAAACCGTCATTGCCGCAGAACATGCTTTAGATGCCTATAAAACCGGAAAATCCTTAGACATTCTCAAAATGACAGAAATGGGCGCATACGGCCTTGTCGCCTCAAACGGATTCTCAGAAGCCGTCACAGGCAGAGATATGTTCGGAAACAAAGTGTCTGAGGAGAAGCGGAAGCAAGGGGGGCTGGAAGCTGCGCTAAGTTTGGTTGGAGCCGGTGCATTGGCGAAGCATGTAAACAAAGGCATACCGCTTGCAACCCATTCAAAAGTTCAAAAAGCTAACAAGACACTAGAAAAAGTTAAACAATTCAAAGTCCCAACCAACGTCCGCGTGTATGCAGAACGCCCTGTAACTCCGGATGGCTTCACGTTCGGAATTCCGACAGTTCGTGTAGATGTGGAAAAGACGGCTGTGAAGGATCTTGGAATTGTGAAGATGGCTAGTAGTGGTAAAGGTATTAAGGGTATTGTTAAACCTGTTTCAAATATGAATGAGTTTTTTGATATGGAATTTGGAAAAAAAATAAGTAATTCCTTATCAAAATCAAAAGTAAAGTACGATGGACAATCAATATATAAGGTGGAAAAGAAAACTGATAACCAATATCTGAAAAAGGGTTATGGAGTTTATCTTGACGCATTACACAAAGACCATTTAGAAGTAATAGATAAGACGGGAAATGTGAAATACGTATTGAATTTAGATGGTACTTTAAACCCTGACAAGACTAAGAAAGCACTTGGACGAGTAGTTAAGGGGTGGAAATAATAGTGGAGGAATTTATATGGATAAAAAGTTAGAAGGAATATTGGACATACTAGATAAACTTAATTCAAGTATTAATATTGTAAATAAAGAAGATTTAGATGAACAGTACGAGAACCTTGAGGATTTTAGGGTGTTAACTAGAGATTTAGATATTATATTAAACAATTTTGGTTCATTGGATAAGAACGATGGTGATGAAATAGAGAAAATGTTATTTGAACTTCATAGAATTCTAACGACGTTTGAATGGCATTTCTCAGAAATCAGTGATTTAAACACAACAATTTTAAAAGTTTATAAAGACAAAATCAATAACCTCTAGTAATGAAAAGCCTTAAAAGATTTTTATTTTCTTTTAAGGCTTTTTTAGTGGGGGTGAGTGCCGAATAAACTGTTTTCTATTTAGAGAGTAGAGGTGATCCTTATAAGCCTTATATGATGTTTTACCAAATTATAGAGTGCGTACAAATAACTTTAAAATGTATGCCCTATCGTATGAATCAAGGATTAATCAAACACCTGCACAGATCAATCCAAAGATTGAATTTGAAGGAATTAGGGGAGAATCTTTAAGTACGCTTAAACCTCCAGACCCTAAATTGAAAAGCATATTAGATGAGGCTGGTATAAAAGGTATTCAATATAAAAATGGAGTACCTGATTTTTCACCAATAGCAAAAGCACAAGTTGAAATCAACTATATGCTTGGAGGAAAAGGAACTTATGGGGGGAAAGCCAGACGAGCTAATTTTGTTCAATCAGATCAAAAATTAGCTGACCAAATTAATGGCTCACCTGAGTTAGCAAGTCAATTTGGATGGAATCTGGTAAAATTAGTGCAAGAGATATAAAAAAATATCGAGAAAAAAATAAATTAACATGGCATGAATTAAATGATGTTAAAACAATGCAACTTGTGCCAACAAAAATAAATAGTGAATTCGGACACCTTGGTGGTGTAGGAGAAATAAACGCAGGAGCTTTTAACCTGAAACAAAGGCATACCGCTTGCAAAATCGCCACAAGCATCAAAAGTTGAAAAAGGGAAAAAGATTCTAGACCAAGTAAAAGAATTCAAAGTACCGACGAATGTAAAGATTCGTGTCCACAAGACTGTCACACCGGATGGCGCAACTTTCCCAATCATTCATGCTGATGTAAAAACGACTGCTGTGAAAGATCTTGGGATTGTGAAGGTGGCTGGTAGTGGTGGCGGGAATAGTAAGAAACTTTTCGGTCAATATGGAACTAAAATTGCAAGTAAGACAACATGGCAAAATGGGAAGACAGAAAGAATAGACATTGAAAACCCAAATCCAGGGCAAAGAGAAGGTCAAATTCACTATCACGAGCCAAGTAATAAAAAATGGTATTTTGATGTGGAAACAAAAAAGTTTTATGACCAAAAAACAGGTGAAGATGCACCTAGCAAAATTCAAAAAGTACTTAAAGACAAGAGTGTTCAGAAAGCTATAAATAAGGGATTGAAATTTTTAGGTGAGGATCCTGTATTTTAGTATAGGAGTGAAGATTATATATGGAATATACAAATAAAAATATGAAAAGACTAAAAGAACGACTTGAAGATCGGAGTAATGCAAATAAAGTTGACCTATCTAAATTAAAGGATATTATTTCACCTAATATAGTTAAAGTAGACGATTGCTATATTCTAGATCTAGAGTATGAGTTAACTGATAATACAACGATAAATTGGAATAGAATTTTGAAAATGTACGGGGATAAAACGGGGTATGAAGCATCGTGTAATGAGCTCCGCATAAACGATTATTTAGACTACAGTGATTTGTCTGATGAAGAGATTTCACTTTATGCGTTTCAGATAGTAGACGGTTGGGAACAACATTTAAAAGAAAAATTTCCTGAGCATAAATTTGTTGTGATTATAAGTATTGATGAAGGTTTTGCGACACTTAGATTTTATAAATATAGAGAAGAGGAAAGCAGTTGGCTAAAGGCCGACATTGAAGAGTACGGAAACGAAGCTATCCTTGTAAAAGAAATTAACTTTGATAATAAAATTTAAGTAAAAAAGCAGGTAGTTATATTGTACCTGCTTTTTTAGTTTTTACCTTTTGAAAGCAAAAAACATTACAAATGATCAAGCTTTTACAGGACTAATGGTAAAACTAATTCAAAACTGTTGATTTATAGAGAAAAAAATTAAAGTTTAAGTTTTGTGAAAAGTGAAATAAAATGATTCGAAAATGTAAAGGAGAGAATGTAATGTCGCAAGAACAGAAGTTAATTATATTGAATGAAATGTTTAAAAAGAAGGCGATGAAGAGGACGTTGAAGGGTTAACAAACAATAATGATTGATGGGGTTATCAAGCAAGTTTTTAATAAAATAAAAAATGAAAGAAATTTTAAAAGTAATAATGAAGTTATGAGAGATATTATTTTTGAAGGAATTAATAGTATAGTTGAAAAATCTTGAAGGTTTTAATGCAAAATAGAAACGCCTTCATATCTCTTTTATATTTCACATGGATAGCTACGGAAACTCTGGTTAACGGATGGAAAAAAAGCTGCTGTCCACTCTACAAAATTCCCAAATGAGCATCAAGCTGGTCATGGAATAGGTTCAACAACAAACACCCAATTTAAAGGGAGAAAAAATAATAGGCTAGAATTTACTAAGGTAAACCATGAAAATAGTTTAAAACAAAACTAAAGAGGTTCTGTTAATGGTAAAATATGTTAAGTTAGATGTTCCAAAAGCAAATTTACATCCCCTAAGAATAACACAAGGTTGGAAAGTGAATTATAATCATTTTGTTGAAATAGATCCAAGAACTTTAGAACCGAATGATGATTCCTGGTTTTTGTTCACAGACAGTTTGTTGCAGCTTTATCATGAACAATCCTCAATAACGCTTGATTTAGGCTGGGTTCCTGACATTTCACCTGAAGGTAACTATCTGGTTTTAATAGTCAAAAATAATGATTGGGAAGATCCTATTAAAGAATTTTCATCAGATGATTATAAAAAAGTAATTTTATATATTGAATATTATTTAAAACAAGTAACAACAACTTGGTGGAAGTAGTTAAATAATAATGGCTGGAATAGTTCGAACATGGAATCAGATTTATTAATGAATACCCTGAAATCGGTGAACTGCTTAACCGTCTATTTGTGAATAGGGAATTAGACGAATGGTACAAGAACAAATGTGCAGATAAAATAAAAGTGCCTGATGAATTTAGTCAAATAAAAAGTCTAAAAAAATTGAAGTTAGAGATTTAAACAATCCTTCTGGAGAAATCAATATCCCACATGCAAGATCTTTCTGGAGAAAATGGATTTCATCTAGAACAGCAAAACAATATGAAAGTATCTAATCTGGTTCCTGTTTATGTACCAGATTATAGTTATTCCCTTAGACATGAATTAATCGACGGGGCTTATGATATTGTAGGTACCGCTGAATCTTTAGAATTCATTCAGGGAACGAACTATATCAATAAAGTAATGCAAGAGAAAGGGTTTATCGAACTCAGTATTTGTATGATTACTACGATACTGTGTATAAGGGGAGTGAATTGCCCCATATACAGTCTTTCAATAGGAGATTAACATTAGGAGATGCCTTGTTTACTGATGTATTAGAATTGCTATAGTTAAGAGCTTGCCCTGTTGTCATCGGCAAGTTTTTTTATAGATAGTATAACAATGTGGAGTACAAGGAGAAACTGGATGGACAGAAATCAAATTTCTCAATTGCAGCCATTGAAAATCTGTAATGGCTGGTCTGTAGTACAGAACAATTTAAATTCAGAAAAAAGAATGGAAGAAAAATATGAACTGCTAAAACTACAAAATGAAAAACGTAATGCTGTTATTAAGGCAATATTTGAAAATGATCAATATCATGTCAAAGTAGCGGGCTTAAAAGCAGATAAGATTTATAAAGAAGACTCTTTTAATGAAATGGAACAATTATTGGAAGAGTTAGAATATCAAATCTGGACTGTGGGAAGTGGGGTTTTAGAGGGTTTGCAACAGCTAAGCCAATATGTTCCCAATTTCTTAAGGCTTAAGATACCGGCGGGCTGGACTGTTGATTATATTACATTAAAAGAACTGAGCCTAAAACTCTAGAGGAAAATGATGATGCTTGGTTATTTGACTTTAATCAAGACCTCCTGCAGATTTCTCATAAAACTAAAAATTTGCTGCTTGATGTAGGGTGGTACCCAGAAGGCGATCCAAACGGCAGTTATGGCATTGAACTGATAAAAAACGAAGATTGGGAAAATCCTTTAGAAGATATTATGTGTACTGAACTTAAAGAATTACTTAAACAATTGGACCTTATTTTTATGAAAGAAATGAAAAATGAATTTTAATAAAAGATATAATTTGTTGAAGGAGTCTTCGTTAGATCGAAACGCAGGACGATTGAGCACGAAGACTATTTTTAGAGAGGAAAACCAATGAAATGAAAATACATCAAATTCACGATTTTGATCTAAAAGATGAATCGGATTTTGTTCGAACACAACAATCCCTTATACATAAAATTAACCTATCTCATTCCATCACCCCAGACTCCGTCAACACCTGCGCAGGCGTCGACCTCGCTTATTGGGAGCAGGACGGGGAACCGTACGGCGTATGCAGTATCATCGTGATTGAAGCTGATACAAAAGAAGTGATTGAAAAAGTGCACAGCATGGGGAAAATCGGCGTGCCGTATGTTTCCGGTTTTCTTGCGTTTCGCGAGCTGCCGCTGATCATTGAAGCGGCCGAAAAGCTGGAGGCGGAGCCGGATGTGTTTTTGTTTGATGGCAACGGATATCTGCATTACAATCATATGGGCGTTGCCACCCATGCGGCTTTTTTTCTGGGTAAGCCGACGATTGGGATTGCGAAAACCTATCTCAAAATTAAAGGCTGCGATTTCGTGATGCCCGAAAATGAAGTCGGCGCCTACACCGATATTCTCATTGACGGCGAGGTATATGGCCGGGCGCTGCGTACACGGCGGGACGTGAAGCCTATCTTCTTGTCTTGCGGACATAACATTGATTTAGAAAGCAGCTATCAGATCACAATGAAAATGATCAATCGAGAAAGCAGGCTGCCGATCCCTGTCCGTCTGGCTGACCTTGAAACGCATGTTTTGCGAACGTTTTATCGGAAAAATCACGTGTAACACTTGGGGCTCTAAGCCACCAAGTGTTTTTTTTGTATGTCTGGTGTCTGCTTTATTAAAAACTTTGTCGTCCTTGCAGATAGGTTTTTATTTGAATGTTTTTCGCGTCAAATCGATAAAAGCCTTTAATGGCGCAGACATCCACTTGTCCTTATGCCATGCTAATTGAGTAAAAACAGGGCATTCATTCTGCCAGCTGAGTTCTTTCATCCGTCCTTCGGCAATATCGTCTTTTACTGTCATTTCAGGCAATAGTCCAATTCCAAGTCCGGCCATCACGCATTGTTTGATGGCTTCTATGCTGACGAATTCTAATTTGTTAGGGTAGACTCCGGCGTCATGTAAAGTGTTCTCAAAGAGCGTGCGGTATGAACAGCCGTCCTCTGTCAGCAGAAGGGTTTCGTTTTGAAGATCCTTCAATGTTGCTGGTGAGTCTGCTGGAAAAGGATGGTCATTGGCGGCTACCATTTTGATCTCATCCTGAATCAAAGATTCAACGTGCAGTGCGTCTTCCGTCCGGTTCACATCCAAAATGAAAGTGATATCAAGCTGGCCCTGTAAGAGCTGTTCTTTCGCTTGTTCGTTGGACACATACGGTTTGAATATGAGCTTTACTTGAGGAAAAGCCTGTTTGAATTCTTTTATGATAGGCGGAAGGCGGTATGTGCACTGGCTTTCCGTCGCGCCGATTTTCAAGGTTCCGGTTGTTTCTCTTACTTGATTTGCGGCCATTTTTGCTTCTTCTGTTAACGCAATGATCTTCTCCGCATAGGATTTGAATGTTTTGCCGGCTTCTGTCAGGATGAGCCGCTTGCCGAGCCGTTCAAATAAAGGAGTCCCGATTTCTTCTTCAAGTGATTTGATCTGAGAGGTAACGCTTGATTGTGCATAGTTAAGCATCTTGGCGGTTAAGGTGAAGTTTACATGTTCTGCTGCGGTAATAAAGGTGATCAGCTGCTTCAATTCCATATGTTCTCACCCTTTCTAAATTGGTTTTACCGATTGGAATAATCGAAATAATCATCTGTATTGATTGATGAATCCATTATATGATGAAGAAAATCATTCGTAAACAAAGGAGCAGATGCATCATGAAAATTGCGGTTATTCATGGCGGAACGAGGTCTGGCGGAAATACGGATATTCTTGCGGAGAAGGCTGTTCAAGGATTCGATGCGGAGCACATTCATTTGCGGAAATATCGGCTCCAGCCAATTGAAGATCTGCGTCACGCCCAAGGCGGCTTTCGTCCTGTTCAAGATGACTGCGATTCTATCATTGAGCGGATATTGCCGTGCGATATTCTTGTATTCGCCACCCCAATTTATTGGTTTGGCATGTCAGGGACATTAAAGCTGTTTATTGATCGCTGGTCACAGACGCTGAGAGATCCGAGGTTTCCTGATTTTAAACAGCAAATGTCGGCGAAGCAGGCATATGTAACAGCAGTGGGAGGAGACAATCCTAAACTAAAAGGGCTGCCGCTGATTCAGCAATTTGAACATATTTTTCATTTTATGGGGATGTCCTTTAAAGGCTATGTGCTGGGAGAAGGCAATCGTCCCGGTGATATTCTTCATGATCATCAGGCGCTGTCCGCGGCGAGCCGTTTATTGAAAAGAAGTGATGCGATATGAAGCTGCTGCTGGTTATCTCTGGTATGTTGATACTCGCACTCTTTTTAGCTTGGAAAGCGCCGACTTCTGTTTGGATACAGGCTGAAACCAATTCGCCTCAGGTTCAGCAATTTGTGAGAATGGCAGGCGCAACGCTGCAAGTCAAGCAAATCATCAAGAGTGATGCAGGCGAAGAAACAGTTGTCATATCAAATGGTATTTCTGGGCCAAAATAAAAAAGCACCTGTCCAGGTGCTTTTCTTTATAAATGAGGAACCACAAGCCCTCCATACAAAAACGCCGCGACAATCAGGAAGGCCGGATGCATCTTGAATTTTGTCAAGGCAAGAAGGGAAATCCCCGCAATCACTATCGCTTGAACCCAGCCGATCGCTTTGATGCCGTCTGCGCCGATTTGCCAGGTAAGAATAAGCATCATGACGGCGATGACAGGCTGGACGGACAGCGTCATACCTTTGATGACAGGGGATTGGCGGAAGCGCTGAATGATGCGCAAGAGGACGATCAATGCGAGCGCCGACGGTACGACAGTGGCGATCAGCGCAATCAGGAACCCGGGCCACCCGCCTGCGCTGTAGCCGACATACGCCGCGATTTTGGTTGCGATCGGGCCCGGCAATGCGTTCGCAAGTGCGAGCATATTTGAGAATTGATCTTTTGAGAGCCAGCTGTATCTGTTGACGACTTCTTCAAACATCAGCGGGATCGACGCCGGTCCGCCTCCATATCCGAGTACGTTTGCGACAAAAAACGCCATAAATATATAAATCATGATCATGAGGCCGACATTCCTTTATCTTTTGAACGTTTATTTGTGATTTTGTCCTTTAATTTAAAATGAAACGCGCCGTACGCCAAGAAAATGATAATGACAAAGCCGGGATTGATCTGTAACGTTTGCAGGCCGATAAAAGCGATGATAAAAAACAGGATGCCCGTGACCCAGCCGAAACCTTTAAGCGCTTTTTGGCCAAACTCGTACGCCATGATGCCGAGCATGACGGCGATCACCGGCGTGACGGCGCCAATCATGCCGGCAACAACCGCTGAGTGGCTTAAGACATTGACAGCGGCAAACAAGCCTGCCATAGCAAGACATGTAGGCAGAATATGGGCGAGGATTGCCAAGATTGCGCCTAACGTGCCTTTCAGCTTGAAGCCCAGATACGCAGCCATTTTTGTGGCAATCGGTCCGGGAAGCGCATTAGCGATGGCTAATATTTCTCCGAATTCATCATCATCTATCCATTTGTATTTATTGACGGCTTCATGGCGGATGAGCGGGATCACCGACGGTCCGCCCCCGAATCCGAGAATGCCCGTTCGGACCATCGCCGCCGTAATGTCCCAATAGGGATGTTTCATGGCTATGTCCTCCTTACAGCTTCATGCCCGTTCTGCTTTTATACCGTTTAATCAGCATTTGGCAGTCGACGCTGACGACGCCTTTTTGCGTATAGAGCCGTTTTGTCAAAAACTCTTCCATTTCCTGATCATTTGCGAAAATGCCGTGCATATGCAGCTTGCTCGGTCCGGTCATGTGATAAAGGCTTGTCACGGCCGGCTCCTTTTCAAGCTTTAATGCGGTTTCCTCCAAATACTGCGGCTCCACCTCCACATTAAAAAACACGGACACATGACGGCCGATTTTCGCCGGGTTGATGACAGCGGTGAATTTTTCAATCACACCGGCATCCAGTAAATGCTGAATGCGGTGCTGAACCGCCACTCGCGACAGGTTAACCCGCTTTCCTACGTCTGTATAGGAAATCCTCCCTTCCTCGTGCAAAATCGAAAGAATCTGTTTATCCGTTTCATCAAGGACAAGATTCGGAATGCTGTATTCATGTTCCAACCCGCTTCACCTTCCTTCATTTGGTAGACATTATTGTATCATGAAACATTACGGTATGAAGGGAGAAATTTTTTATTGTTTTCGATACGTAATAACTTAGAATTATTTCTTATCGAAAAGTAAATAGTGTGTGAGATTTTCTTTCAGGAATGTGGATGGCCGCGAAGCCGCTTTTTATACTTGAGAAAATTTGTAAAGGGGCTTGCCATGAATACTTCAACCATCGGAACGAAACAAATGGTCGTCAGTCCGCATTATCTCGCTTCTCAGGCGGGGGCCGGCATTCTGGAAAAGGGAGGAAACGCGTTTGACGCGGCAGTGGCGGTCAGCGCCTGTCTGGCAGTTGTGTATCCGCATATGACGGGTCTTGGCGGGGATTCATTTTGGCTCACTTACCATAAAGAAACGGGACGAATCAAAGCTTATAACGGGAGCGGACGTTCAGGGAAGCATGTGACGAGAGACTTGTATCGGGGCAGAGAAGCGATCCCTCTGCGCGGGACAGAAAGCGCCATTACCGTTCCGGGAATGGCGGACAGCTGGGATGCCGTGCTTTCGGCGTACGGGCGTCTTTCGCTCGCTGAGGTGCTGAAGCCAGCTCTTGATTATGCGGCAAACGGATTTCCGGTGTCCGCCGACCAGTGCGCCCACACAGAACGCAATCTCGCTCTTTTAGCCTCGACGCCTTACACCTCGGCCATTTTTACGAGAAACAAAAAAGCGCCCATGCCCGGTGAACGGTTTGTCCAGAAGGATCTGGCGGCCAGCTTGGAGCAGCTTGCCGAGAAAGGCAGAAGCGCTTTTTATGAAGGAGACCTCGCTCAACGCATCACATCCTTTCTGCAAAACAACGGCGGCCGTCTGACACTTGATGACTTTAAAGCCCACCGCGGCGAGTGGACGAACCCGGTATCCTCCGATTACCGCGGGTGCAAAATCTATCAGGCTCCGCCGAATTCACAGGGCTTTACAGGCTTAATGACGCTCAATATATTGGAAAACTATGATTTTTCTCAGATCGAACACGGTTCCTTTGACTATTATCATCTGCTGATCGAGGCGCTGAAGAAGAGTTTTCAGCACCGGAATGAAGTGCTGACTGATCCGGCATTTTCTCATATTCCGCTGGATCAGCTGCTTGATAAACGGTATGCAAAGCAGCTTGCGGAAGAAATCGGTAACGTGGCTGCGCCGGCGGTAAGCCGGCCGGTCGGAAGCGACACTGCTTATGCCGCCGTCGCCGATGCGGAAGGAAATGCCGTTTCCTTTATTCAGAGCCTCTATTTCGAGTTCGGATCTGCCGTTACAGCGGGGGAGACGGGCATTCTGCTGCAAAACCGCGGGTCATTTTTTTCGCTGGACGAATCCCATGTCAATACACTTGAACCCGGCAAGCGGACGTTCCACACCCTCATGCCGGCGATGGCCTGTAAAGAAGGAAAGCCGCACATCCTGTACGGAACCCAGGGAGGAGAAGGCCAGCCGCAAACTCAGACAGCGATGATTACGCGCATCATTGATTACAAAATGAACCCCCAGCAGGCGATCAATGAGCCGCGCTGGGTCTGGGGACGGACATGGGGAGAGGAGTATGAAGGGCTGAGGGTTGAAAGCAGAATCAGCCCTGAAACAAGAGAAGCCCTAAGGCAGAGCGGCCACCGCGTCGAGACCGTTGGTGATTTCGACGGGCTTATGGGCCATGCGGCAGCGATCGTCATTGATGAAGAAGGCTTTCTCCAAGGCGGGGCCGACCCGCGCGGCGACGGAGCGGCCGCAGGAGTATAGAGCTGCGCTAACTGATGAAAAAAATAAGCACGCCAAGCGCGGCGGAAAGACCTGCGTAAAACGAATCGTACACATATTGCTTTTCCTCCCGCCGGTGCCGCCATTTCATTATACCGCTGCAGCAAAATAGCATGAAAACAACTCCCGCAAATACGTACATTTCATTGAAAAAATTCACCGCTGCGATGCCCGTAATAAGCAGTGTGATTTCGATTAATCGATGTGTGCCGTTTATCGGCTTCTGCTTTTTAACAGGCTTTGGCAAATTGAGAACTTTGACGGCAAATACTTGAAACATAAGGCTGAGCAAAATAAATACGGCTGAAAAAATCAGTAACTGAGTGAAATCCATCGTCTGCCTCCTAAAAATGTGCCACTCGTTTCATACGGGTGAGGACCTTGTAAGTTTCGGCATTCTACAAGACATTAGGCTGAGTTACATGGTAAAAGACTCAAAAAAGACCCCTTACGAAAGGGGTCTTTTTGACTAGTTTCTTCTATTATAATGGTTCCTGCTTCAGGTCGGGCGTACAAGTGTATATGTCTTCCCGAGTCTGGCGTATTCGTTCCCCGCGAGCCTTGCCGCAGGCTTCAGCTCATCTGTCCGTATGTAGCCTTTATCGGCGTCATATACTTGGTCATTCAAATGAAAACAAACGACTCTGCCGATGATGAGGTCTGTCGTCGTTTCTCCGCTGTCATTTTGGAACGGAAGATGGCGTTCGAGTATACATTCAAACCTCACTTTTGCTTCTTTTATACCGGGAACGCTGATGCAAGCGCTGTTTGTCACAGAAAAGTCTGTCATGCCAAGTTCACTGACATCAGGATCAAGCCTTGCCGCCGTTTTGTTAATGTCTTCAATAATGGACTCATCACTGACGTGCACCACGAATTCCCGATGAGCGATTGCGTTTCTCGCGGTGTCTTTCTGCCGACCGTCCGCGCGGCTGACTGAGATGGCCAGAAGCGGCGGTTCTGCGGAGACAACGTTATAGAAACTGAAGGGCGCCGCGTTTACGGCGCCGTTGATGGATGACCGCGTAGTGACAAATGCGATCGGCCGGGGAACAACTGTGCCCGAAAGCAATTTGTAAGTGTCTTTTGCGTTCAGTTCGTCTGCTCGTAAGATATGCATGATTTCGGCCGCCTTTCTTTATCGTATGACCTGATTATACAGAAAGAAAATTCGGAAACACAACAAAAGAAAACCGGCTGCATATCTTATCACGTGGCATATATCTGATTGAGGAAAAAGGCTTCCGTTTAGCCGGCAGCCTATTTACGAATGGTGTTACTTGTAGTTTTTCTTTACAACCCAGATGTTCCCGTCTTTCCAGTACTCTGTTTTGCTGCAGTAATCGTCTTTTTTGCAAGGGTCTTTTTTATGAGGACGATAAGGTTTTTTCTGCGTGCGTTTTTTCTTGCGGCGGCATGATTTCTTGTGGCTGCGAGATTTTTTGTGAGACCGGCATGATTTTTTACGGCTGCGAGATTTTTTGTGAGAGCGGCGCGATTTTTTATGGCTGCGAGATTTTTTGTGAGAACGGGATTTTTTATGGCTGCGAGATTTTTTGTGAGAACGGGATTTTTTATGACTGCGAGATTTTTTGTGAGAACGGGATTTTTTATGGCTGCGAGATTTTTTGTGAGAGCGGCACGATTTTTTATGGCTGCGAGATTTTTTGTGAGAGCGGCACGATTTTTTATGGCTGCGAGATTTTTTGTGAGAACGGGATTTTTTATGCTTGCGAGATTTTCTCTTCTTACTGCTTTTTGGTTCTTGGTACAAATAATCTTCCAATCCCTCGGTGCTTGCGGACTTTACTGCTTCTTCGATATCAGAATGGGAATAGTGGCCCATTTTGAAACCTCCTCATGATATATGTTTTAAGGATGCGATCCTTACTACCACATAGTACGCATGAATGAAAAAAGTGTATGTGTGATTCGCTGAGTTTTATATAAAAAGCACAGCCTAAATTAATACAGGGAGGTTTACCGATGAAAGACCAATCAACATTGCCTCTATACCAGCTGTTTATTCACCCGAAAGACTTAATGGAGCTGAAAAAAGACATTTGGGATGATGATCCGGTGCCCGCGGTGCTGAGAGTGAATCAAAAACGGCTTGACATTGATCTGGCGTACCGCGGCTCTCATATAAGAGATTTTAAGAAAAAATCGTATCATATCGCTTTTTATTCGCCGAAAACATTTCGCAGGGCGAAAGAGATACATTTAAACGCTGAATACAAAGATCCGTCGATGATGCGGAATAAGCTGTCTCTCGATTTCTTCGCGGAGCTTGGGACGCTGTCACCAAAGGCGAATTTCGTAACCCTGCAAATCAATGGCAGACATGAGGGGGTGTATCTTGAGCTGGAGTCAGTGGATGAATATTTTCTGGCGAAACGGAATTTGGCGGACGGCGCTGTTTTTTACGCGGTTGATGACGACGCCAATTTCTCCCTCGTCAGTGATCTGGAGCGGGATACGAAAACATCGCTCGAACTTGGTTATGAAAAGAAAACGGGAACGAAAGAAGACGATTTATACTTGCAGGATATGATCTATAAAATTAATACCGTGCCGAAGTCAGAGTTCAAGGGGGAGATCGTCAAACACTTGGACGTCGATAAGTATTTGAGGTGGCTTGCGGGCATCGTGTTTACCTCAAACTACGATGGATTTGTTCATAATTACGCTTTGTACCGGAATCATGAAACGGGACTTTTTGAAGTCATTCCGTGGGATTACGATGCGACGTGGGGAAGAGACATTCATGGTGATCGGATGGAGGCCGATTATGTCAGAATACAAGGGTTTAATACCTTGACTGCAAGGCTTCTGGATGAACCGTATTTCCGCAAAGCGTACAAACGGCTTTTGGAAGAGACGCTTCAGACCCGGTTTACTATTGAACATATGAAGCCGAAGGTCATGTCACTGTATGAGCAGATCAGGCCGCATGTCGCGAAGGATCCATATAAGAAAGAAGAGATTGATTGCTTTGACCGGGAGCCTGAAGTGATTTGCGAATACATTAAGGAGCGGTCAGCCTTCATCAGCAGTGAGTTAGAGCGGTGGAATATCTGATTTGGAAATGAAGAAAGATTTTTTACAAATAGGCTGGTGAATCAGTTCCCGAAAATAATCGTGATACGTATATATGCATTATGCTTTTTACATTATGAGAAAAATGACTAGGAGGACAATAGATGAAACGCAATACGAAGCGGCAGCGGTCTGATGACAACTTTTTGCATGCAATGGAAGGAAAAGTGATTACTGTCTACCGGGGAGGCCCGGAGTCCAAGACAGGGAGATTAGCAGACATTCAATCGGATTATATCGCTCTTCAGGTTGATAATAAAATCGTTTATTATCAATGGAAACACGTGAAAAGTGTGACGGAAAATACGAGTGAAACCGTATCGCCGGCCGAAGCGGCAGAATGTGAAAAAGCTGATGATTTTCAAGACCTGATCAGCCGGATGACCAATCGCACGGTGCAATTGAATCAGGGAGGTCCGGAATCGAAAAGAGGAAAGCTTCACGAAACAGGGGATGATTTTCTCGTGCTGGAAACAGAAGATGACGGAATTGTATATTTTAACGCCGACCATGTCAAAAGCATCAGCGCGGAACAAGAAGAGGACGGCCAAGAGGAGGAGCGCCCGGAATTTGAAATGGCTGATGATTTTCACGGCATATTTAAACGCCTGATCCACAAATGGGTATCCATCAACCGCGGAGGTCCTGAAGCAGTTGAAGGTATACTTGTGGATAATTCCGACGGCCACTACACTCTTGTGAAAGATAAAGAAGTGCTGCGGATCTATCCTTTTCATATCAAGAGCATCAGCGAAGGGGCAAAAGGAGCAGCTAAAAAAGAGGAGAATAAAGACGACGAGAATAAAGGTGAGAAAGAGAGCGCCGAAGAAGAAAAGCCGCATGAAGAAGAATCACGCGAAGAGCAGCGTACTTCCTCTAAAAAGTCGAAAAGATCATCAAGATCCGTTCGATCCTCAAAACGGGAGGAAGAGAACTCTTATAGCTACGCCACTGTATTAAGGACAATAGATTATCGGTGGAAACGCGGCCGTAAATGATTGGAAAGATTGTCCGTAAACGCGGGAGAGGGGGGAATGAAATGGCTGGATTAAGCAGATTTCTGGATAAACAAGTCGATATTGAGATATCGGGGAATACGACATTTTCAGGAACTCTTTTGGATATCGGTCAGGATATCATTGTGATTCATGACGGCCGGACGTTTCTTTATATTCCGCTGCTGCACCTTCAGCGGATGACATTGACGCTCCCGGACGAAGAGAATAAAGAACCGTACGCAAGAAAAAAAAGTCCGCATCCCGAAAAACAGGAACATTCCTTTTCTTACCGGAATACCCTCCAGCATATAAAAGGCAGATTCACAGAAATATTTGTTACGGGAGACCGTTCCATTCATGGGTATGTGACAAGTGTTTTAAATGATTATTTTGTTTTCTTCTCTCCGGTTTATAAGACTCTTTTCATCTCGATGCATCATTTGAAATGGCTGACACCCTATTCCGATGAGCAGACGCCGTATACATTAAACAGTTCAGAGCTGCCGGTTGTTCCCGCTAATGTGCCCCTTGTCCGGAATTTTGAGGAACAATTAAAAAGATATATCGGGAAGCTGATTATTCTGGATTTAGGAGATATACCGAATAAAGTGGGGCTGTTGCAGGATGTCTCAGATAATATTCTTGAATTGACCAATGCAGACGGCGATACTGTTTTTTGGAAATTGAATCATTTAAAAACCATGCACCTGCCATAAATGATAAAACTGCCTCTCTTATACAGCAGGCAGTTTTTTTCATGGGAGCTAAAGGTAAATCCAACTGATCCAAACATATAAAACGGTAATGGTAAACACGACAGTGAGAGGGACAACGATAATGGTCGTTTTGATATATTCTGACCAAGAAACTTTTTCGCCGTGCTGTCTGATGATATGCATCCAGATCAGCGTGGCTAATGTCCCGATCGGCAGAAGCAATGATCCGATATCACTGCCGATAATATTAGCCAGATAAATGATTTTTACGGTTAATGGGTCGATGGACATTTCAGTTAAGGTCAAAGTGCTGATCATTAAGGCGGGATGGTTATTGAACAAATTAGAGAGGACGGATGTAGCAATGCCCATAATAGATGCAGCGTGGGCAATGCTTTGTGAGACATAAGGCTCAATAGACTGAACAAGCAGCGCCGTCAGTCCGATATTATGCAGTCCGTAGATGATAATGTACATCGTGAAGGCAAAAATAAAGATATGCCAAGGCGCTTTCCTTAATAAATCTGCCGGTCCGATTTTTAAATAAAACCATCTCCAGCCAAGCAGGATGACTGAACTGATGACAGCCACGAGCGAAACGGATATGCCGTTGTAAGAAGCTGCAAACAGACTGATCCGGACGAACAATACAAATGCCAAAACACAAAACATGATGTTCGTACGGCTGTTTTGGGTCGGGTCTGGCGGAGGCTGAAGCGGATGATATCGTTTGTGTTCCAGCGAGTCAAAATGAACCGGAATATCGGGGAGCTGTTTCGGCAAACGGCGGTAAAAAACGGCAAACAGCAGAAAGGCCATAAACACCAGTCCCAGCGTGCCGGGGATAAACATCATATTGGTGTACAAATAAAGGTCCATGCCTATCATTTTGAGAGAAATTAAATTGACGATATTACTGACGCCGATCGGGGTGCTTGCGGCTGTCGCAATTAATACGCCGCTTATTAAATACGGTGTTTTCTGATGTCTTTTAAGTCCGAGATATTGTAAGACCAATAGTAAAATAGGAGTGGTGATTAAGACGCTGCCGTCATTATTCAGAAAAAGCGTCATTGAAAAACAGAGCAGGTTGGTCAGCCAAAAAAGCCGAATGCCCGATCCCTTGGCGCGGTGAAGCAGTTTGGCCGCCGCCCAGTTAAAAAAACCGAAGCTTTCCAGCGCGATTGCCATAATCATTGTGGAGATAATGGTTATTGATGCTCCGGTGACTTTTGACCCTATATCCCCCAAATCATGAAAGGAAACGGTTCCGCATAACAAAACGAGAATGGCGCCCAGCGACGCCGGAACGGCTTCATTTAATCCCCCGGGCCTCCAAAATATAAAAATAATGGTCACAAAGAAAGAAATCAGGGTCAAAATGACGGTAATATGTGTAATGTGTTCTGCCTCCTTTTAGATGGGTCATTGCCGCCCCGTTATTTTTATCCCTCCTGATCAGTTGTACTGTATGTATACGGGTACAGGTCGTAAGGTGTACTGAGCGTTTCTACCAATTTAGTAAAAATCCATAAAAGCACAAAAAAAAGAGGCTGCTTTCGGCGGCCCTCTTTTTTATGCATTTTCCTTATCCGCCTGCAATAAAGCCTGGCGTTTATTCATAATATCCAGAAAATGTTTCAGAATCGGATTTTGATTATCCTTGCGGTAGGCAATGACCCATTCGGCCGTGAGCTGCACCTGATTAATGCCGCGGTAGGCGACTTCGAGATTAAACAGCTTTTTAGCAGAAGAAGGCACGAAGGTTACACCGATGCCGGCACTAACCAATCCGATCACCATTTGATACTCCGTCGCTTCCTGAACGATTTTCGGTTTGAAGCCCGCCTGCTCGCAGTAGTTTACAAACTCTAGGTATAAAGTCGGCCATGTTTCTTTCGACAGTGTGATAATCGGTTCATTTTTTAAATCCTGAATGTCGATTGTCTGTTTAGCGGTAAGCGGGTGCTGCTTCGGCAAGGCCAGAATGCACGGACTGCTCTGCACCTTTTCCATATGTAACGCGGAATGCTGTAAAGGCGGATGAAGGATGCCGATATCAATGTTCCCCTTCAGAAGTTCTTCCTGCTGTCTGAAAGAAGAAATTTCACGCAGATCAAGCTTGACGGAGGGGAATTTTTCGCGGAATTCCCGAATGATCGGCGGCAGAAATTCATATGTGGCCGAGCCGACAAAACCGACGACAAGGCGGCCGAGCTCTCCCCGCGCCGTTCTCTGCGCCATTTCAATCGCTTTGTCTATTTCTTCGATCGCGTTTCTGCTGTGTTTTAAAAAACTTTCTCCGGCAGCTGAAAGCTCTACAACCCGTTTCGTGCGCTTTAATAAGGTCACGCCGACTTCCTTCTCAAGCTGTTTGATCTGCTGGCTGAGAGGCGGCTGTGTCATATTTAACCGAAGCGCAGCTTTGCCGAAATGAAGTTCTTCGGCAACGGCAATAAAGTATTGAAGATGGCGAAGCTCCATCCTTATCCATTCCTTTCTCTTTGTTAATTATTCGTGAAACATATTAATCATACGGCGAATTGATATTGGAGGTCAATTTCCAAAGAGTGTATAGTGAATAATATCACAAATTACTTAAAATTTTATATTTAATATGCATAATAAGGAGTGAGGGTGTTGGCAAAAGCAACAAATGAACTAAAAACCTCTGGAAAAAATCGGGGGGCGGAGCTTGTTGTTGATTGCTTAGTGGAGCAAGGTGTCACACATGTTTTTGGCATTCCGGGTGCAAAAATTGATGCAGTATTTGATGCGTTAAAAGATAAAGGACCTGAACTGGTTTTATGCCGTCACGAACAGAACGCTGCATTTATGGCTGCGGCTGTCGGAAGACTGACTGGAAAACCAGGCGTTTGTCTCGTTACTTCAGGCCCGGGGGCATCCAACTTGGCGACCGGCTTGTTAACGGCTAATACAGAAGGTGATCCGGTAGTGGCGCTGGCGGGTAACGTAATTCGCGCAGACCGGTTAAAACGGACACACCAATCATTGGACAATGCGGCGCTATTTCAGCCGATTACAAAATACAGTGTAGAAGTACAGGAAACAGGGAATATACCAGAAGCGGTAACAAACGCCTTCAGGACAGCGTCAGCAGGTCAGGCAGGCGCGGCTTTTGTGAGCTTTCCGCAGGATGTTGTGAATGAAATCACAAACGTGAAAAACGTACGCAGCGTGCCGGCGCCGAAACAAGGCCCTGCACCGGAAGAAGCGGTCAGCGCGGCTATCGCGAAAATCCAGACGGCGAAACTTCCCGTTCTGTTAGTCGGCATGAAAGGCGGAAGACCGGAGGCGGTAAAACAAATCCGCAAACTGCTTGCCAAAACAAAACTGCCTTTCGTAGAAACGTACCAAGGGGCCGGCACATTGTCCAGAGAGCTGGAAGACCAATATTTCGGCCGGATCGGACTGTTCCGCAACCAGCCGGGCGATCTTCTGCTTGAACAGGCGGATGTCGTATTAACGATCGGTTATGATCCGATTGAATACGATCCGAAGTTCTGGAACGTAAACGGTGACCGTGCTATTATCCATCTTGACGAAATCCAGGCCGATATCGATCATGCCTATCAGCCGGAATTAGAATTATTAGGCGATATCGCCGCTACGGTTAAACAAATTGAACACGACGCTGTGACATTTGATATGGGCAGCCGTGAACAAGAAGTGCTGAGCGAATTAAAACAGATGCTCACAGACAGCGAGAAGGCGCCAAGCGACCATAAATCCGACAGAGTGCATCCTCTGCAAATCGTCCAAGAACTGCGCAATGCAATTGATGACGACGTAACCGTCACTTGCGATATCGGTTCTCACGCGATCTGGATGTCCCGCTACTTCCGCGCTTATGAGCCGCTGAAACTGTTGATCAGCAACGGCATGCAGACATTGGGCGTAGCGCTTCCTTGGGCGATTGCCGCCACATTGGTGAATCCGGGTGAAAAAGTCGTATCCGTTTCAGGAGACGGAGGATTCCTGTTCTCTGCAATGGAATTGGAAACGGCAGTCCGCTTAAAAGCGCCGATCGTTCACCTTGTATGGAATGACAGCACATATGATATGGTCGCATTCCAGCAAATGAAAAAATATAACCGTACATCATGCGTAGATTTCGGAAACATTGACATCGTAAAATATGCAGAAAGCTTCGGCGCCACCGGCTTGCGCGTTGAGTCACCGGAACAGCTGGCAGACGTGCTGCAAAAAGGCTTGAACACAGAAGGCCCTGTCATCATTGACATTCCTGTCGATTACAGTGACAATGTTCATTTATCAAGCGACATGCTTCCGAAGCAATTCAAAGAAAAAATGAAAGCAAAAGCTCTCTAGCACTCTGCGCACCATGACCTGTTTTCTAAAACAGCCCAATTTAAAAGGAGTGAAGGGAATATGAAAAACGCAAGCGACATCCATATAATGAGCCGCGGAGAAAAAGGCTCACCTGAGGATCAGATCTATCAAGTATCCACAATGACATCTCTGCTGGACGGAGTATATGACGGAGATTTTGATATGGCTGACATTCCGAAGTTCGGTGATTTCGGAATCGGCACGTTCAACAAACTGGACGGCGAATTAATCGGATTTGACGGAGAATTTTACCGTCTGCGCGGCGACGGTACGGCTACGCCTGTTAAAGGCGGAGACCTGTCACCATTCTGCTCATTCACATTTTTCACGCCGGATATGACGCATACGATCGACGGCGAAATGACCCGTGAAGAATTCGAGCAGGAAATCGCCAGCCTTCTGCCTAGTAAAAACTTATTTTATGCGATCCGTTTAGACGGCGTATTTAAAAAGGTGCAGACAAGAACGGTAGAACGCCAGGAGAAACCGTACGTTCCGATGATCGAAGCGGTGAAAACACAGCCTGTGTTCAACTTTGACGACATTCAAGGTACAATCGCCGGCTTCTGGACGCCGGGATACGCAAACGGCATCGCTGTTTCCGGATATCACCTGCACTTCATTGATGAAGGACGCAATTCCGGCGGACACGTGTTTGACTATGTCATTAAAGATTGTAAAGTGACCATTTCTCAAAAAATGAATATGAACCTCAAGCTTCCGAATACGGCGGACTTTTTCAACGCAAATTTAGATAATCCGAATTTTGCGAAGGATATCGAAACAACCGAAGGAAGCCCGGAATAAATTAAAAAAGAAAGCCCCATTTTTCTCAGGGGCTTTCTTTTTATTTGGCTGAACCGGCAAAGATTAGGTAAAATACAGTCAAAAGGGAAAGGTGTGGTAGCTGTGAAAGTATTGGTATTAGCGGTTCATCCTGACATGGACAACTCAGCGGTCAATAAGGCGTGGACAGAAGAATTAAAAAATCATGATGATATCACGGTCCGTGAGCTTTATAAAGAATATCCGGACGGGAAAATAGATGCGGAAAAGGAACGGCAGCTGTGTGAACAGTATGACCGGATCGTATTTCAATTCCCGCTGTACTGGTACAGTGCGCCTCCGCTTTTAAAAACATGGATGGATCATGTGCTGGCGTATGGATGGGCTTACGGCTCCAAAGGAAAGGCGCTGCACGGCAAAGAATTGCTGCTGGCTGTTTCCGTAGGTGCCGGAGAGGATGCATATCAGGCAGGCGGGTCTAACCATTTTTCACTGAGCGAGCTCTTAAGGCCGTTTCAGGCAATGGCTAATTTTACGGGTATGACCTATTTGCCGGCTTTTGCGATGTACGGGGTAAGCAGCGCCGATGCTGCGGCTATCCGTGACAATGCCAAACGCCTGGCGGATTACATAAAGAAGCCATTTTAGAGTCGTATGCATTCATCTTCATCCGACAATATTTCCTGAGAAATATTGCGAACCTTCGACGTTTCTGAATGCTTGAAGACAGAAAAAACGGATTTCGCGCTGAATTTGCGAAATCCGTTTTGATATTATGTCAGTTTTTGCAGATCTTTTGTGCTGATATATCCCGTTGCGCCCCCGTAATCGACAAGCGCCCAGCCGAAATCAATGCCGCCGCCGGATGCCTTTTTCCATCCGAGGAAAGAAACGCTCGTGTTTTTAGCAAGGGAAGCTTTGACCGCTTGTTTGTCTGTATATACTTTTGTTTTTGCCGTCGTTTTTACGGTTGTTGCTTCTTTAACAATATAATGAGTAGATACAAATCCTGTTTTTCCGTTTTTATAATGTACTTTTGCCCAGTCAGCGTTCTGGAATGAAACGATCTTTAAGCTGTCGCCTAAATGAAGGGTATCAGCTCTCGGACTGGCTGCTGATGCTTTTGTTCTGACGTTCAATGCTTCCGCGGAAACGAGATAAGAGTCAAGCGGGTAGCTGTACAGATCGTCAATTTTGACCGCTTCTTGCGCGTGTGTCTCCGGAAGAGGCGTTATTCCGGCAGCTGAAGCCGCTGTTATTCCCGCTGCAAGGGTCAGAATGGATGCCGCTTTGGCTGTTTTCTTCATCTGTATCTCTCCTTTTACTTCATCCTTTCACGTTTTACCGGAAGTCTAAACATCGGCCGGTTATTTTTGTGTTTGAAGTTTCAATGGAGCGGAAATGGTTTTTTTGACTTTTTCTCCTTTGAGCACCTGCTCCGCCGCTTCGGCTGCCAGTTTTCCGATCAGCTCCGGCTGCTGGGCGACCGTGGCTGTCAGCTTTCCGTTTTTAATGGAAGAAATCGCATCTTTATTTCCGTCGAAACCGACGACCAAAATGTGTTTGCCCGAGCTGTTAATCGCTTCGAGCGCCCCGAGTGCCATTTCATCATTATGGGCGAACACGGCTTTAATATCCGGATGTCCCTGCAGCAGGTTTTCCATGACGGTCAATCCTTTTGTACGGTCAAAATCCGCCGCTTGCTTTGTTACGACATCCAGCTTTTTGTCGGCAATATGATGAAAGCCCGTTCCGCGTTCCCGTGTCGCGGATGCGCCCGGCACCCCTTGCAATTCAGCCACTTTGGCGCCTTTTCCGAGCTGATCGGCGAGGTAGTCAGCCGCCATTTCTCCTCCTTTGACATTGTCAGAGGCGACAAGCGTTTCGACTTTGCCGTGTTCGGCTGAACGATCAAGCGCAATGACGGGAATGCCGAGGGAATTTGCCGATTCAACGGCTGTTGAAATCGCTGATGAATCGGTCGGATTGATCAGCAGCGTATCGACTCCCTGCTGGATCAAATCTTCTACGTCATTTGACTGTTTAGATGAATCATTTTGGGCATCGACAATAATGACCTTCATGCCCCGTTTTTTGGCTTCCTTTACAACGCCTTCTTTTAATGAAACGAAGAACGGATTGTTCAATGTAGAGACGGAGAGCCCGATAGTGAATTCTTTTTTATGTTTTGTGTTTGACGGTTTTGCCCATTGTGGCGGTTCAAGTGAACAGGCGGACAGCAAAAACAGTGATAATGCCGCGATCGTGATGATGGCTTTCTTCATAATGGTCCTCCTACTATGCCGATTTTTTGCGGTCCAGCAGCACCGCGATTAAAATGACGATTCCTTTGACGACGAGCTGATAAAAAGATGATACGCCGAGAAGGTTCAAGCCGTTGTTCAGCGTTCCGATAATCAAAACCCCGATCAGCGTACCGATGATGCGCCCTCGGCCGCCGGATAGGCTCGTTCCGCCGAGAACGACCGCTGCGATGGCGTCCAGCTCGTATGATTCCCCGGCCGTCGGCTGTGCGGAATTTAAGCGTGATGTCAGAATCGCTCCTGCCAGCGCCGATAATAAACCTGTCAGAGAATAGATCATGATCTTGATGCGGGGCACTTTGATTCCCGATATCAGCGCCGCTTTCTCATTGCCGCCGATGGCGTATGTCCGGCGGCCGAACGGTGTTTTGTGCAGAAGAACCCACAGGGCCGCAAATGCAATCAGCATCGTAATGGCAGGTACGGGAATGCCGAGAAAATAACCGCGCCCGAATAATTGAAATGCGTAATTTGAACCGAGCCCCGTAATCGGATTTCCGTCCGTATAGACGAGGGTCAGTCCGCGAAAGACGGTCATTGTCGCCAAAGTGGCGATGAACGGCGCCATTTTTCCTTTTGTGATTAATAATCCGTTTATCATGCCGAGTACGGCGCCGATCACGCAGCCGATGATGACGGCTAAGATCGGATCGATGCCTGAGACCATCATACCTGCGACCAATGCGCTCGATAAGGCGAGGATGGCTCCGACAGAGAGATCAATGCCTCCCGTTAAAATGACAAACGTCATTCCGAATGCAATCAGAGCGTTAATCGCAACCTGCCGAAGAAGGTTGAGAATATTGAGGGGTTCAAGAAAACTCGGGTTTAAAACGGAAACGATCAGCACAAGAATCAGTAAGCCGAGAAACGGACCGAGTTTTTGCGTGAAGGTATGAATGGAAAATCGCTTTTGTTCAGTTGATGTCATTGGTTCAGTTTTCATTCTGCTGCCCTCCCGTGGCAAGTGTCATGATGTGTTCTTGTGTTGCGCCGGCCGCATTGATTTCTCCGCTGATGCGCCCTTCGTGGACGACGATGATTCTGTCACTCATGCCGAGAATTTCCGGCAGCTCGGAAGACACCATGATGATGGCGACTCCGCGATCGGTCAGTTCATTCATTAATGAATAGATTTCCCTTTTCGCGCCTACGTCGACGCCTCTTGTCGGTTCATCAAGGATGAGAACTTTCGGGCCGATTCCGATCCATTTGGCGATGACGACTTTTTGCTGATTTCCTCCTGATAAATGCCGGGCGGCGGTTTCCGGAGATGCGGTCTTAATGGTCAGACGCTTGATGAGCAGCTCAACGAACTCCGCCTCGCGTTTTCGGTCAATGATGCCTTTCGGAGAGAAGCTGGTCAGGTTCGGCAATGAGATATTTTCACGAATGGACGTATCCAGCAGCAGCCCTTCATCTTTGCGGTTCTCCGTAATCAGGCCGAGGCCCTTGCGGATGGCATCGTACGGACCCCGAATGCCGGTTTTTCGGCCGGAAATCCAGATCTCTCCGGAATCGAGCCTGTCAATTCCGAACAGCGCCCTCATGATTTCTGTCCGTCCGGCACCCATTAAGCCGGAAATGCCGAGGATTTCTCCGGCGCTCACATGGAAACTGATCTGTGAAAAGCTTCCTTTTTTTGAGGCGTTTTTCACTTCGAGCACCTTATCGCCGAGTGACGGCGTGCGAGTCGGATACCGATCGGTCAGCTCCCGCCCGACCATTTTTTTGACCACTTCATCAAAATTAGTGTCTTTAATATGCGCCGTATCGACAGTGAGGCCGTCCCGCATAATGGTGATCCGGTCGCAAATCGAAAATATCTCTTCCATTCGGTGCGAAATATAGACGATGGATACGCCGTCCCGCTTTAACGCCGTCATCACGTCAAACAGTTTGCTGATTTCCCGTTCGGTCAGCGCCGCGGTCGGTTCGTCCATAATAATGACTTCGGCGTTTGTCATCAGCGCTTTGGCAATCTCAATCATCTGCTGCTGTCCGACGGAACATTGTCCGGCTTCCCGGTCGAGAGGAAGAGAGACTCCCAGTTTTTCAAGCTGTGATTTTGCTAGCGCTTTCATTTTCTTCGTTTCCAAAACGCCGAACGCCGTCGTCAGCTCTTTGCCGATAAAAAGGTTTTCAAGCACCGTCATGTCCGGCCATATATTCAGTTCCTGATGGATAAAGGCGATTCCGTGCTTTTCGGCTTCCTTTGGATTGGAGAAGCTCATATTTGTTCCGTTTATCGTAATGTTTCCCTTGTCGAGCCGGTGGAGCCCGGTGAGCAGATTCATTAACGTCGATTTTCCCGCTCCGTTTTCTCCCATTAAAGCGTGGATTTCTCCCGGCAGAAGCTCAAATGAGACGCCGGAGAGCACTTGGTTTTTGCCGAATGCTTTATGAATGTCTGTCATGCCGATGTGCATGCTGGATCCCTTCTTTCTAGAAAATCACACCCGCCTGCAGGATGCAGTTGGCGTATGGTGTCATTTCACCCGTTCGGATGACGGCTTTTGCTTTCTGTGTGAGCCGTTTGAATTCCTCGTGGGACATGTACTCGATCGTCTGCGCTGAGAAATGGCTTTCTATGAAACTTGCATTCTCAGGATTTGCGTCTTTGATCTCGGAAGCGGCTATCACCTTTTCGACTGCCATCTCCCCGGCTACCAGGCTGGTCACGTCCCGAAAGGCGGGAACGCCCGCCGTTAAGGACAAATCAATTTTAGGGACGCCGTCAGGGACGGGGAGACCCGCATCGGCGATCGCGATGAGGTCTGTATGCCCGAGATCGGCTAATACTTTGGCAATGTGGCTGTTTAACATTCCGTGTTTTTTCATAACAGCAGCTCCTCAACTTCTTTTCTGGCCGGCATCCCGCCTTGGGCGCCGAAGTGCTGCACGGACAGGGAGGCGGCGCGGTTGGCAAACAGGAGCGCTTGCTCGATGTCCCGTCCTTCCGCGAGTGCGACGGCAAGTGCCGCATTAAAGGTATCGCCGGCTCCCGTCGTGTCGACCGCTTCTGCAGGGAAAGCGGGAACAAGCCGTTCCTTGGTGCCGTCTGAGTAGCGTACGCCTTGTTTTCCTTCGGTAATGAACAGCTTGCCGGGATAGCCGGCAAGCGCTTCTTCTTTCGTCCGGTCAGGAAATAAAATGGATGCTTCATGTTCGTTCGGCGTAAGATATGCGGCATCCTCAATCGTCGATTGTTTCAGCGGCCGGGCCGGCGCGGGATTCAGGATAACCGGAATCTGCTGCGCGCGGCAGTAGCTGCACACTTCTTCAACGGTTTCTTCAGGAATCTCCTGCTGGATCAGCACGATATCAATGCCGGGAAGTTTTGCTAGCGCACTTTTGGCATAATCGGGGGAGATGTCATCGTTTGCGCCTTTTACGACGACGATGCTGTTGTCTCCTTCTGCGAGCACAATATGAGCCGTTCCGCTTTTTTTATGTGTAACCGTTTCCATATAGTCCGTATTGACACCGTTTGCCTTCAGGTTTTCAATAATCGCTTTTCCGTAGCCGTCATTGCCTGCTTTTCCTACCATATATACGTTTGCGCCCAGACGGGAAGCGGCTACAGCCTGATTTGCGCCTTTTCCCCCGGGCACGGTTTGAAAGTCTGTGCCCAGTACGGTTTCTCCGGCTTTCGGACGCCGATCGGATGTGACGACCAGATCCATAGAACAGCTTCCGATAACACAAATTTCACTCATGGTGATCATCCTTTCTCGTCGTTTGTCTTCTTATGTAAGTCACGGGCATTTGAATGGCCGTCTCTTTCGGCGGCTCTTTCTTTATCAATTGCAGCAGCAGGTTTGCCGCTTGTTTTCCCATCTCATATGCAGGCTGGCGGATGGTTGAAAGAGGCGGAAACAAAAGCCTGCTCTGCGGAATATCGTCGTATCCGATGATCTGAATCTCCTCCGGAACTTTTTTGCCGAGCCGCAGCGCCTCATGGAGGACGGCAGCCGCCGCAATGTCGTTGCTGGCAATGACTCCGTCGGTTTCAGGGTATGCTGCAAACAATTCTTCTGCTAAAATGGCGGCATCCTTGATGGAAAATGAAGCGGCGGAGATGACATTGAACTGCGCGCCTGTTTTTTGCAGCACATCAAGTGCGCCGTTAAAACGTTCCTGAGCGGTCGGAAGGTGGGCTGGGCCTTTGACAAGCGTGATGCTTGTGCTTTTGCCGCGAAGCATTTCCTCAGCCGCCCGTTTTCCGCCTGCCCGACCGTCACTGAATACGGATGGGGCGCCTTCTTTTGTCCGGTCCAGAAATACGACCGGGTAAAGGCTGCCGCTGTATTCGGGAAGGTCGGGGTAATGGGTGGCCGCCAAAATACCGGCAACTTGATTTTGTTTAAATGTTTGCAGGTAGTCGAGTTCTTTTTCCAATTCTTCATCGCTGTTGCCGATGATCAGCCGGTATCCTTCCCGCTGCAACTCGTCTTCAGCGCCGCGGGCAAGCTGAGGGAAAAAGGGATTCGTAATATCCGGAAGCAAAAGCCCGACCAGTCTGGATTCTCTTTTATAAAGAGAGCGGGCAACTTCATTCGGATAATAATTCAGCTTCTCCATGGCAAGCATGACCTTCGTTCGTGTATCTTCATGCACGTAGCCGTTGTCATTGAGGACACGCGAAACCGTGGCAACAGAGACGCCGGCAGCGCCTGCGACATCTTTAATCGTTGCCAACAAACACTCCTCCTTCATTTATGTAACCGTTTACATAAAAAGAGTAACACGAATAATTTCGGTTGGCAACAAAAAAAGAGACCGGGGTCTCTTTTAGTTCACGATGCCGATTTGCGAGATATTCACTTTGATATCAGGGACGATCTCGATGGAAGGATAGACCTCACGCCAATTGAGCCGCTTGCCCCGCTCATAATAATGGGTTTGATAGTTCCGGCCGATGCCGAGGATATCCGAGTTGTGCTCCTGAATATGGCTGATCACCGATCTGGCCTTCCCGTTCAGATTTGCTGATGCTTGTTTGTTCATTTGGTCGATTGCCGTATAAGAATTCAGCTTGTCCTTTGGATATTCCAAGACTCGTGCATTCAGTTTTAAACGGATTTTCACTTTTATATGCTGCGGATCTGTATCTATAAATACAATCTTTCGCGTGGCATCCGTGATGCCGAGAGAAAGATAATTTTCAATATCCATTTTGTATTTGTCCCACAGCTTCAGATTAATATTAGCCGATTTATTAAATTGCCCGCTTAAAAGGGTCAGGAGGGTCGAATCCTGACCGAGCACCTCAGTCACTTTCCGCTGGCCGCTGAACAGGGCAGAACCCTCTACCTTTATCGTCTGTCCGTTAATCGATAAATAAGGAAGGGCGAAATCCTTATCAGCCGTCAGCATGCTTGAACGGATGGATTGCAAATTTTCCATGCTGATATTTGATTCCGCATTAGCGCTTGTTAATAAATTCGTTAAATACTTGCTGACGATCAATTTCTGCCGGACGATCAGCTTCAGCACTTCAATCGCCTCGCCGTCTTTTACAACCGCCGGATGAGCGAGAAGCGGACTTTTCGGATCTCTGTAAAAGACATCAAGATAAGGAAAAAGCGGTTTTTCCGCCATTTTCTCACCGATTAATAAGACTCTTTGCTTGGACGTGTCAATGCGCTGATCGACAAGCTTATCCAATTGAAACCGCGCTTCACGGATGGTGTGCCCGGAAGCGCTGAGCACCGTCGTAATGAATGAGCCGCCCGTTTCCTGTTCCGCCTGGGAGGACTGAACCTTCCGATAGGTGATGCCGATTTTATTTTTACCGTCATGATCAACATCAAGGCTTGCGGTCAGCACGAGAGAAATATCTTTCAGCAAATTTTGATCCCAGCAGCCCGCAAGTGTCAGACTTGCGCACATGAGACTGATAAGAACCGCTTTTTTAATGCGCATGGCGGACACCCTTTTTGCGTACAAGGACAATCAATACCATAAACAACGGAAACAAATACACAAACACAATATCGGAAATGCGGAAAAACTGATCCAGCTGCTGTATCGTTTTATCTGTGCTTGTGGCCCAAATAGACAGAAGGAAGACGAGCAGGGCCAGCGGATAAACAAACCGGCTGTGATCTTTTTGATTGAACAGCTTGGCAATGCCGGTGCTTGCCAAGTAAAACACGTTGGCCAGCGTTGAAAAGACGGTCACGAACCAAAACGTCAAAAAGAGCAGATCCGTCCGTTCGATAATTCTGAATGAAACGGTTTTTAACAGGTACAGCACAGGCTCCGGGATCATTTTTATTTCTTCGGGGCTGATTGTGACAAAGCAAGTAAGGGTGATATACAGGTAATAAAGGATAATCAAGATGTTTGAAATCGTCAGTATTTTGTAGCGCTGGCTGACGGTGCAGTTGATTAGGGGCCCGATCACGAGCGCCGCCTGAAAGCCGGTAATGCTGACAAGTGTTTGCTGCACCCCGGTAAGCATGTCTTTTGCGGTTCCGTGAAAAATCGGCATAATGTATGTGATATCGGCTTTTCCCAGCGTGTATAAAAGCGGCAGAGAGATCAGCAGCAAAAACGGCGTTAAAATAAAGCTGAACCTGGCGATCGCATTCAGCGGAGCCTGGGCGATATAGACAGAACCGAGGATCAGCATTAAGCTGATCACCCAATTCGGAGTCTGAGGGAGCACCCAGATATCCAATATCCGTGTAAATACAGAAAGAATGAGCGTGCAGAGAAACGCGAAATATAAAATATACAGCACCTGCACCCCTTTGCCGGCAAGTGTTCCGAACACCTCCTCCAGCATTTCGTACAGGTTCAGCTTCGGAAACCGGTGAAATAATATCATATACAGGCTGAATGTAAGCTGGACGAGCAATCCGGTAAGCAGAATGGAAATCCATCCGCTGCTTCCCGATTTCATCATCAGTAAATGGGGCAACGCCAAAATGCCGATGCTGATCTGCGTCTGATTAATGAAAAACACGCCTTGAAGCCGGCTTATTTTTTTAGGCTTCATCTTTTCTCCACCCCCGAACATGTTTCATCTGCTTTGAGTCTTGCGGTCTCAAATAAAAAGGCCTTCTTTTAATAAACCAAGCCGGCAGCCGGATAAATGCATCCTTCAAGTCGCTGAAATGAAACGGCGTCAGAGATGATAAATAAGGGACGCCGAGTGATTCAAGCTTGCACAGGTTCATCAGAATAAGCCCGAAGCCGAGTGCAATGCCGATAAAACCGAACGAGGATGCCAGAAACATAAGCGGAAATCTGAGCGTTCGGATGGACGTGCTCATTTCATATGAAGGAAGCACAAAAGAAGAAACGGCCGTAACGGCTACGACGATAATCATCATATTAGAAATGAGTCCCGCCTGAACGACTGCGTCACCGATCACGAGACCGCCGACAATGCCGATCGTCTGACTGATCGGTTTCGGCAGCCTGATACCGGCTTCGCGGATCAGTTCAATCGTAATCTCCATAATCATGGCTTCTATCAGCGGAGGGAAGGGAATATCAACAATTGAATTTTTCATGGTGATAATCAGATCGTTGGGAATGACTTCAAAATGAAACGCAATCAGCGCGATATAAAAAGCGGGCAGCGTAATCGCGATCATAAAGGCGAAAAATCTCAGCACTCTTAAAAAACTGGCGGAAATCCACCTCGTGCTGTAGTCATCCGGAGATTGAAAAAAAGAAAAGAATGTGATCGGCGCAATCAAAGCCGACGGACTCCCGTCCATCATGATCAGTACACAGCCTTCCATCACGCATGCTTTTGCTTTATCCGGCCGTTCCGTATGAATGATCTGCGGAAAAATGGAAAACGAATTATCTTCTATTGATTCCTCGATAATCCCGGGCGCAAGCACGCTGTCTATACGCAAGTATGACAGGCGCCGCTTCACTTCCTCGACAATCTCCGGATTGGCGATATTCTCAACAAAGATAACCGCAACCTTTGATTTGGCTCTTTCCCCGATATCCATATAATGAACGGAGAGATGGCGATCCTGTATGTGAAACCGCAGCTGATGAATGTTCGTTTCCAAACTTTCCACAAACCCGTCATGGGCGCCGCGGACGATACTTTCAGATTCGGGTTCCATAATGGAACGCAGCGGATTCTGCCCGACGGAAAACAGCTTCGCTTTTCTCGATGCATCGCTGAGAAAAACAACCTGTCCGGCCAAAATCCCGTCAATGAGTTTTCTGGTTTCATCCGTTTCCGCACTGCTGACGGCATTCATCGTTTCCTCAAGCGGGCCGTTCTGCAGGGTGTCGCTTAACAGAAACTCATTCAGCTTCTGTTCTTCTATCATCTGTTCAATATAAAAGAAAGCGGTATGACGGTCCTGCAGTTTGATCCTTCGTATTTTAAAATCACCGCAAACACACATCAGCTCCTGCATTTCCCGTACAGCCGATTCAAAATCGCCGGGAATCCGTTTGTTTTGTTTATCCGCAGACATCAGACCGCCTCCTTCCCCGGTTATCTGTAGTTTTCAGCGGGTATTCCTTTTTTATGCATTTTATAAAATAGAGGAGTTCCTCGATGTTTTACCAAGAACTTCACAATTATGGATGAATATTTCTTGAACGAATATAAAGATTTATTAAAATTATTTCAAAAGAGTGATAAACGTCCTGTAAATGGTTTAAAAGGAGAAAGGCTTTCCGCATATAAAATGTGTATTTCTTGTAAACACTCCGGACCCGTCTTTTTCTGTCATGTACCAGTCATTCCGCTAGTTATTTTGGAATGGGACTGAAAGCAGGATACGGGGGAAAAATGAATGACTTTAAGACCTTATCCTTAACAAAACAGGCAGTCTGCACACAGCGGACAGAGAGTCCCGAAACGTATGCGCAGTGCGAAAAACGCTGATACAAACGGGCTGGAAAAGATGGATTATCATTACATCTTTTTCTTCCGGAACGCGAATAGTTCCATTGATCCAAATGAATTTCTGCGTGAAAATGTAAACGCATTCATTTTTCTTTTGAAAAATTGAAGTAAGGTTGAAGTCCTGCCTATTCCCAAAAAAAGCAATTCGATAATAGGAAGAATAGCGTCACTAATAGAGAAGTTTGGCTCAGTGAAAGCGGGAAGATTATGTTACATAATGCCGATTGAGAATTCATAGTGAAGCTATATACTGATGAATGAATTTATCAATACAGAAGGAGATGTCAAAAATCAATGTGGTTACTCATTATAGCCTGTGCTGCCGTACTAATCATCGGAATCATTGAAAAAAGGCGGCATCAGAAGAATATCGATGCTCTGCCAGTACGCGTCAATATTAATGGTATCCGCGGAAAGTCAACCGTAACGAGGCTGACGACCGGAATACTGATGGAGGCGGGCTACAAAACAGTCGGAAAAACGACGGGAACAGATGCAAGGATGATCTATTGGGATACACCTGAGGAGAAACCGATCAAACGGAAACCGCAGGGCCCGAATATCGGCGAGCAAAAAGAAGTAATGAAGGAAACCGTAGAACGGGGCGCCAATGCCATTGTCAGTGAATGTATGGCGGTAAACCCGGATTATCAGATTATCTTTCAGGAAGAACTCCTTCAAGCCAACATCGGCGTCATCGTGAATGTGCTTGAAGACCATATGGACGTCATGGGGCCGACGCTTGATGAAATCGCTGAAGCATTTACCGCGACGATACCGTATAACGGTCACCTTGTCATTACAGACAGTGAATACACAGACTTCTTTAAAGAAAAAGCCGCAGAGCGGAATACCGAGGTCATTATTGCGGATAACTCTAAAATTACAGATGAATACCTTCGAAAATTTGAATATATGGTCTTTCCTGATAACGCTTCCCTTGCGCTCGGCGTTGCCCAGGCTCTTGGGATAGATGAAGAAACGGCGTTTAAAGGAATGCTGAATGCGCCGCCTGATCCTGGCGCCATGAGAATCCTGCCGCTGCTCAGCACGAAGGAGCCCGGTCATTTCGTAAACGGCTTTGCCGCAAATGATGCATCTTCTACTTTAAATATATGGAAACGTGTAAAGGAAATCGGCTACCCGACAGATGAACCGATCGTTATCATGAACTGCCGCGCCGACCGTGTGGACAGAACGATTCAGTTCGCAAACGACGTGCTTCCGTACATTAAAACGAAGGAACTCATACTCATCGGCGAGACGACAGAACCGATCGTCAGAGCTTATGAAGAAGGCAAGATTCCTGCCGATACATTGCACGATCTGGAATATAAATCAACAGACGAAATCATGGACGTGCTGAAAACAAGAATGCAAAACCGTGTCATATATGGCGTCGGCAATATCCACGGTTCAGCGGAACCATTAATTGAAAAAATTCAAGAGTATAAGGTGAAACAGCTCGTTAGCTAGGAGGAAAAGGATAAATGTTCGGATCAGATTTATATATCTCACTTATTTTAGGCGTGTTAATCAGTTTAATTTTCGCGGAAAAAACAGGTATCGTACCTGCCGGTTTAGTCGTGCCGGGTTATTTAGGGCTCGTTTTTAACCAGCCGGTCTTTATTTTACTCGTATTGTTAGTGAGTCTTCTTACATACGTGATCGTCAAATACGGTTTATCCAGATTTATGATTTTGTACGGACGCAGAAAATTCGCAGCTATGCTGATAACGGGAATCTGCTTAAAAATCGCCCTTGATTTCCTTTACCCGATCGTACCGTTTGAGATATCAGAATTCCGCGGAATCGGTATCATCGTACCGGGTCTGATCGCCAATACCATTCAGAAACAGGGATTAACGATTACATTTGCCAGCACGCTGTTCTTAAGCGGCGCAACTTTTGCCATTATGTTTGCTTACTACTTAATCTAATGTAAGGTGTGTCAAACGATGAAAAAACAATTAAGCTTTCAAGAAAAACTGCTGAAGCTGACCAAACAGCAGAAAAAGAAGACCAATCTTCACGTTTTTATCGCGCTGCCGATCGTCTTTTGCCTGATGTTCGTCTGCATCCTGACAGGGAAGGCGGAAACGCCGAGTGTGAAAAGAAATGCCGATGACCTTGTATCAGCCTCATTCGTCGGAGATATTATGATGGGCCGGAATGTCGAGAAAGTGACAAAGCATAAAGGCACGGAGAGTGTCTTCCGTTACGCAAAGCCATTCTTCGAAGCATCCGACTATGTGTCGGGGAACTTTGAAAACCCGGTTACATATAAAAAGAACTACAAAGAAGCAGAAAAAAATATCCACCTTCAGTCAAACAAAGATGCCGTAAAAGTATTGAAGGACATGAATTTCACCGTTCTCACGGCAGCCAACAACCATGCGATGGATTACGGCCCTCAAGGAATGCGGGATACGGTTGAAGAGTTTTCAAAGCAAAATCTTGAACTTGTCGGCGCCGGCCTCACGCTGAAGGAAGCCGAGCAGAACATTTCTTATCAAGATGTAAACGGAATCAAAATCGCAACACTGGGTTTCACTGATGTTTCCGGAAAAGGCTTTGCAGCTAAACGAAATGCGCCGGGTGTGCTTCCGGCCGATCCAGAGCTGTTTATTCCGATGATTTCTAAAGCCAAAAAGAAAGCCGATCTTGTCATTGTTCAAACACACTGGGGACAGGAATACGATAATGATCCGAATGACAGACAGCGCCAATTGGCAAGAGCAATGTCAGATGCCGGAGCGGATATTATCGTCGGACACCATCCGCACGTGCTAGAACCGATCGAAATGTACCACGGCACCGTTATTTTCTACAGCCTGGGCAACTTCGTATTCGACCAGGGGTGGACAAGAACGAGAGACACGGCGCTTGTTCAATATCATTTGCAGAAAAACGGCACGGGACGCTTTGAAGTCACGCCGATGAATATTCATGAAGCGACGCCTGCACCGGTTAAAAAAGGCAGCATCAATCATAAAACGATCGTACGTGAACTGACGAAAGAATCGAATTTCAAGTGGAGCGTCAAGGATGGAAAATTAACGTTTGATGTGGATCACAGCGATATCTTAAAAAAGAAAGCGGAGTGAAAAACAAATGAAAATCATTAAAGCGGGATGGCCGTTTGCCGCGATCATTATGGTATTTATGTTTATGTCAGCGTTTAAATACAATGATCAGCTCACAGATCAGGAAAAACAAAAAATTGACACGGAAATGCAAAAGATTCAGCAAGAGGACACAGCGGGCGCAAAATAAGCGTATGATTCCGCTTGCCGGCATATTGTTTGTTCCGAATCCAGTAAAGAATGCCCATATCGGGCATTCTTTTTTTGTGTGCTCTCCTAAACATTTGTTAAAAGTTACCGATGTAAAAACTACTAAAAATGAGGAGAGTGAATAGAAAACATGCTCACAAGCTGGAGGAAGTACATCCTTGCCGGCCTTATGATTTGTCTTGTGGCACCCGCAGTAACAAGAACGGAAATTGCTGAAGCGGATTCTCAAGTTTCTGTCCTGATGGTTTCAGACGCGCAAAAACTTGTCGGAAATAAATATGTTTACGGAGGCGAAGAGCCTGAGGACGGTTTTGACCCGTCCGGATTGATGCATTATCTTTTCACCAGGCAGAACATCCATCTGCCGAGAACGGTCAGTGATCAATGGAAGATTGGAACCGCCGTCAAAGAAAATGACCTTTTACCGGGAGATCTTGTGTTTTTCAAAAAGTCGGATTCAACACAAAACGCGCCCGTCCATGACGGTCTTTATATCGGAAACGGAGAGATGATACACAGTTCTCCGTCAGAAGGCGTAACCGTCACACGGTTTCAAAAAAGCAGTTATTGGATGAATTTATATCTTGGCGCAAAGCGGATGACAAAAGATCCGGAACTGGCTGATGACCCGATCGTTCAGGAGGCAGCCCGTTACCTCGACATTCCGTATGTATTCGGCGGAAGCACGCCCGAGGAGGGATTCGACTGTTCGGGGCTGGTCCAATATGTTTTTGAAAACAAGCTTCACATTTACCTGCCGAGATCTGCGGAACAGCAGTGGCTGGTCGGTGAGAAAATCAAACTGAGCGGCATAAAGCCCGGGGACGTGATTTATTTCAGCGACACGTATAAAAAAGGAATTTCCCATGCGGGCATTTATGCGGGAGAGGGAAGGTTCATCCAAGCGAGCCGCTCCGCAAAAGTCACCATTTCTTACTTGTCGGAAGATTACTGGAAAAAACATTTTACAGGGGTGCGCCGATTCAGCAATTTAGCCATTTCTAAAGAAAATCCCGTTGTGTCCACAGCGGCCGATCATATCGGAATTTCTTATCTGAAAGGCGGCGTTTCACCGGAAACCGGCTTTGATACGGCGGGATTTGTTCAATACATCTATCAAAAAGCGAAAGGAATCAGCCTGCCGCGTTATGCGGACAAGCAGATGCAGGCGGGCGTTCCGGTCGATAAACAAGATCTGAAGCCCGGCGATCTGGTCTTCTTTAAAGCGGAAAGCCTGAATCCGGCCATTTATATCGGGAACGGACAAGTGATTCATGTCACCGTGTCCGCAGGCGTTACCATAACAAATATGAACACAAGCGCTTATTGGAAGGAAAAATATGCGGGCGGCATCCGGCTTCCGTAAAAAAAGACGTCAGAGAGTGTCTCTGACGTCTTTTTCTCTTACCGTTTCGGCGCTCTGTATCCGGCCGCTACCGCATCCTCTACGGAACAGAACATTTCCGCGGGATCTGTCGTCCGGTCGTAGTATGTACTTCCCGGCGTGTGATAAATGCCGTTCCGGCTGCCTTTAATGTCGCATCCCTGTGAGGTGCCGGCTGCTTTCGTTTCGGCATGTCCGCCGGAGGAAGGGGCGTTGTTTTGCGCCGTTTCTGCGTTTTCGGATGTTTTTGTTTCTGCTTTCTGCCGCTTTAAAGTTTTATTTTTTGACTGAAGCGTTTCAGCGGTCTTTTCGAGCTTCTTTTGTGAATTTTTTAATTTCTCATTGTCTTGTTTGAGTGATTTGTTTGTTTTTTTCAGCTCGCTTATCTCTTGGCTGAGTTTGCTGAGTTTTTCTTCATTGCCGGCTTCGGCTTCGGATTTCTCCTTTTCGGCCGCGGCACTGATGCTTTCATATTTTTTCTCAAGCGCCTGGTGTTCCTTCGTCAATTTTTGATAAGCGGTATCAAGGGTGCTGTATTTCTCCTCTGCCTTCACGGCCGAGGCGTCCGGCTCTGCGAGGGAGGCGCCGGTCAGAAGCAGGATAAATCCGCCGATGAGAAGGGGCCAAAACTGCTTTTTTGAAAAACGTTTTTCTTTTTTGGCAGCTTTGCATATGAGGTGGAATATTCCGTATCCGACTGCGCAGAGAAAAGCTAAACATCCTATAATAGCGATTGCATTCGACATCATGAAACTCCTTTTTTCTTTATCTTACAATTTATTTTCATTTTTGGGAATTTCTTTTTTGGAAAACGTGAAAAGCCAGGCCGTGAAAGACCTGGCTTTTTCCTTTTATTGATCGTTGTCGAGAAGCCGGTTGATGAAATATGCGACGCCGTTTTCATCGTTGCTTTTTGTAATATACGTGCTTTTTTCCTTCAGTTCATCAATCGCATTGCCCATGGCGATGCGGTTTCCCGCCGCTTCAAACATGGAGAAATCATTCGGGCTGTCGCCGATGGCGTAAATATCCTGTTTTTCAATTCCGTACAGTGAGGCAAGCTCCGTCAGAGCACGTCCCTTTCCGGAACCGGCAGGGAGGATTTCGATAATGTGTTTTCCGGAAGATGTCTGGGATAATTTCGTATGATGTGTAATTTCTTCTTTGGCGTTTTTTAGTTTTTCCATATCAAAAGAGAAACAAAGAAGCTTGTAAACATGTTCGTCTCCGTTAAAAATCGCCTGTATATCCTGTACGGGTTTAATGCCGAATTGTTTGAACTGCGTCTTTGCGCCCTCCCATAATGTATGAATATCTTCCTTAGGATTGGCGCTTTTCAGAATATCCAGTTCTGCCTGCAGTTTGGACTCGCCGTCAAATGGGGACAGCAGATGATCATCTGTATAGACCTCAAAGTAAATGTCTTTGTCCGTTAAATAAGCGGCGATATCCTTCCCGGCCTGCTGATCCATTAAGAGCCGGCTGACGAGGCGGTATCCTTTGTCATGGACTGTCCCGCCGTTTGCCGCAATGATCGGAATATCCAAATCCTTCAAGAGCGCTTTTACATCAAACGTGGCTCTGCCCGTGCAGATGGCCACGAGAATGCCCGCTTCATCCGCTCTTTGTAAAGCCGCTCTGTTTTCCGGAGAAATCACACTGTCCGAGTTCAGTAATGTGCCGTCTAAGTCAATGGCTATCAATTTCATATGTATGGATGCCCTCCTTAAAAATAAAGCTGCTTCATGTAGTATGTTCAGCTTTGTGCGAAATCAGCAGAAAGCCGTCAGTTAAAGGCTATACCTTCATGTCCTTTTTTTCAACAGAAAAACGGCGGGATTTGCTAATCCCGCCGTGACGTCTTACGCGTTTAGATCATTTTTTAATTTTGTTTTTACTTCTTGAAGGTTTTCCTCATTCAGCTTGAAGTAATAAATATTTTTGCCGTACTGAGGAGTGTAAATATAGCTGTCTGAACCTGTCAGCTGCAAAGAATCCACCGATTTCAGCGATGTGATAAACGGGAACAGACCGATGGCGTCATTAAGAGATAAGTTCATTTTTAAGTTTTTCCCTAAGCTGTCGACGATATCGTCATAAGATGGGATCGAGCTTAACGATTTAGATTTTTTAATAATGGCGCTCAGCACTTCCATCTGTCTTTGTCCGCGCATCAGATCGGTGTCCGCTTTGCGTGTTCTTACATAAGCCAGTGCCTGCTCACCGTCAAGCGTCTGGACGCCCGGCTTCAGCACGACTTTTCCTTTTGTATCGACTTTAATACGATCGGCAATTTTCTGGCTTTTCACATTTACCGTAACGCCGTTCAACTCATTGACGACATCGCGGAACGCGTCGAAGTTGCTCTCAACCACATAATCTACCGGAATATCAAGCATGTTTTCTACTGTTTTATAAGTTAAATTATAACCGCCGTAAGCATGTGCGTGCGCGAATTTGTCATAGCCGTGTCCCGGGATGTTGACATAGGAATCCCGCGGAATGCTGAGCATCGTCGCTGTTTTCTTTTTCCGGTTGAAGGTGACGAGCACGTTGGCGTCACTTCTTGCGTCATCTACTGATTCGCCCTTATTGTCACGGGCGTCTATTCCTAAAAGCAATACGGTGAAAGAATCCTTCTTCGGGTCAAATTCTTTGATCCGTTTTACGGACTGGTCGCCGCGGTCAAGGCTGACGTGCGCTTCTTTGGTCGCATTATTCAATTTCACAAATGCGTAGGTGCCGACGGAACCGGCGATCACCAATAAGAAAGCGGCGAATACCAGTACAAATTTCACCCATTTTCTGAGGCGTCTTTTCTTTTTTCTGCGTTGAGATCGTTCTTCCATATCATTACCTCTCGTTTCTATTCTTTGTGAAGCGTACCATAATTGTTGACTTGGAGCAACTCTGCAAATGAGAAAATTCCAAATCTTTCTCTCTATTTCGACAACATCTACTGTTATTTTTGCATCAGGTTCACATTATATTGGACGGCAGGAAGCGGGAAATGTTTCGTCGCTTTGTAAAAAATAATTAGTAAAATAATGGATATTAACGGTGCGGAAGGTTTGAAACGGACGGAAACAGGCAAAAGAAGCAGTAGAACAATTCCGCGCGGATACAGCGTTGGATGAAGGGAGTCTATAACATGAAAAGCATACACTCGAATAAATGGCTCTATTTTTTCGGCGCACTCGGCGGCGCGTTATACGGATATGATACCGGAGTCATTTCCGGAGCTATTTTATTTATGAAAAAAGAACTGGGACTGAACGCCTTTACAGAAGGCCTCGTCGTCAGTTCGTTATTGGCGGGGGCGATTCTCGGATCGGGATTCGCCGGCAAACTGACCGACCGGTTCGGCAGGCGGAAGGCCATCATGGGAGCGGCGCTGCTGTTTTGTATAGGCGGTTTAGGAGTCGCTTTTGCCCCGAATACAGAGGTGATGGTTCTTTTCCGGATCATTCTCGGACTGGCTGTCGGAACATCTACAACGATCGTTCCGCTCTATTTATCGGAGCTGGCTCCGAAGCATAAACGAGGGGCGCTTTCTTCGCTGAATCAGCTGATGATTACGGTCGGAATCCTCGTTTCTTATATCGTGAACTATATATTTGCCGATGCAGGCGCTTGGCGCTGGATGCTTGGACTTGCGGTTGTGCCGTCAGTCATTCTGCTGATCGGAATCCTATTTATGCCGGAAAGCCCGCGCTGGCTGTTTACGATCGGCAAAGAAGAGAAAGCAAGAGAAATCCTTTCATCATTGCGGGGAACGAAGAATATTGATGATGAGATTGATCAGATGAAAGAAGCGGAAAAGGAAAACGAAGGCGGCTTGAAAGAATTGTTTGAGCCGTGGGTGAGACCCGCGCTGATTGCCGGCCTCGGACTTGCCTTTTTGCAGCAATTCATCGGGACAAATACAATTATTTATTACGCCCCGAAAACATTTACCAGTGTGGGGTTCGGCAATTCCGCGTCTATATTGGGAACGGTCGGAATCGGCGCCGTCAATGTCATCATGACGCTTGCGGCTATTAAAGTCATTGATAAAATTGGCCGGAAGCCGCTGCTGCTGGCCGGAAATGCGGGCATGGTCATCAGTCTGCTCGTATTGGCCGCGGTCAATCTTTTCTTTGAACATTCAGCAGCCGCATCATGGACAACGGTGATTTGTTTAGGCCTGTTTATCATTGTGTTTGCGGTCAGCTGGGGGCCTGCCGTGTGGGTCATGCTTCCTGAATTATTCCCGCTGCATGTCCGGGGTATCGGGACGGGTGTCTCCACTTTAATGCTGCATGCCGGAACATTGATTGTCTCATTAACCTATCCGATGTTAATGGAAGCAGTCGGCATCAGCTATTTATTTCTCATTTATGCCGCGATCGGGATACTGGCATTCCTGTTCGTCCGGTTTAAAGTGACCGAGACGAAGGGGAAAAGCCTTGAAGAAATTGAGCAGGATCTGAAAAGCCGTAACGGAGGCTCGGGATCAGAATCAAATCGGCGGACAGTTCATCCGTAATATTCAGTTTTAGGGGGCGGTTATTCACCGGCCCCTCAAAACGGATGCCGTGCGGGCGCCCGGTCACATAAATGACGGGGATATGTCATACGTTGTATAAAGTCACGATAAAGGCGGGGATGCCGGTGAAAACGAGTATTATTATCCTTACATATAATGAACTTGAGCTGACGAAAAAATGTCTGGCCAGCATTGAACGATACACCGACAAAGATAAGATTGAACTGATTATAGTTGACAACGGTTCCTCAGACGGAACGAGAGAATACATATCAAATCTGCCTGACGTCAAAGTCATCCTAAATGAAAAAAACCTCGGGTTCGCCAAGGGGTGCAACCAGGGTATCGAAGCGGCAGGGGGAGAAAATCTGCTGTTTCTGAACAACGATACGATGGTCACGAAAAATTGGCTCACCTCCATGCTGAGGGTGCTGTATCAATCTGAAAAAACCGGTATGGTCGGGCCCGTCAGCAACTATGTCAGCGGTGCGCAAATGATCCATAACGCATATCAATCGCTTGATGAGCTGGAGTCATTCGCGGAGGCGTATTGCGCACGGGAAAAGCATCATACAAAGCGGGTGCTGCGCCTTGTCGGTTTCTGTCTTCTGGTGAAAAAAAGCGTCATTGAAGACATCGGCCCGTTCGATGAGCAATTCGGATACGGTTCTTTTGAAGATGATGACCTATGTCTGCGCGCCCTCCAAAAAGGCTACAGCCTGCACATCGCCCTCGATGCCTTTGTGCATCACCACGGGCATGCGACGTTTACGGCTAATCAGGATATCAATATCAATCAGTTATATTCGGAGAACCGCCAGCGTTTTACGGAAAAATGGGGCACTGATTTTACGTACTTTACTCATCCGAGACCGGAAATTGCGGAGCTCGTTCCCCGGGAGGCGAAACGGATACTTGATGTCGGCTGCGGCGCGGGGGCTACGGGGCTGGAACTTCAAAACAGACAGCCTTGCGAACTGTACGGAATAGAACTGCACCCGCTGGCGGCGCAAGCGGCAAAAGGACACTATGAAGCGGTGCTGCAGGAAGATGTCGAAGAAGTGAAGCTGCCTTATCCGGAAGGCTTTTTTGATTGCATCATTTTCGCGGACATCCTCGAGCACTTAAAAGACCCGTGGCGCGTCATTGAAACGTACTCATCCTATTTGTCGCCTGCCGGATCAATCGTTTGCAGCATTCCGAATATTTCCCACGCCGAAGCGCTGTTCCCGCTTCTGCTCGGTGACTGGACATACAGAGACGCCGGTATTCTCGACCGCACCCACTTGCGGTTTTTTACGCCGCAGACGGTGCGCACGCTCTTTCCGGAAGAGACATTTGCTGTGAAAAAGCAGTCCTATACGTATGTTCACGTGGATGAGCGGGTGCAGCTGTTTTTACAGGAAATCACACGAATGGCGCAATCGATGCAATTTCCGGTGATACAGCTGCCCGAACAAAGCCGGATTTATCAGATTCTCCTCCGGGTCGAAAAAACAGGCTGAAGGCTACCGTCCCATCGTTCCGAAGTTGGTAATCTGAATGGAAACATCATAGTCAAAGGCCGCTTCGGAGAAGGTCTCATCCCAATGATGCTTTACTTTCTTCCAATAGTCGGGATATTGAATGCGGACTCTGTCAGAAAAGAATACAGGGTCCGTTTCATATTGATTCTGCAGCTTATCGATGACTTCTTTCACATCGCTTTTCAGTTTTTTTTCGAAAATCTTTTCCAGCCCGTTTAAATAGTGCTGATCGAATGAATCTTCTCCGGCATATTGATCCTCTGACAAAAGTCCTTTTGTTTTTACCGCTACATGAAATGACAGCTTCCCGTTTTTCAGCCTAGGAGTGATGGCGGATGTTGATTTTTTGATCTCGAAGGTAATCGGGTGCCCCCCTTTATCCAAAGCGGGCAGCACGCCGCCCCGTATCGTCCCCATCAGCCAATTCAGGCTCTGTATTTCGTATGATGACAGAAAGCCCGCCAATCTGTTTTGTTTTGCGTTTTTGATAATGGCCGCTCCGTCATACACCGTTTTTCCTTTTTGATTGCTGACGGCCTGAATGAGAAAACTGAGTTTATTATGGCAGTAAATCGAAGCTCTCCCGATTCGGAGCGGTTTTAAAATCTTCCCGTTGTAGCCGCCGTTGTTCGTAAGGTCGATCAGCTTTTCCGCGGCCATGGGCTGCTGCTGATTCGGCGTCGGCTCCGTCAGAATATCGGACGCTTTTCCTCTTGCCGCGAAGAGATAGCTGCTCCGCCTTAATTCATCATCGCGGATAAAATGATTCATCATCTGCAGTATATTTTGGTCGGCCAGCAATTTGTCGCTGAATATCAGCACTTTTAAATGATCGCTGTAAACAGGCGGATCTTTTAAAGAGACTTCACTGACGGCTTCAAGAATGGTATCCCCCCGCGTCGTCACATTGACAAACACGGGCCGGCCGGAAGCCTGGCTGTTTTCACTTTGGGGCAGCAGGTTTTGATAGGTTAATTTATATCGGCGGTCACTCGTCTCGTCTATCGCCAGTCCCCGGGCGAAAGACAGCTTTTCGACTTCCTTCGCGTCCCAGCATCCTGAAAGCGTCATCAGTATGAAAAGCGCCGCCGCCCATTTTATGAAAAGTGTCATGACGTCTGTTTCCTCCCGGCTATTTTTTTCATCCAGCTGACAAACCAGATGAGAAAAGGAATCATAATGACGGCAAAAAACGTATACCCGAGAATATTCGCGAATGCAAACACACTGTTGATATCATCGGGGTACATTGAAAGGCCGAATGTCACTGCCAATAAGCTCCCCATCAGCCAGGCATTGTTTTTATTTTTCAGTCTGAAAATGGTGTTTAATCCGAGATGCGCCCCTTTAAAAGAGCCGAGCATACAGGTAAACTGCTGGCATGTCCACGTGATTAAAAGAAAGATATCAAACCGCTCAATGAAAATACCCCGGATTTCCAAGGCGTGAATCAGGGAAATGGTCGGATACGTCACCGTTTTGGCTTCAGCGACCGACATACAGCCGATGACGACAAGCAGCGTAATGCTGTAAAATAAGCCTGCGCTGGCGATGCCGAAGACAGCAGCCTTTTTCGCCTGCTTCGGATTTTTCATAAACGGCACCAGATACAGAATCACCTCAAGTCCTGAAAAATACAAAAGGGTCCGCGGAAACATCTCAAAAAAGCTTTTGTAGCCTCCTTCCATGACCGGGCGGACGAAATCCAGCTTAAACAGTCTCAGGCTGAATATAAGCAGCGTAATCAGAATGACGATCGCAATCGGAAACAGATAGGCATAAAGCTTTGAAATGGGATAGACCCCGCCGGTCACATGGTAAATGCCGACCGCCAGAAAGATGAATATGACGACACCCATCGGCGTATTTTTCAGTAAAAAGTAATTGATGACTTCACCGAGAAAACGGGCTTGAAAACAGACGGTGACGACAAAATAACAGCTGATGAATAAATTCAGAAGAGAACCGATAGCGCGGCCCATGATGCTTTGATTCAGCTCATAAATGGTTTCCCCGCTGTTTTTCTGCAAAAACGGCATAAAGAGCAGGACGATGCCGATAAACACGACACTCTGCACAAGAATAATGATCCATCCGCTCGGACTGTCCGCTGTTGCGGCGGAGCGCGGCAGTGTTAACACGCCCGCTCCGATCATTGTTCCGCTTACCATGAGAAGTGTCTGCATAAACGACAGCTTGTCTTCCGGTTTTTTCATGGGGATCACCTTTGCTTGATTTTATCTTTCGTCTCTTTTCTGGTCGGCCGTTTTTTCAAAAGAGGCGTCGGCAGTCTGACGATCGTATCTTTTAAGTCTTGGCTAGGCTGCGCCATGATCGGAATGATATAATCCTGGCCGAAGCTTTTCAGGCGCATCAGATGGCCGATGACAAGCAGATAGCACATGATCAGTCCGTATAAACCTAATATCGCCGACAGAATCATTGAAAAAATACGGATGAGCCTCAGCGGAAAATTGAACGCATAGGAGGGCGCCGTAAAAGAAGCCAACGCCGTAACGGATACGACAATGACCATCATCGCGCTGACAATATTCGCCTGAACGGCGGCCTGTCCGATCACCACGCCCCCGATCAGGCCGATCGTCTGTCCGATCGGCTTCGGCAGCCTGAGTCCGGCTTCTCTGATCATCTCGATCGTAAAAATCATGATGAACGCTTCAACAAAAGGAGGGAACGGGACATTCAATCTGCTTCCGGCAATCGTAACCGCCATTCTCGTCGGTAAGAGCCCCGTGTGAAACGTAACGAGCGATATGTAAAGGCCGGGTAAATAAATCGTGATTAAAATGCATGTATACCGAAGCAGCCTGAGAAAGGTAACCGGAACCCACCGCTGATTATAATCGTCAGGGGAGTGGATAAATTCATCAACGGTAGCCGGCACCAAAAGGGTAAAAGGCGTTCCGTCTACAAGAATGGAAACCCTTCCTTCCAAAAGAGCGCCCATAACCCGGTCGGGCCGTTCGGTCGTCAAGACGGTCGGGAAAATAGAATACGTGTTATCTTCAATAAGCTGCTCGATCGCTCCTGATTCCGGAATGTCGTCAATGGTGATGGACTCCAGTCTTTTCATCACTTCTTTTACAACATCATCAGGGGCAATATCCCGAATGTAGGCAACGGCGATCCGCTTTTTTGTCCGTTCGCCGAGTGTGATCTCTTTGATCTGGAGGTTGGGATCACCGGACTGCTCGCGCAAAAGCGCCGTGTTCGTCCGAAGCTTTTCGACAAAACCTATCCTCGGCCCCCGTTCAAGCACTTCTGAAGACGGTTCTTCAATATCACGCATTTTAAATGTTTCCGTCTCAAACGAAAGAGCTTCCTCCCACCCCTCCGCCAGCAAAACCGATTTGCCGGAGAAAATGTCTGCCTCCGCGTCCTTAAGTGAAGAAAGCCGGGTATGACGATAGCCGAAAGAGATGGATGACGGCGGTGTTTCAGCCGGTTCCTCTTGATGCCGGGCGGCCGCCTGCACGGGCGAAATAATATATTCCGCAAGCAATTGATTGTCGGTCAGTCCGTCTATATAGATAAGACAGGCGTCACATTTGCCGTTTCCGTACGTAAACGAATAAAACATCATGTCATCGCTTTGGCCGAACCGTTTTTTCAGCACTTCAAGGTTTTTGCCGAGCTCCGCATGTATCGTCACAATGTTCCCCCCTTTCCATCAGTTATTTTAATTTGCGACAAACAAGGCATTTTATTCTGGAATAGGAAATGACTGAGCATTCCGCCCCATCCGAATGGTATAATGAGCAGGTCAGCCATTTTATACATATTGTTTTTAACCGCGGCTCCCTCCGTGTTTTAAAAAAGACACAGGGGGAATGGGATATGAGCCGCTTTTTAAGGGGAGGGGAACGAACATGACGCAAGAGCCGATTTTTTTACAGCCTGTATGTAAAGAAAAACTATGGGGCGGCACGCTATTACGCGAACGATTCGGATATGACATACCTTCAGAAACAACCGGCGAATGCTGGGCGATATCAGCCCATCCGCACGGAATGAGCACGGTCAAAAGCGGTCCGTATCAAGGGAAAACCTTGATGGAACTGTGGGATCAGCATAGAGAATTATTCGGCGGAACGGAAGGGGACCGGTTTCCGCTGCTGACGAAAATACTGGACGTCAAACATCATCAGTCTGTTAAAGTCCATCCTGACGATTATGACGCCGAGGAGCATGGACAGGGTGAAATGGGAAAGTCTGAGTGCTGGTACATTATTGACTGTAAAGAAAATGCGGAAATCATATACGGTCACACGGCCCGTTCGAAAGCGGAACTTGTCACCATGATTAACAGCGGTGACTGGGAAGGCCTGCTGCGCCGTGTGAAAATCAAACCCGGCGATTTTTATTATGTGCCGAGCGGAACCATCCATGCCATTTGCGCGGGGGCGCTCGTGCTTGAAACACAGCAGAATTCAGAGGCCGCCTACCGGATATATGATTACGGGCGTACAGATCAAAACGGCCAGGCGCGTGAGCTGCATATCCGCGATGCCGTCAACGCCGCCACCGTTCCTCATGTGGACGGATTTTTAGATGAATCAACTGAAACGAGAAAAGGCGTCACCATCAAAACCTTTGTGCAGGGAGAATATTTTTCTGTATACAAATGGGATATCAGCGGGACGGCGGAAATGACCCAGGACGCTCCGTTTATGCTGTGCAGCGTCACAGAAGGAAGCGGCTCCATCCTCTATGAAGGCAAGTCCGCCAAGCTTGAAAAAGGCGCGCATTTCATACTGCCGGATCAGATGCCTGACTTTACGATAAACGGAGATTGCACGATCATCGTTTCTCATATATAAAACCAAACTTAATCCCAGCTCTGGGATTAAGTTTTTTTTATTTGGAAAATTGGGTGATTTCTCTCTGTAAAAATGAAGAAGGCCGGCCGATAAATAAACTAGTTTGATAGAAACCAATTGAATCAGAAAGAGGAGAAGGAATGAAAAAGAGATTCGTTGCACCTATGTTATTGTCCGCCGTTTTCCTTGTCTTTTGCAACCTTGCACAGCCCGCTGAGGCCGCATACAGCGACTACTCCGTTTACGAGCTGGAAACGAAGCAGCAATTTGCTTCTGAGAACGAGGCGCTTCAAGCGGCAGCGAAATTGAAAAAGGATACGGGGTGGCAGGCTGATGCAAAGAAAGCCGGAAATACGCCGCTCACTTATCAAATCTCAGCTTCAGGCTTACACGATGAAACGGATGCGAAAACCGTGCTGAAAGATTTTACGAAGCAGACGGGTGTGGCCGGCACTTACAGCGCAAGCGGAAGCAAACAGCCGTACGTGACCGTCACATCAGGCGTTCTATCAGACGAGCGGCAGACGAAAAATCTTCTTGCCGAACTGACGAAAAAAACGAGCGTGACCGGCGCCGTCAAGACGGCGGGGACAAAACAGCCGTACATGCAGGTCGTGACTTCTGAGATGGCGGCCGAAGCAGACGCAAAAGCGCTCTCGCAAGCGTTGACGAAGCAGACGGGCGTGAAAGCGTCATACCGTCAGATCAAACGGGAAACAGCCCGGTTTCAGATCCAATCAGGAACAATCTCCGGCGATCAAAAAGCCGCTCAAATCCAAACTGATTTTCAAAAGGAAACAGGATTGCAGTCGTCGCTGAAAGTCACGGCAAAGGCCAGTCCGAATATCACCGTGACAGCCTCTGACATCTCAAATGCAAATGATGCGGCTGGTTTAGCGAAACAGCTGCAGCAGAAAACGGGCGTCAAAGGGAACGTTCAAAAGTATGCCCAAAGCAAAACAGCAACCGTGTACAACGTGCAGTCAGGATATTTTAACGGAGTAAGCGCCGTACAAAATGCTATCACCCAAATCAAGAAGAATACGGGTGTCAGCGGAAGCTATCAAAAAGCCGGCAAGAAAAATAATTATACGGTCGGGATGAGCGGACTGACGGCTAAGCAGCTGAAAAGCGTTCAAGCTTTCTTTAAAAAGAAAAAATGGCATTGCGACGCATCGCCTGTCAAAAAGACAGCATCAGTGTCCGTTTATCGGATCACGGCAGGGCAGCTTACCGCTGCGCAGGCAGATCAAGCGGAGGCGTATTTCCGCCAGCAGCATGTAAAGACGGCAAGAACAGCGGCGGGAAAAACAGCAGAAAACGAATATCAGCTGCTTTCTCAGCAGACGGCAGACCAGTCGAAGATAAAAAAAGGATTGAATCTGCTGGCGGGATATAAACTGACTGCCATTACAAAAACGATATCCAAGCAGACGGACACAACGTACCAAGTCACAACCGAATCACTGCTCGATACGGCAAAAATCAATCGTTCGCTGGACTTTTTCAAAGGGAAAAAAGTATCCGCCTCCGCACAGAAAACAGGTGAAGCGGCGTATACACAATTCAGAATTGAAACGGCACCGCTGCTTAAAAAGGAAGACATTGACCGCGTGACTGCTTTTTTCAAGCAAAACAAAGCGGCCGGCACTGTGAAGGAGACGGGGAAAACCGGGTCTGCACAGTACGTCATCAAAACCGAAACATTCAGCAGTAAAACCGTTTTAAATAAAAGCATGAGCTTTTTCAGCGCCAAACAATTACAGGCCGGCTATACGAGTGAAAGCCATCCGGTTTATGAACTCCGCATTCGCGATCAATTCACGGGAGCGCAGTCAGCGGACGCCGCCTCCCAAAAGCTGAAAAAGCTGTACGGATGGACGATGGCTATTTTGAAAATAAAAAACGGACCGCAAATCATGAATACCAATTACAACATCTCGCTGGCAGATATGGTCAAAAAACAAATGACAGTCAGCCCGCAGACTGATGCCGCGGCTTATGCATCGCTTACGTACATCAATACGGCCTCCGGAACGGTCACAGCCGACGTCCTGAACGTCCGGTCAACCCCGGAAGTCAGCTCCGGCAATATTATCGGGCAGTTGAAAAAAGGCGATAAAGTCAGCATCACAGGCCAGACAAACGGCTGGGCCAAACTCAGCATGGGCTGGAGAAACGCCAGCAGTGACGAAGTCGGGCAGTATGTCAATCCTGCTCACTTCGCACAAGACAGCAAGTATTACTTTCAATTTCTGAAGCTCTCTCAGACAGCCGGACTGAACACATCGGAACTGAATCAAAAAGTGCTGGTCAATAAAGGAATACTGACAGGGAAAGGCCAGGCCTTTATTACAGCCGCCGGCAAATACAGCATTAATGAAGTGTATTTGATTTCGCATGCTTTGCTTGAAACGGGCAATGGCACGTCAGAGCTTGCGAACGGCATTATGTATAATGGTAAAAAGGTTTACAACATGTACGGCATCGGGGCTTATGACAGCAACCCGAATTACTACGGCGCACAATACGCGTATAATCAAGGCTGGTTTACTCCGGAAGCCGCGATTATCGGCGGAGCCCAATTTATCGGTGCGTCTTATATTCACAATCCTTCATACGAGCAGGATACGCTGTATAAAATGAGATGGTCTCCAGCCGCGGCTCATCAGTATGCGACAGACATCGGCTGGGCGTATAAGCAGGTAAACCGCATGTACAGCTTATACTCACTGCTGGATGACTATACGCTTTACTATGATGTTCCCGTGTATATGAAAGTATAAAAAAAGGGCTGAAGTGTATGCTTCAGCCCTTTCTTCATGCAAAAAACACCCGCCGTCGATTCAGGCAGGTGCTTCAGCACAATTTTTCATTTTTGTTTCCGCAAATTTCAATAACGCTTCACTCGAATTCCCATCTGAATACATATTCCATTTGTCCGAGAACCGCTTCAGTTCTTCTGCACGAAATGGCTTTTTCGTCATTTCCTCCAGAAGGGCTTCGCTGTCATGACAAGCCTTTCCGGGAATGACGGACGTATAATTGTCGATTAAACCGCGTTTTTGATCATATTCCTCCAGATCATACGTGAAAAAGAAAATCGGTTTATTTAAGAGCGCGAATTCAAAAGGCACGGAAGAGTAATCCGTAATTAAAATATCAGCCGCTTTCAAGAGATCATGAAGACGCATGTCAGACACGTTCTTGATCAGTTCGCTTTCAAACGAAGCCGAAATCTGATGCAAAACGGCAGGATGAAGCTTTACAAGCAGCATATACTCTCCGTTTAACGCGTTTGTGAGCTGTTCTTCGGTGAATGGCAGCCGAAAGGATTGCATATCATAATCCCTGAATGTCGGTGCGTACAGGATGATTTTTTTCGGCCATTTGTGCTTCAGTTCGGGCTTGTGTTCTTCATAATAGACGTCAGTCAGGGGGACACCCGTTTTTAACAGCTGGCCGTCCCGTATGCCGAACGACTTTTTAAAAACGTCAGCCATCGCGTCTGAACCGACGGTAACAAAGTCAAACGAGCGGTACACCTTTTTAAAACGGCTGATATCTGATGCCGGACGGTTTTGATTCGTCACATCCTCAAGGCCGAACTTTTTCAAAGAGCCGTTCGCATGCCACACCTGAATGCATGTCGTTTGCGGCCGGCGGTTTAAGACGCTTGTCATGAGGAAATAGTTATCCGTTATCACCACTTTGCTTTTAAAAAGGATCAAAACAGCCTTCAAAAGATGCAGCGGATGTTTTTCGTTCAGATAAAAAGAGCCGACACCTTCCAGCTCTTTTTTCAGACTGACGGCGTGTCTCGTATACAAAACCGTCATTTCATAAGAAAGCGATTCAGCGTGCGCTTTGTAAGAACGGATGAGAGCCTGCGCATTCTCTTCAAAAGATACCAGCAGGGTCAGATGGTTCTTGGGCTTTACAGGCTTGAACAAAACGCCGAGAACAGACAGATATATAGAATAAAAAGCGGCGAATAAAGATCGCAAGTTCATAGATTACCAATCTCTTTTGCTGTTTTATTTGTTTAAAGCTGTTTCGTTTGATCTTCTGCCTGCTTGGAATACAGGCTTTTATTTGATTTATTATTTCTCAAAACGGTAAAAGCATACTTCGGAATGTTCAGCATCCTTTTCCATCTCCACGGATTCGTCACCAGTCTGTACAGCCATTCCAGATTCGTTTTGATCATCCATTCAGGGGCGCGTTTCACCGTTCCGCTGAACACATCAAAGCTTCCGCCCAAACCGATCGATACAGCCTGAGGGAAAAGATGTTTGTATTCATAAATAAATTGTTCCTGATGGGGATATCCTAAGGCGACAAACACGAGATCGGGTTTCGCCCGGGAAATCTGTTTGGCGACGAAGCGTTTATCCGCTTCATAACCGTTGCTGGCTCCGACAACCTCAATATTCGGATACTCTTTGCTGATCCGGTTCAAAACGGCGTCAAGCACGTCTTGTTTAGCTCCGTATAAAAATATTTTTTTAGACTGCCGGTTTGCGAGGCCGAGCAGCGCAAGAAACACATCGAATCCCGCAATTCTTGATTTCAGCGGGTGCTGCGTCAAACGTGACATTAACACGACGCCGATACCATCCGGCAGGACGAAATCCGCGGATGAAATGACTTGATGATAACCTTTGTCTTTCGCCGCAGCGTATCCGATCTCAGGATTGACCGTCGCAATGACGGCTCCTTGCTTTTGTGCGATATAATAAGTGTCTAAATATGAAATAAACTCCTGTAAATTTCCATTAACATAAGAAAGGTTGTGCACCATTTCAGTCTGCATCTGCCGTCCTCCTTTTTGTACGGGATTTTCTTTCACTTTTTCGTGACTTAGGCTAAGCTTTATTTTAACATAATACCTTCAGATAAACTTAACAATAGTTTTACAAAAATATAAATAAGATAACAATTTCTTTAATCATACGCGCAAAAACCCTGCTAAACTCCTATTGTAATAACATTTGTTAATAAGTGGATTTTAACTTCGTTTTACATTGGCTTAACCTTTTCAGGGCTATGTGATATAATGAGGTTCCATGAGTACGAAATTGGCACTTTAGTGATTAAGGATACAGCTGCGCAGCATTTCAGGGCAGTTGCTTGTTATACGTATGATGATAGAAAGGAGCTTTTGTTTCATGAAGAAGGTCATTACTTACGGTACGTTTGATTTACTGCATTGGGGTCATATTAAACTGCTTGAGCGCGCAAAGCAGCTTGGGGATTACCTTGTTGTCGCCATCTCAACAGACGAGTTCAACCTGCAAAAACAAAAAAAGGCCTACCACAGCTATGAACACAGAAAGCTGATTCTGGAAACGATCCGTTATGTCGACGAAGTCATTCCGGAAAACAGCTGGGATCAAAAAGTACGTGACGTAGCGGATCACAACATCGATGTGTTCGTAATGGGAGACGATTGGGAAGGCAAATTCGATTTCCTTAAAGATCAATGCGAAGTCATCTACCTCCCTAGAACCGAAGGCATTTCCACCACACAGATTAAAAAAGAAATTGCCGGGGTGTAATTGAAACATTCGGATATACAGATGATAAAGAAGTACTCCCTCCGGATAGGGAGTACTTCTTGTAATATAAGGTTATTTTCGCTATATTTGTTATGCGCTTTTGAAAAAAAGCTAGACAATAAGAGGAGAATTTAAAGATGAATCTTAGTAACTTTTTTAAGTTGAATAAAAAAGAGTCCAAGCCGTCCGTAGAAGAACGCGAATATACCATTTTAAACAAAGAAGCATTGGCGGAAGAGAAGAAGGTAGCGGTAGTCGTTCCTGTTTATAATGCAGAAGAATATGTAAGGAAAACAGTTGATTCAGTGATCCTTCAAAACATCGGCTTTCAGCATATTTCTTTAATTCTGGTCGATGATTGCTCTACTGATGATTCCAGAAACATCCTGACTGAGTACGCCGAATTGTATGAAAATATTACAGTCGTCTTTTTGAAAGACAACACGGGAACCCCGGCTTATCCGAGAAACTTGGGAATTGAGCTGGCAAATGCGAAGTACATTACATTTTTGGATGCAGATGATTGGTTTGCGCCGAACGGAGTTAAAATCTTATTCGACATGCTCGAAAGAGATCAGGTAAATTATGCGGTCGGAAAAACGATCGAAGTGCAGGTGAACGGTCAAAAAACGATCGGGAAACATGAGTCTTCGCTGAACAGAGCGAAGGTATCGCCTTTTTCAATCCGGCATATTTTCTATCATCTCGGCCCGCGGGCAAGAATGATGAACTTACAATTTCTAAAAGATAATGATATCAGATATCCGGAAATGAAATTTGCTGAAGATAAGCAATTTTTTATGGATGTTCTTTTGGCGTGCGGAGATATTTCAACGTCAACCGAACCGGTCTATTATCTGAACAGAATGGACAATAATGAGTCGCTGACAAAGCAGACTAATATAATGGAAAAAACCGATACGAACATAGCTGTAATGAAGTATATTCTGAACAAAAAATTAGATACTGAAAAAGAGAAGATGGCGATGAACCGCCTGATCGAATTCGATTCCATTACGCGCCTTTTCGATCGGATGCACTTCCTGAAAAGCGAAAACAAAGAAGCCTACTACAATAAATTCAATGAAATTCTGAATGTGTTAAAGAAGACGAAATACGATATTTCCGAGACATTTTTTCATCCGATTCATAAAACGGCCTACCGTCTGCTGACTCAAAAACGGTATGATGAGGTCGAAAAGCTGTTCCGCTGGTCCAAAAAAGAGCCCGATAAAACCATCGTGACGCAAGACGGGCTGGCTTATTTAGAAAGCCCGCTGACGGATGAAGAAAATAAACTGGTCGAACTTCGCATGCACGGAGAAACGGAAAGCACGGTGTTCGCCGATCATAAATTCACCGTTACGTTCCGCTTGTTCGGACAGGACAGAAATAATGCCCAATATATTCTGTTTCAGCACAGAGATAACATGAAAGTACACCACCAGTTTCCGGTTCAGTCACTGGGAGACGGGCGGTACATCCTTGAAATCCCGTTAAGTGACATTGAAAAAGTCGGACTTGGCGGTTATATTATGTATGTCATTTATAACGATTATGAACGTGTCATGTTAAACAGAGAAGACGGTGAAAAGGTGACGGCAGAAGTGAACGGACTGCAATATCAATTCTACCGGACGGTGAAGGAGAACCTTTCGCTGAAAGTAACAAAATGATGATTGTGATTGGATATGTTTAATTGAAACAGAGGAGTAGACTTATTTTATGGGTATAGAAAATCCTGTCAGATACAAGTTAAAACATCTTAACATAAAGGAAGAGACATTCAGCATTACGATATCCTGTGAAAATGTCACTGCAGGGGAAGAGCCTTCTCTTCAGATTATAAATCGTAAGACAAAAGCGGAACTTTCCGTCCCTCTGAAACGGTTGGCCGGAGAAGGCGGGGATTACCATGCTGTCATGAGCACGGATCTGCTTTCTGACCATACGGACGGCAAAGGATGTCTGGATTTCTATGTCTCCTTTATCAATGATGACAGTGATATCAGTAAAAAACGGTTAAAATCCAGCCTTGAACCTATTGAACTGTCTTCTTATAAAGATGAGGCTCATCATATGTTCTTTTTCCCTTACACGACTAAGAAAGGGAATTTCTCCTTAAAGCTGCTGCAGAAAAAGTTCGTCACGCGGATTGATGAAATGGAGCTCGAATCTGACGGCAGCTTACATCTGAAAGGTTTTGCATTCCGGCTGAATGCGGCAGAAACCTTAAAGGTAAAAGAAAAAAACCTGATTCTGAAAATGAAAAAAGGAAAAGAAGAGGAGCCTCTCATTCTGAAGTACCCGCTTCACGACGTGCCGAGACACGACCTTGATGAATATGTTCAGGACACAACGATGCTTGACACGATAGGCTTTGATACAAAAATTGATTTGAATGCCGTTTATAAAGAATTGAATCAGCAGCTAACCTTTCAATTCCACATTCAATTCATTTTTGAAGATGCCGGGACGGGTGAAGAGATTATCACCAACAGCAAACCGTTAAAGGTTCTGAAATCTGAACATGTAAACCCTAACCAATTCACGATTTTGAAAACGGAGAAAGGGCCTGCCAGATTTCACGTTTTCACGAAAAAGAAAACGAAAAATCTCCACCTGAGAATGAACGATTACAGCTTCAGCACCCGCGTGGAGTATTTTGTGAAAGGAAAGCTGAAACGGGGCGCTTCCTTTGTACGCAAGAGAAAGAATAAGCTGAAAAAGTTCATTGAGAAAAGAATACAAAACACTTATAAAGCGGGATTCAGGGTTGCGGGAAAACTGCCTGTCAAACAGAAATTTGTCATGTTTGAAAGCTTTGCCGGAAAACAGTACAGCTGCAACCCGCGGGCGATTTATGAATACATGAGCAAAGAGATGCCGGAATACCGTCTCTGCTGGAGTGTAAACCCCGCTTACTCACAGACATTTAAAGATAAAGGAATTCCTTATATCGAACGCTTTACGTTCAAATGGCTGTTTGCCATGGCAAGAGCCGAGTACTGGGTTGTCAACAGCCGTATGCCGCTGTGGATTCCGAAACCTGAGCATACGACATATGTCCAGACATGGCACGGCACGCCTTTAAAGCGCCTTGCCGTAGATATGGATGAAGTGCATATGCCCGGAACAAACACTGAAAAATACAAGCGCAACTTTACGACAGAGGCTTCAAAGTGGGATTACCTGATTTCACCGAACGCATATTCAACCGAAATATTCGCCCGGGCGTTTCAGTTTAATAAAACCATGATTGAATCGGGATATCCGCGGAATGACTTCCTTCAGACGGATAACAGCCCTTCTGTCATTAAAGCGCTGAAAGAAAAAATGAATCTTCCGCAAGATAAAAAAGTGATTATCTACGCACCGACATGGCGGGATGACCAATTTTATAAGAAGGGAAAATACAAGTTTGACCTTGATTTAGACCTTCACCAATTGAGAGAAGCGATCGGCGACCGTTATGTCATTATTTTACGGATGCATTATCTCGTGGCGGAAAACTTTGATCTCGGACCGTATGAAGGATTTGCGTATGATTTCTCCAGCTACGAAGATATCCGTGAGCTGTATATGGTCTCTGATTTACTCATAACGGACTATTCCTCTGTCTTTTTTGACTATGCAAATCTGAAAAGACCGATGCTGTTTTATGTGCCTGATATCGAAACGTACCGGGATAAACTCAGAGGGTTTTACTTTGACTTTGAAAAAGAAGCGCCCGGCCCGCTTGTCAAAGAAACAGGTGACGTTATCAAATGGGTCAATGAAACGGAATCAGATGATTATAAGCTTCCGGATTCGTTCGGGCCTTTTTACGAGAAGTTCTGTTATTTAGAAACCGGAGAATCGTCTGAAAAAGCCGTAAAAGTGATTTTCGGGGACAAGTAAATAAGTGCAAAAAAGCATAATTTAACCACGTTAATTATGCTTTTTTGCTTAAGTGACGGCATGTTGCGCTCATGGGGCTCAGGCTTGTTATGAAGTGAAAAATACATCGTAATCTGTTACAATTATGAGCGGTGCTTTTGTAAGTCAAAGCTATTACCTAAAACTTACGACTAAGGAAGATTAGAATGAATGCATTGGTAAAAATTCTGAAAGAGCAATTCAACTCATTTCCGCTGATTATGCGGCTTGCAGTGTACGAAACGAAATCAAAGTATCAAGTGAACTATTTGGGTATATTGTGGCAGTTTCTCAACCCTATGATTCAAATGCTGGCTTACTGGTTCGTATTTGGTCTCGGGATTCGCGGCGGACATGATATGGTGCTTGGAAATGGAGACAGCGTACCGTTCATCGTCTGGATGCTGGCCGGCTTAATTCCTTGGTTCTTTATCAGTCCGACGATACTGGATGCATCTAACAGCGTTTTTAAACGGATAAATTTAGTGTCGAAAATGAACTTTCCGATCAGTTCACTGCCTTCTGTAGTGATAGCATCGAATTTATTCAGTTACTTTGTGATGATGGCGATTTATATTATTGTGCTGCTGAGCAACGGACTGTTTCCGACGCTTCACTGGCTGCAATATATTTATTACTTGTTTTGCATGATCAGTTTTATGTTTGCTTTCGGCCTGTTTAATTCAACCATCAGCGTTTTAATCAGGGACTATCAGTTTTTGCTTCAGGCCGTCACAAGGCTGCTCTTTTTTCTTCTGCCGATTTTCTGGGACATTGCGGAGAAATTTGGAAACAGACCTGAAGTTTTGACCATCTTGAAGTTAAACCCTCTTTTCTATATTATCGAGGGCTTTAGAGACAGCTTTATGGAAGGGCAGTGGTTTTTCCACGATGTGAAATACACGCTGTATTTCTGGTTCGTCACACTGCTGTTGTTAACAGTCGGTTCACTTCTTCATATGAAATTCAGAGATAAGTTTGTTGACTTTCTTTAATATAGTAAGGAGATTATACGATGAAACTAAAAGTTTCGTTCAGAAATGTTTCAAAACAGTATTTTCTATATAAAAAACAGTCTGACAAAATTAAAGGACTGTTTTTCCCAAACAGAAATCAAAAAGGTTTTTTCGCTGTCCGAAATGTTTCTTTTGACGTCTATGAAGGGGAAACGATCGGATTCGTAGGGATCAACGGCTCGGGAAAATCAACGATGTCCAATTTGCTTGCAAAGATCATTCCGCCGACAAGCGGTGAGATTGATATGAACGGGCAGCCGTCTTTAATCGCGATTTCTGCCGGATTAAACAATCAATTAAGCGGTAAAGACAACATTCGTTTAAAATGCTTGATGATGGGTCTCAACAATCGGCAGATAGACGAGCTTTATGAAAAAATCGTTGAATTCGCGGATATCGGCGACTTTATAGATCAGCCTGTTAAAAGCTATTCAAGCGGTATGAAATCCCGTCTCGGTTTTGCCATATCGGCGCATATGGACCCTGACATCCTCATTATTGATGAGGCGCTCTCAGTAGGGGACCAGACTTTCTATCAGAAATGTGTGGACCGCATTACGGAATTTAAAGAACGCGGCAAAACGATCTTTTTCGTCAGTCATTCCATCGGACAGATTGAGAAAATGTGTGATCGGGTGGCTTGGATGCATTACGGCGAAATGCGCATGTTCGACGAAACGAAAGCCGTTGTGAAAGAATATAAAGCTTTTGTGGATTGGTTCAACAAGCTTTCAAAGAAAGAAAAAAAGAAATATCAAAACGAGCAGATTGAAGGCAGAACGCGGGCAGCCGAGGAACAGAAAATCACTCAGGCGCAGCAAAAGAAAGCGAAGCCTAAATTCATTGCCAATACGATACAGATTACGCTGCTTGCATTGCTGGCTGTCGGCGCAGGCGCTTCGATGTTTTCAGACAAGCCTCTGCGTGCGATCGCATCTTTCGGTGACGTCAAACAGAGCGATGCCGGCCTTTATGAGTCTGTGAATAAACCTGCTTTGGTAAAAGCTGAAAAGGCGGACCTTTATACTGAAAAAGATATAAAAGGAAAAGCCTCCGCAAGTGTAAGTTTCGGCACGAAGGTGCAGATAGAAGCCGAAAATAACCAGGCGGCCAAAGTGAAATTAAACGATAAAGAGTACTTTATGAAAAAGACTGATCTGTATAAAGTGAACGCTTTAAAAAAGACGGGTGTTCAGCTTAATGATTTCAGCGGCAGTTTATCAAGCCAAACAGCAGAAGAGTTTCTCTCATATCTCAATAAAAGCCGGGACGATGTACAGAGTAAATTGAAAAATCCAGCTGCCGGACAAACGGCTGACGGACGGAACGTATTAAAAACATCCGATGCCAAAACGGATGTTGTGATTGACAATGATACAGTCTCCGAAGTGATTTTTCATTTATCGCGTCCCGCAGACATCTCAGCTTTAAGTGAAAAAGGCGGCAGCAAAATCAATCAGAATTTGCTCATGCTTAAAAACCAGGAATATACTTTTTCTGTGAACAATGCTGATAAAACACTGACGGTAACGTCTAAAAAGTAAAGATCACATAAAAAAAGCTGCCGGATTCGGCAGCTTTTTCTATTCGTCAGCTTCTTCTTTTTCAAGAAGATCCTTCATGAACGGAATCAATTTATGGCGGATATCCTGATCCTGTAAGGCAAATTCAAGCGTCGTCTCGATAAATCCGAGTTTTTCACCGACATCGTAACGTTTTCCTTCGAAATCATAAGCGAAGACACGCTGAATGTCATTGAGCTTTTGGATGGCGTCCGTTAATTGAATTTCTCCTCCTGCACCGACTTCCTGCTGTTCCAGGTACATGAAAATTTCAGGAGTGAAAACGTATCTTCCTAAAATAGCCAAGTTGGAAGGAGCTGTGCCCGGTTCAGGCTTCTCTACAAAATTTTTGACCTGGTAACGGCGGCCTTCATTTGTTAACGGATCGATAATTCCGTAGCGGTGTGTGTCGCTTTCAGGAACTTGCTGAACACCGATGATTGAAGACAATGTTTTTTCGTATTCATCCATCAGCTGACGAAGTCCCGGTTTTTCAGCCTGGACAATATCATCGCCGAGAAGAACGGCGAAAGGTTCATCGCCGATGAAGTTGCGTGCGCACCAAACGGCATGACCGAGTCCTTTTGGCTCTTTTTGGCGAATATAGTGGATATCCGCAATATTTGACGATTTTTTCACTTTTTGAAGCAGTTCGATTTTCCCTTTTTCTTCTAAATTACGTTCCAGTTCAGGGGCATTGTCGAAATGGTCTTCTATTGCTCTTTTTCCTTTTCCGGTTACGATAATAATATCTTCGATGCCGGATTCGACAGCTTCTTCGATAATATACTGAATTGTAGGCTTATCAACGATTGGAAGCATTTCTTTAGGCATTGCTTTAGTGGCCGGCAAAAAACGAGTGCCTAAACCTGCTGCCGGAATAATGGCTTTGCGTACTTTCTTCACTGAATAACACCATCCTTGTTTCTGCAAAATCTTTTTTTCAGAACTATAACCTAGTCTTTTTCCACTTTACCACAATTGATTAAAATTCACACCTTTTAATCCGCTTTCAAAGAGTGTTATAAAGGTTTTTGCTTTGTTTGCCATTAAGCTTTACAATATCTAAGAAACGGCATAAATATGTTAACATGAAGGGATATCCGACATATAAAACGAGGTGCAGACAAACCGTTGAAAAAACTAAAAGTAATGACCGTATTCGGTACAAGACCTGAAGCAATTAAAATGGCTCCGCTCGTATTAGAGCTTGAAAAATATCAGGAAATTGATTCGCTGGTGACTGTAACCGCACAGCACAGACAGATGCTGGATCAAGTGCTTGAAGCATTCAGCATTACGCCTGATTTTGATTTGAATATTATGAAAGAGCGTCAAACGCTTTCAGAAATTACATCTCATGCTTTGCTGAAACTGGACAAGCTGTTCCAAGAAGTAAAACCAGATATCGTTTTGGTCCACGGAGATACGACGACAACGTTCGCCGGAAGCCTTGCCGCCTTTTATCATCAAATCGCCGTCGGCCATGTGGAAGCCGGTCTGCGTACGCATAATAAATACTCTCCTTTCCCTGAGGAAATCAACCGGCAGATGACGGGCGTGATCGCTGATGTGAATTTTGCGCCGACAAGCCAGGCCGAGCAGAATCTGCTTTCTGAAAATAAAAAGCCGGATTCTATATTTGTCACGGGAAATACAGCGATAGACGCGCTTCAAACGACAGTGCGGGAAGATTATTTTCATCCGATTTTTGACAAGCTGGAAGGAAGCAGGATGATTCTTTTAACAGCGCACAGACGTGAAAATTTAGGCAGGCCGATGGAACAGATGTTTAAGGCCGTCAGAAGAGTCGTTGAAGAGTTTGAGGACGTACAAGTCGTTTATCCCGTTCATTTGAATCCCGCAGTTCGTGAGGCCGCAGAAGCCCATTTTGCTGATTCGGACAGGGTGCACTTAATAGAACCTCTGGAGGTCGTGGATTTCCATAACTTCGCTGCGAAAGCAAGTTTCATTTTGACCGACTCAGGCGGGGTTCAGGAGGAAGCGCCTTCTCTCGGAAAGCCGGTCTTGGTGCTTAGGGACACAACCGAGCGCCCCGAAGGAGTGAAAGCCGGGACATTAAAGCTGGCGGGTACAGATGAAGAAACGGTGTATCAGCTGACAAAACAGCTCTTAACCGATCAGGCTGAATATGAACGGATGTCAAAGGCGTCAAACCCTTATGGTGACGGATCGGCTTCAAAACGGATTGTGGAAGAACTGCTTTATCGGTACGGCTATAGAAAAACCCGTCCGCAGCCTTTTACAGAATAAAAAAACTCTGCATCATATGCAGAGTTTTTTATTATTTCAGGCTTTCTTTTAATTCTTTTTTGACTGAAGCGAGGCTTGCTTCATCTAATTTGTAATAATAGATATTGTTGATTCTCGTTCCCGTTCCCTTCAGTTCATGCTGAGTGACTTTGCTGCGGGCGTTTTTATAGTCAGTCATAACCGTCCACATATCATCGAATGACATGTTTGTTTTCATATTGTTTTCAATGACCTTAAACATATCTCCGAATTTCGTGACAGACGAGATGTTTGCCCCTTTAGAAATAATCCCTTCAATCACTTGGCGCTGGCGCTGCTGCCTGCCGAAATCCCCCCGGGGATCTTCTTTTCTCATACGCGTGTAGGCAAGTGCTTCTTCGCCGTTCAGGCTGATGTTCCCCGTTCCGAAAGAGTGCCCGTCGTAGTTGAAGGCAAACGTGCTGTTCACCGTAATCCCGCCGAGTGTATCCACGGTATCTTTGAAGCTCTCCATGTTTACTTTCACAAAATAATCTACCGGCACGTCAAGCAGGTCCTCGACGGTATCCGCGGCCATCTGCGTTCCGCCGAAAGCATAGGAGTGGTTGATTTTATCCATCGTACCTTTGCCGGAGATTTTCGTATACGTATCACGCGGAATGCTGACCATTTCTGTTGTATTCGTTTTAGGATTGACGGTCATATAAATCATCGTATCCGCGCGCCCTTTGTCATTTTTCCGCTCATCGACGCCCATGATTAAAACAGAAATCGGATCCTTCTTTCCGAGATCTATATCCGTGTCACGTTTGTCCGATTTTTTCAAGTCTTCCTGAATGCTTGCCACCGTTGAAGCCGCTTTGTGCCACAAGTAGTAGACGTAGCCTCCTGATGATAAAACTAACAGCCCGATGATTGTTACGATTGTCAGAAGAACTTTTTTCTTCTTTCTTTTTCGTTCAGCTCTCATTTGTCATCACCTTTTCTATTAACTTTCCTGATACAATTTACTAATCTTTATAAACCCAGTCATATTTTTACTTATAACCATGTAATAGACGAAATTCTTAAAAAAAGGTTACAAAAAGACCTTAAAATTACCTTAAAAAAAAGTTAGTATAAGACGATACATAAAGATGAGGTGAAAAAAATGAAAAAAACTATTGCAGCTTCGTTCTTAATACTGCTTTTTTCTGTTGTATTGGCAGCGTGCGGAACGGCGGATCAATCAAAGAAGGGAAGCGGTTCTTCGGAGAACCAGGCTCAAAAAGAAACGGCATATTATGTCGGTATGGCGGATACGCACACAATTGAAGTAAAAGTGGATGATCAGCCCGTCAGCTTTGAATTTTCTGATGACTTCTCTGATGTTCTGAATAAATTCAGCGAAAATGACAAAGTCAGCATTACGTATTTCACAAATGATAAAGGCCAAAAAGAGATCAAGGAAATCGAGAAAGCAAAATAATACACCATGATCAGCAAAAGGCGGGATAAAAATTGAAGAAAACAATATGGGCTGTCTGTTTTTCTGTGATATTCAGCCTGGCTTTATTACCGGAAAGCACTTTTGCGTCCAGTTCTGATATCTCAGTAAAACTGACGAATTATATTGGTAATAAATCGACTCTGAATATCGAACCTTCAGGAACTTATAAACTGACGGGAAGCGATGTCTCCTCCGTTGCCAGATTGGGAGGCGCGTCCAAATATGATACGGCTAACGCCGCGACATCCAAGTATTGGAAAAACCCGTCCAACATAGTCGTCGTTAATACGGATGCTTATTTTGCGGACACGCTTTCCGTCATTCCTTTAGCGAATAAACTGAAAGCGCCTGTTCTGCTGACTGAAGCGAAAAAGCTGAGCAGCAGCACAGAAGCGCAAATCAAGAAATTCAGTCCGGATAATATTTTAATCATCGGCGGGACGAACAGTATTTCGTCAGCCGCGGAAAAGACATTGAAGAAATACGGCCGTACGAAACGGATCAGCGGAAAAAACAGATATGATCTGTCCAAAAATATTGCGGCCGAAATGGGCAGCTATGACCAGGCGGTCGTAGTAACGGGGGATGTATATACGGATGCGCTGGCAATCGCGCCTTATGCTGCGCAAAACGGCTATCCGATTCTCCTGACGAAAAAAGACTCCCTTCCGAGCTACAATCTGCCTAAAAAAGTGATCATCATGGGAGGCACTTCAAACGTCAGCAAAGATGTGGAGAATCAAATTAAAAAGAAGGCCTCGGTCACCAAAAGAATTACCGGATCAAACAGATATCAAATATCAGCAAACGCAGTCACTTCGCTTGGCATGGATGCAAGCAAAACGGTGGCTGCCAACGGGACTAAATTAGCGGACATCGTTGTCGGATCAAATATTGCCGCCGCAAATCACATGCCGCTTGTATACATCAAAAAAAGCGAAACACCCGCCGACGAGGCCAGCCTTTTTAAAACGAAAGGCACCTATTCTTATACATTAATAGGCAGCGCGAATTCAATTGCCGATTCAGTTAAGGCTGCTTACGCAAAAGAGTTTTATCTCGTAAACGGAAAGACGTACCGTATTGAAACGTCCGGCGGCAAATTAGGCGTTGCAGGCATTAACAGCGGAAAAACGTCTTTCAAGGCGGTTCCTGAAAAATATTCAACAGCAAACACAATCAGCATTGACGGGAAACCATATCTGGGGAATATGAGTTTCACTGCGGAATCCGGAAAATATGTAAGACCTGTTAATGAAAACATTCCTTTTGAGGATTATCTGAAAGGTGTCCTGCCGAATGAAATGCCGGGAAGCTGGCCGACAGAAGCGCTGAAAGCCCAGGCTGTTGCCGCCCGCACCTACTCTATCGGCAAGATGGGACAAACGGTCGCGGATACAACGGCCTTCCAGGTTTACGGGGGATACAGCTGGTATCCAAACGCCACCGCAGCCGTTAACGGAACAAAAGGGAAAGTGCTCACTTATTCCGGCAGATTGATAGATGCCACTTACTCATCAAGCAATGGCGGTTACATGGAAGCCGGCGATGAAGTGTGGGGATCGAAAGTGCCGTATTTAGTAGCCAAAAAGGATACAAAAGATCCGGAAATCAGCTGGTCTTTAACATTGCAGAAGCAGCAGCTGCCAGCGGGTCTGGATATGAAAAATCCCGCATCCTGGTGGTCTAAAACAAACGAAGCAAATGCCGCGCAGCTCAACGGAATAAAAAATTGGCTGATGAAAAATAAAGAAACCAATGCAAGTTCCATAAAAATTGCAAGCATCTCTGATCTCTCGCTCACCGGAAAAACAAAAGGCCAGCGCGCGGAAGACGCCGCGGTGAAGGTCACGTACCATGTGAATGACAAGTCGAAGGGCTATGTCATGAACAAGACTGCATCTGTTGAGGTGAAAGCGTCTGAACTCAGGACGATGATCGGAGCTTCATCTTTTAAAAGCACATACGCCAGTGCGTCCGGTAATTCTTCGCAAATCACGATATCAGGAAAGGGATACGGTCACGGCGTAGGAATGAGTCAATACGGAGCAAAAGAAAGAGCGGAGGCCGGAGAGCCGTATACTTCTATTCTTGCGTTCTATTATCCTAATACAGCACTTACAAACTACTAAACTTCTGTGGAGGAGATCGGATTGAAATTCATCATAAAATGTCTCCCCGTCTTCATTCTCGGGGTCATTCTATTTGTCCCTTCCGCTTTGGCTGACAACACGGTTAAAAGGATCGGCGGAAGCACCCGGTATGATACGGCTGTACTGGCGGCAAAACAATCATGGGGTGAAGCGAAAACGGTCATTATCACCGGCGGAACTTCATATGCCGATGCAATTGCCGCTGCGCCGCTTTCATATCAAAAAAATGCGCCGCTGCTGTTTACAAATAAAGATCAGCTGTCTGCCGGCACAAAAAAGGGATTAATTGATTTAAAAACGAAAAATGTGATTATCGTAGGCGGCACACCTGCCGTTTCGAAAAATACTGAAAATCAAATTGCTAAATTAGGCATCAGTGTCAAACGATTATCAGGAAGCACGAGATATGCCACAGCTGCAAAAGTGGCGGGTGAAATGACAAGATCTTCTACAGCCCTTGTGGTTAACGGGTTTGTTGATGCAGATGGAATGGCTGCGATTTCTTATGCGTCCGCTAAAAAATATCCGATTTTATTCACTAATGATTCAACGTTAAATGGTTCTACGTCCAATGCGATCAAAAGCTTGGGGATTAAAAACACGATTGTCATCGGCGGGACAAGCAGCATCAGCAGCTCACTTTACAATAAACTGCCGAACCCTTCAAGAATCAGCGGAAAAAACCGCTATAACCTGTCTGTGAATCTTGCAAAAAAGACAGGCTTAAGCACAGGCTATACGTTTGTTACCAATGGTTTTAAAGAGGCGGATACCATCGTCGGAGGCGTGCTGAGCGCCAAACAGGGAAGAGTTCACCTGCTGACGAATGGAGACAGTTTGTCAAAAGACGTCCGGACGTATATCGGAAGTAAAAACATCACCAGCTTCACCGTCATAGGAAGTGCTTCATCTTTAAGCAACAATGCCGCGTCGCACCTTAAAAATCCCGTTGTCGGCAAAACGGTCTTTATTGATCCGGGGCACGGCTATCAGGATTCGGGTGCAACCGGAAACGGCTTGCTTGAGAAAAATGTAAACCTTGATATCGCTACGCGTCTTAACAATCAATTATACGGCGCGGGCGCGCTTACTGTAATGTCGAGGAAGGGCGACACCTTTGACTCGCTTGAGGAGAGAGTGAACAAAGGGGCGAAGGCGAACGCCGATATTTTCATCAGCGTCCATGCAAATGCGAATGATAACAGCAGTGCAAACGGTACGGAGACGTATTATGATAAAACGTACCAATCCGCAAACAGTCTGAGGCTTGCCCAAAATATTCAGCCGAAAATGGTTTCTGCTCTCGGCACGCGTGACCGCGGTGTGAAAACTGCCGGATTTTACGTCATTAAATATTCAAAAATGCCGAGTGTCTTGTTAGAAACCGGTTTTGTCACAAGCCCGATTGATGCCAATATTTTAAAACAATCAACGAAAAAGGACAGACTCGCGGCGGGGATCACCCAAGGCGTTTCCTCCTATTTCCGATAATTTTTTCATGGAAACAGACCGGTTCATACCGGTCTGTTTTTTTATTTTTCATTATGCTTTGTCTCAAATATGGATATGAATAGATTTACAATAAAAAAACAATAATCAAAACATTCTAATAAACATTAACGCTTCCTTTACTTCCAATTAACATCCATCTGCTAAACTCACGGCATAGGTCATCAAACATCCCAACAAATCGTGAGGTGTGTGTCAGTGGGAGTAGAGAAAAGCATGAATGTAAATAATAACTATGCAGTGCGGCAGGGGACTTCCGCTGCCGTTACGGAAAGAACGGCCCGTTATTTGGCTTTTAAGCGATTCATGGACATTGTGTTTGCGCTTGCGGGGCTTTTGGCGGCGCTCCCGGTGATGGGCCTGTTCTCCATACTGATTCGTTTGGAGTCGCCCGGCCCGGCTTTTTATAAGCAGGAGCGGGTAGGCAAAGACGGGAAGCCGTTTTATTTGTATAAGCTCCGCTCTATGAAAATAGATGCTGAAAAATCGGGGGCGGTCTGGGCGCTGAAAAAGGATCCCCGCGTGACAAAGGTCGGCGCTTTTATCAGAAGGACCCGTATTGATGAGCTGCCGCAGCTGGTAAATGTGCTTCGGGGAGAAATGAGCCTGATCGGCCCGCGTCCCGAGCGGCCCGTGTTTACGGAACAGTTTCAGGCTGAGATTCCGGGGTTTACGGAGCGGCTGGCCGTTAAGCCGGGATTAAGCGGGTGGGCGCAGGTCAACGGGGGATATGACATGACACCGAGGGAAAAACTGATGTTTGACTTATACTATATCCGCAACCTGACCTTTTCATTGGAACTGAAGATTATGCTCAAAACGTGCAAAGTGATCTGGACCGGTGACGGGGCGCGATAAAAATTCTGGTCAGCAGACAAAAAAGTAGGGAAAACGATGCCTAGTATTACAAATCAAATCTTGAGCGGCGCCAAATGGACAAGTATTTCGACAGCGTGTATTACGGTCATTCAAATCATCCAATTCGCCCTGCTCGGGCGGGTCATGTCACTGGCTGAATTCGGTCTTGTCGGCATGATCACAACGGTAGTGGTGTTTGCCCAAATTGCGCTTGATATGGGTTTTGGCGCCGCGCTCATTCAAAAAGATCATGTGACTGATAAACAGATGTCTTCCTTGTACTGGCTGAATATCATAACGGGGCTTGCGCTGTTTGCGCTGCTGTTTTTCAGCAGTCCGCTCATCGCCGATTTTTATCGGCGGGAGGAGCTTGTCTATTTAATCCGCGTGCTGGCCGTCATGTTTTTAATCGCGCCGATCGGTCAGCAATACCAGTATATGCTGCAAAAAGCGCTGGCATTTAACACGTTAAGCAAGATTGAAATCTTTTCAAATGTGCTGTCCTTCGTGTATTTGGCGGCCGCGGTTTTTTATACGGACCCGATTCTCGCCTATGTGATTTCTCAGGTGCTGCTGCAATCGTCAAAAGGCATTCTGTACTGGATGTCCTGCAGAAAAACATGGAGACCGGCGTTGGTTTTTGATCTGAAAGGAATGAAAGGCTTCTTTTCTTTCGGGGCTTTTCAGCTGTCTTCCCGGCTTGTGAACCGGCTCGGAGCGAATATTGATATGATTCTGATCGGCAGTTTTATCGGCGCCGAGGCGCTCGGCATTTACAATCTGGCCTACCAGATTGTCACGCTTCCGGTATTAAAAATTAATCCGATCATTACGAGAGTTGCGTTTCCCGTCTTTGCGAAAAACAAGCATGAAAACAGCGTTATCAGAGAAGGATTTCTTAATATGACCAAAATACTGGCGCTGATATCCTTTCCGCTTTTGCTCGGTTTGGTTTCAGTGTCGGATGCATTCGTGGCTTCGGTATTCGGAGAAAAATGGCTGGCGGCTGTCCCGGTTTTAAACGTTCTCGCCATCGTCGGGATTTTAAGGGTCCTGATGAATCCGAACGGATCTGTGCTGCTCGCAAAAGGGCGGGCCGATCTGGCGTTTTATTGGGACGCCGGGGTGATGCTGCTGTATGGAGCATCTTTGTACGCCGCCGTGCTGTCCGGAAATCTCTTGACGGTAGCCTGGACGTACGCTTTCATCAGCATCCTGAATTTCCTGATCGGGCGCTGGCTGTTGGCATATGTCATTAAGCTGCGTCTGTCGGCTTACTTCAAAGCCGTGGCCAAACCGTTTCTCCTTACGGCGGCAATGGGTGTCATCGCCTTTACAGCCAGCTTCGGCACGGAGCGGATCAGCCTTGATGTCAAGCTGCGTCTGGCAATCTCCGTAGTCTGCGGCGCGTTGTGTTATTTATTCCTGTTAGGAAAAGCTTATCCGCATATGAAAAGTAAATTAAGAAAAGGACGTTTGCTATGAAGGTATTGTGGATGACAAGTGTATATCCGAGCAGTGAGAAGCCGGGAGAAGGGGTTTTTCATGAGACGCAGGCCCAAGAACTGAGAAAGCTTGGCGCGGAGATGACTGTCATTTGTCCGCGGCCGAAACTCGCCGCGCCATTCCGGGTGCTGAAAAAGACGTATCGGCAAAAGGATATAAGGCCGGAGCATGAATGGCGGAAAGGCGTGTCCGTCCACCGGCCGTTTTATCAGGCGGTTCCCGGGCAGCTGAAATGGGCGCAGCCGCATAAAAGAATGGCGGCATCGGTTCTTTCCGCGATTAGAAATCATGGCCTGAAGCCCGATCTGATTCACGCGCATTTCGCCATGCCGTCAGGCGGAGCGGCCGCCATTGTGTCGAAGGCTCTAGGCATTCCGTATGTACTGACCTTGCATGGCAGTGATGTCAATGTCTATCCGCATTACAGCAAAAGCGCTCATCGCGCATTTACATTTGCGGTGCGGGAAGCAGCCGATATTTACGCTGTGAGCGGCAGTCTGCGGGAACAAATGAAAAAGCTCATCGAAGCGGAGTGCAGCGTGCTTCCGATCGGCATCACGCTTGACGCCTTCCGAAAAAGGAACGAGACGAAAGAAGCCGTCAGAAAACGGCTCGGCCTTCCTCCGGATAAAAAACTGATCGTGTTCATCGGCAGGCTTGTCAAAGAGAAAGGTGTTTTCGACTTATCAAAAGCCGCTCAGTCATTGGATGAAAGATATGAAGCCGTCTTTGTCGGTGACGGTTCCGCCGCATCTTCATTGCGTGAAGCCGCTCATATCGTCACGGGGCAAGTGCCGAACGACAAGGTACAGGACTATCTGCTGGCTTCGGATGTAATGGCGCTGCCGTCCTACAGCGAAGGCATGCCGACTGTGGTCATTGAGGCGCTCGCTCTGAAGGTGCCGGTGATCTGCACCGATGTCGGAGGATTGGCTTCTTTATTCGGGAAACACCGGGGGTTGCTGATCAAGCCGGGTTCACCTGAGACGCTTGCAGAATCGATTCTGCAATATGACGAAGGAGAGGCTTGGACGCCGCAAACAGCCGAGGAACTTTATCAAACCGTCCGCACGTATTTTGACGCAAGCCAAAACGCGAAAACGCTGAAAGAGAAATACCGATCCGTAATGAACCGGGCCGGGCAAGAGGAGAACCTTTCGAAAGAGGGATGAAGCTGTGAAAAAAATCGCTGTATTAGGAACAGGGTATGTAGGTCTTGTATCTGGAACTTGTTTTGCGGAAATCGGCCATCATGTGACTTGCTGTGACATCAATGAAGCGAAAATCAGAAGCTTGCAAAACGGAGTCATCCCGATATATGAACCGGGGCTTGAGGAATTAGCCGAAAAAAATGTCAGTGCCGGGCGCTTATCCTTTACGGCCGGCATTGAGCCGGCTGTGAAAGCCGCTGATATCATCTATATCGCAGTCGGTACGCCGATGTCAAAGACGGGTGAAGCCGATCTGACCTACATTAAGGCAGCGGCGCAAACAATCGGAGAACAGCTGAACGGATACAAAATCATTGTCACCAAAAGCACTGTTCCGGTCGGGACGGGAAAGCTCGTTTACCAAATCGTCAACGAAGCGTCAAAGGGAAAATATCCGTTTGATGTCGCGTCAAATCCTGAATTCCTCCGCGAAGGTTCGGCGGTGCGGGATACGATGCAGATGGAGCGGGCGGTCATCGGCGCCACAAGCGAACATGCCGCTTCGGTCATTGAAGAGCTTCATAAGCCGTTCCGTACGAAGATCGTAAAGACCAATCTTGAAAGCGCGGAAATGATTAAGTATGCCGCAAATGCTTTTTTAGCCGCCAAAATATCTTTTATTAACGATATCGCCAATATTTGCGAACGTGTCGGGGCGGACATTTCCCACGTGTCAGAAGGCGTCGGTCTTGACAGCCGGATCGGGAATAAATTTCTCCAGGCGGGCATCGGATTCGGCGGATCCTGCTTTCCGAAGGATACAACGGCTTTATTGCATATCGCAAACGCCGCCGGCTATCCGTTTCAAATGATGGAAGCCGTCATTGAAACCAATCAGAAGCAGCGGGTCCGTATTACGGAAAAATTGAACCGCGCCATCGGTCCCTTAAAAGGGAAAACCGCGGCCGTACTGGGGCTGGCCTTTAAACCGCACACAAATGACGTCCGCTCCGCCCCGGCTCTTGATATCATCACAAGTCTTAAAGAGCAGGGCGCTCACGTGAAAGCGTATGATCCGATCGCGATTCCCGAAGCGTCAGCGATATTAGGAGACGGCGGCATTGAATATCACACAGAGCTGTACAGTGCCATCAAAAACGCGGACGCATGCCTGATTACAACAGATTGGCCGGAAGTCAAGGAGATGGATCTTCAGAGAGTGAAGCAGCTGCTCAAACAGCCGGTCATCATTGACGGCAGAAATATGTTTCCGTTGGAGTATATGAGGGTTTCAGGATTCACTTATCATTCCGTCGGACGTCCGGCGGTTCATGCCGATCGGCAAATAAAAGAACTGGCAAGATAGAAAAAGATTGTCTTCAGGCTCTCGGCAGCCCGGCTCGGCTGCCGGTTTTGGAAAGGGGTTTGCCATGTGAGTATCAAACGTTCAGCGGCACATGTTCTTGTGCTGCTTGCCGCTCTCATTACAGGAGGATTCATCATGCTGGAGGCGGTCAGGGCGGATGCCGGCTTCGGAAAAATCACCGTGCTGCTGTTTGCCGCCATGATCGGCTTTGCCGGACTTGCTTTGCTATCCGCCTTTACAACAAACGGTCAGATGTTTATGGGGCTCATTTATATACTGATCGCGTGTACATTTTTAAACCAGGCCTTCTTTGCGGTCCATCTCGGATTTTTCAGCTTATTTATATACCGGCTGTTATTAATCGGAGCGGGCGCCCTGCACATCGCCGGCATCCTGACAAACCGCCATCATATTGACAGATGGAATCGGGTGAATGTAAAAGGGGTTCTGATGTTTTTCGCCTTATGGTTTACATACGGTCTCCTATCGTTATTGTGGGCAAAATCCGTGACGTACGGGATTAAATATTTAGCTTTAATGGGAATGGGCATGTTTCTGATTTATCTTATTGTCATGTTCATTCAGCGCTTTGATCAGCTGATGGTTTTTTACGGCATATGGCTTGTGATGACCATTTTTGTGATGGCGATCGGCTTTTACAACCATTTTACACACCACCATCTGCCGAGCTCCACGCTTTATAACGGCCCGCAGTACAAACAGCATTATCCGACGTCCGTTTTCTTTAATCAAAATGATTTCGCGACGTTTTTGTGCATCAGTTTCTTTCTGTATGCGGCGGCGGTGAAAAATATGAAAAACGGCTATGTGAAGGCCGTCAGCCTGCTCTTTGCGATCTGCGCTTTGTATTTAATCATTTTGACCGGTTCGCGCGCGAGTCTGCTGGGCATATGCGCGGGGGCGGCTGTATACGTCTTCATCATGCTGCCTTCCCTGTTGAAAAAACTCGCGCTGTACGCAGCGGGAGCGGGAGCGGCGCTGTTTGCGGTTTTATTTGCGGGCCGTATCACCAATGCCGTCTTGAATCTGTTTTCAGCTCCGCAGGCGATGCCGGGACAGCAACCGCTTCCTTCCAACCTTGCGAGGGCGAATCTTTTAAAAAACGCCTTTCACTATGTGATTGATTCCTGGGGGTTCGGAGTGGGTGCCGGAAACGTCTCTTACTATTTAAAAGCGGAGCCCGTTTATGATACGGGCGGCGTAGTTGAGGTGCACAACTGGCTCGTCGAGATTATGGCGAACTTCGGCGTTCTTACGATGCTCGGTTACCTGACAGTCTATTTGTTCCTTTTTTGGACACTTTATAAATGTCATGAAAGAAAATCGGAAAATCAGTCAAGACTGATCACAGAAGGACTTATCACGGCGATGGCCGGTTTTTTGGTAAGCAGCATCAGCCCAAGCTCCGTATCAAATTTATTTTTCCACTGGGTATTTCTCTCGCTCGTGATCGCGGCGGTCAATATATTGAGGCGTTTACAAAAGGAGCCTGCCGTCACGGCGTACTATGAAAAACAGGGAGATGCGAGATGAAGGATATGTTGACAAGAATAACCCGGCGTATCAAAAAGAATATCATTTGGATCATTGCGCTGCCCGTTGTGTTAGGGGCAGCGGGATATGTATTGCCGTCAAAAATCAGCGGGGGCAGCAGTTTTACATCAGAAGCCGCGATCGCCGCGGGAAATTATGATCATCCGCTTTATAACAATACAAAAGAAATCCCGCTCCTTTTGACGAGCGATGCCTTTTTAAAGCAGGCTTTGCCTGATAAAACAGACGAAGAAAGAGCGGCCGTGAAAAGTAAACTGACTGTCGAAACACAATCAGATTCATTGATCACGGTCAGCTACAGCGGCCAAAACAAACAGGAGACCGAATCGGTGTTTCAAGCCGTCATAAAAACTTTTCTGAAGAATGATCAGGACCTGTTTGAAAAACGGGCAAAAGTAGTGCGGCAGAGTATTGCTGCGCTTGAAGGAGAAACCGTCAGCGCGGACGCCAAAGTGGATAAGGAACGATTTTTATACGAATTGAAAAATACGCATCTGAACCTGAAAGCGGCCGGCATCATCAATTCAGAGCCGATGAATGAAACGGCGGGACAAGGCATGCCGCCGAAAAAGAAAGCGGTTCTGGGCGTTTTAATCGGCATTGCAGTTGCATTTATGTTCATTGTCATTCCTGAGTTTTTTAGAGAGTCCTTGTAAAAATCTGCGATGGAGATGTGACCATGACAAACTGGAAACCTTTCGTATCTGTCATTACACCGTCTTATAATGCAAGTGAATATATCGAAGACACGATTCAGTCCGTTTTACATCAAAGCCACCCGCATTGGGAAATGATTATCGCGGATGATTGTTCAACGGACGGAACGAGAGATATTTTACGGCAATATGAACAAAAGGATGAGCGGATCCGCGTCGTTTATTTAGAGAAAAACGGGGGAGCCGCGGCTGCCAGAAATACAGCCCTTAAACATGCCAAGGGCCGTTATGTCGCATTTCTGGACAGCGATGACAGATGGAAAAAGGAAAAGCTTCAAAAACAGCTTGCGTTTATGGCAGAGCGGTCCTGCGCTTTTTCATTTACGGGCTACAGCGTCATGGAGCAGGACGGAACGCCGACGGACAAAACGATTCAAGCCCCTGAAAGCCTGTCATATGATGAAGCTTTAAAAAACACGATTATCGGATGTTTAACGGTCATGATTGACAGAGAGCAGACGGGGCAGATTCAAATGCCTGATATCAGAACGCGGCAGGATTTAGCGACATGGCTTTCCCTGCTGAAAAGGGGATTTACGGCTTACGGCCTGAATGAGTGCCTTTCAGAATACAGGCTTGTGCAGAATTCGATTTCAAGCAACAAGTGGAAAGCCGCAAAAAAAACGTGGTTTGTTTATAGAGAAATTGAGCGCCTGCATTTTATCAAGGCTTCGTGGTGTTTTATGCAATATGCAAAAAACGCGGTCTTGAAAAGACTGTAGGCGTCAGAGGAGCTGGGTGATGAAGGTGGAACCGATTATTCACGTAATCGTCGGAGCGGCGGAATGGGGGCATGACCGGCTGAGATACAGACGGCACCGGCTGGCTGAATTTCTCGCCCGGCAAAAAGAAACGAAAAGCGTCATTTGGGTATGCCCGTCTCCGCGAGCCAATGATGGTCAGATGGCCGGGATCGCCGAGGGAATCCGGCAGTTCACTGTAAAGGATCTCATGCAGCAAAAAGCTTTCCGCTTCGGCAGGTATACAGACATGTGCTACAGGCATAAGCTTTCACCATTGGTGAACATGCTGAAGGAAGAAGGAGAAGGGGCCCGCTGCTGCTTATGGTACACCTTCCCTGGTTTTCCGCTTCTGGCAGATCTGTTTCCTTGGGATGAAGTGATTTATGATTGCAGTGATCTGTGGGCCGCTCCGATCAGCGGCCGGTCCGGGGTGTTGTCAAATGTTAGAAGAAACATCATTAAACAAGCGGAAATGAGAATCATTCAGCGTGCCGATTCCATTACGTGTACATCTGACTGTCTGCACCAGGAGGTCGGAAAAAAGCTGGAGAACCCGCACCAGAAAGTGTTCACCATTGAAAACGGAGTGGAATATGACCTGTTTTCACGGGAAAATAAACAGCCGGATGAAGACATTTTACGGGGATGGAACGGAACGGTTCTCGGTTTTATCGGCGGAATCAAACCGAAGCTCGATTTTGCGCTTATGGCGGAAACGGCAGATGTGAGGCCTGACTGGACGATTTTATTGGTAGGCCCGAACACGGCTCAGGACGATCCGGATTTCAAGTCGCTTCTGAAGCGTCCGAATGTCATCTGGACGGGACCTGCCGCGCCGAATGAAGTGCCGTCCTATATGCAGCTTGTCGACATCGGCATCATGCCGTATAAAAATTCACCTTATAATGACGCGGTATTTCCGCTTAAGCTTTTTGAATTTTTAGCCGCCGGGAAACCGGTTGTCGGCTGCAACCTTTCTTCTACGTCAAAAATCAAAAGGCCTTTCGTCTATGAATACGTTGAAGGCAGTGACCCCGCAGATTTCATTGCGGCCTGCGACGCGCTTCTGGCAGCGGACCGCAGCGGATCATATGAGGCTTTGCGCCGTGAATTGGCCCGGAGACGGGATTGGAATGTTTTATTCGGCCGAATGCTCGAATGCACGGGTATATTGAAAAATGCGCAATCCCATTAAAAGGGAAAGCGCATTTTTTGATTTGCGTGTTTCTTTTTGATGATGCTTGTTATAATAACTAGTAAGAATTATAATGGAAGGAACGGTTCAATATCAGAAAAGACTTCATATAATTCCAAAGGAGACTTCTTTATGCTTGACGAACGCATGTTTCGCATAGTTGTTGCGTTTTTTGTCTCTCTGCTAACGGTTTTAATCCTAACTCCTATCGTAAAAAAAATTGCGATCAAAATAGGTGCAGTTGACCAGCCCAGCAACCGAAAAGTACATGATAAAATAATGCCCCGTATGGGCGGCCTGGCCATCTTTATCGGCGTAGCGGCGGGTGTGCTCGCGGCCGGTATATATAATGAAACGAAAATGACCGCCATTACAGTGGGTGCGTTTATTATTGTTATTTTAGGAATCCTCGATGATAAATACCAATTAAGCGCAAAGGTAAAGTTTTTCGTCCAGCTGGCCGTGGCCATTATGATTGTGAGCACGGGACTGAAAATGGACTTTTTCTCCGTACCGTTTTTAACGGAACGTTTAGAATTGGGATGGGTCGCTTACCCGCTGACTGTGTTATGGATCGTCGGTATTACGAACGCGATGAACCTGATTGACGGTTTGGACGGACTCGCTGCCGGCCTGTCGGTCATCGGACTCTCCACTATCGCCGTTATGGCGTTGTCCGGAGGGAAAATCCTTATTCTGTCACTTTCACTTGTCGTGATAGGAAGCACACTCGGATTTTTATTTTATAATTTTCACCCGGCAAAGATATTTATGGGAGATACCGGATCGCTCTTTCTCGGATACGTCATCTCAGTACTCTCATTATTAGGTCTTTATAAAAGTGTTACTTTATTCAGTATCATCATTCCGATCATCATTTTGGGCGTGCCGATTTTTGATACGACATTCGCCGTCATCAGGCGGATTTTAAACAAACAGCCGATCTCAGCGCCTGATAAGTCACATATACACCACCGGCTGATGGCCTTCGGGCTGTCACACCGTACGGCTGTCATTATCATTTATTTAATCGGCTTTATTTTCAGCGTCAGTGCCATCCTGCTGAAAAGCGCGACCATATGGCTTTCGCTGTTTATTATTTTTGTATTGATTGTATTTATGCAAATCATAGCAGAGGTCACAGGGTTAGTAAATGAACAATTTAAACCATTTACCAAGTTTTACAAGAGATTGGTAAAGAAAAATTAAAAAGAGCAGATCATGCGAATGGTCTGCTTTTTTGTGGATTCTGCTATTCTCTTATTATATAAAAAAACCCGATCCTTCTCAAAGGATCGGGTTTACTCTTAATAGCCTGTTGTGCCGCCGGACTGTGTGCTGTCCGTACCGTTTGCACCAGCAGTACCGTTGGTTGAGTCGGTTGTGCCGCCTGTTCCTGTGCCGCCGGAAGTTGAATCGGTTGTGCCGTCTGTTCCCGTGCTGTCGGAAGTCGAATCAGTCGTACTGTCCGTTCCGGTGCTGTCAGAAGCAGGATCGGACGCCGTGCTGCTTCCGGATGGGTAATCCAAATGTTTCTGCAATTCCTGCCGTATTTTTTCGAGATTGGTCGGATCTGGTTGGAAATAATATGTTCCGCGCGTAGTTGCAGTTCCGCCTAAATATAAATCTGATCCTGTTATGGTCAGTGTATCAATCTTCTTGCTGGTAAAGCCGCTGTAAATCTGCTGAAGAGCGAGTCCTTCAGTGATTCGGATATTCGTTTGGACGTTGTTGCTCGCTGTTTCAGCGATTTTATCGATTTTAGCAATATTTCCAGCTCTGGACATTTGGTCGATCAGTGCATTTAGGATTTGCTTTTGGCGGTCATTCCGGCCGAAGTCTCCGCGCTTATCCTGTTTTCTCATCCGCGCATAAGCCAAAGCCTGCTCACCGTTCAAATGCATGTTTCCTTTCTTGAAATAGATCCGTTTCTTTTTACTGACGTCACTCATCTCGTCGAAGTCAAAAGGCACTTTTACATCGACCCCGCCTACCTCATCAATAACATCCTTAAAGCCATTGAAGTCGACAGTGACATATTTATCAATCGGTATGTCTAATAAATCTTCTACGGTTGACACGGTTTCATCCGCTCCGCCCTTAGCAAAAGCCGCATTGATTTTTGATTTTTTACCGGTTGTGTCGCCGGCAAGCGTCACCCGCGTATCACGCGGAATACTCAGCATTTTCATTGTTTTATTTCTCGGATCAAGGGTAACGACAATAAGGGAATCTGATCGTCCGCCTTTTCCGCTGGTGGCATAATTTTCGATCCCCATAAACAAAATGGAGAACGGTTTTTTCTTCATATTGATGACTTTATCCCGCAATTTTGATTTGTCTCCGCGGGAAAGGGCATCATATGCATTATCTGCCGCATTGATCGTTTTGTATACTTTGTATCCGCCAAACCCGGCAGCGACTAACAAAACGAGGGTAAGCAGCAGCAAAATCCGTTTGAATATGATCTTTCGTTTGCTTTTCTTTTTCTTTCGAACACGCACTCTTACACGTTCAGCCATTACATTAGTCTCCTTTAGGGCTGACGTCTGTTTCTAAATACGTCAGTTCTCCCTCTGTATTCTTACTCTTGCCGTTCGTCAGTTCTGTCATCCATTTGATAAACTCGTTTTTGTCTTTTTCTTCAACGTACGTTTCAAATTCGACATGATCCGCATAATGGATATCTTTCAGTAAAAAAACTGATTCTCTCAGTTCGTTCTCTATCTTGCCGAGCCACGTATAATCCGCTGATGTATGCATAATCCGCATCAGCTTCCGCTCCGTAACTCCTATATGATTTAAGCCTTCAGACACTGACTTCCCATATGCACGAATCAATCCGCCTGCACCGAGCTTTATTCCGCCGAAATACCGGGTAACCACCGCGCAGGTATCTTTCAGACCGCGTTTTTTCAGCACTTCCAGCATGGGGACGCCGGCTGTGCCGCTTGGTTCTCCGTCATCATTCGCCTTTTGTATATGGTCGGTTTCGCCGATCAGATAAGCTGAGCAGTTATGAGTCGCATTCCAGTGCTGTTTTTTAATCTTTTGTATAAATTCCTGCGCTTCCTCTTCAGAAGCAGCACGGCTCAGGTGACAGATAAAACGCGATTTTTCAATCACAATCTCATGTTCACCCGTTTCTTTAACTGTTAAATAGCTGTGCAGCATGATTGCTGGACCCTCCTGACAAGCATTAAAAGACTTGTTTCTACAAATTCGAACAGACTTTAGAATTTTTGCGCATATTTTGGTATCATGAAAGAGTAAGATACTATATAAAAATGTTTTTTTCTAGAATATACGCATTCTTTCATTATAATTCGACATAAATTGCAGTTCAATTACATTTATAATAAAAATACATAACAACACCGTTACGGAGGGAGACAGATGAATAAATCGAAGATGGACTCCAAAGTTTTGGATTCTATACTTATGAAAATGCTGAAAACCGTGGACGGGAGTAAGGACGAGGTTTTTCAAATCGGAGAGCAGTCGCGCCAGCAATATGAGCAGCTGGTTGAAGAACTCAAACAGATCAAACAGCAGGTCTACGAAGTCATTGAGCTGGGCGACAAACTTGAAGTTCATACGCGGCACGCACGAAACCGCTTGTCTGAAGTAAGCAGAAATTTCCATAAGTTCAGCGAAGAAGAAATTCGCAACGCCTATGAAAAGGCGCACAAACTTCAAGTGGAACTGACGATGATCCAACAGCGTGAAAAGCAGCTGCGGGAGCGCAGAGATGATTTAGAACGCCGGCTTTTAGGTCTTCAGGAAATCATTGAACGGTCAGAATCGTTGGTCAGCCAAATAACCGTCGTTCTGAATTACCTGAATCAAGACCTTCGCCAAGTAGGGCTTCTTCTTGCCGATGCGCAGGCTAAACAAGATTTCGGTTTAAGAATCATTGAAGCCCAAGAGGAAGAAAGAAAAAGAGTTTCCAGAGAAATTCATGACGGTCCCGCGCAAATGCTGGCAAATGTCATGATGAGATCTGAATTAATTGAACGGATCTTCCGCGACCGCGGCACGGAGGACGGATTTCAGGAAATCAGAAATCTACGGCAGAATGTGCGGAATGCCCTTTACGAAGTCAGAAGGATTATATATGATTTAAGACCGATGGCATTGGACGATCTCGGGCTGATTCCGACACTGAGAAAATATCTTTATACAACTGAAGAATACAACGGAAAGGTGAAAATACATTTTCAGTGCATCGGAGACACGGAGAACCAAAGGCTTGCCCCGCAATTTGAAGTGGCGCTTTTCCGTCTCGCTCAGGAAGCCGTCACAAATGCACTCAAGCATTCAGAATCAGAGGAAATTACAGTAAAAGTGGAAGTAACCGCTGATTTTGTCGTTCTCATCATTAAGGACAATGGAAAAGGCTTTGATATTAAGGATGCTAAACAAAAGAAAAACAAGTCATTCGGCTTGCTGGGAATGAAAGAAAGAGTAGATCTGCTTGAAGGAACGATAACGATAGACTCTAAAATAGGTCTTGGGACATTTATCATGATTAAGGTTCCGTTATCTCTCGGCCTATAATTTGTTAAATAGAGCCAAAAGACATATTGACCGAACAGCGGCGTATATAGAACAATAGGATAAGGAGGCGTAGCGTGTGACTAAAGTAAATATTGTTATTATCGACGACCATCAACTATTCCGTGAGGGTGTAAAAAGAATATTGGATTTTGAACCTACCTTTGAAGTGGTAGCAGAAGGTGACGATGGAGATGAGGCGGCTCGAATCGTCGAGCATTATCATCCCGATGTTGTCATAATGGACATCAATATGCCGAATGTAAATGGAGTAGAGGCTACTAAACAGCTTGTTGAGCTGTACCCCGAATCTAAGGTGATTATCCTCTCCATCCATGATGATGAAAACTATGTGACTCATGCTTTAAAAACAGGTGCAAGAGGCTATCTCCTGAAAGAGATGGACGCAGATACTTTAATCGAAGCAGTGAAAGTGGTAGCTGAGGGCGGTTCTTACCTTCACCCGAAAGTAACCCACAATCTTGTCAACGAATTCCGCCGTCTTGCGACAAGCGGAGTTTCTGCTCATCCTCAGCATGAGGTTTACCCGGAAATCCGGAGACCATTACATATATTAACGAGACGGGAATGTGAAGTGCTGCAAATGCTTGCAGACGGAAAAAGCAACCGCGGAATCGGTGAATCATTGTTTATCAGTGAGAAAACAGTGAAAAATCACGTGAGTAATATTTTGCAGAAAATGAACGTTAATGACCGGACACAAGCCGTTGTCGTGGCCATTAAAAACGGCTGGGTAGAGATGCGTTAGTCATGTGTGAGAAGACTTGCCTGTTATGGCAAGTCTTTTTTTACAGCTGCATATCTATTAAAATACTTATTAAGTACTTAATAAGGCAGGTAAAGTGATGAAGATTGCAGTTGTAACAGACAGTACAGCATATATTCCGAAAGAGATGAGAGAAGAACATCATATTCATATGATCCCTCTCCAAGTGGTTTTCGGTGAAAAAACATTCCGCGAAGAAACAGAACTCGACTGGAGAAGTTTTTATAAAGAAGTAAAAAATCATGATGAGCTGCCGACTACGTCTCAGCCTTCTTTCGGTGAATTAATCGCATTGTACGAAGAACTGGGCAAAACATATGACGCAGTCATAAGCATACATTTGTCCAGCGGAATCAGCGGAACTTATAACAGCGCCGCCTCGGCAAACACTATGGTTGATCATATTAAAGTTTATCCCTTTGATTCAGAGATCAGCTGTTTGGCACAAGGTTTTTATGCATTAAAGGCAGCACAGCTCATTAAAGACGGTGTTGACTCACCGGAAGAGATTATAAAAGAGCTGGAAGAAATGAAAAAAACAGTCCGTGCGTATTTTATGGTGGACGATTTATCACACCTCCAGCGGGGCGGGCGTCTAAGCAGTGCTCAGGCTTTTATCGGCGGTCTGTTAAAGGTAAAGCCTATTCTTCATTTTGACAATAAGGTAATTGTTCCTTTTGAGAAGATTCGGACACGCAAAAAAGCGATTTCGAGAATTTTTGAGCTGTTTGGGGAGGATGCAAGTAAAGGAATCCCGATGCGGGCAGCTGTCATCCATGCAAACAGGGAAGAAGAAGCGGCGGATATTATACAGGAGTTAAGCGGTAAATATCCTCATGTCGAATTCTATAACAGCTATTTCGGTGCCGTGATCGGAACCCATTTGGGGGAAGGCGCCATCGGAATCGGCTGGTGCTTTAAAAACTAAGTGAAAATCTCCGTTTTCAAGGGCGGAGATTTTTTTATTATTAAGTTTTCGTGATTCGACAAAAAAATTCCCGGCAGGCATACTTTGAGCAGAAAGGAGGCAGGGAGATGTCCGAAGGTGATTCAGAATTTTCAGAGGTGCGGGATTTCTTTTACGGCCGGCGTTTATTGAGATCTGAGATACCGTTTTCAGACCAGCGCATCAAGCGTTTAACAGAAAAAGAATATATAACGGCCGAGCCGTCAATCATCCGCCGGAAAAACCGTTACGTCTGCCAACGATGCGGTCAGTCTGATCAAGCCAGCTTTGCGGCATTTTGGGCGCCCTCTGCCAAAAGGCAGATTACCTATTGCCGTGCCTGTGTCATGATGGGAAGGGCTGATGAACTGACATCATTATATTCTTGGAATCAAGCCCCTGAAAACAGCTGGGAGCCTGTAAAGCTTTCTTGGGAAGGAACACTGACAGACGGACAGAAGCGGGCGGCCGCCGCGCTTACAGATGCGATAAAAGAGAGACAAGAGCTTTTAGTATGGGCGGTTTGCGGATCGGGGAAAACAGAGATGCTGTTTCCGGGTATCGAGTTTGCGCTGAATCACGGTTTGCGCGTTTGTGTCGCAACTCCGCGTACAGATGTCGTACTTGAACTGCTGCCGAGACTGAATCAAGCATTTGAGAAAGTCGAAGTTTCTGCTTTGTACGGCGGCAGCGAGGACAAAGGCCGCTTGACTCCGCTGATGATTTCAACCGCTCACCAGCTGATGCGCTACCGAGACATTTTTGATGTCATGATAATAGATGAAGTAGATGCGTTTCCTTTTTCAGCCGATGAGACATTAAGATTCGCTGTTGATAAAGCGAGGAAGAAAAACAGCGCCCTTGTTTATGTAACGGCGACTCCTTCAGACACATTAAAAAAGAAGGCTGAAGCCGGTTTGCTGAAAAGCGTCCGCATACCGGCCAGATATCATCGGAAACCCCTCCCGGAGCCGCGTTTTTTGTGGTGCGGCAATTGGAAGAAGAAGCTTCAGAAAGGAAAACTGCCGCGCTCTGTAACGGATTGGGTCCGCCAAAAACTTCAATTACAGCTGCCGGTTTTCTTATTCGTCCCGTCTGTACACGTATTGAAAAAGACAACGGATTATTTTCGGAAATTAAACATACGGGCAGAAGGCGTACATGCGGAAGACACATTCAGAAAGGATAAAGTGAAACGATTCAGAGACGGCCGGCTTGACCTGCTGGTAACGACTACGATTTTAGAAAGAGGGGTTACCGTGCCCAAAGTTCAGACATGTGTCCTCGGCGCAGAAGCACCTATCTTTACTGAGAGCGCGCTCGTACAGATCGCGGGCAGAACGGGAAGGCATTATAAACATTTCAGCGGTGATGTCGTCATGTTTCATTTCGGAATTACAAACGGAATGAAAAAAGCAAAAAAACATATAGAGCATATGAACAAATTGGCACAAAAAAGTAAATTGTTGGACTAGTTAATTTCAGAAAACGTGATACAGTATACTCATACTTTCCTATGAGGAGCTGTCAGCATGCTTGTCAATTCTAAAGAAATCATATTAAAGGAACTTCTCGACCGCCATATGCCTAAGCTTCATATGAAATGCACATGCCGGGTATGCAAAAATGATGTACTGGCACTTTCACTAAACCGGGCTGAACCGGCATATGTTACAGATAAAAAGAAAGTTGCTTATGCAAAAGCAGAGATAGTTGATAAACAGAAAAATACGGCGCTGCTTGTCATTCTGGCTGAATCAGCGGCGATTGTTTCGGTTAATCCAAGCGAGTTCTGTGAAACTCGGGAAGGAGCGTAATATCTCTGAATTGTTTATTGTGTGACTCACCAATTTCAAGTTCATTGACTTGGAGATCTCTGTTTTCTCTGGCGCCCGAGCAAGAGATATGCAGCATATGCAGCAGCCAATTCGAAAAAATTGAAGGTCCCGTATGCAGTATATGCGGGAGGCCTCAGGAGTCAAATGAAAAATGCGCTGATTGTGCGGCCCGGGAATCAAAAACGGAAAAGCGCTTTTTGCTGCGGCAAAACCGTTCGGTATATTTGTATAATGATGCGATGAAGGACTCATTGGCCCGGTTTAAATTCAGGGGTGATGCGAAAATCATTCAAGCATTTGAACGTGACTTTGCTGCCGGCTTTAAAGCGGCATATCCATCAAATACACATACTCTCATCCCTATTCCGCTGAGCGGCGAACGGCTGGCGGAACGCGGATTCAATCAATCCGAGCTGCTGGCCTCTCTGCTCGGAATGCCCGTCATTTCCCCCCTCATCCGACTGAACAATGAAAAACAATCCAAAAAGAGCAAAACAGAAAGGCTGTCCGCAGAAAAAAAGTTTTCAGCAGCCGAAAACTCCGCCGAAGGTATGAACGTCATCTTAATAGACGATATTTATACGACGGGCGCCACACTGCATCAAGCCGCCGAAGTCCTGCTGACAGCGGGTAAAGCGTCATCGGTCTCCTCTTTTACTTTAATCAGGAGCTAAATCATTCTTTTTTTCTGCCGATATAATTGATAGAAATATAAGGCAGATTAAAGAAGGAATAGGAGTTAATACGATGGGTGAATTGGCGAATTGTCCAAAATGCAATGCTTTATTTTTTAAAACGAACCTGCAGACCGTGTGTCAGGCATGTATTAAAGAAGAAGAAAAAGCATTTGAAACCGTCTATAAATTTTTGAGAAAGCAGATCAACAGACAGTCGACGATGCAGCAGATCACTGAGGAAACAGGTGTGGATGAAGAGCTGATCCTCAAGTTTATCAAACAAAAAAGGATTCAGATCAGCCAGCTTCCAAATTTGGCATATCCTTGCGAAAGATGCGGAAATCCAATCAGGACGGGGAAATTTTGCAAGTCCTGTCAGACAGATATTGAGTCGCAATTAGACCATATGAACCAAAAAACAGCCGCTGAATTCGATGAAAAAAACAGTACAAAAGACACATACTATGCCTATAATACCAAAAACACCTGATTCCCTAAACTAACTGATAACGCAGTCGATAAAAGAATTAGACTGCGAACAGAAAGCGAGAGGAATCCTATGAAAATCAATCAGTACGGAACACAATCCGTTAATCCATACCAAAAAAATTACGAAAAGCAAGCCGTACAAAAAGAGGCTGCAAAGCCGAAGGACAAAGTGGAAATTTCTTCTCATGCAAAAGAGCTTCAAAATGCGTCAGATGCGGTCACTAAAACACGTCAGGAAAAAATCGCTCAGCTTAAAGCGGATATAGAGAGCGGAACATATAAAATAGATTCAAACAGCATCGCTGAAAACATAGTGAATTTCTATAAAAAGCAATAAAAAGGAGAAAGCCAATGTCAGCAAAGCCAATTATTGATCAACTGAAGCGACTTTGCGCACTGCATGAACATCTGCTCACGCTGTCTGAGGAGAAAACGGAAGCGCTGAAAGCAGGTAAAACAAAAGAGCTCTCCAACATATTGACCAAAGAGCAAAAGTATATTCAGGCAATCGGGCAGACTGAGGAAGAACGAATCAGGTTAACTTCTCAGTTTCTCAGCCGCGGTGAGGACAATACAATTGCTGCATGCATCTCCAGAACTTCAGGCAGTGAAAAACAGGAGCTTGAACGGTTATTTCACTCTTTGTCTGCGCTTCTTGACCGTCTGAAAGAAGTGAATGAGATGAACAAACAGCTCACGATTCAGGCTTTACAATTCATCTCCGGGGCATTCGATATGATCATGCCGGGTGAAAAAGAGAATATGAATTATAAAGAGCCGCAAGCGGCGCGCAAGCCTGTCAGCCGTTTGACATTATTCGATTCAAAAGCTTAGAACGGAGGATTTTCAATGCCATCGACTTTTATGGGGCTCGAAACAGCAAGGCGTGCATTGAGTGCGCAGCAGACTGCATTGAGCACAGTTTCAAATAACGTTGCAAACGCAAATACAGAAGGATATACGAGGCAGCGCGTCACATTACAATCGACAAGCCCTTATCCCGCAGTATCAAAAAACAGTGATCTGACGGCCGGCCAAATCGGAACAGGAGTAAAAGCCGGTTCAGTTGAGCGCGTCAGAGACAGTTTTTTAGACTATCAGTACAGAACTGAAAATACAAAATTAGGGTACTATACAGCCCGTTCCAATTCATTGTCGCAAATGGAAGGCGTCATGAAAGAGCTTGACGATAACGGATTAAACGGATCGCTCAGTTCGTTTTGGAATGCCCTTCAGGATCTGGCGACGAATCCGGAAAATACGGGAGCGCGCTCAGTTTTGCAGGAGCAGGGGAAATCTCTTGCCGAAAGTTTTAACTATATATCTACCTCTTTGACTAACATTCAGGGTGATATTAAAAAGAACCTGGATAACACAGCGGATCAGGTCAATTCCATTCTCAATCAGCTGAATGACCTTAACAATCAAATAGCGGCAGTTGAGCCGAGCGGTATGCTCCCTAATGATTTGTATGACCAAAGAGACAGATTGATTGATCAATTATCTTCTATGGCAAATATAAAAGTTTCATATAATAAGTCGGGCGGACATGCCTTGGCGACTGCTGAGGGCACGGTTAACGTCGAATTGCTGAACGGAAACAACAATTCTCTCGGTACGCTGCTCGACGGTAACACAAAAACAGTTTCAGAAATGAAAATCAACTACGACAAGGACAGCGGCCTCGTGTCGAGTGTGTCAGTCGGCAGCAGTACGGTCAATGCGGATGCATTTACCGGTAAAGGCTCACTTTTAGGTCTTATTGAATCATACGGCTATATGTCAAATGGAGAAGAAAAAGGTCTTTATCCTGAAATGCTGACGGCTCTTGACAATATGGCACTATCCTTTGCTGACGCGTTTAATGCAGTTCATGAAAAAGGGAAGACCTATACAGGCGAACAGGGTGCAGCATTTTTTGATTTCAGCGGTGATGAAGCGGTGCCGGCAAAAGGTGCGGCAGCGAAAATAAAAGTCAGTGACAAAATTCTTGCGTCTACTGATAATATCGCAGCGTCGTTAAACGGAGAAAAAAGTGACGGCACAAACGCGACAAATCTTGCAGCCGTACAGAACAGCAAGCTGACTATTAACGGTGAAACCACTACAATTAATGACTTTTATGAATCCCTTATCGGAAAGCTGGGCGTTAATTCACAAAAAGCGGCCAATCTTATGAACAACTCTGAAAGCAACACCCTTTCAGCCGATGAACGGAGACAATCAGTCAGTGCAGTTTCTTTAGATGAAGAAATGACAAATATGATTCAGTTTCAGCACGCTTATAATGCGGCTGCGCGGATCATAACGATGCAGGATGAAATATTCGATAAAATTATTAACGGTATGGGCACCGGAGGAAGATAGGAGATAAGTAAATGAGAGTAACTCAAGGGATGATCGCAAAAAATTCTCTTCGATTTATCGGCTCAAGTTATGATAAGCTCGATCGGCTTCAGCAGCAAGTATCTACGGGGAAAAAAATCACGAAAGCTTCTGATGATCCGGTCGTTGCAATGAAGGGAATGCAGTACCGTACTCAGCTTGCGCAGGTAAACCAGTATCAGCGGAATGTTTCGCAAGGTTTTACATGGCTGGAAAACTCGGAATCAAGCGTAAACTCGGAAACGGATATTATGGGGAAAATCCGAGACTTGATGGTTCAGGCGAAAAGTGATTCGAACGGTGAAACAGAATTGAAAGCAATCGGTACAGAAATCGGCCAGCTGAAAAAGCAGCTCGTTTCTGTCGCGAATACTCAGGTAAACGGACGTTATCTGTTTAACGGAACAAATTCAGACGTCCCGCCGATCACTGAAAATGCCGACGGCACATATACGTACAACTATGAGAATTATACCGGTGCTTCGGATGTTAACATCAACATCTCAAACGGAGCAGTGCTGAAAGTGAATTCTGATCCAAACTCAGCTTTCGGAGGCGTCGCACAAAATGGAGATAATGTATTTGAATTTCTCAACTCCTTAGAAGCTTCTTTAAGCAAAGGTACGCTGTCCGAAGCAGATTCAGATCAAATTCTGTCAGATATTGACGGTTTTACTGATAAAATGAATGCTGAAAAATCCAATATCGGCGCACGCACAAACCGATTGGAACTCATTCAGACAAGATTGGAATCACAAGCGGCAACCGCTGAAAAAGTATTGTCCGATAATGAAGATGTAGAAATGGAAGATGTAATTGTTGATTATTTATCTCAACAGACGGTTCATAGAGCAGCGCTGTCAGTGAATGCGAATATCATTCAGCCGTCACTGATTGACTTTCTGAAATAATATAACTGACCGTCTTCAATATATAAAAAAGCGACTCACACCAGGGAGATCGCTTTTTTTACTAAAATACTATAAACAGGGGGGATCTCTGTGCAGATACCGAGATTGATTATTGACAGTGTGCCTGCTAAAATCGGTATAACCTTTCAAAAGGAAGAAATCGAGATGGAACAGCCGCCCGCTGACTTGGAAATCGAGCAGCCACCGGCAGAGCTGAACATTGAAAGCACGCCGGCCAAACTGACGATTGACCAGACGAGGGCGTGGGAGAACTTGAATCTCAAATCATTTGAAAAGCTGAACGCTGAAGCCGCCCAGAAAGGTGCGGAAGCCTGCAGCGAGTTTATTGCCAAAACAGTCAGGGAAGGGAAGGAAATGGCGGCTATCGAAAAGAAAACGGGCAATGTGATGGCCCGGCAGGCAGCAGATGTCAGTCCGCCCGATCCATTCGGCGAATTCAGCGACTTTCTGCCTGCGCAGTTTCTCGTCGACATTGACTGCATTCCTTCAAAGCTTACGATTGAAATTGAAGCCCGCAAACCTTCAATTGAAGCAGCCGTCAATAAACCTGTATGGAATTATACGCCGGGGAAAGTTCAGATTGATATGATGCAAGACCCTAAGGTGACGATTTCGGTTGACGATGGCAACGCAGAATAAAAGATGAAAGTGGTAAAGGATTGTGAAGCATGATAATTAAAACAAAATATCACGGAGAAATCAGAATAGACGAAGGGCAGATTATCTCATTTGAAAACGGCCTGCCGGGATTTAATGACGAGACTCAATTTGTTGTTCTTCCTTTGTCGGAAGATTCACCGTTTTTGGCGCTGCAGTCTGTGAAACAGGAGCACATCGCCTTTATTGTCGCCAGTCCGTTTATTTTCTTTAAAGGGTACGAATTTGACATTGACCATGCGACGCTTGAGCTTTTGCACATTGAAGATATAGAGGACGTCGAAGTGATGGCGATTTTAACGCTGGAAGAGCCTTTTGAAAACACGACCGCCAATTTAAAAGCGCCGATTATCGTCAATAAAAAGGAAATGAAGGCGAAACAAATCATTTTACATGATGCTTCCTATGAAACAAAACATCTGATAGGAGGAGGATCATGCTAGTTCTCTCAAGAAAAGTGAATGAGTCCATTCAGATCGGGCCGGATATTGAAATAAAGGTGATCGCCATCGAAGGAGAACAAGTGAAGCTGGGAATTGAAGCGCCTCAGCATGTAGATATTCACCGGAAAGAAATCTACTTGTCGATCCTGGAAGAGAACAACAGAGCCGTATCTTTTAATACTGATTTATTACTTAACTTATCCTCACAAAAAAAGTGAGGATTTTTTTATTTTCAATATAAACAATAGAAGCGGCCATCCGATATATATAGTGTAGCCAATGAGAGGAAAAATTTTCTTCAGAATGACGCTGCGCAAATGCACAAGGACGTGCGAAAAACAATTCAGGGAGGAAATACAAAATGAGAATCAACCACAATATCGCGGCTCTTAACACTAGCCGTCAGCTGAATGCAGGTTCAAACTCTGCTGCAAAAAACATGGAAAAATTATCTTCAGGTCTTCGCATCAACCGCGCTGGTGATGACGCTGCGGGTCTTGCGATCTCTGAAAAAATGCGTTCTCAAATCCGCGGTTTAGACATGGCTTCTAAAAACGCTCAAGACGGAATCTCTCTTATCCAAACATCTGAGGGTGCATTGAACGAAACTCACAGCATTCTTCAGCGTATGAGCGAGCTTGCTACACAAGCGGCAAACGATACAAACACAGATTCTGACCGTTCTGAGCTTCAAAAAGAGATGGACCAATTATCATCTGAAGTAACAAGAATCTCTACTGACACTGAGTTCAACACGAAGAAACTTCTTGACGGAACTGCAAAAGATCTTACGTTCCAAATCGGAGCTAACGAAGGTCAAACCATGACTTTGTCTATCAATAAAATGGACTCTGAAAGCCTGAAAGTTGGTACGACTTATACAGCTCAAGCTGATGGAACACTTAAATCAGGTGATGGAAATAGCACTGCTACTTGGGCAGATGAAGAAGTAACAGACGGTAAAGTTACAAAAGAAGCTGGTTATTATGATGATAAAGGTGCTCTAGTAGGAAGTGAAAAACTAGAAGAAGGCGAAAAGTTATCTAAAGGTATCGACATCTCTTCTTCAGCTAAAGCTGCGTCTTCAGCTCTTACAACAATCAAAACAGCTATCGACACAGTATCTAGCGAGCGCGCTAAACTTGGTGCGGTTCAAAACCGTTTAGAGCACACAATCAACAACCTTGGTACTTCTTCTGAGAACCTGACTTCTGCTGAATCACGTATCCGTGACGTAGACATGGCTTCTGAGATGATGGAGTACACGAAAAACAACATCCTTACTCAGGCTTCTCAAGCTATGCTTGCGCAAGCTAACCAACAGCCTCAGCAAGTTCTTCAATTGCTGAAAGGTTAATGACGGAAAGATCCTGGTTCTCCAGGGTCTTTTTTTTATTTCTTCAGCTATCTCCCCCCTTCAGCAAGCCAAAGAACCCTATTGACAAAATGAAACATTATATTTTGCAGTTAAATTATTGAAAACCTTTTAATATGACCGATATAAGAATAAGATCATACATTTATGGAGCTGTGATATGATAAACAGTCGGAAACTCACTGTTGTCATAGAGCCGTCTACGACTAAACGCCGAAAAGGAGAGGGTACATATGGTCACAAGAATCACAGGCCTTAATTCCGGTCTTGATGTAGATTCTCTGGTGAAAAAACTAATGGATGCCGAAAAGCAGCCGCTTAATAAATTAAATCAGCAAAAACAGACGCTTGAATGGAAGCGCGATGCTTATCGGGAAATGAATACCCAGATTGCCGACATGTATTCTACTACATTTAATAATATGCTGATGTCCACAAACTGGAATAAAAAAACAGTAACAAGTTCGGATTCCAGTGTCAGCGCGGCGGCCGTCAGTGCTGAGCAAAATATTTCAACGAGTATGTCTGTACAGCAGCTGGCCACGTCGACGACATATAAATCATCGGGCGCCATCAATTTCACTTCAGGTCAGAGCCAAACATTGAAATTCAATGTCACAAATCCGGGTGAAACGAAGCCGACTGAGGTAAACGTCACGATCGCCGCAACCGATACGATTGACGATGTCATTTCTAAACTGAACAGCTCAGGCCTTGGGGTGACGGCTTTAAAAGAGAAAATCTCTAATGGCACGGATTATGTGGATACGATTGCGTTCACTTCCAATAAAACGGGGGAAGGATTTACCCTTTCAGCAGGTGATGACGCAACCAAAAGCTTTCTGAAAGATCAGCTCGGTTTTGCCGTTGATGATGCGACAAATGAACTGACGGCCAATGCGGAAGGGAAAAATGCGAAGTTTACGTTCAACGGGCTTGAAATGACAAAAACGTCCAATAACTTTACGATCAACGGCATCAAATACACGCTGAACAGCGTGACGGACAGCAATAAAACGGTTACGATTAACAGCACGACTGATACGGACGGGATTTTTGACAACATTAAAGATTTCGTTGATAAATACAATACGTTAATTAAAAGCGCAAACGCGAAGGTGACAGAATCAAAATACCGCGATTATAAGCCGCTAACCGATGAACAAAGAGAAGCGATGACCGATAAGCAGATTGAGCAGTGGGAGGCAAAAGCCAAAAGCGGTTTATTACGGAGCGACAGCACGCTGCAGAACGGTTTGGCGGAGATGCGGCTTGATTTGTACTCAACGGTTACGATTGACGGGAAAAAATATCAGCTTGCCGATTTCGGAATTGAGACGTCTGATAGTTATACGGATCAAGGAAAACTTGTTATTAAAGACGAAGCGAAACTGAAACAGAAAATTACCGAGAACCCTTCTCTCGTGGCTAAACTGTTTAATGCAGACAGCCCTGATACAGCGAAAACCAAAAACCCGGAGGAACAGGGGATTGCCCGGAGATTAAAAGACACATTAAACAAAATGCAGACTCAAATTTCAAAACAGGCGGGTACGGAAAGCTCGGTATCAACCAGCTTTGCCATCGGAAAAAGCCTGAATGAAATAGAAACAAATATTTCCAATATGAAAACGAAGCTGGATGATATCGAAACGAGATATTATAAAAAGTTCAGCGCACTGGATACGGCATTGGAGAAATTGAACAGCCAATCTTCATATCTCACGTCAATGTTAGGATCTTCAACATCATAACCTTGGAGGTTTTATAAAAATGGCAATAAATAATCCTTTTGCTGCTTATCAGCAGACATCCGTCTTTACAGCCGCTCCGGAAGAGCTGACCCTTATGCTTTATAACGGCTGCCTGCGATTCATTAAGCTGGCAAGGCAGGCGATGAAGCAAAACAACCTTGAAGCCAAAAATGAAAATATCGTAAAGGCGCAAAACATCATTCAAGAGCTCAGCATCACGTTAAACCGGGAGATTGAGATTTCTGAACAGATGTCATCCATTTATGATTACATCCGCCGCCGGCTGATCGACGCGAACGTGCAGAATAACGGAGAATTTTTAGATGAAGCGGAAAAGCTCGTTACTGAATTTCGCGACACGTGGAAGCAGGCCATGCAGAGTGAACGGAAAAACAGCCATGGCGCGGGCGGCCTTGCCTGATGAACAGCAATGTCTTTGCTTTGTATAACGAAACGAAGAACATGTACGCCGCGCTGAAGGACGCCCCGGAAAGCGACAGTCTTATCAGCAGCGTTACGGCATTTACGGAGAAAAGGGAGGAGATGCTTGCGGGCATAAAGCCGCCTTTTTCCGAAGAAGAAAAAACGCTGCTTCAGCAGGTGGCCGCGATGGACCGCCTGATTACCGGCGAAGTGAAGCGGATTCAGGATGGTATCCGAAATGAAATAAAAACGCTTAAGAAAAAACGAATCTACCATAATACGTATTTCAATCCGTATCATCAAACGACAAGTGACGGCCGTTATTACGACAAACGCAAATAGGTGAGTGTTTTGAGAAGTTTGAACGATTACCATTTGGTGTCAGCCTATTACCAGCTTCTTTTTACGATTGATGAGGGGCTTTGCTACCTGTTGGACACGCAGGATGATTTTTTTAAGACGGAGGGCGAGCGGATTTACAACGATTTGATTCAGGCTTTTTTTCATCTCGATTCCTCTCATGCGCTTCTGCTGTCTATCATTGAGTGCCGATGCGTGGAGACGGCGATCCGCTCTTTTGACGAGATCTTTCAGGATTTCAGCATGTTAAATGATTATGATTTCCCGTCCGCCCCTTTTCAGGAGTTTTTAAAAACCATCTTTCTGCCGCATTATAAGCTATGGATGGAGCAGACGCACGCCTGCATCAAACCGTATGTTCTTCACTAGACCTGCTGCAAGCGGCAGGTCTTTTGCCTGCGTCTTCTGCATATACTTATAATCCTGCCGGAAGCTGCCGGATAATACCGACACCATTCGTCATCGTTCACCGAATTTACACATTATTTTAACGTTTCAGCAGGGATCAGAAGGGGTAAAAGAGAAATAGTTACATATCCTTAGATAAAGGGAGGCGTTCTTTGATGAACTACAATATCAGAGGAGAAAACATTGAGGTTACACCTGCGTTAAAGGATCATGTGGAGAGAAAAATCGGCAAGCTGGAGCGATATTTCGAGCAGAGCGTCAATGCCGATGTGAACGTCAACTTAAAATTCTATAATGATAAGGAATCCAAAGTTGAAGTCACCATTCCGATGACTGATCTGGCGCTTCGTTCCGAAGTGCATAACGAGGATATGTACAATGCAATTGATCTCGCAACAAACAAGCTGGAACGTCAAATCCGAAAGCACAAAACAAAAGTCAACCGAAAATTCCGCGAGCAGGGTCTTCCGAAACATTATTTCGAAAACGGCAGCGCTGCTGATACGGGCGTAGCGGTTCAGGACGAAATTGAAGATGACAGCCCGGAAATTGTCCGTCAAAAGCGTTTTAATTTAAAACCGATGGATAATGAAGAAGCGATTCTCCAAATGAATATGCTCGGACATAATTTCTTCGTATTCACCAACGCGGAGACGAATCTCACAAATGTCGTTTACCGCAGAAATGACGGCAAATACGGATTAATTGAACCGACTGAATAAACCCACCCAGCCTTCCGTGAACGCGCGGAAGGTTTTTCTCTATCTTTATCTGCAAATTCTTTGGAAATAGCAAAAGGTATGTTATGATAATGAGAGGTATACATGGACAGAAAATTATCATTTATTCCATGCAAAATCTGCATGTGAACATAGAGGAGCGTTATAGATGCTTGGGATTTTAAATAAAATGTTTGATCCGACCAAACGTGCGCTGAACAAATACGAAAAAATAGCAAATGACATTGATGCCGTAAGAGGAGATTATGAAAATCTCTCTGACGAGGCGCTTAAACATAAAACGGCAGAATTTAAAGAGCGGCTTGAAAAAGGAGAAACAACGGATGATCTTCTTGTCGAAGCGTTTGCCGTCGTTCGTGAAGCTTCCCGCCGCGTAACCGGCATGTTCCCGTTTAAAGTGCAGCTGATGGGGGGCATCGCCCTTCATGAGGGGAACATTTCCGAAATGAAAACAGGGGAAGGGAAAACGCTGACGTCCACGCTTCCCGTGTATTTAAATGCCTTGACGGGAAAAGGCGTTCACGTCGTAACGGTCAACGAATATCTGGCGAGCCGTGATGCCCAGCAAATGGGAGAAATCTTTGCGTTTCTCGGGCTTACAGTCGGCCTGAACCTGAATTCGATGTCAAAAGACGAAAAACGCGAAGCTTACGCAGCCGATATCACGTATTCAACGAACAATGAACTCGGCTTTGATTATTTGCGTGACAACATGGTGCTCTATAAAGAACAAATGGTGCAGCGCCCGCTTCATTTTGCCGTTATTGATGAAGTCGATTCAATTTTAGTCGATGAAGCGAGAACGCCATTGATTATTTCCGGACAAGCTCAGAAGTCCACAAAACTGTACGTGCAGGCAAATGCGTTTGTCCGCACACTCAAGAAAGATCAGGATTATACGTATGACGTCAAAACGAAGGGCGTTCAGCTGACGGAAGAAGGAATGACGAAGGCTGAAAAAACGTTCGGCATCGACAACCTGTTTGATGTCAAAAACGTGGCCTTGAACCACCATATCAACCAGGCTTTAAAAGCCCATGCGGCGATGCAGAAAGACGTGGATTATGTTGTTGAGGACGGCCAGGTCGTCATCGTTGATTCCTTCACCGGCCGTCTGATGAAAGGACGCCGCTACAGCGAAGGTCTTCACCAGGCGATTGAGGCGAAAGAAGGCCTGGAGATTCAAAATGAAAGCATGACATTGGCGACGATTACGTTCCAAAACTATTTCCGTATGTACGAAAAGCTGGCCGGTATGACCGGTACCGCAAAAACGGAAGAGGAAGAATTCCGTAATATTTATAACATGCAGGTTGTATCCATCCCGACCAACCAGCCGGTCATCCGTGACGACCGTCCGGACTTGATCTACCGCTCAATGGAAGGGAAATTCAAGGCGGTGGCGGAGGATGTCGCCCAGCGCTACATGACCGGACAGCCGGTTCTTGTCGGTACGGTTGCCGTTGAAACGTCTGAATTGATTTCTAAACTTCTGAAAAACAAAGGGATTCCGCATCAGGTGCTGAATGCCAAAAACCATGAGCGTGAAGCTCAGATTATTGAAGAAGCGGGACAAAAAGGCGCTGTCACGATTGCGACCAACATGGCGGGACGCGGAACCGACATTAAACTCGGCGAAGGCGTAAAAGAGCTTGGCGGCCTCGCAGTCGTCGGTACGGAACGCCACGAATCCCGCCGGATTGACAATCAGCTCCGCGGACGTTCAGGACGTCAGGGAGACCCGGGCATCACACAATTTTATCTTTCAATGGAAGATGAATTGATGCGCCGTTTCGGAGCTGAACGGACGATGGCGATGCTTGACCGGTTCGGTATGGATGACTCCACGCCGATTCAGAGCAAAATGGTGTCACGCGCCGTGGAATCATCTCAAAAACGTGTCGAAGGAAACAACTTTGATTCACGTAAACAGCTTCTTCAATATGACGACGTGCTCCGTCAGCAGCGCGAAGTCATTTACAAGCAGCGTTTTGAAGTCATTGACTCTGAAAACCTGCGTGACATTGTGGAAGGCATGATCAAGTCTTCACTGGAGCGTGCGATTGCCGCTTATACGCCAAAAGAGGAGCTTCCGGAAGAATGGAATCTTGACGGCCTCGTGGAGCTGGTGAATACAACGTATCTTGATGAAGGCGCTCTTGAAAAGAGCGATATCTTCGGAAAAGAACCGGATGAGATGCATGAGATGATCATGGACCGCATCATGACGAAATATAATGACAAAGAAGAGAATTTCGGCGAAGAGCAGATGCGTGAATTTGAAAAAGTCATCGTATTGCGTGCCGTTGATTCAAAATGGATGGATCATATTGATGCGATGGATCAGCTGCGTCAAGGGATTCACCTCCGCGCTTATGCGCAGACAAATCCGCTGCGTGAATATCAGATGGAAGGCTTCGCAATGTTTGAGCACATGATTGAGTCCATTGAGGACGAAGTTGCGAAATTCGTCATGAAGGCCGAGATTGAAAGCAATCTGGAACGCGAAGAAGTTGTTCAGGGCCAAACGACGGCTCATCAGCCGCAGGACGGCGATGAGGCCAAACAAGCGAAAAAAGCGCCGGTGCGCAAAGTTGTGGATATCGGACGCAACGCGCCTTGCCATTGCGGCAGCGGAAAAAAATATAAAAATTGCTGCGGCCGGACAGAATAGTCTCGACTGTATGAAGCGAACATGACCGGGTCTGCGTCTTATGGCGCCCCGGATCTTTTAATGAGGTGAATGGAATGGAATTATCAGAAATCAGGGCAGAGCTCGAAAATATGGCTTCTCGTTTAGCGGACTTCAGGGGGTCTCTTTGACCTCGAATCAAAGGAAGCCCGCATTGCAGAATTAGATGAAAAGATGGCGGAACCGGAATTCTGGAATGACCAGCAGAAGGCCCAAACCGTCATTAACGAAGCGAACGGTCTGAAGGAATACGTGAACTCATATCATCAGCTGAGCGAGTCTCACGAAGAGCTGCAAATGACACATGATCTTTTAAAAGAAGAACCTGACCAGGACCTTCAGCAAGAGCTCGAGAAAGAGCTGAAGTCATTAACGAAGGAATTGAATGAATTTGAGCTTCAGCTGCTGCTCAGTGAACCATATGATAAAAATAACGCGATTTTAGAACTTCACCCGGGCGCCGGCGGTACGGAATCTCAGGATTGGGGTTCCATGCTGCTCAGAATGTATACCCGCTGGGCGGAAAGACGCGGTTTCAAAGTTGAAACGCTAGATTATCTCCCGGGAGATGAAGCAGGAATTAAGTCAGTCACACTGCTTATTAAAGGCCACAATGCATACGGCTATTTAAAAGCGGAAAAAGGCGTACACCGCCTCGTGCGGATTTCTCCATTTGATTCATCAGGCCGCCGCCACACGTCATTCGTGTCATGTGAAGTCATGCCTGAATTCAATGAAGAAATCGACATTGATATTCGTACCGAAGATATTAAAGTTGATACGTACCGGGCGAGCGGTGCCGGCGGACAGCACGTCAATACGACTGATTCAGCCGTTCGGATCACCCACCTGCCGACAAATGTAGTCGTCACGTGCCAGACGGAACGTTCACAAATCAAAAACCGCGACCGGGCGATGAAAATGCTCAAAGCGAAGCTGTATCAGCGCAGAATTGAAGAACAGCAGGCGGAGCTTGACGAAATCCGCGGTGAACAGAAAGAAATCGGCTGGGGCAGCCAAATCCGCTCGTACGTCTTCCATCCGTACTCCATGGTGAAAGACCACCGCACCAATACGGAAATGGGGAACGTGCAGGCGGTTATGGACGGAGATATCGATATCTTCATTGACGCCTATTTACGTTCTAAACTGTCGTAATCCGGGAACACACCTGCCTGTGGCAAGGTGTGTTTTTTTATCCGTTCTCTTTTTCCATTTTTCACAACAGCGCTTTAGCAAATTAATACGGTATTTGGCTGTTATTTACTTCTAAGCCGGGAAGACTTAAAATGCTATCGAGAGAAAATCGGAGAACGGAGGATTTTGCATGGATGTGAATCACAATAAGCCGCTCCGTCTGATCAAAGATTATATATACATCATGATCGGCGCGGCGATTACGGGGGTCGTGTTTAACGTATTTTTGCTGCCGAACCGTATAGCAGCGGGGGGAGTAAGCGGGATCAGCACCATTTTAGAAACGTTTGGTTTTGAACCGGCTTACGTGCAGTGGATTATTAACATCCCTTTGTTTATCGCCGGAGTGATTATTCTCGGCGGGAAGTTCGGAATGAAGACACTGGTCGGTTCCATCGTTCTGCCGCTCGCTGTCTATTTAACAAGAGATCTGCCTGCCGCGACGACCCATGAACTGCTGGCCGCGATTTTCGGAGGCGTCGGGATCGGAACGGGAATCGGCATCGTGTATCTCGGCAAAGGCTCCACGGGGGGAACGGCTCTGGCGGGGCAGATCATTCACAAATACACGGGACTGTCGCTGGGAACGTGCCTTGCCATCATGGACGGATTAATTGTGCTGAGCGCGATGCTCGTTTTCGGAGTGGAGCAGGGACTGTATGCGATGCTCGGGGTATTTATTTCAAGCAAAACGATTGATGTCGTGCAGGTCGGGTTCAACCGCTCCAAAATGGCTTTAATCATTACGCAGCATGAAGAAGCCGTCAGGTCGGCTGTGTTTAAAGAAATCGACAGGGGTGTGACGAAGATTTCCGCAGTCGGCGGGTATACGGAACATGACCGGCCGATCTTAATGTGTGTCGTCGGCCAGACCGAATTCACAAAACTGAAACAAATCGTCAAACAAATTGATGAGTCAGCCTTTGTCATTGTCGCAGACGCAAGCGAGGTGCTCGGCGAGGGTTTCAAACGCGCGTAAACGGGGTTATAATAGCGAAGGGGTGCATCTTACATATGAAATCAAAATGGGCGCTGCTGGCGCTGGTTCTGACCATGTCCGTCCTGCTGGCGGCATGCGGCGGTTCCAATGAATCGAAAAAAGAAAGCTCTGACAGCTCAGGCGGGTCAAAAGCATCTGCGTCAGCGGGAGAAGAGCTTTATCAGCAAAGCTGTATCGGCTGTCACGGTAAAGACTTAGAAGGCGGCGGAGGTCCGAATTTACAGGAAGTCGGCGGGAAGTATGATGAAGCTAAAATTGAAAGCATCATTAAAAACGGACGCGGCAATATGCCGAGCCATCTTGTAAATGATGAGGAAGCCGCGAAGATCGCAAAATGGCTGTCACAGAAAAAATAACAGAAAAACCTTGCCTGTTATAGGGGCAAGGTTTTTTCACGGCCTGGGAATGAAAAGAAACTGTAATAGTAATATGTCTAAATTTGACGTATAATGAAGTGTACTGAGGAAAAGGAACTTTCAGATTTTTCATCTGTTTCCTGGTAAATCGGCCATAAACCGCTGTACGTTTGCGAACTCTATGGCTGCAAGACATAATTAAAAGATTAGGTGATTTCATGATAGAGATGAAAGAAGTATATAAATCCTATCCGAACGGTGTAAAAGCGATTAACGGGCTGTCAGTCATGATTCATCCCGGAGAATTTGTATATGTCGTAGGACCGAGCGGAGCCGGTAAATCTACTTTTATTAAAATGATTTACAGAGAAGAAAAACCGACAAAAGGGCAAATATTGATTAATCATAAAGATCTCGCGTCTGTGAAAGAAAAAGAGATTCCTTTCGTGCGGCGTAAAATAGGTGTTGTTTTCCAAGATTTCAAACTTCTTCCGAAACTGACGGTATTTGAAAACGTCGCGTTCGCGCTTGAGGTTATCGGAGAGCAGCAGTCAGTCATTAAAAAACGCGTGCTCGAAGTGCTCGATCTTGTGCAGCTGAAGCATAAAGCGCGGCAGTTTCCCGACCAGCTTTCCGGAGGAGAACAGCAGCGTGTTTCCATCGCAAGATCCATCGTCAACAATCCTGACGTCGTGATAGCTGACGAACCGACGGGCAACCTTGATCCGGTAACATCATGGGAAGTCATGAAGACGCTGGAAGAGATTAATAACCGCGGAACGACCGTCGTGATGGCGACACACAATAAAGAAATAGTAAACACCATGAAGAAACGGGTCATCGCGATCGAAGACGGAATTATTGTGCGTGATGAGTCAAGAGGGGAGTATGGTTCTTATGATTAAAATTCTCGGGCGCCATTTGCGTGAGAGTTTTAAATCTCTCGGAAGAAACACATGGATGACATTTGCATCCATCAGCGCCGTTACCGTTACATTGATTTTGGTCGGCGTGTTTTTAGTCATTATGCTGAATTTAAACAACATGGCTAAAAATGCTGAAAAAGAAGTGGAAATTAAAGTATTAATCGATCTGACGTCTAATAAGAAAACGCAGGATACGCTGCAGAATGAGATTAAAGACATCTCGGGAATCCAAAGCGTAGAGTTTTCATCTAAAGATAAAGAGCTTGATCAATTGGTCAAAAGCTTCGGCGACAGCGGAAAGGCCATGAAAATGCAAGATCAGGAAAACCCGCTGAACAACGCGTTTATCGTCAAAACGACAGATCCGCATGATACGCCGAAAGTCGCGAAAAAAATTGAGAAGCTTGATCATGTGTATAAAGTGACATACGGGAAAGAAGAAGTCAGCCGTCTGTTTAAGATCGTCGGGGTGTCACGCAACATCGGGATTGCGTTAATCATCGGCCTTCTGTTCACGGCGATGTTCTTAATTTCAAATACGATTAAAATCACGATTTTCGCCAGAAGAAAAGAGATTGAAATCATGAAGCTTGTCGGCGCGACAAACTGGTTTATCCGCTGGCCGTTCTTCCTGGAAGGGCTGCTGCTGGGGGTATTCGGTTCTATCATACCGATCGCTCTCGTGCTGAGTACGTACCAGTCGATGGTCGCTTGGGTGGCCCCGAAAGTTCAGGGCTCATTTGTTTCACTTCTGCCGTACAGCCCGTTTGTGTTCCAAGTATCACTTGTGCTCATTCTGATCGGCGCGGTTATCGGAGTATGGGGAAGTCTGACTTCCATCCGGAAATTCCTTCGTGTATAAATACAAAAGCCAGTCTGATATAGACTGGCTTTTTTTAATGGTTTCGTTACTGAATGACGGGCAGGGCCGGTGATCCGGGCTTTAATGTAAAGTCATAAGACGATTCGTCACGGTACATCGGGTCCGCATAAATGGAATCCGAATCGTTTGCCGTTCCTTTTTGGTACGCTGTGAATGAATCATATTCTCTGTTCTTCCAATACCAAATGCCGTCTTTTCCCGCTTCTTTGTGATAGACGTTATGATTAACGGTATTGCCTTCGTTTTTCGTATAATCATTTGCGATAAAAATCCGTGAACCGCTTGCCGTCATGATGTTTTTTTCGATCGTGTTCCCTTTTGTGCCGTACTGCAGCAGCAGCTGGCCGCCGTCAAGGTCCTTCGTGTCATTTCGATACATAATGTTATGAGCGATCACCGAATTGATGGTGCCGCCGCGTTTCGTGTCATAGCCTCCGATTGAAATACCGGTGTAAGCATTGCCGTACACCTTGTTATCCGTAATCCGGATATCTCGTGCGTATTTCCCTTTATGTTCGGAAGTGGCTTCAATGCCGAGGTCATTGTTGTAAACGGTGTTATTCTTAATGTCCACATGTTCTGCGCCGTCAACGTAAATACCGCCCGCTGAATATTCATCTCCGTAAGCGGGATTTCCGTAAGAAGAGTTATGGCTCACCGTATTGTTTTCAATGACGCCGTTTCGTGCATAGTCGTTTTGCTTGGACGTTCCTTCGTATCCGATCACGTCAATCCCGATATTGTTATTGTCCCGGATGGTATTGCCGGCAATCTTAAATCCGTCAACATTCCCGTTCAGCACGACCGCTTCGCTTGCGCCGAGCGTCAGTTTTTCAACCGTATTATTTGTGATGCTGACATCCTTCATGGCGCCTGTGCCGTAAAACGCAATGCCGTGTGCATTTCCCTCATCAGCCGTGGTTTTAATGTTTCGGATATGGTTGCCGTCAATGTTGATATGACTGCTTGATCCGGTAACGCAGATCCCCATGGCCGTCGCATCTTCTGATGATACGGAGAGATTCTCAAGCGTAACGCCGTGAATGGTAATGTACTGTTTATTGCGGATTTGAATTAACGGAGTTTCAGAATCGCTTTTTGGCGCAGATTTGCCGCTGATTGAGACATGCTCATTCTGATAGTTCCGAAATGTAATCGGCTTTTCGGCCGTGCCGCTGTGCTTTACTTCAAACGTTTCATCGTACGTCCCTTCCCGAATCAATACGGTTGTCCCGGCCTCTGCCTTTTCAGCCGCATGTTTTAATGTGCGGAACGGCTTTTCTTTCGTTCCTTCATTTTGGTCGCTGCCTGCCGGAGAAACATACAAGGCGTACGTCTGCGTTTTTTCATTGGCCTCTGTTTTTGGCCAGACAAAGGCGGTAATGCCTGCGGCCAGAACCGCCGCGGATAAAATCGATAATTTTATTTTCATATCGCATTCTCCTGTATATTTAATGAATTGCATACAAAATATTATACGTTACCCATATATATGTAACAATCTCGCTTTTTCATTTTTTTGTTGCCGTTACATGAATTCTTTGCAATTTACACATACTATCTCCAGGTTTTCGTAAAAGGACTAAGAGGAGGTAAACGATGAAGCAGAAAATGATCGCAGTGATAGCTGCCGTCAGCATCATGTGCGGCGGAGCCCATATTGCCGGGGCGGCACAGCCGAATTCATCAGACGCAGAAAGAAGCCGGGCAATGGATAAAATCGAAAAAGCATATGAGCTGATCTCGAACGAATACGTGGAAAATGTAGATAAAGAAAAGCTTCTTGAAGGAGCGATTCAGGGGATGCTGTCTACATTAAACGACCCTTATTCCGTTTATATGGACAAGCAGACCGCCAAGCAGTTTTCCGATTCTCTTGATTCTTCTTTCGAAGGGATCGGCGCTGAAGTCGGTATGAAAGACAATAAAATCATTATCGTATCACCGTTTAAGCAATCTCCGGCGGAAAAAGCGGGCCTCAAGCCGAATGATGAAATCATCAGCATAAACGGCGAGTCAATGAACGGGAAAGGTTTAAACGAAGCCGTGCTGAAAATCAGAGGAAAAAAAGGATCGAAGGTTTCTATTAAAATACAGCGTCCGGGTACTGATAAACAGCTGTCATTCCGGATTAAAAGAGCGGAAATCCCGCTTGAAACCGTATTTGCTTCCCGCAAAGAATCAGGCGGCCATCATGTCGGCTACATCGGCATATCGACATTTTCCGAGCATACCGCCCAGGACTTCGCCGCGGCGCTGAAAAAGCTTGAAAAACAAGGGATTGACGGTCTCGTCCTTGATGTAAGAGGGAATCCCGGCGGCTACCTTCAAAGCGTCGAACAAATTTTAAAGCATTTCATCACAAAAGACATTCCGTATATCCAAATTGCGGAGCGTAACGGCGATAAAAAACAATATTTCTCAACCTTAAAACATAAGAAGCCGTATCCCGTCAATGTCATTACGGATAAAGGAAGCGCCTCCGCTTCAGAAATTCTTGCGGGTGCGTTAAAAGAAGCGGGACATTATGACGTTGTCGGTGACACTTCTTTCGGTAAAGGAACGGTTCAGCAGGCCGTGCCTATGGGAGACGGGAGCAACATTAAATTGACGCTTTACAAATGGCTGACACCGAAAGGCAATTGGATTCACAAAAAAGGCATTGCTCCGACAATCGCTGTGAGCCAGCCGGATTATTTTGCGGCGGGACCGCTTCAGCTGAAACAGCCGCTTCAGCTTGATATGAACAGCGCGGATGTCAAGCACGCCCAAATCCTGCTGAAAGGCCTAGGCTTCGACCCGGGCAGAGCAGACGGCTATTTCAGCAAAACAATGAAAAAAGCCGTTCTGGCGTTTCAAGACCGGTACAAGCTTGATAAAACAGCGGTCATTGATAAAAAGACAGCGGAAAAAATGAATCAGCTGATGAATGAACAGAAATCTGACGAAAAAAATGATTTACAGCTGCAAATGGCGTTAAAATCATTATTTGTAAAATAAATGAAAAGGAGGCGTTTTTTACGTCTCCTGTTTCTTTTGTCACTCTCTAAAAATGAACTAAAAGACATATAATTATGTCGGTTTTGACAAGATATTAAAAAAATTTTCACATTTAAACATTTATAAAGGACAAACATTACCCGATATTTATAGAGAAGAGAGACTTTATGCCGAGTTAATATGTATTCAAAATGAAACTTTTGAAAGTTGCCTCAGTCAGTTTTAGTTCTTACAATAAAAGAAGGTTCTAATAGAGAACAGTTTTAGTTTGGCAGCTGCATTTCAGTATCGAAAGCAGAAGTGTTTGCGGCGCTTCAGCACGGCAGCTGTAATCACCCGTGCTTATCTGGATAAAAAAATGGGGGTTCACAATTGAAGAGGGCAAGTATTGTGCGTGAAAAAAAATATTATGAATTAGTGGAACAACTAAAAGACAGAACAAAAGACGTCACATTTTCATCAACAAAAGCACTAAGTCTTCTTATGCTGTTCAGCAGATACCTGGTCAATTACACAAATGTTGAATGCGTTCACGAAATCAATGAAGAGTGTGCGAAGCATTATTTCACTTACTTAATGAAAAACCATAAACGTTTAGGAATCAATCTGACGGATATTAAGCGGTCCATGCTTCTGATCAGCGGCGTGATCGAGGTGGAGGTTGACCACTATCTGAAAGATTTCTCTCTCTCAAATGTAACGCTGTGGATGACGGAAGAGAGATAGACGTTTGAGATATTCAAGCCAATGATTATTTGGTAGAATAGAATTAAAATGTTTGGCTTGAGGCGGTGAAAGCAGTGTCTGTTCAATGGGGAATTGAACTTCTGAAAAGTATCGGTCTGTTTTTTTTGCACCCGATGTTCTGGTTTTTTATCATCATAAGTCTCGCATGCGGATATTTGCGGATCAAACGTGAACGCCATACGTTTCATACAAAAATCGCGGATATGTATGACGAGCTTATCTTTACATACATAAAAGGACTTATACCGGGTATTCTTCTCTCCATATTATTTTTTGGACTGGGAATTTCGATTCCATTCGGTCTTCTCGGCATAATCGCGGCTGTGACGGCTTTGGCTTCGCTGACGTTCCGTATGAATTGGCTGTCCTCAGCTTATATTGTCAGCGCCGGCATGTTCATTGCGTTTATCCTTCAGTATACCCACACAGTGCCGTTTGCGGATCGGTTTCCGCAGGCATTCGGCGTGAATTGGGCATCGGCGGCCGTGTTTATGGGCCTTTTGATTATCACGGAGGGAGCGGCTGCCTGCCGTTCAGCGCATCTGAAAACATCTCCGGCGCTTGTCGTCAGCAGCAGAGGCCTGCCCATCGGCCGACAATTGGCGAATCGCGCATGGCTGTTTCCGCTTTTCTTATTGGTGCCGGGCAGCGGGCTTGAGTCACACCTTTCCTGGTGGCCTGTCTTTACCGTGCCGGGCGGCTCTTTCCATTTGATCTGGATTCCTTATATCGCCGGCTTCGGACAGCGTGTGCAGGGGTCACTTCCGGAAGTCAGCATAAGGATAACGGCGAAACGTGTCATGATTCTCGGGATTATCGTGGCCGTATTCGGGGCAGCGGCCCTTTGGTGGACTCCGCTTGCCGGAGCTGCCGCTTGTATTGCGGTGCTCGGACGCCTGTTTTTATCATTGAGACAGCGGCTGAACGATAACGCGGCTCCGTTTTATTTCTCTAAGCGGGATCAGGGCTTAATGGTGCTCGGCATCATTCCGAACACACCCGCGGACGATCTTGAGCTGAAGATCGGTGAGATTATTACGAAGGTAAACGGCATCCCCGTGAAGCATGTATCGGATTTTTATGAAGCACTTCAAAAAAACCGCGCATTTGTAAAATTGGAGATCATCGGCCTGAACGGTGAGATCCGGTTTGATCAGCGCGCGTCCTATGAAGGCGAACATCATGAATTAGGTATTTTATTCGTGCAGGATGAACACGAGCACGAAGAAATGACAGCATTATAATGTGATTTTTCATAATTATTCGGAATAGTTTCAAGAACTCCTAAACTAGATTTCAAAATCAGCTAGAAAGTAAAACAGCTAAGAAAATTATATTTTCTTAGCTGTTTTATTTTGAAATAATAAAAAAATAAATGAAGGAGAGGTATGGCTTATTGGAAAGGTTATTGCTAACTCCAAAACCTTTAGAAGATGAATCTTTAGCAGGATATATATTAAGAATAACTGATTATAATGGTTATGAAAATTCTAGTTTGATATATACTATGGCAATATTTGAGGAATCCATGTTGCGAAAAATTCTAATGATTTAAAAAGCATTCTATGAGAAAAATTATACTGGAAAAATCCATTCTATTTCTGGTCCAAAGTTCAATGATGGAAATAAAATACTTTTCCCCATTAATGTATTAAAAGACATTCAAGTCCACAAATACCACTTTTAAAATTCAATTACAAACGTAAAACACCTACCTATTACATGTTTACCAAAATACGTAACTGGTAGGTTATAATATCACCATTACATCTTCACTTTTATAAAGATATCCTTCGCTCCCATCAATCTCAATACCTGAAATCGGCTCAATTCCCATCCCACTTTAATTTTTTCATCATATACACAGAGATGGTATTATGCTTTTCCGCAATTTCTTTTAGAGTAATATATTTTTTTGAAACATCTGTATATCTTCTAATGCAAACCTTTTCCCTCCTGAATCACCATTTCCTATTAAAAATCCTCTTTTTATCCAACTTGAAATTACTGATTGTCTTAACCCTATAATTTTGGCGTTAAGTTTGAGGTAGGAAAGATGTACTGTGAACAACAAGATTGGATATATTCAATTATGACTGAGGATGATATAAGAAAGGGATATAGCTTAAAAGGAACGACTTTTTCAAATCCTCTTGAACGGGGACAATATGATTCAGAAGGAAAAGCGTGTATTACTATGCAAGGGTTTATATATATGCTACATATAGAACTTTTAGATTTAATTGCAAATTCTTACGATTCTAGAAGAGGGGCTACGCCTAGAGAATTATGGGAAAGAGGAATGAAAGAAAATCCACAATTAAAATTTGGAACTATACAGTTAATGTTATTTGTCCCATACATAATTTGTATTTGGTTAATGAATGCCCAAGATGTAACAGTAAGATATCTCCGATAAGAAAAACATTAAAAAAATGTAACTGTGGATTTGAACTGAAATTGTTAGATCATGTAAAGGTAGAAGAGGGTTGTATTAGTTTTGTTCATTTTTTTTATAATTTATATTATGAAATTAAAACCTTTGATACTCAAATAGATGCGATATGGAACCTTAAATTTGTAGAATTACTTAATTTAATGATTACAATTTGGTTAAGGATAGGAGGGTATAATAAAGAGAAGAGGCCAATTGTTGATTTTTCAATGCAAAATGAAGTAACTATTAAAAAAAATCTGGGAGGATTATGGTGGATATATTAATTACTGGGGCAAATAGGGGCTTAGGGCTTGGATTTGTCGAAGTTGGATTAGAAAAAGGGTACCGAGTTTTTGCTGGAGTCAGAGATCCGAATGAACAAAAAAGGACTCAATTAACCAAATTAAAAGAGAAAAATAGCAACCAGTTAGAAATTCTTCATTTAGATGTCACAGACGAGGAATCTGTTCGTGAAGCAGCTCGTAATGTAGGTGAAAGTCTTGATGTGATTATCAATAATGCTGCCATTCTTAATGGAAGGGGTACGTCTATTGAGGATCTTGATATAGAGGCTATCAAACTAGCATTTGATGTCAACACGTTAGGACCAGCCCGTGTGATTAAACATTTTCTACCTTTGCTGAAAAAGGGTGAGAATCAATCCATTATCAACATCTCGTCAGAAGGTGGTAGTCTAACAAATGCATATAGTGGTGATTATCCTTATGGATTGTCGAAAGCTGCCTTAAATATGTTGTCCGAGAAGCTCCATGTAGCATTAAAGAATGAAGGCATTCAAGTCCTTTCCGTCCATCCAGGGTGGGTAAGGACGGATATGGGAGGAATGATAGCCCCGACACATCCAAAAGAAACAGCAGAAGATATTTATAATCTCATTAATCGACAAGTTCGTATCGATAGTGAATTTGTTTTCGTTGACTATCAAGGGAAACCGATGAGCATTTGATGTAGCACCGTCTGGATGATCAAGAAAATGACTGCTGTATGATATAAGATATAAGTTGAAATTTAAGATTTATACACAAGCGTGCAGAGGCTGTTTGCCTTTCTGCACGCTATTAAATTGGAAAATGTAAAAAAATGATATATTGAGAACAGATCGCATCCTGAAATGCTACATGACATGATAAGAAGGACATAACTTTTTCCTCAAAAAATCGTGTCTTGACAACGGGGGCATTATTGAGTGTTTTTTTAAGTGATTCTGATTATTACTATCCAAACCGAAGGCTAAGGGCGGTGGGTTTAAACCACGACCTTTGAGCTGGAAAAATTTTAAGAATTTTGTTGATATAATCCTTAAATATAATATAATAGAATTATAGAAGCCAATATACATAAATAATTCTCAACATAAATTTTAATATTAAAGAGGCAAGATCAAGACGTTGCATCAATTGTAACAAAGATAATATCGCAGCATAAAAACAATAACTTTTTAAGAGGTGCAATATGAAACCCTATACAAAATCAGTATTAGAGGATGGAGTTAATATAACACTTGATCAATTACTTGGAATTTATGCTAACGAGAAATCAAGGGGAGTTTACTTTACTCAATCCGATGGCTCTGAATTGTTTGAGTCTTATGAAAGTCTTTATTTTAATGCCAAATCCATCTTAGGGGCACTACAAAAGCAGGGATTTCAGAAGGGCTCTTATATTATCTTTCAGACAAACAATAATTTATTCTTTATAAGGTTGTTTTGGGGTTGTATTTTAGGAGGCATGATCCCCGTTCCTCTGTCTGTACCGCTAATTGCATCGCCTGACACTGAAGCTTTCAAGAAGTTAGTGAAAGTAAGTAAGCAGTTGCCGAATGCGTGGATAATTACTGATGAAAGAAATTTAAATACGTTTAGAGAAAGTTATGAAGCCAATAATTTGAAATACTTAGAGTATGAAACCTTAGCATGTAATATGGAAGAGGGGCAATGCGTTACAGTAGATTGTCAGGACTTAGCGTATATACAATATTCGTCTGGCAGCACAGGTAACCCTAAAGGAGTAAAATTAACACATGAAAATCTAGTTTATAATTTGGCACAGATAGTAGATCGTTTGAAACTAGACACAAATGATGTCATGGCTAGTTGGTTACCATTGACACATGATATGGGCTTGATCGGTTATCATTTAACTCCGATATTTGCGGGTATATCTCATTCCCTTCTAAATTCGGGTACATTTTTAAAGAAATCTTGGCTATATCTTCAAAAATGTGCGCAATTAAAAGCAACGGTGCTTGTAAGTCCGAATTTTGGATTAGACTGGATGATAAAGACTGTAAAGGATTCACATTTAGAAAATATTGATTTATCTAGTGTGCGAAACATAATGTGTGGTGCAGAACCAATATCAATGGATACCATTAGACGATTTTATGAAAAATTCTCGTCTTCTGGCTTGCGTGAAAATACGATCCATCAAGTCTATGGTATGGCAGAAGCTAGTCTGGCTGTTACTATTCCTGAAGAAGGACATAATAGAAGTGTATGTATTAACCGTCATAAAGCTCGTATTGGTCAAGAAGTGGAGTATATAGAAACGAAGGAGCCAAATGCAGCAGAGTTTGCCATAGTAGGAGAACCATTATATGAATTAGAAATATTGATTGTAGATGATGAAGACCACATCTTAGGGGAAAATTACATAGGCAATATAGTGATCAAGGGGAAAAATGTATTTGAGGGATATATGAATCATGATAGTTCCCCTTTTAATGAACAGGGCTTCTTCTGTACAGGAGATTTAGGACTTTTACGCAATGGAGAACTCATTGTAATGGGCAGAAAGAAGGATATTCTGTTTGTAAATGGTCAGAATTATTATGCTAGCGATATAGAAAATATGTTAACATTGGCGATCCCAGAGTTGTCTCAAGTCGTTGTGTGTGGTGTTCGCAATCCGTCATCGATCAGGGATGAAATTATAGTATTTGTACATAATCGAAAAGATGCCAAGGCATTTTTGCCACTTGCCCATCAAGTGCAGGATATGGTATTAGAACGGGTTGGAATAGCTGCAGATTATGTAATTCCAATAAAAACGATACCGAAAACAACAAGTGGAAAGGTGCAACGTTTTCTTTTAATAGAGCGATTTGAGAATCATGAGTTTGATGATGTTATCGCAATAGCTCCATATTATTATGAGAGTAGCAAGGAATCTGCAAAGAAGCCAGCATGGAACAAAGCGGAGATTGAAAATCAAATCGTTGAAATTGCAAAAGAAGTATTCTCTATCCCTTCTTTGAAAGTAGACGATACGATTTCTCGGATGGGAGTTAGTTCGTTAACGTTGATTCGTTTCCAGGATGAAATCAATCAACGATTTCAAGTTGAAATCCCCATTGTAAGCCTTTTCAAAATGTCTACTCTAGAACAAATAATTACGATTGTAGGGGAACAACTACAGGTAGAGGATGTCCAAACATCTGAATTAACAGGGAATAAAGACATGTGGTATGAGCCATTTCCGGTAACAGAAATACAAGGAGCCTATTTAGTTGGAAGACAAAATATTATGGAAATGGGCAACATCTCCACACATGCCTATTATGAGTTTGAAACAGAATTAGATATTAAACGCTTAAACGATGCATTGAATCGAGTTTTAGAGCGTCAGCTTATGCTGCGTACTATTTTTGATGATACAGGAATGCAAAAAGTTCGGCGTTCTAATTCTTCTTATGATATTTGTATTGAAGATTTACAAGACTTGTCTTTAGAGGATCAACAAAAACGTATATTGGAAAAAAGAAATCACAGGTCACATTTTGTTTTTCAACAAGATCATTGGCCATTATTTGAGTTGTCTGCATTTATTCTTGGCGAGAAGAAAAATTATCTCTTCCTGGATATTGACTTATTAATTGCTGATGGAGGCAGTTTATTAATTTTAATACAAGAGATAATGGATTATTATGAGAAACCGAATATGGAGATTGAACCTTTAACCTTTCAATTTTCAGATTATGTAAGGGCATTGGAGAGCTTTCGTGAATCTTCCGCCTATCAAAAAGCTCAAGACTATTGGCAAGCCAAAATAGAGGATTTTCCCTATGCACCTCAGCTACCATTAGTTTGTGAGCCAGAATTCATAGAGAGACCAATATTTCAGCGCATGGAGAAGAGTCTGACAACTCATGAATGGAATGTTGTGAAAGGCTTAGCAGCTCAGTATGGTGTAACACCATCTGTATTCTTATGTACAATTTATGCGGAAGTTTTGGGCAAATGGAGCAATCAATCCAGAATGGCACTTAATTTAACTTTATTTAATCGGCAGTCCTTTCATCCAGACGTAATGAAGTTAATTGGAGATTTCACATCAGTTTTACTGTTAGATATTGATTTGTCTGTTCATAGTGCTTTTTGGGAGAGAGCATCTATGGTTCAAGATATATTATTTGAAGCAGTAGACCATCGTTTTTATAGTGGTGTTGATGTTATACGAAATATTGCAAGTAAGAGAGAAATGACTAGTAAAGCGATTATGCCAATTGTATTTACTAGTATGTTATTCGATAAATCGGAATTTACAGATGTTCTGCCAAAATTAGGAAAAATAAAATACGGAATAAGCCAGACCCCTCAAGTATTTTTAGATTTCCAAGTCACGGAAAGAGACGGACAATTAATGATGACTTGGGATTATGCGAAGGATCTGTTTGATGAAGATATGATCA
>NZ_JBLTJB010000020.1:0-15014 GCF_053470005.1 Bacillus sp. N1(2025)
AAATGCGTCAAGTGACTCGGCCTCATCGAGCTGAAACGGCACGCTGTCATGGATGCGCTGCACCGGTTCGCCGTCAAGCCCCGTTTCAAAGGACGTTCTGAGCGACTCGTGCCGCTCCACAAGCTGCCGGAACGTCTTCTCCAGCCGGCCGCGGTCAAGCGGGCCCGTCAGTTCCAGCACAGCCGGCATATTGTAGCCGACACCGCCGTCTTCAAGCTGTTGGAGCACATACATCCGTTTCTGCGCCGAAGACACCGGATAGGTATCTTGTGTTTTCGCAGGCTGAATCGCTTCATACGGGCTCTCTTCCAAGTCCTGAATGACCGAGGCGAGCTCTTCCACCGTCGGCCGGGCGAAGATGTCCTGTAACGGCACCTGAACACCGAACTCTTTGGCGATGCGGGAGACGAGAGCCGTCGCTTTTAACGAATGGCCGCCCTGCTCAAAAAAGTGATCCCGGATGCCGACGGGGCCGTTTTTCAGCACCTCTTCCCAAAGGGCGCAAAGCTTCATTTCCGTGACGTTCCGCGGGGCGGTGTATGCCTGTCTGTCTGCCGCTCCGCCGGAAGCCGGCAGCGCGCGGCGGTCAAGTTTTCCGCTCGGCGTGACCGGCCATTCGCTCATCTCTATAAACTGAGCCGGCATCATGTAGGCCGGAAGGCGTGTCGCAAGCTCCGCCCGCACGTCATCGCTTTCCCGTCCTTCGATATAGGCGTAAAGCGCGGTTTCGCCGTGTTCGGTCCGGGCGGTGACCGCCGCCTCACGAATGCCGTCGATGCGCCGGATCGCCGCTTCGATTTCCCCCGGTTCAATCCGGTAACCGCGGACTTTCACCTGTCCGTCTGAACGCCCGAGCCATTCGACAAGGCCGTCTTCTGTCCAGCGTGCGATATCGCCCGTTTGATACATGCGCTCTCCCGGATAAAACGGATCATCGAGAAAACGCTCCTCCGTCAGCTCAGGCCGGTTCAGATAGCCCCGGGCCACGCCGGTCCCTGCGATGTACAGCTCTCCTGCCACGCCCGCAGGCTGGATGGTTCCTCCGCTATCTAATACATACAGACGGGCACCCGGAACGGGTTTTCCAATCGGAAGCCGCGTCCGTCCGCTGTCCCGTTTTCGGTCACAGACGTAAAACGCCGCATCAACCGTCGCTTCTGTCGGCCCGTAGCCGTGAATGAGCACGGTCTCCGGCAGAAGATCGGCAAACCGGGCAGCCGTAAGCGGGGAAAGAGCTTCCCCTCCGGCAAACACGCGTGTCAGTGTTCTGCCGAGGCGTGTTCTTGTTTCCTCAGGCTCCGTTTCCAGCGCGTCTAAAAAGCTGTTGACCATCGCCGGAATAAAATGCGCGGTCGTCACCTTTTCTGAGGCAAACGCTTCAATCATCCGCGCAGGATCTTTCTCCCATCCGGCAGGAAGCAGATACACGGAGGCGCCTGACATCGTCCACCAAAACAATTGCCAGATGGAAGCGTCGAAAGAAAAGGATGATTTCAGCACGATGATTTCCTCTTCCGTTAACGGAAACTGCCCTTGCATGCCGGATAAAAAGGCGGCGGCTTGACGGTGTTCAACAGCCACTCCCTTCGGTGTTCCCGTCGAACCGGACGTATAAATGATATAAGCGAGCGAATCAGCATCCGCTTCTTCAGAGACAGCCCCTGTCTCCGTCTCGCCTGTCAGAGCAGAAAGAGACACTTCTAGCGTTTCTCCGGAAAAACCGGAAACGAATAATCCCGGCTGTGCAAGCAGGAGGCAGGCGCCGGAGTCGTCGAGCATATAGCGCAGCCTGTCCTCAGGATACTCCGGGTCAAGCGGCACATAGGCGCCGCCCGCTTTTAACACGGCAAGCACTGAAACCACCATCTCCGGCGAGCGTTCAGCGAGTACGCCGACCATGTTTTCTTTGCGGACGCCTTTTTGTCGGAGCCGAACAGCGAGTCTGTCTGTGTACTGGTCAAGCTCAGCGTACGTCAGCATGCCGCCCGGAAAACGGAGCGCCGGGCGATGCGGCGAAAGCGCGGCGCGGCGGGCAAACAGTCCGTGAAGCGTCGGAGCCGGCGGTTCAACCGTTTCTGTACGGTTAAACGCATCCAGCATATTTCTGGCTTCACACGCATCCAGCAATGCGATCTCGGAGGCGCTCATTTCAGGGTCGGAAATGACTGACTTCATCATATGCCGTAAAAATGTTTCAATATTCTTCATAAAAACACGATCGTATATACCGGTATCAAAGTTTAAGCGGATATAAAGAGAACTTCCCGGAATCACCTTTATGCTGCATCCGTAGTTTGTGACTTCCTCCATCGTGAAATCTTCTACCGCAAAATCAAATGAACCGGCCTGACTCACATTTTCAATTTCACGCTGGGCCGGCACATTTTCAAACACGATAATGTGGTCAAACAGCGCTTGCTTCAAAGGGCTTTGCGCCTGAATGTCATACAGCGGATAATAGCTGTACGCTTCTGCTTGCAGCGTCTCCTGCTGCAAATGCCTGACGAGCTCCAGAAAAGAAAATGAACCGCTTTTCACCCGCACGGGAATCGTATTAATAAACAGTCCCACCATTTTTTCCACGCCTGCGAGATCCGACGGCCGGCCGGAAACGACAGAACCGAAAACGGCGTCATCACAGCGGCTGACACGCTGCAGCAAAATGCCCCACAGTGCCTGGAACACTGTATTCAGCGTTGCTCCCGCCCTTGCCGCAATGTTCTTCAGCTCATTTGTCTGCTCTTCAGAAATGGTGAAAACCGCCTGCTCAAGTTCGCCATTTGGTTCCGCGGATTTTTTCGGAAGAGACGCCGATTGCTCAAGATCGGCAAGTCTCGTTTTCCAAAAAATCTCGGCTTCTTTACGATCCTGCTTCATGAGCCATTTAATATACTTTCCATATGGCTGAACAGGCTCGAGAGACGGAAGCCGTCCGTCTCCGAGAGATTGATAGATCATCAGAAATTCCTTCATGACAATTCCGAAGCACCAGCCGTCCATGACGATATGATGATGGCTCCATATACAAACATAGCGTTCGGGCGCTTTTTTCAAAATGGAGACTCTCATGAGAGGGTCTGATTGCAAATCAAAGCCTTTATCTTTATCTTCTTTTCTGAACCGGTCGGCATATTTGTCTTGTGCCTTCTCGTCCAAATGAGAAATATCATGAAACTGAACGCGGCTCGGCCTGTTTTTCAACACGACTTGGCGGGGCTTCGCCACATTCTTATGAATAAATGTCGTACGGAAAATATCGTATCGTTCAAAAACAGCATCTATACTTTTTTGGAATCGTTCCCGGTCAAGCTGTCCGTTGATCGTAAACACCGCTTGTTCGAAGTAGGCTCTTGAGTCATGATCCAACAGAGAATGAAAAAGCATGCCCTCCTGCATAAAAGATAAAGGATATATATCTTGTATTTCCGGTTGCTGCCCCATTGCGCCACTCCTTTTCTATAGTTTGTTGACGGCTCCCATAATGTCACTCAGATCTTCCAGCGTTAACTCCTCGTCACTGAAATCAGCGGCGCTCCATTCACGCTCCTCTTTGCCTGTGCAATGCGTGATGATCTGCTTGAGAAAGGCATGAAAATGTCCCGTCAAAACTTCAATCGTTTCTTTTTGATACTGAAAACGGTTGTACACGACATGCATGCTGAGACATTCCGACGATACGGAGCCGCTGATATCAAGTGTGTACGGACGTTCCCAGTCCGGGCTGACTTCATTTCCCGCTTTTACGGGAGAAACACTAAAGCCGCTGGAACGGATCTCCCTGTCAAACTGCCCCAGATAGTTAAAACTGATTTCAGGAGAATCAGATTCAGTTTCTTCCCAGAGTTTGCTTATATATTTCAGCACCCCGTATCCCGCTCCTTTATGCGGAATGCGGCGCATCATGTCTTTTGTCCGTTTAATGTGATAGCCGAGCCGCTCGCCGTCATCAGCCTGATCTTGAAAACTTGCGTCAACCAATACCGGATAAATTGACGTAAACCAGCCGATGGTTCTGCTGATATCAAGATGTTGCAAGTGCTCTTCCCTTCCGTGGCCTTCCATGCTGATTTTGAATGTCTCGTTTCCGGTCCATCTGTTCAGCGCAAGGCTTAACGCGGCAAGTAATAATTCACCCGTCTCTGTTGTGTATGCTCTGTTTGCTTCCGTTAACAGCTGCTCAGTCTCCTGTTTTGTCAATGTAACGGTCATCACATCTGAATCTTTCAGAAGATTGGAAGAGGTGCGGGCATCTTTCGGAAGCGGTTCGACCGCCGCTTTTTCTCTTTCGGACCAGTAGTCTGCTTCCTGTAACAGCCGGCGGCTTTTTGCATAATCAGAGATTTGCTTCGCGTAAGTCTGATAGGAATCGGTTTTTGCCGGGAGCGCGGCTTCTTTTCCTTCGAGCGCCTGCCTGTAGCACGCGGTGAGATCTTCAAATAAAATCCGCCATGATACACCGTCAATGACAAGGTGATGAATGGAAAGCAGCAGATGATCGCCACCATTAGCGTGAAATAATCCGACAGCTACGAGCGGCCCCGTCTCCAGCCGAATGGAAGTTTGAATACGGGCGGCCGCCTGTTCAATTGCGGCGTGCTCCTCTTGTAATGAACCTTTCTCTCTCACGTCATGCGTTTCAAACGTAAAGAGTTCTTCTTCAGAAAGGTCTGCCGCCCTGTTGTATTGAATCACCGATCCGTTTTGCGTGCCGCATATCATCCGTAATGCGTCATGATGAACCGCGAGCTGTGCCAGCGCCTTTCTCATGGCGATTTCATTGATTCTGTCCGCACTGCGGAGCATAACGGACTGATTAAAATGATCATGCGGCAATGATTGCGACAAGAACCAGTGCTGTATCGGCGTCAGCGGCACGTCTCCCGTGACGGGATCCTGATCAATCACGCGGCGGACTTTCCGGAGCCGCATCGATACTTCTCCCAGTGTCTGATGCTCGAACAGCTCGCGGACGGTCGTTTCATAGCCCTGCTGTTTCAGCCTCGCACATACTTGCAGCGCTTTAATCGAATCCCCGCCGAGATGGAAGAAATGAGCATTGGGACCGAGGCCTTCAACACCTAAGAGTTCTTCCCAGATGTCAGCCATCATTTCTTCAGTTTCATTTCTCAGGCTGATATCATCTCCAAGGCTATCATTTAATTCAGGCTGCGGGAGCGCCTTCTCGTCCAGCTTCCCATTCGCCGTCAAAGGAAGTTCATCAAGCTCTATCAAGCGGGCGGGAATCATATATTCCGGCAGAAAAGCTCTGAGAGAGGCCTGAATCTCTGCTTCTTTTATCTTTTCGTTTCCGTGTAAGACCGCGTAAGCGTAAATGGAGTGCTGACCGTGCTGATCAGCACGTGTGATCACGGCGGCCTCTTTCACGGAGGAAAGCTCTTGCAGCGCTGATTTAATTTCTCCCAGCTCAATTCTGTGGCCTCTGACTTTTACTTGCGCATCTTTCCGCCCGACATATTCCAGCTCGCCATTTGAGAGCCTTTTGGCGATATCGCCCGTCCGGTAGAGCCGCATGCCGGAAACGTGCGAATTCGTGATGAAACGGGAGGCGGTTAAATCATCCCTGTTTACATACCCCCTCGCGACGCCTTCCCCGCCGATATAAAGCTCACCGGGAATTCCGATCGGCTGCGGATTCATATAAGCGTCCATGACAAAAGCATGAAGGGTTTCCAGCGGTCTGCCGATATTGCTTTTGTTTCTCTCAATATCATCCATATTCAGTTTTTTGCATGTGACGTGAACCGTGGTTTCCGTAATGCCGTACATATTAACAAGCTCCGTCTCCGGGTACTTCTCTTTCCAGCTTTTCAGCATGCCGGGCTGAAGCGCCTCTCCGCCGAAAACGACATATCGAAGCTTCAGCTTGTCCGTATGCCCGGCTTCTTCATGAATGAGTCCGGAAAAAGCCGTCGGCGTTTGGTTCAGCACCGTTACGCCTTCACTTTGCAGCAGCTGCCGGTACAAATGCGGATCACGGGCTGTGTCTTTCGGCACGATGACTACCTTTCCGCCGTATAAGAGCGCGCCGAATATTTCCCAGACAGAAAAATCAAAGCAATAGGAATGGAACAGCGTCCAGACGTCTTCAGAGCCGAAATCAAACGGCAGTCCTTTATGTGTGATAAGGCTGATGACATTGCGGTGTTCCGTCATAACGCCTTTCGGTTTTCCGGTTGTGCCCGATGTGTAAATCACGTAAGCCGGCTGTTCAGGCGTTATCATTTCTTTCGTTCTGTCTGCTGAAACGGATTCAGGCTTATCGATGTATAATACCGGCAGCCCGTCCATTCCGGATATCCCAAGATCCGATTGCGTCAACAGAGCACGCGCGCCGCTGTCAGTCAGCATAAATGAAATCCGCTCGTCCGGATAGTCAGGATCAATCGGCAGATAAGCTCCTCCCGCTTTTAAAATACCGAGAATCCCAATCAGCATATCCGGAGATCGTTCGGTCATAATTCCGACAATCTGTCCGGAGCGGATGCCGTTTTCCGACAGCATATCGGCGATTCGATCCGCCTTTTTATTGAGCTCGCGGTAGGTGAGACGCTCATCAGACATGACGGCTGCAATTTGATCCGGCATTTTTTCCGCCTGTGCTTCAAATAAACTGACGATCGTTTCATGCCTCGGATACTCCGCCGTTTGATTTTCCGCTTGAAGAAGCATCTGCCGATCGTTTATGCCCAGCAAATGAATGTCAGACAGCTTCCGCTCATCATGCGATGCGATTTGTCCTAAAAGCTCTTTAAAATGACCGGCCCACCGTTCGATCGTACCTTTTTCAAACAACGCGGTACTGTATTCAAAATGAAAATCCAGTGAGCCATCCGGCCGTTCCTCGGCATGAAGCGTCAAGTCGAATTTTGAAATGTCATGTTTCACTGCATGTGAAGAAACGGCTAAGCCCGGAAGGTTCACTTCGAAATCATCACTGTTTTGCAAAACGAGCATGGCATCAAACAGCGGATTGCGATTGACTTCCCGGTGTGTATCAAGCTTTTGGGCAAGTTCTTCAAACGGGAAGTCCTGATGTTCGGCCGCGCCGAGGGCGAGCATTTTCACCTCTTCTAAATAAGCGCGGAATGTCTTATCCCCTTTCGGCCTGCTTCTCATTGCCACGGTATTTACAAACATGCCGATGACCCCGTCAAGCTCAGCGCGGCTTCTGCCGGCCGCAGGTGAACCGACGACAATGTCTTCCTGCCCGCTCAATTTAGAAAGGAACAAGGAGTAGCTTGCCAAAAGAATCATATACAGCGTCGAACCCGTCTCATCCATGAGCCGGCGTAAATTCTCCGCCGTTTCCTTTTGAAGGCGCGTTCGAACAACGGACCCGCTGAAATCAGGAAGCTGCGGGCGCTTTTTATCGAGCGGCAGATCAAGTACGGGAATGTTTTCCCCGATCGTCTCCAGCCAATAACGCTCATGTCTTTTGAATTCTTCAGCGGCAAACCGCTCATGCTGCCAGACGGAAAAATCTTTGTATTGGAGTTTTAACGGCCGCAACTCTTTTCCTCTGTATAAATCCGTCAATTCTTGAATCAGAACGCTCATTGACACACCGTCTGCGATAAGATGATGCATATCAAGCAGCAGAAAATGACGTTCTTCAGTGACTTTGGCTAAAGTCACTCTCAAAAGCGGCGCTTTTTCCACATCAAACGGTTTGACGAAAGTTTCCATCACCTCTTGAAGAAGGTTCCCGGATGGCATGTGAATCTCTGTGAGGTCAAGATCGACATGTGCATGTATGTGCTGCATCGGCTCCCCGTTTCGTAAAACAAATGATGTGCGTAACGCTTCATGCCTTTGTAACAGCGCTGAAAAGGCTTCATGCAGACGATCCCGGTTGAGTCTGCCGCTCAGTTCCAGACAAGCGGGCATATGATAGCCCGTGCTGTCCGCCGCAAGCTGGTGAAGGGCATAGAGCCTTTTTTGTGCAAAAGATAGCGGGTACAAGTCCTTTGCCACAGCAGGCGTGATTTCTGCATATTCTCCTCTTTTCCTCTGTTCAAGGAAGCGGGCCATGCTCTCGATTGTCGGATGTTCAAAAACATGGCGGACGGCAAGCTCAATTTGCAGCCGTTTATGTATGTTTGAAACAAGCGACGCGGCTTTCAGCGACTGTCCGCCGATTTGGAAGAAATCATCTCTCGTACTGATGTGTTCCCGTTTCAGCACTTCTTGCCAAATAGACAGCAGCTCAGTTTCAAGCATTGTGCGCGGAGCTTGATAATCACCGGTTCTCTCAGCTTCTTTCGGCTCAGGAAGTGCGGCCCGATCAAGTTTTCCGCTCACAGACAGCGGCATCTCCGTTAATTTGGTAAAGCTCCCCGGTATCATATAAGCAGGTAATCTCCCGGCCAATTCGGCATGAGGGTCAAATGTCACACCTGCGTTTTCCAGTACGACATAAGCTGCAAGCTCCTGTTCCCCGTCCGCCGCTTTGCGCACGGTGACTGCCGCCTCTTTTACCCCGGACAGACTTCTGAGTGCCGTTTCGATTTCTCCTAATTCAATTCTGTAACCTCTTATCTTCACCTGATCGTCAAAGCGTCCCATATATTCAATCGTTCCATCCGGTAAAAATCGGGCTGCATCTCCCGTTCTGTACAGCCGTTCACCTTCACGAAACGGATGAGGGGTAAAGACTTTGTCCGTCAGCTCTTTTTGCTGAAAATATCCGTCCGCCAGACCTTTTCCGGAAATACACAGTTCACCGACGGCTCCGACCGGCTGCAGCCGATCTCCGTGCATCATATAGACAGAAGTGTTGGCGATCGGGCGCCCGATCGTAATCCGGCTGCTTTTTTGCAGGTTGCGCAGAATCGTCGTGGCTACACTGTTTTCCGTCGGACCGTATTCATTCAGCAGCTCGGCATTCGGGCATATGCCGCGGCTCGCTTCCACGATATCAGGAGTGGCCGCTTCCCCGGCAAATGTCACCGCCCGAAGCGTCTGCGCATCCTTTTTCGTCAGCGAATCAAGCAGAACGCGATACAGAGACGGAACGATCAGAAGATGGCTCACCCCGTGGCGGGTAATTTTCTGTTTTATTGAAAGGACGTCTTTCGCATCATCTTCATCAGTTAACAATACACAGGCGCCGGACAGAAGCGGAGTGAAAAGACTCGTTAATGACCCGTCAAATACGTATGAAAAAAGATGAAGCGCTACGTCCCCTTCTGTCATCCCGTATTCTTCACGCCGCCATTGCAGTGTATTGCTGATCGCTTTGTGTTGTACAAGCACCCCTTTCGGCCGGCCTGTCGTTCCGGAGGTGTAAATGACATACGCCCAATTTCCGCTGTCAGATACCGGCGGAAGCGGTGCAGTCTGCTGGGAAACCGTTTCCTCCATGATGACGACGCTGCCCTTAAAATGCGGCGGAATGAGGGGCAGCAGGTCTTTTTCAGTCACGAGCAGTGAGGCTTCACTGTCTCTCAGTAAAAATGAAATCCGTTCAGGCGGAAATTCCGCATCAATCGGCATATAGGCGCTGCCCGACTTCCAAATTCCGAGCAGAGCGGCAACCGTACTCATTGATCGGCGCAGCATAACAGCGGTGATCTGGTCGGGGCGTGCGCCTTTTTCCCTTAACGCATGCGCAATCTGATTCGCCCGCTGATTTAATTTCTTGTAGCTCCAGCTTACCCCGTTATATCTCAACGCCTCTTGATCAGGCGTTTTTGCCGCCTGTTCTTCAAACAGCCCATGAACGGTTGTCTCAGGGTACGGACGGTTCGTTTCGTTAAACGAATGAATCAGGGCTTCTTCCTCCGGAGGCACGAGACTGATGCTTGATAAAAGCCTGTCCGGATCTTCCGTTACACAGGAGATGACCTCCAGAATATGCCCTTTGATCCGTTTCATGTCTTCCCGATCGTAGATGCCCGCATTGTAGCTGAATTTCACATAAAACTCTTCTCCCGGAACGATGACGACGTTAAGATCGTAATTGGTTTCTTCCGCCATCGAAAAGTTTTCAAGTGAGAGCGCACTGCTTTCAGTTTGCTGCCAGCCGTTTACCGCAGCCTGCATTTGAACCGGATAATTTTCAAAGACAAGGATATGGTTCAAGAGATCTTTTTGCAGACCGCTCTCGTTTTGAATGTCATAAAGCGGATAATAGCTGTGCTCTTCCGCAGCAAGTGACTCTTTTTGCACCTTTTTGAGAAGAGAAGAAAAAGTCATATCACCAGCCGCGCGCACCCTTACCGGCACGGTATTGATAAACAGTCCGGCCATGGATTCGATGTCGGCGATAGCTGACGGCCTGCCGGAAACAACTGAACCGAATACCGCATCTTCAGTGCCGTTGTAACGATGGAGAAGCAGTCCCCAAATGCTCGTAAACAAAGTATTCAGCGTGACCCCGGTGCTTCGGGCAATGTCTGTCAGCTTTTGCACGGTTTCAGACTCAAGGAAAAATTGAAAATGCTCAGATGCATAACCGTTTTGCGCCGGCTTATTCTTCGTTTGCGGGACGGAAACGACATCTCCGTAATCTTCCAAGCAACGCGACCAGAACGCTGACGTTTCTTCTTTATTCCGGCTTCGGAGCCATTTGATATAAGAGCTGTAAGGAGCCGGACTGCCGAGGTTTACAGGCCGCCCGTTTCGGATCGCATAATACATGCTGAAGAAATCTTTCAGCACAATGCCCAAGCTCCAGCCGTCCATCATAATGTGATGATGAGTCCAAACGCATGTATGGCGGTTTTCTCCTGTTTGAAAAAGAGTCAGGCGCATTAAGGGGCCTTTTTGCAGATCGAACCCCTTATGCCGGTCGGTTTCCTTGAATTTGTCAATGATGCTTTGCTGCCGTTCTTCCGAATAGTCTGAAATGTTCTCAGTCTGTACGGCTGTGTCACGGCGTGAAAGGACAACCTGCTGCGGACCTTCAAGGTCAGGCACTTCTTTTATGAAAATCGTTCTGAAAATATCGTAGCGGCTGACAAGCATATCCAGACTTTTTTGGAATGTATCAAAGCATAAATCCCCGCTGACTGTAAACGAAATCTGCTCGACATATGCGTTTGATCCGGAATCCAGGAGCGAATGAAACAGCATGCCTTCCTGCATATATGATAAAGGGTAAATATCTTGAATTTCTGTCGCTTGTGTCACGAATGCCACACACCTTTTTATGAAATTAAAGTCCTTTTACGAGATCTTCAATGCTTGATAGTGCTTGAGCGGTCAATTCTGTATGGCTGTAATCCGTTAATGTTTTTTCCCGCTCTTTCTTGCCGGAACAGTGGGCGATGATGTCCTCGAGGTGAGTATGGAAACGATTCATGAAGAACTCGATTGCCCCCGGTGCAAATACATTTGTATAAACGGCTTTTACCTCCAGTTGCCCGGCCGCCACCATCGCGTTAATATCCAGATCAAACTCGCGGATGCGCCCGGCCGCTATATCATGCTGCGGCTTGAACGGTGACATCTTCAGCGTCCCCTCAAGACCGTCAAACGCACCGAGATAGTTAAAGCTTATTTCTGGGTCTTTATAAAGAATGTTTCGCGAATATCTCAGCAGTCCGTAGCCGGTTCCGTGATGAGGAACCCGTCTCATCATGTCTTTTACCGTCTTTATGCGGTGAGCGGTTTTTTCGCCTGAGCCGCCCGGCACTCTCATATCCAAAAGCACCGGGTAAACAGATGTAAACCATCCTGCCGTTCTTGACATATCAATGTCAGGAATATGCCCCTGGCGCCCGTGCCCCTCAGTGCTGATAAGGATCTGTTCAGAACCCGTCCACTCATGAAGCGCCATTCCAAGCGCCGTTAAAAGCAATTCATGAACATCCGTTCCGTATGCCTGCTGTGTTTCCAACAGCAGCTGTTTCGTGACTTCGCTGCTTAATATCCACGATGCAGTGCGCGCGTTTTCCTGCAATCGTCCGGCGTTTTCATCAGTTATTTTCGGCAGCGGCGCTGTTTCACCAGACATCACGCTGTCCCAGTATGCGGCTTCCTCCAGCAATACTTTGCTCTTGGAAATGTCAAAAAGCTCTTCGGCATACTTTATATAAGAATCGCTTTTCGGCGGCAGTTCGATTTGTTTGCCTTCTAATGCCTGCTGATAAGCTGTCTGCAGATCTTCAAGCAATATCCTCCATGACACGCCGTCCACGATAAGATGATGAATCGTTATAAGAAGATGGTCGGCTTCCTTCTGCCGGAACACTCCGAGATGAAGCAGAGGGCCTTGATCAAGGCGCATAGCCTGCTGTATTTCTTCTTCCTCAGCGGCTATCCGTTTTTCGGGCTGCGTTTCTTCTGAAATATCTATGACGTTAAGCGTAAATATTTCTTCATGCTGCTTTGTGATTCCGCGATTATATTGAACGGCTTCCCCATGCTCATTTTCAGTGAAAGTCATTCGCAGCGCATCATGATGTTCTGTCAGCGCGCAAACCGCCTGGTACAGCGCATCTATTTGGAGGCTGTCTTCAGTGCACAGCATGACTGATTGGTTATAATGAAGCTCAAACGCACCCGGCTCCTCAAAAAATCTCTGCTGGATCGGTGTCAGCGGAGCGCTTCCTTCTATCGGCCCCTGATCAGCCGTTGCAACAGCCGGCGTGAGGTGCTTCGCGAGTTCTGCAATCGTCGGGAACTGAAACAAATCGCGGATCGACATGTTCCAGCCTTCTCCGGCGAGTCGGGCTGACACTTGAAGCGCCTTAATGGAATCTCCCCCAAGCTCAAAGAAAGAGTGATGAATTCCCGCTTTCTGAATATGAAGCACATCTTCCCAAATCCGGCATAACATCGCCTGTTTTTCATCGCCGGGCGCGACAAATGCCTGTGATGAATGTATCTGTTCTGCCGGTAATGCCGATTTATCAAGTTTGCCGTTCAGTGTCAGGGGCATGCTGTCTAAACCGATAATATGAGACGGCATCATATAAGCCGGAAGCTCCTGCATAAGAGACTGGCGGAGTGATGAGATATCGGCCTCTTTAGGAACGATGTATGCCGCTAATCGGGCTTGTCCTTCGGCATCTTTCATCACGGTAACAGCCGCTTCTTTGACTTGATCGTGTTTCAAAAGCACACTTTCTATTTCTCCCGTCTCAATTCTGTATCCTCTGATTTTTACCTGCTTATCAATCCGCCCTTGAAAACGAAGAGTGCCATCCGGCAGCCAGCAAGCCTGATCTCCGGTTCTGTAAAGCGTTTCTCCCGTTTGTAACGGGTCACTGAATGCGTCCTCTGTCAGCTCAGGCTGTCCCCAATATCCTTTGGCGACGCCGGCGCCCCCGATATACAGCTCTCCGAAAACGCCGATCGGCTGAACCTGTTTGTCTTTGTTTAAGACGTACATTTGTACATTCGGAAGCGGAACACCGATCGGCACTTCATCTTCCCGCGGCTTTTCGCTCATTTCGGCTTCATAATACGAAGAATCAATTGTCGCTTCTGTTACACCGTAGCTGTTAATGATCCGCATTTCTTTTCCGAAGCGTTCTTGAAGCGTATAAAAATCCTGCGACTTGATCATATCTGAACCCAGTACAAGTATTTTTACACTTTGCAGCGCGAGCTTCCGGCGATATATATATTCCATAAACGGAACAATCAGCGCGGGTGTCGACTCCATAAACGTGATACGGTGCTGATCAATGAGCCGATAAAGCTGTTGTGGCTCAAGCCGGACGTCATCCGGACAAATGACAAGCGTTCCCCCGTTTAGCAGGGCGCGTGCAAGATCCCCTGAAAATACATCAAATGAGAAACTCGCCATCTGCAGCACTCTGACCGGTATAAGATCAAGCTCATAAATCCTGCGCCATGCAAGTGCTGCATGCGTAAAGCTGCGATTTCTGACTTCGACTCCCTTCGGCGTTCCCGTTGTCCCCGAAGTATATATGATATATGCAGTATCATCCGGTGACGCTGCCGGCTGAATATTCTTTGCACAAATATCGTATTGATCTTCATGATCAAGCTGAATGAGAAATAAATTGTTATCCGTCAGCTGTGAAGCAAGTTCTTTGTATTCTGACTGCACCATCAAGACGGATGCCGCGCTGTCTTTTAATAAATAGCGAATCCGTTCCTCGGGATAATGGGAGTCAACCGGTATATACGCCCCTCCCGATTTCATGACGGCAAGAACACTGGCGATCGCTTCAATCGAACGGTTTGCCAATATAGCTGCTCTTTTTCCCGGACCGAATCCATTTTTGTGTAATGTTCGCGCAAGCCGATTTGCCCGCTCATTAAGCTGCGAATAGCTGATCTGTTGTGCTCCTTCAATAACAGCGGTCTGATGAGGCGTTTCTTCTGCTTTCTCTTCAAACAACTGGTGAAACAGTTTGTGTTTTTCCATGAATTCGGTTTGTGTGTTATTAAACTCAATCAGTAACTTTTGTTTTTCTTCTTCATCCAAAATGTCAGCTTTCGATAGTATGACTTCCGGTTCGGCGGCAACATGGCGCAAGAGATTCAGTAAGTGGCCCATCCATCGTTCAATCGTTTCTTTCATAAAAAGCTCGGTGCTGAATTCCATTTCAAAGCGGATGTTTCCATCGGATTCAGCCGCTGATAAGGTCAGGTCAAAACTTGATACATCATGTTCGGTATGCTCTGATCGTGACGCCTTCAGACCGGCCAGATTTATCTCCTCTCGCTCCATATTCTGAAGAATAAACATCGCATCAAACAGCGGATTGCGGCTCATGTCCCGCTGCACGCTGAGCCGCTCCACAAGCTCTTCAAACGGGTAGTCCTGATGCTCATACGCCTCAAGCGCCGCCTGGCGGACTTCCGCCAAGTAATCGGTAAACCGTTTGTCTCCTTTCGGCTCCGTTCTGATGGCCAGCGTGTTGACGAACATGCCGAGAATCGGTTCAAGGTCTTTGTGCGGACGCCCGGCAATCGGCGAGCCGACGATGATGTCTTCCTGACCGCTCAATCTCGCGAGTAACGTATTGTACGCGGCGAGAAGCACCATATACAAAGTGGAGCCGTGATCG
>NZ_JBLTJB010000021.1:0-13061 GCF_053470005.1 Bacillus sp. N1(2025)
TGAAATCAGCTTTATTATTTTCATTTATCGGATTTCCAATAGGCTTAGGATTTAATTCAATAGTAGCTTTCATGAAATCCTTTCTCCTGTCGGTTGAAACCATATCGTGAGAGGATTTATGTATAATGCCTTGTGAAATCCTTATTGCTTCTGAAAGATTCTTGTAATTGTCATCGGACTTAAATTCGCTCACTTTCATTTTTGCAATTTTAACTAAGGCTTGATAAACTTTATCCAACTGATTAATGTCTTCAATTGACTTTTCCCTGTAATCCCTTACCATCCTAACTGCCGAATCAATTTCTTGATTAAGTTGTATCAGATTTCTCCCTTTTTATTTTCTGTAGCTGTTGATTTAATAATAAGTTTTCTTTTTCAAGTTGATTAATTTTAGAATCCATTAACTCACCCATTTCGTAATTGTTGTCTAATTATACTCTGATTACATTCATCTGAAATTGTTGTTTTATCTTAATTTAGTGGTATTAAGTTATGATGATCAACAATCCAACGAGTTTCCCCTTCAAAACTTTTGCTATCGCACCTTGAGATTATGGGCCTGCCTCCAAAAGCTTTAGCAAAGGCAACCACATAATACTCAGCAGTGATATCTATCTTAGGGGGATCACCGCCTAATCGGGGAGTTTATCTCCCCTTTTTTCATTTTTAAGAAGAAAGGAATGATTGTTGAACATGCAAATAGGATCTGGATATATCGGGAGTTCAATGCTTGAGAAGTCAGAATCTAACCATGAAGTAATCCCTTCCCCACCTGCAACATGGACGATTAAATATTCTTTCTATAAGTTCAGCTGCTTTTCGAATGATCAGGAATGTCACGTATCAACAATGGTGGAAATCCTATCTATTTAAGAGCTGGACAAGGCTTTCAAATGGACGCTCGTGATTTACCTATCACAAGCTTCAAGATTTCTGAGTCAGGAATAACATATAACTTTTTGGGGGCGCATAAATGAGTTTCTTCAATCCGATGGTTAATGTCTCAATTGTCACTGGGAAGTCTGCTTATGATATTGCAGTGGACAATGGTTTTTCAGGAACTGTAGAGGAATGGTTAGCTTCATTAAAAGGTGAAAAAGGCGATACTGGAGCTACAGGTGCAACCGGGGTTAAAGGTGCTACTGGCGCTGCCGGTAAAGATGGAAAATCAGCATATGAATTAGCCGTTCAACAAGGTTTCTCAGGAACATTAGATGAGTGGCTTGCTTCTCTAAAAGCAACAACAAACTGATCACATCCCTTCTCTAACGAGAAGGGTATTTTTTTTGCATTTCATATCTAAATTGATAAATAAGAAAAAACACCCTTCCCAACTTATTACATTATGATAAAATATTACATAATCAGACGAAATGCTAGGAGGGTGATTTTTTTGGAGCAATTGATCTCTTCTTCAAAAGTTGGCTTAAAAATCAATGAATGGTACAAATACATAAGATTGTTCAGTGTTGCAGATGCAGAAATCCTAAAGGATGAAGTTGGACAAGAAATAGAGTGTATGGAAGAAGATCAAGATTTATTGTTGTACTATTCGCTCATGTGTTTTAGACATCAATTAATGCTTGATTATCTTGAACCAAAAACTATGAATGAAGAACGACCCAAGATTTCAGACTTATTAGAAAAGATCGAAAGTAAACAAAGTGATCTAAAAGGAATTCTTGAATATTATTTTAACTTTTTTCATGGGATGTATGAATTTGAACAATACGAATATCTTAAGGCAATAAGTTTTTACAACCGAGCTGAAAAGAAGTTAGCCGTTGTCCCCGATGAAATAGAGCGCGCCGAATTTCATTATAAAGTAGCTGAAGTGTACTATCACATGAAGCAAACCCACATGTCTATGCACCATATTGTTCAAGCAATAGGAACCTACAAAGCGCACGAAACATACTCAATAAGAGTAATTCAATGTTCATTTGTCATCGGCCTGAATTATTTAGACATGGAATATCCTGAAAAAGCAATTCCGCATTTTATGAATGCATTAAAACAAGCACAAGAAATTAAAATGCCTCGGTTAATAGGCTCTTCTTTGTATAATCTCGGTTTATGCTCATTTGCAACAGGAAATATGGAGAAGGCTTTAGAGTATTTTAAAGAAGGTGTCTCGATTTACGAAAGTAATTCTCTTCACAATTCTAGCCGACTGCTAGACATACTTCTAATGTTGGCAAAAACACACTTTAAGTTGTCCAACACAGTTGATGGAAAACAGGTTTGTGAACAAGGTCTTATGCTGTCAAAGGAGTTGAACGATGACGTATTAGGAAAAATGTTTGATTTTCTTATGGGTTTATTCGTTGAGAATGACAAAGACCGACTTTTTAAAATCTTAGATTACTTAGAATCAAAGGCTATGCTTTCAGATGTGGAAGACCTAGCGACTGATGCAGCAATGTATTATAATGTAAATGAAGACCATAAAGTAGCTACCGCCTTTTATGAGAAAGTGCTTTATGCCCGAAAACAAATTCAGAGAGGGGATTGTCTTTATGAAATTTAAATTTGCATCAGCTTTTATCTTTTTAGTTATCTTACTTGGCATTGTTGGACATCACTTTCTTGACGACCACAAGGTTTTAAAGGAAGCTCGAAGAGGCCACACAGCCAGTATCCAAATTGCTCTTGATCACTATGGTGACTTCTCAGTGGAACGTAGAGGGCAAACCGCATAAATGTTTTGCCTCCCCCCTTTTATGGGGGTATTTTTATGACTTATGTCCACCAGTCAAACCTGCTCTATGCAATGCTGTTCCACCAGGTGTATATGAAACAGCTCGTAAAATCGCTTTAGATCCGTATTTATTTCTTATCCCGTCCATAACAAATCCAAGCTTCCTTCTTTTCTCTCTATCCTTTTCAAACAGACTTAATTGCTGATTCACATCGTCTTCAATATTGGATAAAGTAACTGAAATACTTCCTACTGTTTTTCCTGTATAGAACTTATCAAACAAAATCAAGCAGTATCGATAATTGTCCATTGTTATATTCGTGGGAAGATCAATTGTTTTAGATCGGTGAAATCCACCGCCAAGCTCATCTTTACTGTAACCAATTCCCAAACTGAGTGTTCGACCAACTTTATTATGTGCACGTGCCCTTCTTGCGACTTCTTCGCAAATCTCCAGAAGAACAGCCTTAATCTCTTCTCTCCTTGTGTAATCCCTCAGTAAAATCTGACTCTTACCAAAACTAATCTGCCCTTGCATTAACGGAGCTCCTATTTCAGATAAATCAATTCCATGTGCATGATAATACAACTGGTTCCCCATTATGCCTAACTTCTTCTCAAGCAACTCTAAAGAGAACTTAGCTAACTGCCCTACAGTTGACATAAGTTAGTGTACTCAGTTGCATTGAAGAGAAAACTTGAACAGAGACAAGGGATTGGTCCTTGTCACACGATTGGAAGACCAGCTTCCTGCCACTGGGAAATTCCACCATCCAATTTCAATACTTGTTTAAAATCGTTATTAGCTTGGAGGATGCTGGCACCAATAGCAGACCTAGCTCCGGAAAGACATTGAACAAGAATCGGTTTGTCACTTTTGATTTCATTTAGCCGTCCTTGAAGCGTTCCTAGCATGATATGTTGTGCGTTCGGAATGTGACCTTCTTGCCATTCAGTCAGATTGCGAACATCAACCACTTGTACGAGTCCGTTCTCAACCGCATTTGCTATTTCTAACGATGTTACCTCCGTGTATGATTCGAGCGAAAACATACCGCTTGCAATGATTTTTCCACTGTCCATGAATCCTGCCACATTTTCTATACCTATGGAGTGAAGTGCTTTCAGAAGTTTATCTGCTTCATGCGGGTTCGTAATAAAATACACAGGACGATTGTAATCAATAATCCAACCCGCCCAGTTAGAAAAAGCTTTGTTAAATGGGATGTTTATTGCACCTTTCACATGCCCTTTAGCAAATTCTTGAGAGGGACGGGTATCTACAATTTGTTCGCTATCCAGCAAGCCTCTCACTTGTTCCATTGAGGTGATCTCTGACACTACAGGTAAATCTTTAAGCAACGCAGGGCCTTTTTTATTAATTTGTTTCATCACAGAGAAATATTTTGGCGGTTCTGGTTGCCCTTCAAGCAAGGCTTTCACAAAATCTTTTTCGTTGGTGTAAGTCATTGACCAGTTGAATAGCTTTTCGTAACCAACAGTGGAAGAAGGAATCGCCCCCAATGCCTTACCACAAGAGCTTCCTGCACCATGAGCCGGCCAGACCTGCAGATAATCTGGCAGTTGTTTGAATTTCAATAGGGACTTGAACATTGCTCTTGCGCCACAATCTGCCGTACCCTTGATGCCAGCCGCTTTCTCCAGCAAGTCGGGTCTTCCGACGTCGCTTACAAAGACAAAATCTCCTGTAAAGATGCCGATTGGACGATCCGCATTACTTCCGCGATCCGTCAACAGAAAGGAAATGCTCTCCGGGGTATGGCCGGGGGTATGCATAACCTCAAAAATCAGCTTTCCCATGGAAAAGCGATCACCGTCTTTCACAAGTTGATGTTTTATTTCATCGACATATTGATACTTCCAATCTGCATCACCTTCATCGGAAAGAAACAGCTTTGCTTGATGCGTAACGCCGAGTTCGCGAGCACCGGAAACAAAATCGGCATGAATATGAGTTTCTGCAGCCGCTACGATGTTTAGTCCTTCTTCTTTTACAAATTGCAAATATGGTTTTATATTGCGGCTGGGATCAATCACAATTGCGTCTCCCGTTTTCTGGCAACCAACAAGATAGGATGCATGGGCCAGCTTTTCATCGTAAAAGTAGCGCAATAACATGTTGTTTCCTCCTCTTACATCATTACATATTTCACAAAGAGTTTATCGGATAGAGAAGCGAGTTTAAGCGGAATATGTTTAGGATTTTCGAACTTTTTATCATACATATTCATCTATATATTTACCAAAACCTTTGTCCTTGTCTTCCTGACCTCTCCTTACATCAATCCTTTTAACATGCCATTCCAATATATGATGGGAAGCAACCTTCTTTTCAACAAGTACATGCTGAATCTTTCTTTTGACTGATCAAACGGAAATGTTTCTTGCGGATCCTTGTTATAGTCAAACTCAGCAAGCACCACTTTGTTGTACCCTGTTACCAGCGGACAAGAGGAATATCCATTATACTTCGCACCTAGTGACGAGCCAGTCATCAAAGAAATCAAATTTTTAGCCACTACCGGAGCTTGTTTGCGAATGGCTGCTCCTGTTTTAGAAGTTGGCAAGTTTGCGCAGTCCCCGATTCCAAAAACATTGTTAAACTTTTTATGCTTTAAAGTGTACGGATCAACGTCCACCCATCCGCCGTCATCCGCCAATGTACTCTCTTTAATAAATTTTGGAGCTATCATCGGAGGAGTAACATGAAGAATATCGTATTTCATGATCTCCAGCTCCTTGGTCTCCAGATTCTTGAACACGGCTTCTCTTGAATTCGGTCGAATTTCGGTCAGGTTTCTTTTATACATTGTTTGGATGCCCTTGCGCTGGACGACTTTCTCGAGCGAACTAGCATATTTCGCGACATCAAAAATAGTTGATTTTGCGGAGGCAAATATGATTTCGGATTGATTGCGTACATTCGACTTACGGAAATAATCGTCTGCTAAGTACATGATTTTCTGTGGAGCTCCCCCGCATTTCACAGGAGAATCCGGATGAGTAAAAATGGCGGTTCCGCCTTTAAAGTTGCGGATGTTTTCCCAAGTACTGTCTACCGTATGATACGAGTAGTTGCTGCAAACGCCATTCTTTCCGACAGTGTTCTTCAAGCCTTTTACCCCATCCCAATCGATTTGCAAACCGGCTGATACAACGAGATAATCATAGGAAACGGTCGTTCCTTGTTTTGTAAGGAGCGTGTTCTGACTCGGCCGAAACACCGTTACAGCATCGCTAATCAAATCAATCCCAGCAGGAATCAGTGAAGCTAGATCACGCTCCGACTCTTCCTTCTTCGCTGCGCCAGCTCCAACTAGCGTCCACAAAGGCTGATAGTAATGCTTGGACTTTGGGTCGATGATAGCAACTTGTCCTTTGAGGTTTTTGGAAGTTCGGACGAGACGGGCAGCTACAGAAACACCAGCAGTTCCGGCTCCTACAATTACAATGGAATAATGAACTTGTTTTGCCATAGATATCCCCTTTTTCTTTTTAAAAATTTGTTGTTTTTTATAGAGGAGTAGCTCTATTTTTAAGTTTAGTTTCATATCAATTTTTCTAAATAGGGGGACTCCCCTATTTTTCTGAAATCCAGTTCTTTTCAAAAAAAATCCCATGAGTTTATGATAGGCAGTTCATGGAACAGTGCGTTACAATGTAAGATCCAGGTAGTTGTTATTGATCGCATATTGAATCAATTCATGTTTCGAATCCAGTTCTAACTTCTGCATAATATTCGTCTTATGGTTTTCCACGGTTTTGAAGCTAATCGATAGCTCATTAGCAATCTCTTTATTTGTATAGCCCAGTACTATTAATCTAACAATCTCCTTTTCTCGAACTGTTAAAACAGAAGAAATCTTTTTAGATTCTGATGTCATCCATTGAGAGAGAATCTCTTGTGATACAGATGTCTTGTAAAAGAGTTTCCCTAAGGAAACCTCGACTATCGCTTTATAAAGCAGTTCGTAATGGCTGTTCTTTAAAATGTATCCATAAGCCCCTACTTCGATTGCTTTTTGGACAAATATCTCTTCATCATACATAGTTAAAATGATGATTTTAACCGGTAGATTCAAGTTAAGGATTTCACTGCTTGCTGTAAATCCATCCAATCCAGTTGGCATCGACAAATCCATCAACACCACATCCGGTTTCAACTGTCTTGTCTTAAGGATCGCATCATTCCCATTATGGCTTTCCCCAACAATTTTGATTTCAGGATAGCCTTCCAAAAGCACACGGAGACCCTTTCGAATCATTGTATGGTCATCGACCAACAATACCCTAATCACTCTCCTTCCCCTCCTTATACTGTACTTCCACTTTAATAGACGTACCTTTATAAGGAACGGAGTGAATTCGAAGACTTCCTTCCATTTGATCTACTCTCTCTTTCATATGTTTGAGCCCCAGACCATCCGCTATTAGGTCACGATCAAAACCAATGCCGTTGTCCCGAATCATCAAAGTTAGCTTATTGGCTTCTTTTTGCAATATGACTTCAATAAATGTCGCTTGCGAATATTTCAGAGCATTATGCAGCGCCTCCTGAATGATGCGATATAAATTGATTTCCAAAACTGGGTGCATGCGATCGCTGACATTGCTACAGGTAAACGTAATAGAAAAATCCTTATGAGTTTTATTCAAGCTAGAAACTAAGTACTTAGCAGTAGGGACCAGCCCCAACCGATCGAGACTATGCGGACGCAACTGAAGAGTATAGAGCTTGATGTCTTGTATCGCATTTTCCAGTTCATCAACGATCTCCTGCATGTATTCTTTAAATTTTTCCTCCTGATGAATACGAGATTGAATTGCTTGAATGCCTACTGAAATTGAATAAAGCGATTGTCCTACTCCATCGTGGAGTTCTTGAGCCAATCGTTTGTGTTCGTTTTCCTGTGCCTCCAATGTTTTTTGCAGAACCAGCTTGGAGATCCTAGCTTCCTCTTCTGCTTTCTTTATTGTTATATCTTTCAGAACCAAAAGTACTTCTTGTTTCTTTTGTTCGTCGTTTTCATATATAACAGCCGTGCTCATCTCCATGTCGACGAATCGTCCCTCATAGGTCGGCATTGCAGAAAGAAAATAAGGGACTTCACGCTTGGCCAACAAGTAACAACGCTCTTCTCCCGCTTCCAGTTTTCTCTTTTGACAGTAGGAACAGTATGGAACCTTATCACCTAATTTCCATCCCGTCATTTTCTCTGCGGACGGATTCATCACCAAAATTCTACGTTCCTGATCCATAATAATGATTCCATCCTGCAAATAGTAGAAGATTTGCCTTAAATAGCCGCTTTCCATTGACTTTTCTTCTTTATGCCGTTCAAAAAAAGTTGGGTTTTGACACATAATGTACCCTCCAACATAATGATTTTAAGACAGGTATCCTATAGAAATTAAAGAGCTGAGATTCGAAGGTCTTATAATTCCTCACACAATTGATAGACTTAACTTCTATTCAATCTGTTCAAATCGAAAAACATGTGCTACTCTTAGAAACCAGTTTCCTTAATAAACAAAAAAAGCACGGAACTGAGAAAACCTTCCCCCTCCACTATGTCAGCATTTATGTATTCCATTTTGATCCTTGGAAATCGAGCCAACAGTACTTTCTAAGCAGCGTGACATACCGTGCATTGATACCTTGATATATATAACTTAATTTATGATCGTTTACGAATTTCCAATTGACACCAGTGAAGTTAGCTCTGCAACCTCTTTCATCTAATTCCTCCTTCAAAGTGTATTTTTTGATTTCTCTAAAAATTATGTCTTAATATAGAACATCTTCAACAATTAATGTAAGATATCAAACCAAACTTTTACTGTTGTAATCAAAATAACGAATATCAAAATACCTTGAAGAATGTTAGCATTCATTTTCTTGCCAATTAAAACACCTATCGGAGATGCAATCAGGCTGGCAGCCACTATTACTAAAGCTGGCAGAAAAGGCACCTGTCCAATTACGAGCTTTGTAACTGTTGTTCCAATCGATGAAATAAATGTAACTGCGAGTGATGTTGCGATTGTGATTTTTGTAGGGATTTTTAAAACGACTAACATTAGTGGAAAAAGTAGAAAAGCGCCGCCAGCACCGACTATACCTGAAGCCAAACCGATAACAAAAGTCATTATTGAGGTCAATATCTTTGGAGGGCGAATGTGATCACTTTGATTATCTTCTGTTCCTGTCTTTGGAATAAACATCATGACTGCGGCAATTATCACCAATATTCCGTAGACCAGGTTTATGATATCTTCAGAGAAAAAATGTGACCCAAAACCACCCATTAGACTTCCAATCAAAATACTTAATCCCATGATGGTGATAAGCTCTTTATTTAAGTAACCACCTTTCCGGTAAGCCCATACACCGGATAATGTTGCAAAAAAAACCTGGACTGCCACAATACCTGAAACCTGGTAAGCATTAAAGCCTGTAAACCCAAATAAAACAGGTATGTATAATAACAAAGGATAATTAATAATTGCTCCCCCAACACCAAGCATCCCAGACATAAAAGAACCCACTAATCCAATTAAAAATATTAGAAGAATAAAAGATATGCCCACTAACTTTCTTCCTTTCCAACAAAAAAAAGAGGGAATTGCTTTCCTTTAATTTACCCTTTTTTAATCCAAAACTTTAATATACCATTTTCTTCTGTATCTTTAAGCAACTCATGACACTTGACTTCCAATAAAAGTGGGGAACAGAAAAATGCAACCTGATTATCTTTAGATTTCTCCTTGAAACTCAATTTTGGCATCAGCTTTTTTTAATAAATTTCTTACAGTGCATCCTTATCAGCTGCTGTACCTATTAGCGTAAATACCAAAACTTGATAATCCAAGGGCTGTTACCACTAAGATTGTCCTCGGATAAACTTCTTCATCAAATCCTCTTCAGTTTTCTCATTTTCTCTTTGACTTAGATTTCTTTATAAGCAATTCTAAAGCCTCTTCATGTTGATTGTCCTTCATAACGTCCTAAGATAATCAAAGTAAGACCACTTGCTCTATCTTAATAATCTTTCCCTTTTAAGCTTTGTGCATTTTACATATATTTGTCAATAATAAAGAACGAAGGAAATGAAAAGTAACTTCAAGAAGAAAAAGATGATCAATAAAAAACAGTGTCCAACTTTTATTAAGCTGGGCATTGTTTTCATTATTTAAATAGAATTTTTATAAGCATTAATAGGTTCGTTTCGCAATAGCATATTATCTTTATTAACCATGCCTAAGTTATAAGCTTTTTTAATAATATCTAATACCTGCGAATCTAGCGCAGAAAGATTGCCTCCTGGTTTAAATCTTGATTCCCAATAATCTAAAGACTTATTTTGATCAAGTGAGCTTTTTTGGTTCTCGGGTTTGACTACTTCATTTTTCTCAAGCTTATCACAGAATTCACTAAAACTAATTGATGAAGGAGTAGGATTACCCCCTCCAACCTTTCTGTACCCAAGCTGCAAAATGCTAAGAATTTTGGATCTTAAATAAGATCGATTGAGTTTATTTTCACCACCAATAATCACATAATCACAATCCTCTCAGAGCTTTTTATAATTTTAGCACCTTTTCCATTTTTACACGTGTTAAATATCGACAATCGCCCAAATGATTTAATAACAGAATACAAAAAAAGAACCTGCATTTTGCAAGTTCCTTTCACGTTGCCGATATATTGTGAATTTTTAACGGCAAGGGCATTTACGTATAGTAATATATTTCTGTACAGTAAATTTTGCTCGCTAGAGGGAGTCTTGCTCATCCCCTAATGAAAGGGGGTGATGCTATGTCAACATTCCAGGCATTAATGCTAATGCTTGCATTCGGGTCGTTTATAATTGCCCTGTTGACGTATATAAATAAAAAATAGACCTCCCTTGAGCCTCAGAACCTGAAGGGATAGGTCTACCTAGAAACCACATCGAGCAAGCCCTTTGATGGGCAACTTTTTGTACAGAGCCGGGGTGTTGGTAGCAACTCGGTCTTTTTTATTTTATGCATTTCTCATTAAAGAAATACGCTATAACCAATCAAATGTCTTACAGTTCTGATTATAACACATCAAGTAAAACGATTGAAATAATTTGCAATACTTTTGTTTTATGGATAAAACCATTATTTTATTTTGATTGCGAATGCTTACTTTTTCATCATCCCATACAATTGCAATACTTTTGTTTAGTTGCCTAAACTAACTTTCAATGCATCAGCTAGCATGGTGTTAAAATCATCAAATTTGTTCATCAACGTTCCAGAGGGTTTATCAAGCTCCAAATATTCATTCTCAATCACATCTAAGCAATACCAAGCTGTATCTGAATCACCAAAAAACAGGTATTTTTTCGGTTCGTCATTTTCGTGCCATTGTTCATTTGTTTCAATAAAACCATAAACTTCTTCATCATTTTCTTCTTCTAAAAATACTTTATCCAGCCCATAGATTACCAAGCCATTAAAATCTAATCCGTTAACGGTTTGAAGAAATTTTTTATACCCTGATGGAATTTCATTTATAGGGAACTTGCCTAATACTACTTCATTAAAATTGCTTAATTCTTTGTCTGTAACAGGAGAATTCAATTCATCTCCATACTTTGCTTCAGTTTTTCGAGTTTTCTCTAATAAATTTACCCACATAAAACTGCTCCTAATTTTTATTACTACGCCAAACTCGTAATCGAAGAAAAGTCCCTTAGCAAGAAATTAATCATCAATTGCATTACTTTTGCTTAATCGTCCCAGTCTTCATCTTCTTCCCAGTTTTCTTTCATTCTTTGGAGCTTATCAAAGAAAAATTCAATGAAATTATCCGAAACGACTTCTTGGTAACCAATTACTCTATCCCACGTAAATACAGGACATTCTTTATTTTTCATCTTGTTGGTATCTAGACAATATGCAAAGTAATCAACATCCTCTATTACAACAAGACCTTCGGTTAAGTTATAGTGTTCTTGATACTCGTTGGTATATTCAACAACTGATGGGCCTCCAAAATCATAACCTAGAATATCAATTCCATAAACTCCCCCAGAACCATAGTTCCGCAGAAACCATTTATAGCTCTCCGGAAGTTTCACTTTAAGATCTTGTTCTATTTTAGATATTTTGTCTTCTCCAATTCCTCCTGTGAAATCTCTTTCTTTTGCATTATCATTTAAAAACTGTTCCACTTGCGTGTATAGTTCCATTTTTCCCAACCTCTTTTACTCTGAATATTGAGTGGCTCTCCATTTCCAATATCTCGCTCTAAAATATTCATATTGAACTTTCAATTCTGGATTATTTCTAAAACTCTCTCCATCAGTTTTAAGTTTATGTATGACCTCACTATATTTTGTGTGTAAACTGTTTGGAATTTCAACCATATTTCCAGGTTCCTCCTGAATTAAATGGTGCAAATTGATTTTTGTGCCGTCTTTGGCTTGAGGTGCCTTACCGTCTTTCATTAATTCAAGATTTGTTCGACCTTTACGATCTTTTTGATTAATATCGATATCTTTCATTGTATAAACTCTTCGGCTTACATCTTTGATATTTCCTTTTACTTTCACCTTGCCCTTAACCTCATAAGCACCATACTTTTCTTTATTTAACCAAGGGACATTTACTTTCTGACCAGTAAATGGCTTTCTTGTTTCATCTAATTTTTTAGCAAGCTGAAGCAGCCTGTCTTTTGCGCTCACACCATTGATGACATTATACGGCACACCACCTGCTACAACAACATCTTCTCGCATGACAAACAGTTTAATTGCTGTTAGTGGATCAGGAGTTTCATCAAGTTTTTTAGACACTTTTTTGACTGCAGCTTTTCCGGCTGTTTTCACTCCTATTTTAGCAACTGAACCAGCACCTTTTAAAGCGAAGATGTTGACTGCTGCACATGTAATCCAATGAGCCGTTGATTCTGCGTCTCCGTTCTTTACGTCTCTAACATAGGAGGTTATTATTGCATCTTTAATTGACTTAAGCGTGGAATCATAGTGATAAACTGCAACTGCAGAATTAATAACCATGTCGACAGGATGATTGTGTGCCATATAGTCTAATGTTTCAGCTGTCATATCATAAAGAGCTGTAACAGTACCTTTGGCTCCAGCCATTAGCTCACGTGTGTTTTCAATCTGTGTGAAATATCTTTGTTGTTCTGCTGTCAGATTTTCATACCCAATTGTTTTGGCCATTGAATAGAATTCATCGGCATCTGCATAATCATAATTCTTTAGTCTTTCTTTCAGTTTTTCAATCTCTCGCTCTTTTTCTTCCTTCTTCTTAATCGTCAAATAAGCTTCAGTACGTTTTT
>NZ_JBLTJB010000022.1:0-10106 GCF_053470005.1 Bacillus sp. N1(2025)
CGCGTACAATACGTTACTCACGAGATTGAGCGGGCAGGAAGACATCATCGTCGGCTCGCCGATTGCCGGGCGCCCGCACAAAGACCTTGAACCGATTCTCGGCATGTTCGTCAACACGCTGGCCATCAGAACGGAGCCGAAAGGGGACAAACGGTTTACCGATTATTTGGCGGAAGTCCGCCAGGCGGCGCTTGAAGCGTATGAGCATCAGGATTACCCGTTTGAAGAGCTTGTGGAGCGGCTCGGCGTGCAGCGGGACACAAGCCGCAATCCGCTGTTTGACGTTATGTTTGTGCTCCAAAACATGGAGCGTGAATCCCTGGTGTTAAATAAGCTGCATTTGACTCAAGCTGCGGATACAAGTCATAAAACCGCAAAGTTTGATGCCACGCTTTACGCGTCAGAAGGGTCTGACGGTTCCATCAGCTTTGATTTTGAATTCAATACAGATATCTATCAAAAACAGACAATTGAAAAATGGCTTTCTTATTTTACCCGTATTCTTACAAAAGTAATTGAAAACCAAGCGATACCGCTTGGTGACATTCACGTACTGGATGATGCTGAAACAAATCGCGTCATTTATCAGTTTAATCAGACGAAAAGCGATTACCCAAGACACGAAACCATCAGCCGTTTATTTGAGCGGCAGGCAAAAGAAACCCCCGATGCCCGGGCAGTTGTATATGATGGACAAATCTTGACATACCGTGAGCTGAACGAACGGGCTAACAGAATAGCGGCGGCTCTCCGATCAAATGGCGTCGGTCCGGAAAGCGTTGTCGCCTTATTAACCGGCCGCACAACAGAGCTTGCTTCCGGAATCCTCGGAATATTAAAAGCGGGGGGCGCCTACTTGCCTATCGGTGACGATGTGCCGCGGGAACGGGCTGAATGGATGCTTAAAGACTGTAAAGCTGATATTCTTCTCCAATCTGATAAACTTGACGGTCTGCCGCTTTCAGGAAAACGTTTATTCATAGAGGATATTCAAACAAAGGCCGGCTTGAGTTCGGAAAATCCCGAACCGCTCGGCGGACCTGAATCGTTGGCCTACATGATTTATACGTCCGGGTCAACAGGTGCGCCAAAAGGCGTCATGATTGAACAGCGAAGCGTGATCCGCCTTGTGAAAAACAGCAATTATATTGATTTTACGCCGGAAGACAGACTGTTGTTTACTTCATCATTAGGATTTGACGTTACGACATTTGAGGTATTCGGTCCGCTTTTAAACGGCGCTTCTTTATATGTAAGTGACCAGGAAACCTATCTCGACTCTGGTGTTCTGGAAACATTTATACAGCAAAACGGCATTACGACACTGTGGCTGACATCGTCTCTGTTCAACCATTTATCAGAACAAAATAAAGACGTGTTTTCCGGATTATCCCGATTGATTATCGGCGGGGAAGCACTGTCCCCGAGCCATGTAAACCGGGTTCGGAATGCGCTGCCGCATCTCTCAGTATGGAATGGATACGGACCGACTGAAAACACGACGTTCTCGACTTGCTTTTTGATTGAACAATCATACGATCATTCAATCCCGATCGGGCGCCCTGTCGGAAATTCAACCGCATATATCATAAACAGCAGGGGAACACCGCAGCCGATCGGCGTCATCGGCGAATTGTGCACAGGCGGAGACGGTGTGGCAAGAGGATATTTCGGCCGCCCTGAGCTGACGGAAGAAAAATTTGTCCCTAATCCTTTTGTTCCCGGAGAACGGATGTACCGCACCGGAGATTTAGCCCGCTGGCTGCCGGACGGAACGATCGAATATGCCGGGCGGATGGATGATCAAGTGAAAATCCGCGGTTATCGGGTCGAGCTGGGAGAGATTGAAGCCGCACTGAGGAGCCTGGACGGTGTGAAAGAAGCTGCCGTGTCAGTCAGAACCGGGCAGTCCGGCAATAAAGAACTGATCGCATATATGAGTCTGCAGGCGGACATGGATACAGAAAAAGTGCGTTCTTCACTGTCTAAGCAACTGCCGAATTACATGGTTCCGGCCTATATGATGGAACTTGAGAAGCTGCCGCTTACGCCGAACGGTAAATTGGATCGGAAAAATCTGCCCGAACCGGAGCTCGCGCTTCAAACCGCGTACACAGCTCCCCGCAATGAGCTTGAAGAACAGCTTTCCGTGATCTGGCAGGAAGTGCTCGGCACAAAACAAGTCGGGATTGAGGACTCATTTTTTGAATTGGGCGGCGATTCAATCAAAGCGCTGCAAGTTTCCGCACGGCTCGGACGCTATGGGCGGAAAATGACGGCAAGTGACTTATTCCGGCACCCGTCCATTAAGGAACTCGCGCCTCTTATCCGGAAAGCGGAAAGAGTCATCGATCAGCGGCCGGTGGAAGGAGACATACCTTGGACACCCGTTCAGCACTGGTTTTTATCACAGCGGATGGAAAACAGAAATCATTTCAATCAGTCCGTCATGATGTTCAGCTCTGACGCATTGCATAAACAGCCGCTCAAAGAAGCCTTGGAGCATCTTGTCATTCATCATGATGCACTCCGGATCACCGTCAGTGCAGAAAACGAAAGTTTCAGACAAATCAATCACGGTATTCAAAAAGCTGAACTGTACACCTTGGACATTTGGGATATGTCTGAGACAGATACTTGGGAAAGAGAAATAGAAACTGAAGTGGCTGCGCTCCAACAGCGGATGGATATTGAAAAAGGGCCGTTATTAAAAGCCGGCTGGTTCAAAACCCGGTCCGGGGATTATTTATTCATCACCGTACATCACCTGGCGGTTGACGGAGTGTCATGGCGTATTTTGCTGGAGGATTTATCTGCCGCTTACACTCAAGCCGTAAAAGGTCAGCCGGTCCAGCTTCCGCCAAAGACCGATTCGTTTAAACAATACGCCGTAAGGCTTTCAGAATACGCAAAAAGCAGCAAGCTGATACGTGAAGAAGAATATTGGCGTTTTATTGAAGAAGAAACAGCCGCCGAACTTCCTTATGAAAAACCGCAGCATCAGACGGGAGCCGACAGCATTCGGCAAACGGTAAGCTTCACGCTTACAGAAGAAGAAACGTCCGTTTTGCTTCAGCAGGTCAACCGGGCTTACCATACCGATACGCAAGATATTCTTCTGACTGCCGCAGCTTTGGCTTTACGGGACTGGACAGGGGGCGGCAGACTGCGCATCGCGATGGAAGGGCACGGGAGAGAGCACATCATGCCGGAGCTCGACATCAGCCGCACCGTAGGCTGGTTTACCTCCATGTATCCGGTGCTCATTGACTTGAATACAGCAGGCTCAGAACTTGGGACGGCGGTAAAAACGGTCAAAGACACACTCGGAAGAATACCGGATAAAGGAATAGGCTACGGCATTTTAAAATACATGACACCGCCTGAACAAAAAACAATCCGCTTCAGACAAGCGCCTGAAATCAGCTTTAACTATTTAGGGCAATTCAACGATACAGAAGATCAGCACACGTTCAGTCTGTCCGGTCTTGCAAGCGGGCACGACATCACGCCGACATGGCAGCGGGAACAAGCGGTGGAAATGAGCGCGATGGCCGCACAACATAAACTTCACTTCAGTTTGAGCTATCCGCCGAGCCGCTTCCGCAAAGAAACGATGGAACAGCTGCTGCAAACTTTACAGCAATATTTGCGTGATATTATGGCGCACTGCACCGGCAAAGAGGAATCAGAAAAAACCGTTAGTGATTTTAGCAGCAAAACGTTAACATCTGATGATTTGGACAGCATAGCGAGTTTTGTCGAGGAACTGTAGAAAAAGGCGACGGGGAGATTATAACATGACAAAAAAGAATGCAATTCAGGATATTTATCCGCTGTCTTATATGCAGGAAGGAATGCTTTTTCATTCCCTCCTGCAAAAGGAATCACAGGCTTACGCCGAGCAGGCCTCCTTTTCAATAACGGGGAAGGTTGACACCCGCGTGTTTGAAGAGAGCGTTCATGCCCTTTTCGAAAGACATGATATTTTCAGAACGATCTTTATCAGCCAGAACGTGTCAGTGCCGCAGCAGGTCGTATTAAAAGAGCGGAACGTCAGCATTATTGAGGAAAATCTCACTAATTTAAATAAGGCTGATCAAATCAAGTATATCGAAGAAGCCAAACGAAGAGACCGTGAGAAAGGGTTTCATCTGCAAAAAGACATGCTGATGCGGGTGACGCTGCTTCAAACCGGAGAATGTGAATATACGTGCATATGGAGTTTCCATCACATCATTATGGATGGCTGGTGTCTCGGAATCGTGCTGAAAGAGTTCTTCCAGATATACGCCTCGCGGCTCCGCCGGACACCGTTAACGCTTGAGCCCGCTGTGCCGTACGGGACCTACATCAAGTGGCTGATGGAGCAAGATAAAGAAAAAGCCGCTTCGTACTGGGAGCGGTATCTTGAAGGCTTTGAACAGCAGACTGTACTGCCGAAGCAGAAAAAAGCCGGCGAAAGCAGACAAGAGGAAGTGACGTTTTCCTTTTCAAAAGAGGACACGGCTAAGCTGAAAGAGCTGGCCGTAAAAGAAGAGGTCACGCTGAGCACCATTTTCCACACGCTCTGGGGCATTTTGCTTCAGGCGTATAACCAGACAGAAGATGCGGTTTTTGGTTCTGTCATTTCCGGAAGGCCGTCTGAAATCGAAGGCATCGAGCGAATGATCGGCCTGTTCATTAATACCGTGCCTGTCCGGATCAGCGGGGCGGACATCCCGTTTCAAAAGCTGATCAAAAACGTGCAAAAGGACGCTTTGAAAGGACAGGCTTACAGCTATCATCCGCTTTATGACATACAGGCGAATTCACAGGTAAAACAAGGCTTAATTGATCATATTCTCGTCTTTGAGAATTATCCGGTTGAACAGGAGCTTGATGTGCTGAACAGCAAGGGGGACACGAAAGACCTTTTTCACATCCATGATTTCAGCATGGAAGACGAAACCAATTACAGTTTTTACCTGATGGTGGCGCCGGGTGACGAGATTCACTTGAAAATGAGATACGATTCAAGCGTGTATGACCGCCAATTTATTGAAAATATCAAAGGCCATTTGGCACACATCGTCTCCCAGGTTCTCGACAAACCGGACATCACGTCGGACAAGCTTGAAATCATCACTCCAGAGGAAAAAGCGCAGCTGCTTGCGCCGATTTCTGAAGAGGCCGAAAAGCCTGAATATGACACGGTTCATGCAATGTTTGAACGGCAGGCCGCAAAAACGCCGGATCAAATCGCGATTCGGTATGAAGGTGAGTCAGTGACGTACAAAGAGCTGAACGAATCGGCTAATAAGCTGGCCCGCCTGCTGAAAAAACGCGGTTTAAAGCGGGAGGAGCCGGTAGGCGTCATGCTCGGCCGTTCCCCTTCTTTAGCGGCGGCTGTTCTCGGTATTTTAAAAGCGGGCGGCGCCTTTGTCCCGATAGATCCGGGCAGTCCAAAGGAGCGTATCCGATATGTCATTGAAAACAGCGGCTGCGTCCATGTTGTAACAGAGCGGCATCAGTCAGTCCCCGCGGAACAAACGCTGCAAGTTACATACATAGAAGAGGCCGGGACGGAAGCGGACGGAAGCAATGTGCAATCCATTAATACGGCGGACGACCTCCTTTATATGATTTATACATCCGGTACGACAGGGAAACCGAAGGGAGTGCTGCTCGAACATAAAAATATGGCCAACCTACTTTCTCACCAATTGACGAACACAGACATTGATTTTTGCACAAATGTGCTGCAGTACGCATCTTTGGCGTTTGACGTCTGCTATCAGGAGTTATTTTCAGTACTCTTGAGCGGCGGCACCCTTTGTATCGTGCCGGAATTAATCAAACGAGACGTTTCTCAGCTGTTTTCGTTTATTGATCAGCACAACACGGAAGTGGTGTTTTTCCCGACTGCGTTTGTCAAGATGCTTTTCAATGAAGAAGGTTATGCACAGTCTTTTCCCCGCTGTGTGAAGCATGTCATTACGGCCGGGGAGCAGCTGACCGTTTCGCGTTTGTTCAGGCAGACGCTCCGTTCACACGGTATGCATCTGCATAATCATTACGGCCCGTCAGAAACCCATGTGGTTTCAACGTATACGATTTCTGCGGGAGATGACATACCTGAACATCCGCCGATCGGGAAACCGATCCATCATAACAAGATGTATATTCTCAGCAAAAACCGGCAGCTTCAGCCTCTCGGAATTGCGGGAGAATTGTATATTTCCGGGGCGAATACAGGAAGAGGCTATGTGAACAATCCGGCGCTGACCGAAGAGAAATTTTTGCCCGATCCGTTCAGAACGGACGCCGTCATGTACCGGACCGGAGATTTGGCAAGACTGCGTGCGGACGGCCAAATTGAATACATCGGCCGGACAGATGATCAAGTGAAGATCAGAGGGTACCGGATTGAACCGAAGGAAATTGAAACCGTCCTGGCAAATCATCATGCCGTGAAAGAAGCTGCCGTTCTGATTCAAACGAATGAGTCGGGCGAAAATGAATTATGCGCTTACTGCAGCGTCTCACAAGCGACTGATCCTTCTCAGCTGCGGAGAGATTTGGCTAAAGAGCTGCCTGATTATATGATTCCGGTCAAATGGGCTTTCGTTGACTCAATTCCGCTCACTGCGAACGGAAAAGTCGATCAGCGGGCCCTTCCGGAAGCTTCGGCGTACGCAGCGGGCCGTCAATATACAGCTCCCCGGAATGTGACCGAGCTGAAGCTTACCCGCATATGGGAAGAAGTGCTTCAAACCGGCCCGATCGGCGTTCACGATCACTTTTTCGAGCTTGGCGGCCATTCATTAAAGGCGACGGCACTCGTTGCAAAAATAGCTAAAGAGTGCAGTGTGCAAATCCCGCTGAGCGATGTCTTCAGCCACCCGACTGTAGAAGAACTCGCCAAAATCATCAGTGAAGCAGAAGAGAACCCGTTCGCATCCATAGAAAAGACAGAAACGAAAGAAACATATCCTGTCTCATCCGCCCAAAAACGGATGTATGTCCTTCACCAGCTTGAAAATGGCGGTGTCAGCTATAACATTCCAGCCGTTTTAGAGGTGAAGGGGCCGTTTGACCGAAACAGGATGGAAGCCGTGTTCAAGGGATTGATCCGGCGGCATGAACCGCTCAGAACGTCCTTTGAAGAAAAAAACGGCCTGCCCGTGCAGAGGATTCATGACGAAGTACCGTTTGCATTTACAAAAGAACAATCAGCCGAAGCGTTTATCCGGCCGTTCGATCTCGGCAAAGCGCCCCTTTTCCGGGCGGGATTTGTCCAAATAGAAAGAGACCGGCATCTGCTTTTAGCTGACATGCATCATATTATTTCAGACGGCGTATCCGTCAATCTTTTGATACGTGAATTCAGTGAGCTGTATGCTGAGAGAAGTCTGCCGCCGTTACGGATTCAATACAAAGATTATGCCGTCTGGCAGCAATCATTTATGGCGGGCGCCGCATATCGGAAACAAGAGGAGTACTGGCTGAACCGGCTTGCCGGTGAGATTCCCGTGCTTGAATTGCCGGCTGATAAGCCGCGTCCCCCGGTGCGGAGCTTTTCCGGAGACCGGGTGTCATTTGTCATCAATGAAAAACATACAGCACAGTTGAAAAAGCTGGCGAAAGAAAACAAATGCACACTGTATATGACGCTGCTTGGTGTGTACACGGTTCTGTTAGCCCGTTTAAGCGGACAGGAAGATATGATCGTCGGGTCTCCGATTGCAGGAAGGCCTCATGCCGACCTTGACGCCGTTCTGGGCATGTTTGTCAATACGCTTGCTTTCAGGACGCGTCCCGACGGAAGCATGACATTCAAAGACTATTTAAAGGAAATTCGCCAAACAGCGCTTGAGGCTTACGAACATCAGGATTACCCGTTAGAAGAGCTCGTCGATAAGCTCGGTGTGCCGCGGGACATGTCCCGAAATCCGCTGTTTGACACAACATTTGCGCTGCAAAATATGGAACAGCAGAAGCTTAGGGCAGCCGGACTTGAACTGCAGCCTGCAGACGTCAGCCTGCCGATTTCTAAATTTGACTTATCGCTGTACATCTCTGAAAACGCCGGTGAATTGTACTGCCAGTTTGAATACAGCACCGATTTGTTTAAGAGAAAAACGATTCAAAAATGGGCGGGATTTTTTACGACACTTGCCGAAAACGCCGCGGCTGATCCGGGCTTGGAATTAGACGATATTTCTGTTTTGACAGAAAAAGAAGAAGCGTCTCTGCTTCAAGATTTCAGCCCCGTGCAGAAAACAGCGTTTCCGCTTCATCAGTCTCTTCATGATCTGCTGGAACAGCAGGCGGAAAAAACGCCGGACCGTCCTGCGATTTTAACTGATGACATTTCGATTACGTATCAGGAACTGAACGAAAGGGCAAACGAGCTTGCGCATCAGCTGATCAAGCGCGGCATAAGGCTGGAGGATAAAACTGCCATTATGGGCCGGCGTTCTCCTGACATGCTGATCGGCATTTACGCTGTCTTAAAAGCAGGCGGTGCATATCTGCCGATTGATCCGGATTACCCGGAAGAGCGGATTCGCTTTTTACTGAAAGACAGCGGCGTGAAATTCTTACTGGCAGAACCAGAACTTTTCGCACCAGATCTTTTTGAGGGAGAAATGATCTCTCTGAAAAGCGGACAAACAGGAAACCCTGAAGCTGCGGCCAACCCTAACGTTCCGGTAAAACCTGATTCATTGGCTTATATCATCTATACATCCGGTTCTACGGGACGCCCAAAAGGCGTGCAGGTTGAACATCGGTCAGCCGTAAACTTTTTATACTCACTGCAAACGCGTTATGGATTAAGTGATTCTGACATCATTTTGCATAAAACATCCTACTCTTTCGACGCTTCGATTTGGGAGCTGTTTTGGTGGCCGATCGCGGGAGCTTCTGTTTTCCTCCTTCCGCAAGGCGGCGAGAAAGACCCTGAAATGATACTGAACGCATTGGAGAAAAACCGCATAACGGCGGCTCATTTTGTGCCATCCATGCTTCATGCTTTCTTGGAATATATAAATTCCAGAAAACAGCCGATCAAAAAGACCTGCTTAAAAAGGGTTTTTGCCGGCGGCGAACAATTGGGCCCGCACTTGGTTTCCCGTTTTTATGACCTTCTGCCTGGAACGAAATTGACAAATTCCTACGGTCCGACGGAAGCGACGGTAGAAGCGGCGTACTTTGATTTGCCGCATGGAAAGGAATTTCACAATGTTCCGATCGGTATTTCCGGGCATAACATGCGGCTGTATATTTTAAATCAAAAGAAACAGCTTCTGCCGCCGGGCTGTATCGGAGAGCTGTACATCGCGGGGACAGGGGTGGCCCGCGGCTATCTGAACCGGCCTGAGCTGACGGAGGAGCGCTTTCTCAATGATCCGTTTTATCCGGGAGAGCGCATGTATCAGACGGGCGATATCGCACGCTGGACAGAAGACGGCCTTGTCGAATGGCTCGGCCGTTCAGACGGACAGGTGAAAGTCCGCGGCTACCGGATTGAACCAGGAGAAATCGAAGCGGCGATCCGGCACATCGACGGCATTCGTGAGGCGGCGGTCACCGCCCGGACTGAACACGGCGAAACCGCGCTTTACGCCTATATCGAAGGACGGGAAAGCGATGACGTGCGGGCGGAGCTTGCGACACGCCTTCCGGCCTACATGATGCCGGCTCAGTTTATAGAGATGACCGAGTGGCCGGTCACGCCGAGCGGAAAGCTTGACCGCCGCGCGCTGCCGGCTCCCGGCGGAGCGGCAGACAGACAGGCGTACACCGCCCCGCGGAACGTCACGGAAATGAAGCTTTGCGCCCTTTGGGAAGAGGTGCTGAAAAACGGCCCTGTCGGCATCCGGGATCACTTTTTTGAGCGGGGCGGCCATTCGTTAAAAGCGACGGCTCTCGTTTCCCGCATCGCCAAAGAGTTCGGTGTTCAGGTGCCGTTACAGGACATCTTCGCCCGGCCAACGGTGGAAGAACTCGCTTCGGTTATTCAGGACTTGGAAGAGAGCCCGTATGAAGCGATTCAGCCTGCGCAAAAACAGGACACCTATCCGGTGTCTTCGGCGCAGAAACGGATGTATGTGCTCCAG
>NZ_JBLTJB010000023.1:0-6856 GCF_053470005.1 Bacillus sp. N1(2025)
AACCCGGAAAAATATATTGAAGAAAGTAAGATGATAAGGGGTTATGAGGCACCAAAGACCCAGACGGAAAAATTGGTAGTAGAGGCATTTGAACATGTACTTGGTATGGAAAGAGTAAGTGTAAATGACAATTTCTTTGATTTGGGTGGAGATTCGATTAAGGCTATCCATATTCTAAACAAGATAAGAGAAGCTGGATACGGTAGCTCCATGCGAAATCTTTTGATGGAGAGAACACCGAAGCTAATAGCCATGAATTTATCCACGAAAAAAGAAATTATACCTGCGGAGCAAGGAGAAATAAGTGGTGAGATTTCACTGACACCAATTCAAAACTACTTCTTCGCACAAAATATGATGAATCCTGAACATTTTAATGTATGCCAAGTGTTTAAGGTTCGTGAAAAACTAAATGTCCTGGCACTACAAAAAGCTTTGTCTGCGTTAGTACAGCATCATGATATGTTGAGAGCTACGTACAAAGATAAGAAACAGGTTATAGGGAAAGTAGAAGATAAGAAATGGTACGGCTTTACAACAATAGCATGTGAATCTGAAGAGATTCAGGAAAAAATTAAGACAACGAAAGTAAAGATGGATTTGGCGGAAGGACCATTATTGCAGGCTGTTTTATTTAGTACGCCGGAGCAAGATTATATGATGTTGCTAGCTCATCATATGATAATGGATGTGATTTCCTGGCGAATTTTAAGTGAGGATTTGGAGAAGGGCTACTCTCAAGCTTTGAATCAGAAAGAGATAACATTACCAGCTAAAACCGTTTCCTTTAAAGTATGGAGCGAAGGATTAGCTCGTTACAGCCAGAGTGAAAAGTTAAAGAGAAGGATAGCTTACTGGTCAGAGTTAGAAAATAAATTGGTTGATGGCAAGTTAAAAGAAGATAGCACTGATGATAAATTCGAACCAAAGACAGCCGTGGTATGTCTTAATTCCACGATCACAGAAAAGTTATTAAAAGAAAGTGCACATGCTTATAATACAGAGATTAATGACTTACTTGTAACAGCACTGGGACGTGCGGTAAACAAAGTAACAGGTCAGAGAACGCTTGCTATACAGATGGAAGGACATGGTCGTGAAGAAACAGTAGGGTCTTTTGATTTAGGTAGGACAATAGGATGGTTCACTAGTATATATCCCGTAGTTTTAGAAGAGTTAGGCACTAATATTGCTCAGGATATTCGAAATACGAAAGAGAACCTACGACGTGTGCCAGCACATGGAATTGATTATGGCCTCATAAAGTATGCAGACATGGTTAATTCAGAAGAAATGGATGTGGAAGTGGCACCAGATATATCATTTAATTATCTTGGAGAACTAGGAACAAAGAAAGAATCTGGCGATCCATATTTTGAGTTTTCACAACTGGGTTATGGACAGGATACGGATCCTCGCAATCAATTTGGACCATCCATTAACGTCATAGGTCATGTGCAAAATGGTAGTTTATCTATGACAGTAACCTGCAACAGCAGTCGTTATTTAGCTGAGAGAATTGAGCAAATAGGAAAAGCATATGAAGAAGAACTGATAGCGGTCGCAGAACATTGCTCCCATGCACAGAAGAGTGAGTCAACGGCAAGTGATTTTGGTGAGAGGGTATGGAAAGATAGCGAATTTTGTTATGTACAGGAAGCTGCCAAAAACCGCGGCGAAGAAGTTCAACGTATCTATCCTTTGGCTCCTGTGCAAGAGGGAATGCTCTATGAGAAGCTTTTGGATGAATCCTCTACGAAGTATGTTGTTCAGCAGACGTTGCGATTGACGGAAGTAGATGTAGAGAAGATGCACAAAGCTTTTGAATCTCTAGCAACACAGCATGATATTTTACGTACAAAGATCTGTTATCGGGGAGTAAGTGTGCCAAGACAAGTTGTATTGAAAGAAAGAAATCTGGAATTTAATTATATGGAAGTAGATAATGAATCCGATTATCTTGATTTAAAGGAACAAGATGTAAAACGTGGATTTGATTTAGAAGAAGATACACTAGTTCGTATGAATCTGATAAAAATAAACAATAGTGGATATCGATTGATCATGACGAACCATCATATTATTTTAGATGGTTGGTGTTTGCCAATTTTGCGTAGAGATTTGTTTAATGCGTATATGGCAACAGACGAAGAGTGTTTAAAAATACCTAATAAGACTGCTTCTAATAAAATGGGCAGCTATGAAAAATTTGTAGATTATATAAATGAAAAAGATAAAGAGCCGAGCCTTAAATATTGGGAAGACCTTCTTCAAGGATATGAGACAAGGGCTGATATTCTACCTATGGGTCGTCCAGAAGAAACAGAAGAAGAGAGTCAGAGTCAAGAGTTTAAGTTAAGCTTGGAGGTAACCGAACAAGCAGAAGCGGTATGTGCCAAGTACGATGTAACATTGAACACGCTAGTAGAAGCTTGTTGGGGCGTTTTATTGGAAAAATACAACTCAACCAATGATGTCGTTTTTGGAAAGGTTGTATCTGGTAGAAATGCAGAGATTGAAGGTATTGAAGAAATCGTTGGTTTATTTATCAATACAATACCTGTACGTATATCGACAACAAACGAAGACACATTTGCCGATTTGTTGAAATCATTACAGGACCAAGCAATTGCTGCAAATGATCACGATTTTCTTCCTTTAGCAGAAATACAGAATCGTACTTTATTAGGAAGGAATCTAATTGGAACCTTATTCTTCTTTGAAGGCTATCAAGGAACAAGTATCAATATTGATGGCAAATTAAATGTGGAATCTGAATATTACCGCGAACAAATCGGGTATGACTTGGGAATGACAGCATTTAAGAGTGATCGTCTTCATTTTAGAATTCTATTCAGTACAAAGCTATATAACAAGGAAGAAATAAACATTATCGGTTCCCATTTGCAAAGACTTATGGAACAAGCAATTGCAGCACCACACACGAAATTAACCGAATTAGGCATGACAAATGAAGCGGAAGAAATGAAAGAATTAGTACAGTTTAACGCAACGGATCGTGACTATCCAAGAGACAAGACCATTGTCCAATTATTTGAGGAACAAGTAGCAAGAACACCCCATAATACAGCAGTGGTATGCGGGAATGAGCAATTGAGTTACGCTGAATTAAATGCTCGTGCCAATAAACTTGCATTAAGGTTACGACGGGAATACCATGTCCAGCCTGATGATTTTGTTGCGATTATAGCAGAAAGAAGTATTGAGATGGTGGTCGGATTATATGCCATCCTGAAGTCGGGTGCAGCATATGTACCAATTGACCCGTTTTATCCAGAAGAACGCATCGAGTATATATTGGAAGATAGCCAGCCGAAAGCGGTTTTAATTGGTCATGGAAAGTATAATATTTCCCCTGAAAAGGTTGTCGACTTATATAGTGCAAGCAATTATGAAGAAGGTGCAGAGAATCCTGAACATGTAAATACTCCTCATGATCTTATTTATCTGGTTTATACATCGGGTACAACAGGAAAACCAAAAGGAGTTATGGTAGAGCATCGGAATATAGTCAATCAGCAGATGTGGACACAAAGAGAATATCCATTACACGAGGGAGAATCTCTTTTAATGAAGACCACTTGTGCCTTTGATGTTTTTGCCTGGGAAGTATTTTGGTGGATGTTAGCGGGTGGTAAACTTGTTATTTTGCAACAAGGAGAAGAAAGTCAAAGTGATAAGATCATCAAGGTAATTCAGGATTATAAAGTCAATGCAATCCAGTTCGTTCCTTCAATGTTCAATATGTTCTTAGAAGAATTAGATATGAGCAAAGAGAGAATAAATACGCTACGTTATATCATTAATATTGGTGAGAAACTGAATGCAGAAAGTGTGAGACATTATAATCAATTAAGGGAAAAAGGACAAGTAAGAGCAGAACTACTGAATCTCTATGGTCCAGCAGAAACTACAGTTAATTCCAGTGGATATCATTGTCCAACAGACTTAAATGTAGATAAAGTATGGATTGGTAAGCCTATTAGTAATACACAAATTTATATATTATCAAATGAAAAAATAGCCGGAATAGGTGTACCAGGGGAATTATGTATTGCAGGAGAAAGTGTGTCGCGTGGATACTTAAATCGTGAAGAATTGACAGCACAGAAATTTATTAAAAATCCTTTTGGTTCAGGAATGATGTATAAAACAGGTGATCTGGCACGGTGGATACCGGATGGAAATATTGAGTACCTTGGCCGTATAGATGATCAGGTTAAGATAAGAGGTTTCAGAATCGAACCAGGAGAAATTGAAAGTACTTTGATGGAACTCGAAGGAGTTAGTGGAGCAGCCGTTGTAGTACGGCAAGACAAGCAAGGAGAAAAATATCTGTGTGCTTATGTAGTCGTTCATACAGAAGTAGAAAAATTAGACGAAGATACAATCAAGAGTGAATTACGCAAGAAGTTACCAGACTATATGGTTCCTTTATATATTATTCGAATTGACCAAATTCCATTAAGTCATAATGGAAAGCTGGACAAAGCGGCACTACCAGAACCAGAATACAAGTCTAAGGAATATGCAGCACCAACAAATAGAGAAGAGAAGTTAGTAGTTGAAGCACTTGAGAAAATCCTAGGAGTAACAGAAATTAGTGTCCATGATAGCTTTTTTGACTTGGGTGGTCATTCACTGAAAGTTACATTATTGTGTAATGAATTAGAAAAGACAATCGGTATAAAACTGAAGCTTAGTGAAATATTTGCTTTATCTACACCCAAACGTATTGCAGAAAGAATTGGAAGTTTACAATATGATAGTTTTTCGGAAATACCGAAAATAGCTAAAGCAGAGTTCTATCCTATGAGTTCTGTTCAAAAGCGACTTTATCTTCTCAATGAGATAGTAGGTCCTAGTATTTCCTATAACATTTCGAATGTCATAAAATATGAAAACACTCTGGATAAAGAGCAGCTACAGGGAGCGTTAGATAAACTCTTAGAGAGAGAAGAAGTATTGAGAACCAGCTTCCATCTTATTAATGGAGAGCCAGTTCAAGTGATTCAACCAGATGCGAGAGTAGTATTAGAATACAAAGAAGCAGATACACTAGATATTCAAGATGAATATGATCGTTTTGTTTGCCCATTTGATTTATCCAAAGCACCTTTGATGCGGGTTAAGTTACTACAGACGCCACAAGCTTCATACTTGATGCTGGATATTCATCATATTGTTTCTGATGGAGAAAGTCTGCCTATTATGATGAACTGGATAAGCGAGTTATATGAAGGAAATACTTTATCAATGCCAAGGGTTCATTATAAAGATTTCTCTGCTTGGCAAATGACTCAGGATATTACGAAGCAGGCGGCATATTGGAAGAACGAGTTCTCAGGCGAAATTCCAATACTAAATTTGAATACAGATTTCCAACGTCCTAAGAAAAAGAGCTTCAATGGAGCCGACGTAAAAACTAAGATTGAAGAACCAGTTTTTATGGAAATAAAAGAATTAGCGAAGAAGCATGGTGCTACGGAATTCATGATTATGTTATCAACCTTTATGCTTCTATTGAGCAAGTACAGTCAACAGGAAGAAATTATAGTCGGAACTCCTGTATCAGGTAGAACCCACGTTGATACACAAGACATGCTGGGGATGTTTGTAAACTCCTTGGCTATCAAAGGAAATGTGAAACAAGAGGAGAGTTTTGAACAAGTATTGCTAGGAGTAAAAGAAAAATGTCTTCTTGCGTACGATAATCAGGACTTTCAATATGAAGACTTGGTTGAGGCAGTAGATGTAAAGAGAGATTTATCAAGAAATCCATTATTTGATGTAATGTTTATGATGCCAGAGAGTGAAATTATGTCTGGTTCAAAGAGCATTATGAGTGGAACATGGGTACCAATGGAAGGAAAAGTAGCTAAGTTTGATCTGAATTTAATGGTAATACACACATCAGAGGGTTATGTGGTCAATTTAGAGTATTCTACAGATTTATTTAAACAGGAAACGATAAAGCAAATGTTGGATGATTATGTTTCATTGCTTTCAGAAGTTGTCAAGAATCCAGAAGATCGTTTGCAAAAGCTACTTAAGAAAGAGGATGTTAAGAAAGAGGAGAAAGATTCGACCCAAGCAGAGCTTGATAATCATGCCAATCTTTTGGCACGGCAAGTTTCAGATTTGATGAAAGCATTGCATCAAAGAGATCAAGCCTACTGGAAGAAGAAAGTAGGTGATTTCCCGGATGCACCACAGTTACCGCTTCTTTCTAATGGGAGTGCTGTAAACAACGCAACAGTAAAACGTTTAGAAACGAAAATTTCTGCAAAAGACTGGGCGATTGTGAGAAACAAAGCTTTGGATAACAGAATTGCACCATCTGCGTTATTGTGCACAATATATGCGGAAGTTCTATTTAAATGGAGCAATCAATCCAATATGGCACTTAGCTTAAATCTGTTTAGTAATCAGCCTTTTCATCAAGATGGAATGTCGCTGATGGGGGATTTTGTATCAAAATTGTTGTTGGATATCGATTTATCATCTCACAGACCATTTTGGGAAAGAACTACTGAGATTCAGAATCGGTTATTTGAAGCGTTAAACCACAGATTTTACAGTGGGGTTGATTTCCTGCGTGATCTGGCTGAACATCGTGGTCAAGAAGCTCAAGCTATAATGCCAATTATATTTACAAGCATGCTTCGTGGCGAAGTGGATTCTTTCAATGCCAATATAGGTAGTAGGGGAGAATTGAAATACGGAATAAATCAGGCCCCTGAAGTATTTTTGGACTTCCAAGTTGCGGAAAGCGACGGACAATTAATGATGACTTGGGATTATGTGGAGGATTTGCTTGATGAAGATATGATCC
>NZ_JBLTJB010000024.1:0-6430 GCF_053470005.1 Bacillus sp. N1(2025)
GCAGGAGTTGGGGAACTAAATATCTCTTTGACTGGCAAACGAATCCCGGTTTTCTTCTCTATGGCATTAATTGCTGCCGTCGCTTTTAACGAATGTCCACCCAATTCAAAGAAACTGTCCTCTATGCCGACTGGAGATACTCCTAGAATTTCCTCAAATACATCTACGATTGCTTGCTCCGTCTTATTACTTGGTGGTACGTATTTCGAGCTTTCTAACATATCTGGCTCTGGCAACCTAGCTTTATCCAGCTTTCCATTTATGGTTAGTGGAAATTCATCGATCTGTATCATAAAGGTAGGAATCATATACTCTGTTACTTCTTCTCTTATCGCTTCCTTAATTTCGGGTATAATTAATTCTTGATCCTTCTCTGCAATGAGATATGCACAGAGAATTTCATCGTTTCCAACTTCTTTTACAACAACGACAGCATCCGTGATGTTACTCTGTTTTCTTAATACACTTTCAATTTCACCTAACTCTATCCTGTAACCACGGACTTTCACTTGTTCATCTATACGGCCTAAATACTCTATATTTCCATCTGGCTGCCAACGTGCTAAATCTCCTGTACGGTACAGTTTTCCCTCACCGAAGGGATTTTGAATAAACTTCTTATCTGTCAATTCTGGCTGATTCAAATAACCTCTTGCTAAACCATCTCCTGCAATGCACAACTCGCCAGGTATTCCAATACCGCATAGCTCCATTTCATTTAGAAGATATACCTTTGTATTTGCAATCGGACGTCCAATGGTAATGGAAGTAGAGTCTGTATTCACTCTAAAACTAGTTGCATTTACAGTAGATTCTGTAGGACCATATGTGTTTAGCACTTCTACCTTTTTCGCCCATTCTTTTAAAGTTTCTAGACGACCTGCCTCTCCACCTGACTCCAGCAAACGAAGCGTCGGTAATGCGTCAACACACAACCCGTCTATTAACTTAGGTGTCAATGAAGCTGTTGTAACATTATTTCGATCGATATATTTTTGTAGTTGCTCCATATCATAGGTTAAATGTTTTGGTACAATGCATAATGCCGCACCATTGCATAGTGCAGGGAAGATATCTCCCACCGCTTGGTCAAAAGATACATTTGCAAATTGCAGCACCGTATCCTTGTCGTTCAGTGCAAATGTTTCCTTATATGTGACCCACATATTGACCACATTTCGATGTTCAATTAAAACTCCTTTAGGGTTTCCAGTTGTACCAGAAGTGTAGATACAATACACTAAATCATTAGACCTGTTAACATGCAAAAGATTGTCCGTTTCATTAGCATAATTATTCTCATCTTCTAAATCTAATACCGGAATCCCTACCTTCCCTGGCAGCTTATTCTTATACGTCAATACAATCTTTGGACTACTGTCCTCCAGCATATAGTGAATTCTATTATCTGGATATTCCGGATTGATGGGTACATAAGCTCCCCCTGCCTTGATGATTGCTAATATTCCTACAATCATTTCCATGCTACGCTCTGTAACTAGAGCCACCAAATCGTTTGGAACTACTCCTAAATCCCGAAGAGTACGCGCCAACTGATTTGCTCTCTCATTCAGCTCGGCATATGTCATCTGTTTATCATCAAATTTAAGTGCAATATGTTCTGCTGTTTTCTCTACCTGATTCTCAAATAAGCTGACAACTGTTTGTTCTCGAGAGTATTCTACATTCGTTGCATTGAAATCAACCAATATCTTCTCTTGTTCCCTGATATCAAGCATATGCAAATCTTTAAGTTTTTTTTCTGGATGTGTTACTGCTTCCTCAAGCAGCGTTACATAATGCCTTGCCATATATTCAATCGTTTCTTGTTTGAATAAATCTATGCAATACTCAAAATCAATTTCATACCCTTCTGACACACATTCAACCAGAACGGATAAGTCAAACTTTGAAACATTTCTTTTAATAAATGCACTTTTTCCGCCCAATAGGCCTTGCATTTCCGTCGGTTTTTTCTTTTCTTTTAATCCGAACATAAAATCAAATATCGGATTTCTTGAGAGATCTCTTTTCTTCTCTACGGCTTCAACTAAATCTTCAAATTGGTATTCTTGGTTATCATAAGCCTGCAGACACTTCTCCTTCACAGCTAATATCAAATGCTCAAAGGTCTCATCCGGACTAACTTCTCCCTTGATCACCAGAGTATTGACAAACATCCCCAACATACCCTTAGTATCTGCATGAACTCGGCCTGACACGGTAGTTCCTACAATAATATCCTTTTGGCGACTATATTTGGCTAATAATAAAATGAACACAGATAGGGTAACCATAAATTCAGTAGCACCATGCTTTAGGGCTAGATTTTTAACCCCTGAGCTTAATGGCTCTTTTACCTTTGCTACAACATTGGCTCCCCTGAAAGACTGGATTTGAGGACGGAGGAAATCCGTCTTCAAATCCACCCTGGCAATTTCACCAGCGAATTCCCTCCTCCAATATTCTTCCTGTTTTGAGATATCATAAAAATTCTGCCATACGCTGAAATCTTTATACTGGATTCGGTTAGAATTTTTATTCATAAGTTCTCCTCTTATTCATGATCAGTTTCATCATTTTCATAAAATTCGTTCACCTGATGCAGTATAACTGGCAGGCTTTCTCCATCACATATAATGTGATGAATATCAACAAATAGATAGGATGCCGTTGTTGTCTTCATTAATTTCACACGCATCAACGGTGCTTCGGATAAATTAAACGGTTGTATAAATTTATCGTATTCTGTTTGTACATCTATTTCGTCCACTTCGCTGTAGTCTATTAAAACCCTTGCGTCTGGAGAAATCGTTTGAATGGGTTCACCGTCCACAACATGGAAACTAGTTCGCAGTATCTCTTCTTGCTGTAACAGCTTATCCAAAGCCTTCTGTAGCCTTTCTTTATCCAGCGGTTCTTCGTAGGCATAGACATCCGATACGTTGTAGTTAATGTTAGGTCCGGTCATCTCGTCTAGAAGATAGAGTCGTTTCTGAGCTGAACTTGTAGGGTAGTATTCAGCTGCTGAAGCTTGTTCTATTGCCACAAACATCTCGTTCTCAATCGACTCGATATTTCCCGCTATCTGCTCGGGCGTACCAAAAGTAAAAACATCTCTAATTGACAATCTTACTCCTATGGCCTTCTCCAATTCATTGCACAAGAGCACTGCTTTCAGTGACGATCCCCCTAGATCAAAGAAGCTATCAGTTACACTGACTTTTTCAATATCTAGAATGTTCTCAAATGCCTGCACGATCAGAGTTTCATATTCATTTCGTGGTGCAATATATTCCTTTGACTTATACTGCGGCTGTGGTAAAGAGGCTTTGTCAAGTTTCCCGTTACTTGTCAGCGGAATCGCATCAACCGAAATAATATGTGCAGGCACCATGTAATCTGGTAATACTTTACTTAACTTGATCTTAACGTCCTTTTCTTCTATTTCTGTCTCAGTTATTACATAGGCACACAGGAATTTCTCATTCCTTTTGTCTTCTCGCACTATGACTACAGCTTCATTTATGCCTTCAAGCTCCAATAAACGGCTTTCTACTTCTCGTGGTTCAATACGATATCCTCTGATTTTTGCTTGGTCATCCATCCGTCCAATATATTCAATGTTTCCGTTAGGTAACCAACGTGCCAAATCACCTGTCCGATACATCTTTCCGGATCCAAATGGGTTGTGTACAAACTTCTCGTCTGTCAGGTCTTGTCGATTTAAATATCCTTGAGATACACCCTCACCTGTTATACATAACTCACCTGGAACTCCAATTCCACAAAGTTCATTTCCATTTAACATATAAATCTTCAATGTTGGAAGTGGCTTTCCTATGTCGCTAATTCCTCTCTCGATGGCTTCAGCATCAATATCGCGATAAGTAGCGTATACCGTGGTCTCTGTAGGCCCGTACATATTAACCAGACGACAATGCCTATTGTTCTCATGCCATTTCTTCAAATGTGTTGGATAAAGTGCCTCTCCTGCAAAAATAACATATCGTAAACTATTTATTGTTTGTCCTGTCGTTGCATCGATCAACGCATAAAATGGCGAAGGTACCTGGCATAAGATTGTTACCGCTTCTTTTTGCAAAAGCTCTCCAAAAGCATATCCATCTTTTACCGTATCTTCAGAAGGAATTACAAGCTTTGCTCCATTTAATAGGCATCCGAATATTTCCCAAACCGAAACATCAAAACAATAAGAATGGAATTGAACCCAAATATCATTTTCATAGAAATCAAGCTTAAACTTGTCATTCTTAAGTAATCGCACTACATTTACATGCTGAACCATAACACCCTTAGGCCTGCCAGTCGTACCAGAGGTATAAATTACATACATCAAATCACTTGATTGATTTACATGGACAAGGTTACTGCATTCCATTTTATAATTTGCCTCATCATGAAGATTCATGATAGGAATGTCAGCTTCAGGTTCTTTTGTACCGCATAATACGACCTTTGGTTTACAGTCATTAATGATATAATTAATTCTTTCCTCTGGATAAGATGGATCAACCGGTACGTAAGCTGCTCCAGCCTTTAAAATAGCGTATATACCCACCACCATCTCCAAACACTTCTCTGTTGAGATCACCACAAAGTCATTGGGTTGAATGTTATAGTCCATTCGAAGTTTTCTTGCCAGAGCATTCGCCCGTTCATTTAATTGTGCATAGGTCAGCTGTTGTCCATTAAATGTAATTGCTATACTATTAGGTATTCTGGCAGCCTGCTCTTCAAGTAACTGCACAATCGTCTTATTATCAGGGTATTCTGCATCCGTCATATTGAACTCATCCAATATTTTTGCTTCTTCGTTCATATCTACCATGGCAATATCCTGCAGCTTCTTTTCCGGAGACATTAAAACTCCTTCAATTAGTGTTAAGAAGTGTTTTGCCATGTACTCGATCGTTTCTGGTTTGAATAAGTCTGTAGAATATTCAAAATCAATCTTATAGCCTTCTGAATCACTTATCATGGTTAAGGTAAGATCAAATTTAGAAATACTTCCTTCAACGGATTTCCTCGTTCCAAATTGAATTCGATCCGAATAACTCTCTCTCTCATCGTCCTGCAATACAAACATCACATCGAATACTGGGTTTCTTGAGTAATCTCTCTTTACTCCCACTGCTTCAACTAAATCCTCGAACTGATAATCCTTGTTATCGTACGCCTGTAAACATTTCTCTTTTATACCTAATAATACATCCTCAAATGAATCATCGGAGCAGACATTCCCTTTGATTGCCAGAGTGTTTACAAACATGCCCAACATATTTCGGGTATCCGTATGGTTTCGTCCCGATATTGGAGTTCCTACTATAATTTCTTCCTGTCGACTGTATTTTCCTAACATGGAGAAAAAGATGGATAACAAAACCATAAACTCAGTTGCACCATACTTCTTCGCTAACTCTTTTACTTGAATACTCGTGTTTTCTTCTACCTGTGTTCGGAAATTAGCACCTCTAAAACTTTGTTTATGAGGGCGTGGATAATCCATGATTAAATCCAGGACTGGTATATCACCAGAAAATTCTTTCTTCCAGTACGCTGCCTGTTCTGTTATATCTCTAGCATTTTGCCAAACACAAAAGTCTTTATACTGTACTCGTGGTGTTAACAATTCTCTTCCTTCATATAACTCTTGTATTTTGTAGAGCATAATCGGCATGCTTTCTGCGTCACATAAAATATGGTGAATATCCAAAAATAAGTATGAATCATTTGGAGTATCCAGTATTTTTGCACGCATTAGTGGTGATTTTGACAGGTCAAATGGTTGGACGAAAGTATTATATTCATCCTGGATATACTGTGAATCTGCTGTATTAACTTCACTGTGCTCCAGCACAATTCTTGCATCTGAGGAAATTTTTTGAATTGGCTCACCATTCACTATATGGAAGCTTGTCCTCAAAATTTCCTCTTGCTCTACTAATTGATCCAATGCTCTCTGAAGTCGCTTATTGTCTGGTTTAACTTTAAGCTTGATTACTAAAGGAATATTATAAGTTGTACCAGGACCTGTTAGTTGGTCTAAAAGATAAAGTCTCTTTTGAGCTGAACTTATAGAATAGCTTTCTGCTTCTGCTATTTCTGGTATTTCTTCAAACGTATTTACAACCTTTGAGTTTTTAATTTGTTCTGCAATATTTTTTGGTGTAACTAAATCAAAAATTTCTCTAAGTGGTAACCTTACCCCTGCACTCTTCTCTAATTCATTACACAGCCGGATTACATTAAGCGAGTATCCACCCAAATCAAAGAAATTGTCGTTTACACTTACTCTATCCACACCAAGTACATATTCAAATGCCTCTACTACCAATTTCTCCGTCTGGGTCCTTGGTGCCTCATAACCCCTGATCATCTGACTTTCTTCAATATTCTTTTCCGGGTC
>NZ_JBLTJB010000025.1:0-5023 GCF_053470005.1 Bacillus sp. N1(2025)
AACAGATTTACCATCTACATAAACGTAAGCCAGCATTCTGCCGTACTTGTCTGTACGATCTCCTTTATCAAACTCCAGTTGAAGTTTTCCCTTGTTAACCAGCTGTTTGTTTCTTGCTGAAGCATCCTCACCATATGGTTGTACGCAAGAGTTTGGCTTTTTAGTCTCAGGTGTGTCGACAAGTAAATAACGTACTGTTTTGACTTCGCCTTTATAGTTAACTTTAATCGTGTCTCCGTCAACCGTTCTGTTAAGCGTTACATCGACCAGTTTTTTCTTATTTTCAGATGTCTTTTTATCCGACGAATCCTTCTTTGAAGCATTTTCGGCTTTTTCATTTTTGTCATTATTGCTTTTGTCGTTTGATTGAGAGTCTGTCTTTGTCTCTTTTGTATCCTTTTCTTCTTGCTGCGTTGTTTTAGCCTTATCTGAATCTGTTTTATCTGTAGAAGCAGAATCAGACCCACATGCAGCCAAAGAAAAGCTTAGAGATAATGCGCCAATACCTAATAACCATTTCTTCAATGTAATTCCCCCAAATTTGTTTATTCTGTCTTTATATCGGACAAACCTTCCTAATTATAATTATAGAACCAAAGATTGTAAAATTAATTTTAGGTAAACATCTGATTTTGAAAATCGAAGAGCCTAAAACTATGGTAAAATTTAGAAAAGATTAAGTGGAAAGGAGACAGATATGAAAGTATTTGAAGCATCCTCGTTAATCTCAGCAGCGGAGAAACGAGCAAAAGAATACGATCAGATTAGAGAACAATTTATCAATCTCAGAAAAGCGTTTCAGGGAATGGCTGACTTGGATGACAGTGAGTTTTCAGGTAAAGGCGCTGACAACATTAAAGCCTTTTTCCAAGACCACGCCGGCGTTACTGACAGCTGGCTTGATCTGATCGACATGAAAATCGCATTTCTTAACAGTATTTCAGGAAAAGTAGCTGATGCCGGATTAGCCGATTCGTTTGTGGAAGAGTCATTTTTAGAACATGAGTTGATTCATGCGAAGAATACATCACAAGCTATCATGCAGGAGCAGCGCAATGAAATGAAAGGTATCCTTGATGAAATCAGCGATATCATTCATCTTGATGTTTTCTCTACAGAAGATGTCGATCAAAAGCTGGAATCAGCAGACAAAAAACGGGACGATACTGTACATAAGCTCGGCAAGCTTGATCATGGTCTAACGAAAGAATACGCCGAGGCAAATGAACATTTCATTCAGGCTGACTTTCAGCAGCTCCAAAACGCTACGGGAAAAGGGAAAAACGCAACACCACTTCACTATAACGCAAAGGCATACAGAGAAAGCGACATACATAAGAAAAAAGGCGAGATTGCAAGACAATCGGATGCTTATTTGACGATTAAGAAGGAAGAAGCGAAAGAACGTGAAATCAAGGATCTGAAGAAAAAGCTGGCTGACGGTGTGACCGATCCGGATGAATATTTGGAAATTGCGAAGAAGATCGGATATGAAAACCTTGAACCTGCCCAGCAGCAGTATGTGATTCAGCTTGAACAAGCAAAACAGCTGGAAGAAGCCGGAGAAGTGACTTGGGATATTTTAAAAGGAGCCGGCGTTGGTTTATATGATGTCGGGAAAGACACGGTAAGCGGTTTATGGCAGCTGATCAGCAAGCCTGATGAAGTTATCGAAGGTATCATAGGGGCAGTTGCTCATCCAATTAACACGTATAATGCCATTTCAACAGCTATTGAGGAATCGTATCAAAAAGATATGGTGAACGGGGATGCTTACTCCAGATCAAGATGGGTGACATATGCGGTCAGTTCAGTGGCTGTTGCTGTCGTCGGAACGAAAGGCGCAGGAGCCGTTAACAAAGCAGATGCAGCAGGCAAGGTCATAAACAAGGTAGGGCAGACAGGTACGAAATTGAAGGATGTTAAAATTCCGGATTTACTGCCATATAATCCAAAGTATAACCTTGCTCTGACAGGTGACGTGCCATACAATGTAGTGGACGGAGCAAACTTAAAAAATCAACTAATGAGTTTTGCTAAAAGGTCAGATAAAGAAGTAAAACCTTTCGATGTCGTAGATTATAGACCAAGTAACAGTCCTTTAGAGAATCATCACGGTGTAATGGATGTATGGGCTAAACATAATGTTCCGAATTATGTGAGTAGAGGTAGTAATACGCCAACAGTAGCTTTAACTAAGGAACAACACAACGCTACCAAGAAAGTATATAGAGAATGGTTGTTCGAAAAAACAGGGAAGAAAGTTGGCGGCAAAGTAAACTGGAAAGAAGTATCCCCTAGAGAAATACAAGAACTTACTGAGAAGATGTTTGATGCTGCTAATGTTCCTAAAGAAGCGAGACAGCAATATTATAATGCATTTAATCAATACAATTTTAGAAAGTAGGTGTAGACTTGAGTATTCATATGTTAATCAAGAAGATTGCTTCTACACTAGACTGCCGGCTGTTGGAAGTTGACGGTCTCCCGACAATAGACGAGAAGCATCAACTACCAAGAGATGTTAGTGAATTTTATGAACAATGCGGTGGAGCAGTTTTATATGAAAATGCGGATTATCCAATATATATAGTACGACCAACTGAGTTTAAATTGGCTAATCCCGTTATTGTTGGGGAACTTTGTGAAGAAGACATTTCCTCCGAGTGGTATATTGTTTGTACGGATGGAAAAGGAGAATATCTGACAATTGATTTAAATGAAGATCGTAAAGGTAAGTGTTACGACAGCTTTTTTGATCGACATGGAATTGTTGGTGAAACACAGGTAATAGCCACTTCATTTACTGATTTAATACAGCGACTGCTTGAGAATAAGGGTGAGCACTGGTATTGGTTAAGGGATGATTTTAGTACATTGGGCGATGCATATGATGGAGACTGAGCTAAACAATCTATATAAAGAGATTGCAGAAACAATAAATGAAATGATCCCCGAACAATGGGAAAAGTTTTGGTTTTATGCACAAGTTTCGGAAACAGGAGGAGGAACTTATTTTTATTACAAAACTCCTGACGAGCCACAAAATTACAAGTATAGCTTAGAAGTACCTTTTATTTTCACAATTGATGAAGATGACTTTACTGAGAAAAAGAGAAAGTTGTTTGATCTGAGTGAGAGGCTACGAGAAGTATTCAAGGAGAACGATCAAGAATTATGGTATTCGTTTACGTTAAGCCTTGAAAGAACAGGCAAATTAAATATCAGTTTTGATTACACTGATTGGTTCAGCACTGATTACAGCTTCAGTGATCAACACATCATTTGGAAACATAAGTATCTAGGTGAGGAACCGTCTGATGCGTCTCTAAAAGGGATAATTGATAAATATAAAGCTGATTATCCTGAAAACCCGATCTAAGTGGGGATTTTGGAATGAGTATACACGATATCACTGAAAAGATGAACAAATTTAATTTAAAGTATTACGCATCAAGCAATGAACAAAGAAGCAAAAGAAAAATCAAAGCATTTGAAAACGAATTAAACGTAAATCTTGATGAGGTGTACAAAGAATTCGTTGTAAGATATGGCGGAAGCACGATACAGGCAGATAATGTTTTATTTCCAAGCTTAGAAGAGAATCCATTGGCTAGTAATAATCATTTAAGATTAGGGCTATTTTATGGGTTTGGGGTAGACGATGCTGACTTTGATGTTATATCAATGACAGTTACTTATGAAGAACAAATGCCAGACTGGATTATCCCGATTGCTGATGGCGATGGAGGAGACCAGGTTTGTCTGGGTGTGAAAGGAGAGGCAACAGGGAAAGTTTATTTTTGGGATCATGAACTGACAAATGGAATAAAAGACACATTTTTGGTCGCAAATTCTTTCTCTGACTTCATTCAAAGTCTGTTTATTGAAGAGACAACAGATGAGGACGATGGTATTTTATCTATTGAGCTAGATGATGATTTATTAAACAGTTAAGCAAAAGTATTGCAATTGCGATGAGGAAGCAGCAATAAGTGTCCTTAGACAAAGTAAAAGTGGTTTAATCCATAAAGCAATAGTATTGCAAATACCATTTTTATGTGGTTATAATTAGTGTAGGTAATACAGTTATATGATTATTTTATGCATTTTGATTTATGAAATGCATAAAATAAAAAGACCAGGGTGCTACCAACACCCCGGTTCTGTACAAAAAGCTACCCATCAAAGGGCTTGCTCAGCGGTTATTCGTGATAGACCTGTCCCTTCAGGATTCCAGTCTCAAGGGAGGTCTATTTTTTATTTATATACGTCAACAGGGCAATTATAAACGACCCGAATGCAAGCATTAACATTAATGCCTGAAATGTTGACATAAGCATCACCCCCTTTCGTAGGGGATGAGCAAGACTCCCTTGAGTGAGCATGCTTTAATGTACAGGAATCATTATACACTAATTCCAAATATATGTCTGTGATTATAGGAATCAGATTACCAAGCTGAAACAGTCAATTGAAAATCAAAGTTTGATGATTAAGACAATATCATGTAATCTTTATTGTGTAAGTGCATCATGGCTCTTATGATTTTAAATTGTTGAAATTAACTAAGGGAGAATCTGGCGTTGGAATTTACTTTAGCTAAACAGGTTTTAAAGTTTTCATTAACAAGTGGAAAAAGGGCAGAAATAAATGTGCCACCAGTGCTCAATAAACAAGACATTAAGATATTAAAAAGCCAATTAAGTGTTATGGAGATGCAAACAAAAATATCTAATGAAGATATGAAAAGAAAAAGGATTAGAAAAACTAAAATAAGCAGGATATAAAAAATAGCCCGTCATTTGCGTGATCCGAAAGAAAAGGAACACTTTGTGCCGGAGTTTTTAAGTGTGAAAATAAATTACTATGTCCCCCCTTACAAGCATACATTGTGATATGTAAGGGGGGATTTTTCTTGCCTAGATACCGGAGAGCTCTTCGCAAGAGAGGGCCTTTGCCTTTTCGGTATGTGCTTCTTCTGTCGTTTTCTTTTTTTATCATATCGACGGTCATCAGCCTC
>NZ_JBLTJB010000026.1:2500-4716 GCF_053470005.1 Bacillus sp. N1(2025)
GTTCCGCCGTACTCAGGATCCACTCAGGAGAGAACGAAGTTTTGACTACAGGGCTGTTACCTCCTATGGCGGGCCTTTCCAGACCTCTTCATCTACCTCGTTCCTTTGTAACTCCGTACAGAGTGTCCTACAACCCCAAGAGGCAAGCCTCTTGGTTTGGGCTGGTCCCGTTTCGCTCGCCGCTACTCAGGGAATCGCATTTGCTTTCTCTTCCTCCGGGTACTTAGATGTTTCAGTTCCCCGGGTCTGCCTTCTCATATCCTATGTATTCAGATATGGATACCACTCCATTACGAGTGGTGGGTTTCCCCATTCGGAAATCTCCGGATCAAAGCTTGCTTACAGCTCCCCGAAGCATATCGGTGTTCGTCCCGTCCTTCATCGGCTCCTAGTGCCAAGGCATCCACCGTGCGCCCTTTCTAACTTAACCGTTAAAAAGAATCACTACGTGATATCTTGCATTACTAATTGAATGTGAATTACTTCTGTTATCTAGTTTTCAAAGAACAACGCATAGGACATGCTAACACATGCGTTGCCACAGGAAGTGGCGCATTTAGCAGGTGTTCCTATGTTTTGAAGGAATGATCCTTCAAAACTAAACAAGACAGGGAACGTTCTGTTTATAAGACCCAAGGTCTTATATTCCGTTAAAATCCTTAGAAAGGAGGTGATCCAGCCGCACCTTCCGATACGGCTACCTTGTTACGACTTCACCCCAATCATCTGTCCCACCTTCGGCGGCTGGCTCCATAAAGGTTACCTCACCGACTTCGGGTGTTACAAACTCTCGTGGTGTGACGGGCGGTGTGTACAAGGCCCGGGAACGTATTCACCGCGGCATGCTGATCCGCGATTACTAGCGATTCCAGCTTCACGCAGTCGAGTTGCAGACTGCGATCCGAACTGAGAACAGATTTGTGGGATTGGCTTAACCTCGCGGTTTCGCTGCCCTTTGTTCTGTCCATTGTAGCACGTGTGTAGCCCAGGTCATAAGGGGCATGATGATTTGACGTCATCCCCACCTTCCTCCGGTTTGTCACCGGCAGTCACCTTAGAGTGCCCAACTGAATGCTGGCAACTAAGATCAAGGGTTGCGCTCGTTGCGGGACTTAACCCAACATCTCACGACACGAGCTGACGACAACCATGCACCACCTGTCACTCTGCCCCCGAAGGGGACGTCCTATCTCTAGGATTGTCAGAGGATGTCAAGACCTGGTAAGGTTCTTCGCGTTGCTTCGAATTAAACCACATGCTCCACCGCTTGTGCGGGCCCCCGTCAATTCCTTTGAGTTTCAGTCTTGCGACCGTACTCCCCAGGCGGAGTGCTTAATGCGTTAGCTGCAGCACTAAGGGGCGGAAACCCCCTAACACTTAGCACTCATCGTTTACGGCGTGGACTACCAGGGTATCTAATCCTGTTCGCTCCCCACGCTTTCGCTCCTCAGCGTCAGTTACAGACCAGAGAGTCGCCTTCGCCACTGGTGTTCCTCCACATCTCTACGCATTTCACCGCTACACGTGGAATTCCACTCTCCTCTTCTGCACTCAAGTTCCCCAGTTTCCAATGACCCTCCCCGGTTGAGCCGGGGGCTTTCACATCAGACTTAAGAAACCGCCTGCGAGCCCTTTACGCCCAATAATTCCGGACAACGCTTGCCACCTACGTATTACCGCGGCTGCTGGCACGTAGTTAGCCGTGGCTTTCTGGTTAGGTACCGTCAAGGTGCCGCCCTATTTGAACGGCACTTGTTCTTCCCTAACAACAGAGCTTTACGATCCGAAAACCTTCATCACTCACGCGGCGTTGCTCCGTCAGACTTTCGTCCATTGCGGAAGATTCCCTACTGCTGCCTCCCGTAGGAGTCTGGGCCGTGTCTCAGTCCCAGTGTGGCCGATCACCCTCTCAGGTCGGCTACGCATCGTCGCCTTGGTGAGCCGTTACCTCACCAACTAGCTAATGCGCCGCGGGTCCATCTGTAAGTGGTAGCCGAAGCCACCTTTTATGTCTGAACCATGCGGTTCAAACAAGCATCCGGTATTAGCCCCGGTTTCCCGGAGTTATCCCAGTCTTACAGGCAGGTTACCCACGTGTTACTCACCCGTCCGCCGCTAACATCAGGGAGCAAGCTCCCATCTGTCCGCTCGACTTGCATGTATTAGGCACGCCGCCAGCGTTCGTCCTGAGCCAGGATCAAACTCTCCGATAAAGT
>NZ_JBLTJB010000027.1:0-1934 GCF_053470005.1 Bacillus sp. N1(2025)
AATAAAACAGCAGTTTTAAAGAGAGTTAACAGATAGAGTATCATGCTATAATATTGAATTAATTAGAAGTAGTGTTTAGTAAGAGAAAAATATTTAGGGCGGGAAGAGATTGGATAACTATGAGTCTAACATAAATATACTTAATGAGATTGATAAAAGATTAAGGAGATTTAATTTTAATTCTAAACTTGAATTATTAAGAGTGTTACATCATGCTACATCTGTAATTAATCCTAATGATGATTTTTTAATCAGTCTATTGCCTAATAATATATTAAGAAAACAAATTAGAGGTAACATATATAATCATGAACTAGCATATCTCTCCTTAGCCTCTATAATAGGGAAAGAGTGGGGTGGATATACGCCAGATATTAGTTATAATGATTTAGTGAAAGTAATTAAGTTATATCGAGAATATAATATTCCATTTAAGCATAAAGATGATTTGAATTTGTCTGATCAGGAATTATTGTCACAATTTTCTGTGAGAGTCGGTTTACAACAATTTATTTATCAGAGGCATCCTTTTAAAAGTTTTTATAGGTATCACTATCTGTTTAATTATGAAAGCCCTGAAATTAATGTTAAAAAAATTTTTCTTGAATTGTTTGGTTATGAGTATGAAGATTATTTGTTATTCTCTTGGGCTTTATATAATTGTTCCTCGAAATACTGGGAAATTGATAAAGATAATTTTATTAGAACACTTGGGGAAATTTTCCGATTTTCTGAAACAAAAGTGAAAACTTTAATAAATACCTTTTTAATTAATAGAGAAGAATTTATAGTTTTGTATGAACAATTTGCAACAATTGATCCAAAAATGAAAGTCTATGATTTCAACCCATTACTAATGAAACCGATTGTAACCTCAAATGGCTCTGACCTTTTATTTCCAATGCCTTTTTCAATTTTCATAGCTGTTACAGAGGGGATGTATCAACAAATTTGCACTGCAAAAGGTTTGGAATTCAAAAGTGCTTTTGGAAAACACCCTTACGAAGATTACATAGAACATATTTTAAAACTTCATAATTATCTTTATATAAAAGAGTTTGTGTATAGATTTCAAAAGAACAATTTAAGATCCCCTGATTTTATGTTAGTTAAAAATAATCACGTTATCTTTATTGAATTAAAAGCAAGAGTACCCATGATAAGTTTAAGAACAACAAATTATACAAAATATAAAGAAGAGCTTAAAACTTCACTTGGTGCTGCACTTGCTCAGTGTTTTAAAAAGGAAGGTCATCTAAAAAGCGGCTTTATAAACCATGAAAAGTTACCTAAAAATATTTCGCGAATTTCACATATTGCTATTACACTTGAAGAATTTAATATTGCAGATGAAACTGGACTCGAAGAAGCAATAAAGGAAAATGGTGGAGTGCTTAGTGACTCTTCTTACCATGTTATGAGCACAGGAACATTAGAATCAATATTAGAAGAAGACACAAGGGATATTTTTCAATATTGTATCGATAGAGAAGAAGCTGGAACAACCAATAGGCACTTATCAGATGGAGATGTAAAAAGAGAAAAGTTAACTTCCACAAGAGATCAAAATTTAATGGAACTCATTGTGAAAAAGAATAATCTAATTTCTAAATAAAAACACCATTTCATGCTAAATGGGACACGGGCTGCCTACATGAACAGCCCTTGGCCATTAGCTCGCAATCTTCGTTTTGACTTGCTTGCGTGTCTCTATATTACGTAATTTAAGAGCCGGTTTTTCCACTATTCTGTATGAAAGGAATGCGACGGTAGCAGTGACAGCCATCAGAACGATGATCAGCGGGTAATCAGACAATGTTTTATTAATTCCAGTGTATAAGAAGATGTTGATGATCACCATGTGCCATATGAAAATCCCCATACTGATATCATCTAACCGGTTCAGCTGCCACAATATCTTCGGCCCATTGTAC
>NZ_JBLTJB010000028.1:0-1435 GCF_053470005.1 Bacillus sp. N1(2025)
TACTGATTTGCCATCTGCATAAACGTAAGCCAGCATTCTGCCATACTTGTCTGTGCGATCTCCTTTATCAAACTCCAGTTGAAGTTTTCCCTTGTTAACCAGCTGTTTGTTTCTTGCTGAAGCATCCTCACCATATGGTTGTACGCAAGAGTTTGGGCTCTTAGTTTTAGGCGTGTCAACAAGTAAATAACGAACAGTTTTGACTGCGCCTTTATAGTTAACTTTAATTGTATTCCCATCAACTGTTCTGTTAAGTGTTACATCGACCAGCTTTTTCTTTTTGTCAGACGCCTTTTTATCCGACGAATCCTTCTTTGAAGCATTTTCGGCTTTTTCATTGTTGTCATTAGTACTTTTGTCGTTTGATTGAGTGTCGGTCTTTGTCTCTTTTGCATCTTTTTCATCTTGCTCTGTTGTTTTAGATTTATCTGAATCTGTTTTATCTGTAGAAGCCGAATCAGACCCACACGCGGCCAAAGAAAAGCTTAGAGATAATACGCCAATACCTAACAGCCATTTCTTCAATGTAATTCCCCCAATTTGTTTGTTCTGTCTCTATATCGGACAAACCTTCCTAATTATAAATAAAAAACCAAAGACTGTAAATTAGGTTTCGCATTTTAAGACACTCAAATACAGTTTTGTGGTAGAATTTAGCGGTCTAAACATTAGAGGAGGGTTTTTATATGGCAGAAGGGAAGTTAATTCACATGACTCTTAATGGAATAAAGGATGCTGTTTCTAAATACGGAACTTTTCCTATGTTCCAACATGGGGGACATGTCATGGAAGATGCTGCTTTTCAATTCAGAGATCCGGCCAGTCCTCAAGAAATTAACAGTTTAGAAAAAAAGCTAGGGGTAACTTTGCCTAATGATTATAAAGAGTTCCTATTCAGTCACAATGGAATGGAAATGTTTAATGGTGTTGAACTTCTCAGCACTGAAGGGATAATTGAATTTAATGAAGTTCAAGACTTCCCTAAGGGATATGTCCTAATTGGGTATCATTATGATGGCAGGTATGTTGTTGACACAAACAAATCAAATAAGGGATTAGGATATATGATGTATCTAGATTCAAAAATTGATGACATTGAAGATGCGGTATATTTAGACTCTAACTTTGAGATATGGTTTGACATGTTGGTAGCATCAAATGGAACTAAATACTGGGAAGTGAAGCCAAAAATTAAAGAGTATTATAAATATGTTTCAGAATAGAAAGTTTAGATAAAATCAAGTGGGAAGGAGACAGATATGAAGGTATTTGAAGCATCCTCGTTAATCTCAGCAGCGGAAAAGCGAGCAAAAGAATACGATCAGATTAGAGAACAGTTTATTAATCTTAGAAAAGCCTATCAGGGAATGGCTGACTTAGACGACAGTGAGTTTTCAGGCAAAGGCGCCGACAATATCAAAGCCTTTTTCCAGGG
>NZ_JBLTJB010000029.1:0-1286 GCF_053470005.1 Bacillus sp. N1(2025)
GGGACTGACCCCATAAGATGAGACAAATAAAAACACCTTCAAGTTTGAATACGGATGATTGTTATCCGAAATTAGACTTGGAGGTGTTTTTTCTATGGGGACAAGAGTGAGTTATCCGGTTGAAGTGAAACAGAAGGCTGTAGAAATGAGATTGGCAGGCGTACCTATGAAAGAGATCCTGCAGGAGTTGAATATTAAGAATAAGACACAGGTTCAGACATGGGTTAGATGGTATAAGGCTGGTGATACACATCGATTCGAACAGCCTGTTGGAAAGCAATACACTTACGGAAAAGGTCCGGAGTATTCTTCCGATTTAGAGAAACTGCAGGCAGAGATTCGTTACCTGAGACAACAGAATGAAGTTTTAAAAAAGTACAACGAATTGGAAAGGAAGTTGATAGCGAAACGTCAGTCGAACTTGTAGAAATATTGCACAGCACAATGACCGTACAGGATATCTGTATTCATTTAGGTATCTCTCGAGCGTCTTATTATCGTTGGAAGAAGAATCTGATGAAGGATCATCCCAAGCGCCATTTGGAAAAACAAATCGGCACGTTGTGCCGAGAGCACAAGTATCGATATGGATATCGAAAAATCACAGCCATACTAAAAAAGAGAATGTGTATTAACCATAAAACGGTTCAACGTATTATGCAGAAAAATCAATGGCAGTGTCGGGTTAAGGTGAAAAAGCGCAAGAAGGATGGGCAGCCATATGCCGTGGTCGATAATATATTGGATCGGAACTTTCAGTCTGATCGTCCTCTTGAAAAACTAGTAACGGACATCACATATTTGCCTTATGGACAGAAACAATTGTACCTTTCCAGTATATTAGATTTATACAATGGAGAAGTGATTGCTTTTACTATTGGGGATAAGCAGGACACAGCCTTTGTCTTAGACACACTTGATCAGCTACCAATGCTGCCTGAGAACTGCGTGTTACATAGTGACCAAGGTTCTGTGTATACATCTTACGAGTATCAAAAAGCTGTTAAAACAAAAGGCATTACCATGAGCATGTCCCGCAAAGGGACGCCCGCTGATAATGCCTCCATCGAATCGTTTCATTCCTCGCTAAAGTCTGAAACGTTCTATCTTAACAGCATTGATCGAACTACGACTGCCATCGTAGAACGCACTGTCATAGAATACATTCATTATTATAACAATATTCGTATTCAAACCAAACTAAACAACCAATCACCGATAAACTATCGGCAATTGGCTGTTTAAAAGGTGTTTTGACCCCTGTCTCAAAAACGGGGGGCAGTCCC
>NZ_JBLTJB010000003.1:0-479328 GCF_053470005.1 Bacillus sp. N1(2025)
CTGCCTGAGTATATGTTACCTGGCTTTATGATGCAGATTGATGCCTTGCCACTGACTCCAAATGGGAAGCTGGATGCAAAAGCACTGCCAGAACTAAATGCATTAGCAGGACAGGAATATATGCCACCAAGAACTAAAACAGAGAAAGTCATTACGGACATATTTGAAGAAATCTTAGGAATATCTCCAGTCGGAATAGAAGACAGTTTCTTTGAACTTGGCGGAGATTCTATTAAAGCGATTAAGGCCGTTTCGAAGTTACGGGAAAAAGGTTATAAGCTTTCTTTCGCCGCATTAATGTATCAGCAGACCCCAAGAAAGATTGGGGAAAATATTCAAATGGGAGAAGTAAATCAAGTATACGAACAGGGAGAAATCAATGGGGAAAGTCCATTAACCCCTATACAACTAGAATTTTTCAATAAGAATCACGTCGTACCTAATCATTATAATCAGGCCTTAATGTTAAGAAGTGATGAGCCATTTGACATACCTAGTTTAAAGACAGCAATTACTGAAATCATTAAACATCATGACGCTTTAAGAAATGTATATGACGGACAACGTCAAATCACGCTGTCTACAGAGGAAAGCAAGCTATATGATTGGTATGAAAAAGATTATACAAAAGTGCAAGATGTATCGAAAGAGATAGAGTATGCCAGCGATAAATTACAGGCAAGCATAGACCTAGCCACCGGGCCTTTAGTAAAAGTAGGGCTGTTCCATTCAGACAGTGGAGATCATTTACTAATTTGTGTACATCATCTGGTCATAGACGGTGTATCATGGAGAATTCTGCTGGAGGATTTATTTAGTGGATATCGACAAATACAAGAGACAGGTAAAATCACGCTGCCAATGAAAACGGCTTCGTACAAGGAATGGGCGAATGCTTTAACACAATATGCTAAGAGTGAAGTGCTTTCAGATGAAATAGCATACTGGAAAAATATATCGGATAAATCAAATAGTACTGAGACATTCAAGAGTACACAAACAGCAAGTGGTCAATATAAAAATAAAGTAGTGAAAGTGGACTCTGAAACGACGAAAAAGCTGTTGCTCGAAGCTGGAAAGACATATAAAACAGAAATAAACGACTTGTTACTGGCATCGCTGACCATTGCAGTAAAAGAATGGAGAAACTCTAAGTACCTAACCATAGAAATGGAAGGTCACGGGAGAGAGACAATAGATAGAGAGATCGCCATCGATCGTACAGTTGGTTGGTTTACAAGTGTATATCCTATTATTTTGGAGACAAAAGATACTGTTGAAGAAAGCATTTTGGAGACAAAACAAACATTGAAACAGGTCCCTAATCATGGAATTGGATATGGAGTTTTGAGATATCTTGGTGAGCATAGCGGACTTGAGATGAGCGCAGCAATAACATTCAATTATCTTGGAGAATTGGATAACGAGATAGACAGAATTGAAGGAATATCCATGTCGGGAATGCCATTAGGAAGAAGTATGTCAGAAAAAAATTCATCAGGAATGGGATTGTCTCTAAATGGGGCTGTTTTAAATGGGCAACTTGAATTTGACATCATATATGATACTGGATTGTATACTGACGAGGATGCTCAAACATTGGTATTGGCATATGAAAGAGCAATTAAGGATGTTGTCGAAACGTGTTTAACCAGAAAAGGAACAGTAAAAATGCCATTAGATGAAACATTAATTGGTGATAACCGTGATGGCGATCTAAAGTGCATGATACAAAAACAGTTGAATTATTATGGAGATAACCATATTAAAACACGTTCTACTTTAGAATGTCCTGTATTGACAGGACATGAGGACTTCTTGCGACCGGATACAGAAATTATTACTGAAATCATAACAATAGAAGGAACGGCAGAGAACGCTTCTTTATCACTCAGAGGAATAATTTCCAGGCATGGGGCATTAAGAACGAAATTAAATCAAAAAATGACCTATTTAGAAGAATACGATTATTCAGATGAGTGGGAAATTCCAGTAGTGAAAGGAACCTTAGAATTATCTGCAGAACAATTTAAAGAAATTGTGAATGAAATGAGTTTTCTAACTGATGATAAGCTGTTATCTAGATTTTTAATCGTAGAAATAGATGCAGACCATTGCTTAGTACTTAGTGCAATTCATCATTTAATATGGGATGGAGTCTCACAAGATTTGTTTAAGGTTATGCTTCATGAAACTTTGAACAACAGACTTACCACTCCCTATAACTATTCTTTCATAGAATATTGCAAAATGATTAAAAAGAAAGTTGACGAACTGGAAATTCCTGATGCTCAAGAGTCTAACATGGAAGAGTATATTGAAGCTGCTAAACAATCAGCTGATTTGGTCTCTCGACGAGACACTAAGAGGTCTACAGAAATTCATGTAAAACTAAATGAGTTACAATATCAGAAATTTAGCGAACAACCCATTAATACAGCAGTAGAATTTATATCAAGGCTTATGTATAGTGACTTACCTGAAGAATTAAATAACATCCCTGTTTCTGTTTTGACACATAACAGAGATGAATTCAATAAGGAAATGTTGGGGCTAACTTTAAATTTAGATTATTCAATTTATGATAGGAAAAGTAAAACGCAAAAACAGCTTTTATCAACATCAGAAAAATCGAGTATTAATCAATCTGCAATTACAGAAAAGTTGTTTCTTATAGCACAAAAGTACGGTTTTAATGAAATGTCCCATCGCATTCCAATCATTAATTATCAGGGAGTCCTTGATAAGTTTGCAAGTAGAGATGACATATCACTTGAGAAGATGTTTTTACAAACACAGATTATAGAGTCTGAAGATTTTGGAGTTAGCATGCACTTTTACATTCAAAATAGTACTCTAATTGCTCGCATTACAGGCATTACAATTGAAGAAGAGCTCCTTAATGATGTCATGAAGAATATTTAATGTTGGATCTTACCCGTAAAACCACCCGCTATGCGGGTGGAGGGGTCATAAAAAGACATATGATGCCGGATCATGTGCATATGCTCGCGGTCCCACCCAACATATCTGAAATATGCACATGATCTAGCAATAAACAATTGGAGTGTAAATTAGACATGCTCTAAATGAAATTAGAAACAAGAAGGGGGGCTTATAGTATGAATGAAAAAATTTCAAAAAGCATATACAAAAAGAATATAGGCTTATTTATTTTGTCCTGCTTACTTGGTATCATGACATCTATTCTGTTTATTGCATTGGCAATTATACTACAAAAGTTTATTGATTATTCTATTAATAAAGATATTGACAATATCTTTAAGGTGACTACTGTTTCCGTTATTTTATTGCCTTTAGGTGCAGTGGGAATGTATGTGGGGTATGCTGTTAAAAATTTATATACAAAAAGGGCAACGTTAAACCTGAAAAATACCCTTGTTGAAAATATTTTGCGGTTAGATATGAGAAGTTTCAACAAGGAGAGTAATGGAACCTACATATCACGATTGTCAAATGATATAACGATAATTCAAAACGATTATATAAAAGGGACCGTGGAAATATTTGTTCAGCTAGCTATGCTTGTAGGCGGAGTGCTTGCGATGTTTATCATTAATTCATTCCTTGCATTGAGTATATTACTCACTTGTATCATTCCACTTGCAGTTTCGAGTATATTTAATAATCGTATGCAAAAAGCACAAGGTGAAGTGGCTGAGCAAAATAAAAATTATGTATCTTTCATTAAAGATATATTGTCTGGAAATCAGGTTGTTAAGAGCTTTAACATCGAAAAGGAGATTTTTGAAAGGGCAAAGGCAAAGGCGAACAAGCAGGAAAAAGCAAAAATGGTATACGAAAATCTGTTGTCACTCATTATGTCACTTACTGATATTTCAACTTTTCTTGTTGCTGTAGTCATATTTATTGTGGGTACTCAGCAGCTAATGAAAGGAGAAATTACAGTAGGAGAGATTATGGCTTTTATTCAATTGTTAAATTGCGTAACAGTTCCCATTAATAGACTCATAACCGGTTTTACCAAAAGGCAGGCCAGTCGGGCTTTATTAATGAATTTCAATAAAATTGGAGAGGCAAAAACGGATCAAACTCAAAGAATTGATATCCCTAAATTCAGTAATAAAATTTCTCTAAATGGGCTTTCGTTAAGCGTAGATGGGAAAAAAATTTTAGATGATATTAATTTTGAATTTGAATATGGAAAGTCTTATGCCATTGTAGGAACAAGTGGGAGTGGAAAGACAACCTTATTAAAGATGTTGACTGGGTTTTATGATGGGTATGAAGGAAATATCAGGTATGACGGGGTTGATCTTGAGAAAATAAGTGATCAGTCCATTTTCCAAAATGTTAGTTTTATTCATCAGGACTGTTTTATCTTTGATGATACGATTGAACAAAATATTAAATTGTTTCGTGAATGTGACACAGATGAGTTTGAGCAAGTCATAAAGAAGAGTATGTTACAGAAATTGATTCATGACAGAGGCGGCTTTGATGTATTATGTGGAGAAAATGGAATCCATTTTTCAGGTGGGGAAAAACAGAGAATTTCTATAGCAAGAGCACTCCTGAGAAAATCACCTATATTTCTTATGGACGAGGCGACTTCAGCGTTGGACAATCAAACAGCTAGTGACCTTGAGTGTATGTTAAGTGAAATGCAGGGCATTACGAGAATTTCCATTACTCATAGGCTGGATGAATCAATTCTTAGTGGATATGATGAAATTGTCTTATTGAATAATGGGAAAATTGAAGAACACGGCACGTATCATAAATTAATGGAAGCCAAACAAAGATTTTATGCATTGAGTATGTTGAGTAGACATAATAATGATCTTTTAATAGAGAAGGTATAACTAGTCTTGTATTTTAAATCTCAATGGTTGTTTTGGACAGTTTTGATGCTTGTATAAGATGAAAGGGGTGTCGTACGGATGGAGCAAATCGCAGTTGTTGGGTGTGGCGGAATGATCGGTGAAGTCATCTGTAAGAACTTATGTAAAGACTTTATAGTTAAGGGCGGACAGCGGCGTGAACCTACAGCATTAATGAACCTTAATAATTTTAACTACCAATTCCTGGATGTTTCTGACTGGGAGAACTTGATTGCGTTCTGTACTGATTGTACGGTTGTCATTAATTGTGCAGGGCCTGAATTTGTAATTAAAGATAGAGTTGCTCAGGCAGCCATGAAAGTAGGAGCAAAATATGTTGATGCTTCCAATGCTTTATTATTGAATCAGGAGCAAAAGCTAGAGCTTAAAGCTAACGGTGTAAATTACATAGGAGCTGGTTTTTGTCCTGGAATTACAGGTCTGCTATTAAAACGAGTGATAAATCATTTATTAGACGAAACTAAGCATGTGAATTGTTATATTGGTGGTGCGGAACATTATACGAAAACTTCTATCTCAGATATATTAATGAGTGGCCATAGTGTAATTGGAAAAACAGACTCTTATTGGAGTGATCATTGTGTTAAAACGGAAAATATAAATATGATGCAGAAAGAATTTGTACCTGAAGTGGATGTTCCTGTCTATAAGAAACCGTATTTAAGTCAAGAGATCATTGATATTCTGGAAGTTAGTTCGGTACAAGAACTTCACTGGTACAATATAGCGGCAAATGATTATATTTTCCGTTTGGCAATGCAATTTTATCAAATGCAACTTGAGTCTTCGGTTGAAGAAGCAATGAAAAAACTAGACATTAGCTTAGAGGAGCAACCTAAAGAGGAATGGATAGCTTTAGTCATTGATGCTACAGGAGTGAAAGATGGAAAGAATGTTAGGTGCAGATTGAATTTACAAATGGAAACGAGTTCAGAGTTAACGGGTACAGTGGCTGCCGAAATCGCCCGACAAGCTGTTTCGAGTAATAGACCTAATGGTACCTACTGGGCTTATGAAGTGCTTCCTATAGATTTTATGAATCAATATGTTTTTTCTAATAAGCATGATTTTTATGAGGAAAAGTATGTTGAAATAAAGAAATGATATGACTAGGTTACATGGCGTACATCTGATATTTATTGGATAGGGGGGAGTACATTATAAAAAAGCTTTTACTTAAGAGATTACCGTTGATTTCACTTGGAGTTATAGCTTACATACTGACAAAATACGCGCAGAACCATCAGGATTGGGCGGAAAAATACAGTAGGTCTGTATATCCGTTATTGTCAAAAACAGTAGGATTTGTACCTTCTTGGGTCAAGTTTTCTGTTAGTGAATGGCTCGTCGTGTTGGTTGTGTTACTATTTCTATTTTATATCGTTTATTATGTGCGCAAGGTCATCATGAGTAAAGGTGCACGTAAGATGGTAGTTTATCGTGGTGCTCTAGGAATCGTTACGATCTGTAGCGTGATATATTTTTGTTATACTATTTTGGGTGGAATAAACTATTACAGATATTCTTTTTTGTCTTATACCGAATATAAAGAAGAGAACTACAGCAAGGAGGAACTGGTCAAATTGAGTAAGTCGCTTGCCGTTGAAATGGAATTGGCAAGGGAAAAGTTAGCGGATACTGATCTTTTGGCTCATGTACCAGAGGTTTTTGATTATTATGCACAACACGCAGTGTTCTCGATGCAAATGTTATCAAAGAAATATCCTGTTTTGGAGCATTCATATTCAACACCAAAACCAGTGGTGATGTCAAAACTAATGTCGCATGCAGGGATACATGGTATTTTTGTCCCTTTTACTTATGAATCCAATATCAATGTTAATGTGCCAGTTTTTTTGGTGCCTGCTACTATGGCGCATGAATTGGCACATCAGAGTGGTTTCATGCATGAGGATGAGGCTAATTTTATAGCTTATCTGGCATGTAAGCAGCAGGATGATCCAATGATACTATACAGTGGTTTATTTCTGGCATTTGATTATTCTATATCTGAGCTAAAGAAAGTGGATCCAGATAAGGCGTCTGATATAATGTCCAGTCTGTCCAAAGCGGTGCGGCATGATATAGAACAAAATGAGCAGTACCGGGATAAGTATGAGGGTGTTATTTCAAGTATTTCAAGAAATGTAAATGACGTATATCTGAAGGCAAATAATCAGACAGACGGTTTGAATAGCTATAGTGATATGGTGAATTTATTGCTGGCAGAGCAGCGAGAGATAGAGAAGTACAATTAAATGTATCTTGAATACTTATAGGTTTATATAGTAATGATAGTGGGCTCAAGTTGAACATAGGAGTGAGTGAAATAAATAAAATAAAAGTATTTCCTATTCCATATGCTGGAGCGTCGGTAAATGCATATTATGAATGGAAAAAACTACTGCCGGATAGATATGAATTGTGTATATGTGAATTGGCTGGAAGAGGAACTCGATTCACAGAGCCTTGTTACCAGTCTGTTGGTGAAGCAAGTGAAGATATCGCCAAAAGAATAAGTGAACAATTAGAATATGACGATGAATATGTTATATTTGGACACAGCATGGGAGCCTTATTGACTTATGAGATATATTATAAACTTAAGCAAATGGGAACTAAGGAACCAAGGCATCTGTTTTTTTCTGGGCGAGATGCTCCACATATTTTTGAAAAGAGAGAAGACATTGAAAATATGACTAATGAAACTTTCTTGACAAAGGTGGAACAATATGGGGGAATACCAGAGGAGTTTTATACAAAAGAGATTATGGATATGTTTCTTCCGATTTTGCGAGCAGATTTTATAATTTTGGACAATTATAAGTTTCAGCCCAAAGCAGAAAAAATAAGTTGTGGAGTAAGCGTTTTTTATGCGGATAGCGATTTTTCGACTCATATCAATGAAATGCATAAATGGAGTGAAGTTGTTGAAGGGAATGTGAAATTTCATAAGTTTAAAGGAGAACATTTTTTTTTGAATCGGTATCCTAATGATATTGTAAATACTATTGTTAAAGATACAGAGACTTATTCTTGTTCATGAGAGATTCCTCGTTTCGTCAATGTTGGTGTGGTAACTTACATTGTACAAGAGGAATCTCTCTTTCGCATTCATTTTTTGGTAGAATTTAGATAATCGACAGACGTGTTATTATATAAATCTAAAAAGATTTTGGTTTAGACTTTCTTTTCTTTGTACAGTTTGAATGTGTTTTGAAATATTATATTTAAAATAAATTTTATCAGTCTGAGAATCCTTCAATGATTGTTACTTAATTTTGCTTAATTATAAAAGTAATATTCAATAATTGTTTTAGGTAGGTTTTAGTAAGGAGAATTATGAAAAAAATTAAGAAAAAACATTGGAAATAATAAGCTTTCAGTTTTAAGCCCGGTGCCGCTAACAACACGGCGGCCGGGCTTTTTTCACGGCCGGATTACGATGTCAGCGCCGAACTTGATCGGAACTCTCAGCCATTTACATTCCCCTTTTCTCTTGTAAATAAAAAGATTCTAAAACTAGAAAAGGTTCCGGAAAGCAGATGCTTACGGAACCTTTTTCGTTATGCCGAATGGCTTTTTTTCGTCTGAACGGTTTCCCTGGACTTGATACCAAGTGATACGAACAAGCCGATCACAGAAACTCCGATCAATATGATAAACAGAATATGAAACCCGGAGATTAAACCGATCAGCGCTGAAGAAATAATGCTTCCGAAATAACGGAAGGTGGAGAAAATCCCGGATGCGATGCCGGACATGCCCGGTTCTACCGTCGCAAGAGAAGATACCTGCATGCTCGTCAGCCCCGCACCTGACGCGATGCCTCCGACAATAAGCGATGCCATAAGAAACGGAACGGAATGGGAATAAACCAAAAGCAGAAATAAGAGATTGGCTACAGCCATCAGCCCGAAGGACAGAAAAATCATTCTTCGCGCGCCCCATTTCTGATGCAGCTGAGCTCCGCCCCAGTTGCTGGCGGACATGAAAACAGAAAAGACTGACAGCGCCATGCCGCTGTGCGATGTATTCATGCTGAAGTGGCCGGTCATAAAGAGCGGCATAATCAATAACACGGCGTACATCATTAAATTGCTTAACAGAACCGACAGATTGGCGCTCGTAAAGGTCGTGTTTTTAAACAGGTCAAAATCAATAATCGGATGTTTCGTGCGCAGCTCCCGCCTGAAAAATAGCGGAACAAATACGAGAATGAGCAGTGCGTACACCCAATAGCCCAAAGAGCTTTCATTTTTCGTCAGAAGAATAATAGATACTATGCTTCCGGCAAGCAAAACGGACCCGATGATATCAAGCGGAGCGTCAGACGTTTCTTCTTTATATTTAGGAAACATCACTAATGCCGTCACAAGTGCGATTGCAAGAAACGGAATGTTGACCCAAAAGATCGAATGCCAGCTGAAGCTCTCAATTAAAAGAGAGCCGATAAACGGACCGAGAGCCGCACCAAGCCCGGCACCGAGGCCGAAAAAGCCGAATACTTTCGGAAGCCGTTTTTCAGACACGACATGGCGGATGATGGCGATGCTGTTTGGCGTAAGCAAAGCGCCGCCGGCAGCCTGAAGCGCCCGGAAGAAAATCAATAAGAAAAGACTTGGCGAGAGGGCGCACCCCAATGATGCGATGAGAAAAAGGCCGACGCCCCATAAATACATTTTTTTGTTTCCGTACATATCACCGAGTTTGCCGGCAATGGGCTGTGTCACGGCCATCACGATTAAATACACGGTCACTACCCATGTGATGCTGGCAATTGATTCGCTGAATGAGCGGGAAATGGATGAAAGGGCGACTGCGATCATCGTAGAATTGATGGGAACGAGTATGGCTCCCAGCAAAAGCGAAACGATCAGCGCCCATTCTTTCTTTGAACCCATCCTTCATCCTCCTTGGAGCCGGAAAATGACCGGCCGGTAATGCCTTTCATGAAAATCTCAGTGCTGTGTTTCAGCATCGTTTCCTCAGAGAGAGTAATGACTCTTTTTCCCAGCTGCAGCCGGTGTATAAAATAACCGAAAATCATCGTCATAAAGACGTCTGCATTAGCTTCTTCGCTGCCGGGGCTTATCATATTTTTCTTTGTCAGCTCCTTAAAGTAAACGATTAAATGCTTTTTCACGGATTGCGGATATACGACAATATCCTGCAGGACGTCTTCGAATAGTTCCGGTTCGCGCAGGCAGATGCGGAACACTTCTTTTTTTTGTTCCAATTGCTGAAGAAGGGTCGCGGCGAAATGAAGAAGATCCTCATACAAATCGCCTTCCGCCTTGGTGATCATGCTTTCCGGAACCGGCGTCTGCTGTTCAATCATGGCTTTCATTAATCCTTGTTTGTTTTTAAAATTACGGAAAATCGTTGCTTCGCTTACTTTTGCTTTTTCTGCGATTTCTTTTGTTGTCGCTGCGCGGTATCCTTTTTGGATGATCAGATTCATCGCGGCGTCAATAATTCTCTTGTTCGTCGTTCTCAACATGTTTCACCTCGCGTAAATACTGGCAGGACAAGTATACACCCGCCCTGCCCGTCAATAAAGAGGGAAACCTAGCATGAAGCGCGTTTGACAATCGTAATCTTGCCGTTTGTCCCGTCCACCGTGACGATATCTCCGTCGTTGAGCCTGTCAGTCGCGGCACGTGTGCCGAGAACGGCCGGGAGCCCGTATTCCCTCGCGATGATCGCCGCATGTGACAGGATGCCGCCCGTGTCCGTAATGACGGCCTTTGCATCCTGGAACAGACTGGTCCACAGCGGTGTCGTCATTTTGCAGACAAGCACGTCTCCTGTTGAAAAACGGGAAAATTCACTTGCGTCACGAATGACTTTCACAGGGCCGCTTGCGATTCCGCTTGACGCCGCAAGTCCGTAAATTTGATGTTCAGTGTTTTTTTCATCTTCTGTGATGGAGCCGGTAATCTGTTCAGCCGTTTTCAGCTGTTCCGAAGTCGGAGTCCCGAGATAAGCGGGGGCTTCAAGCAATTGATATTGCTGGAAGAGCTGTTTTCGTTCAGCGGCTTTTTCCTGCATCGGAACCGGCGACGCCAGCGCTTTCTCGACTTCATCGCTGTATAAGTACCACATATCCTCCCGATCATCGATTACGCCTTGTTTTTGAAGCAGCCCGCCGATTTTCAGAAGGCAAAGGCGTGCTTTGGCGTCCAGCATCGCATCAATATAAAAATGGTGATCATCTTTGATGACGGATGAAGACAATGTCCACTGATAATAGCGGTCAAACGTCTCCCGGAAGCCGTCATCTTCAATTCTATCCATAAAGTCGGCGTAGAGCTGTTTTCGTTTTTCTATCGTTTTATGAAACTCACTGTCAAAATCGTATCCGTTCCGGACATAGTTCTGAATGTTGGCCAAAGCGAAATAAGGGTTTTCCGCCCAAGTTTCTTCAATCAGATCATGACTTTTCACGGATCTCCAGCCGTATTCCTGTAAAAATTCACCGACTTGTTCGAGAAAGCGTTTTCCCTCATTTGATTGCAGAAGCGTCTGATGCAGCTCATCGGCATGAGAAACCGTAAAGACGCGCCGCAGCTCAGGGCTGTCTTTTACTTGTCCGGACAGCAGCCAGAGCTGTCTGTCGGTCTCCAATGACTTATTCATGACGCCAGCCAGCATTTCGTACAGAAGGGATGTGTTTTCTTTCTCAACCTGTCCGTACATGGATTCCAGTATCATGTTTAACGCAACCTGCGGAAAGACAATATTGAAATGTTCTGCGTATCCTTTTAAATAGAAGTCTTGCAGGTTTCGGAACGCATCAAGGGCAGTCTCCGGCGTATGGTCTGTATGCGCCAGTTCGTCCAGCTTTTGATAAAAAGGCAGAAAGGTTTCCTGAATAATATCGTACATGCGGTCAGCCAAGACGGGGAAAAGCGCTTCTAACTGTTCTGCGGGCAGCTTGTCGTCCGTCTTATGCTGTCTGGAAAAAACACGGCCCTGATGAAGTTTGACACGCTCGATTTCGATGCCCATTACAGGGAATGCCTTCGTGCTCTCTTTGAGGCCGTATTCCAAAGCCGGCACAATGAGTGAGGCGAATAACGGGCTGACGGGGCCTTCAATATTGGCCTCCATATTGAGCCAAAAATCTTTCTGATCCCGGGGCGTCATGATAAATTCCCGTTCTTCGTCTGCCGCCTTCTGATCCTGCACGATCGTTGTAATCGGCCTGGCCTGAAGCAGATACAGCTTATTTTCGGCAAATCCGAATTCGAGATCCACGGGATAACCGTACAGTTCTTCCGTCTTTATCGTCAGCATGGCAAGCTCTTTGACGCTCTCGTCATCAAGGCAGAAGCGGTTTCTCATGTCAGCGGTCGTCTCTTTTTCCGTCACGCCTTCGTCTTTAGAAACGATATACATTTCTTTTAAGCCGATTTCTTTTTCAATCTGAAATGTGTCTTTATTGACGATAAATGTGTCGGGCGTCACGCTGCCGGAGACGATTGCTTCTCCGAGACCGTAGCTCGCGCTGATCATCAGTTCTCCGTCATCGTGTGTGACGGGGTTGCGGCTGAAAATGACCCCTGAAACCTCGGAATTGATAAGCCCTTGCACGACAACGCCCATTAACGGTTCTGCGGTGTCATTGTTCATTTTCTCTTTATAACCGCTGACCCGCGCCGAGAAGAAGGAAGCCCAGCATTCTTTCACTTTTCCGAGAAACTCTTCTTCTGTTTTGATATTTAAATAGGTTTCGTACTGACCAGCGAAAGAAGCGCCTTCAAGATCTTCGGACGCGGAGGAGGAACGTACGGCGACAGAGGCGTATGATTCTCTCAATTCATAAAACGACGCGGTCAGTTCCTCCCGAAGCTCTTTTGAAAACGTGCCGTTCATAATGGCGCGCTCCATCTGTTCCTGATCTGCTTGAAGCCCGTTGTCTTCCATAAAACGTGTCAGGGCATTCGTCTGAATGATAAAACCGCCGGGAACGGGCAGCCCGTTTTTCGTCAGTTTAATCAGGTTCATTCCTTTTGCTCCTGCAGAGCGGCTCGATTCTTCCGCTTTTTGAAATCGCACTGAATACATGCGGTATGACCCCCTTTTTTTTCCTCATCCAAGAAAATGATAGTAAACACTATCATTACATTGTAAAGAGGGAGGAAGAAACTGTCAAAGATACAAAGACCTAAACCTTCTCATCCTTTCGGCTGAAGAAAGGTAATTCGATTCATCTGGTTAATGGTTCAATGGATTTATATTCACAATTTTTTTGACAGATGATTGAAGACTGCTGAAAAAGGGTATTGTGATAGCAGGGGAACGATTGTCCGATTCTTCATTTTTTACTATAATCAGATGAGATGAAGAATTCCCGAGGAGGGTTTTTGTGATTACAAAAGCCGTTTTTGCATTATGTTTCCCTTTTATGCTGGTCGTCCTTTTTACGCGCGTCACGTTTAACCACTATGTGGCGATCGCTCTCACAGCCGCACTGCTTTTCGCATCCTATTTAAAGGGTTACACCGAAACGTATTTTATCGTTGGATTGGATGTCGTATCGCTGGTGGCCGGAGGGCTGTACATGGCCAAAAAAGAAGCAGACAAAAAGAAAGACAATGCCTGACATGGTGAATATGAAATAGAATGCCTGCTTTTACGCCATAAAAGCAGGTTTTTTATACAAAAATTGACTTGGTAAAAACAAACCATCGAACTTTAGTTCGTATTTTTAGTGATTTTGCCCGTCATTGTGTTACTATATCAATAGGAAGATTTCGTAAAGAAACGGAGGCTTTTTTGTGAAAGATCGTTTTGAGTTAGTCTCGAAATATCAGCCCCAGGGAGATCAGCCGCAAGCGATTGAGAAGCTTGTCAAAGGCATACAGGAAGGCAGAAAACACCAGACTCTCCTGGGTGCGACAGGGACGGGCAAAACCTTTACCGTGTCCAATCTGATTAAAGAAGTGAATAAACCGACACTGGTCATTGCCCATAACAAAACCCTTGCCGGACAGCTGTACAGCGAGTTTAAGGAGTTTTTCCCGAACAATGCTGTCGAATATTTTGTCAGCTATTACGATTACTATCAGCCGGAGGCGTACGTGCCTCAAACGGATACTTTTATAGAGAAAGACGCAAGCATTAATGATGAAATTGATAAACTGAGACACTCCGCGACGTCCTCTCTGTTTGAACGGAGAGATGTCATTATTATCGCGAGTGTGTCATGCATATACGGTCTCGGTTCGCCTGAAGAATACCGGGAAATGGTTGTGTCGCTCAGGCCGGAAATGGAGATTGAGCGGAACGAGCTGCTGAGAAAGCTTGTGGATATCCAGTATGCCCGCAATGATATCGACTTTCAGCGCGGTACGTTCCGCGTGCGCGGAGACGTTGTGGAAATCTTCCCGGCTTCCCGTGACGAACATTGTATCAGAGTGGAATTTTTCGGAGATGAAATTGAGCGGATCAGAGAGGTCGACGCTTTGACCGGAGAAATTCTCGGCGACCGTGACCATGTCGCGATTTTCCCGGCTTCCCACTTCGTCACCCGTGCGGAAAAGATGGAAAAAGCGATTCTGAATATTGAACAGGAGCTTGAGGAGCGCTTGAAAGTGATGCACGAAAACGGCAAGCTCCTTGAAGCGCAGCGGCTTGAGCAGCGGACGAGATATGATCTTGAAATGATGCGGGAAATGGGTTTTTGCTCAGGGATCGAGAACTATTCAAGACATTTGACACTCCGTCCGCCGGGCTCTACGCCGTATACGCTGCTTGATTATTTTCCGGACGATTTTATGATTGTCGTTGATGAATCACATGTGACGATTCCGCAGGTGCGCGGCATGTTCAACGGTGACCAGGCGAGAAAACAGGTGCTTGTCGATCACGGGTTCCGCCTGCCGTCAGCGCTTGACAACCGTCCGCTCCGATTCGAGGAATTTGAGAAACACATGCACAATATCGTGTACGTGTCGGCGACTCCGGGACCGTATGAAATTGAGCATACGCCGGAAATGATCGAGCAGATCATCAGACCGACGGGACTCCTCGATCCCCTCATTGACGTCCGGCCGATCGAAGGACAGATTGATGATCTGATCGGCGAGATACAGGCGAGGATTGAACGGAATGAACGCGTTCTCGTGACGACTTTAACGAAAAAAATGTCAGAGGATCTGACCGATTATCTCAAGGAAATCGGCATCAAGGTCAATTATCTGCATTCCGAGATTAAGACGCTTGAACGGATTGAAATCATCCGTGACCTCCGCCTCGGAAAACATGATGTGTTAATCGGCATCAACCTGCTGAGGGAAGGGCTTGATATTCCGGAAGTGTCACTTGTCGCCATTCTCGATGCGGATAAAGAAGGCTTCCTCCGTTCTGAACGTTCGCTGATTCAGACGATCGGACGGGCGGCACGAAACGCGGAAGGCCGCGTCATCATGTATGCCGATAAAATCACGAATTCGATGGAAATCGCGATTAATGAAACGAAGCGCCGCCGGGAACAGCAGGAGCGCTTTAACGAAATTCACGGCATTACGCCGCAAACGATCAATAAGGAAATCCGCGATGTGATCCGCGCGACGCAGGCCGCTGAGGATAAAGAAGAATATAAAACAAAAGCCGCGCCTAAACTGGCGAAGATGACGAAGAAAGAACGCCAGAAAGTCGTTGAGCAAATGGAGCACGAAATGAAAGAAGCGGCCAGAGCGCTTGATTTCGAGCGGGCGGCAGAGCTTCGTGATTTACTGTTAGAGCTTAAAGCGGAAGGATGATGAACACATGGCAATTGACCGGATCGAGGTGAAAGGCGCAAGGGCGCACAATTTAAAAAACATTGATGTAACGATTCCGCGGGATCAGCTCGTCGTCGTGACGGGGCTGTCCGGATCGGGAAAATCATCCCTTGCCTTTGACACCATTTACGCGGAAGGACAGAGGCGGTATGTTGAATCGCTTTCTGCCTATGCGCGCCAATTTTTAGGACAGATGGATAAGCCGGACGTTGATGCGATCGAAGGGCTTTCTCCGGCGATCAGCATTGACCAGAAAACAACAAGCCGCAATCCGCGGTCAACCGTCGGAACGGTAACGGAGATTTATGATTATCTCCGGCTGCTGTACGCGAGAGTCGGGAAGCCGCACTGCCCGGAGCACGGCATTGAAATTACGTCGCAAACGATTGAACAGATGGTTGACCGGATTCTTGAATATCCGGAGCGGACGAAGCTTCAAGTGCTTGCGCCGATCATCTCAGGCAGAAAAGGCGCCCATGTCAAAGTGCTTGACCAAATCAGAAAGCAAGGTTACGTAAGGGTGCGGATTGACGGAGAAATGGCCGAGCTTTCCGACGATATTGAACTTGAAAAAAACAAAAAGCATTCCATTGAAGTAGTCATTGACCGGATTGTCGTCAAGGAAGGGGTTGCCGCCCGGCTTTCCGACTCACTGGAAACCGCGCTCCGCTTAGGGGAAGGCCGTGTCATGATAGATATCATCGGTCAGGAGGAGCTGATGTTCAGCGAGCATCACGCCTGTCCGCTGTGCGGTTTTTCTATCGGAGAGCTTGAACCCCGGCTGTTTTCGTTTAACAGCCCGTTCGGCGCCTGCCCGACTTGTGACGGTCTCGGCCTGAAGCTGGAAGTGGACCCTGAGCTCGTCATTCCCAATCCTGAGCTGTCATTAAAAGAACACGCCATCGCGCCGTGGACGCCGATCAGTTCACAATATTATCCGCAGCTGCTTCAGGCGGTCTGCCGCCATTACGGCATTGATATGGAGACTCCGGTCAAAGACCTGCCGAAGCATCAGCTTGATAAAGTGCTGTACGGCAGCGGCGATGAACGGATCTACTTTAAATACGAGAATGATTTCGGACAAGTGCGCGAAAATGAAATTGAATTTGAAGGTGTGCTGCGCAATATCGAGAGACGGTATAAGGAGACAAGCTCCGATTATATCCGTGAACAGATGGAGCAGTACATGTCACAGAAGCCGTGCCCGACGTGCAAAGGCTACCGGCTGAAGAAAGAAGCGCTTGCCGTTTTGGTAAACGGGCGCCATATCGGCACCATTACCGAGCTTTCCGTCGGCGATGCGCTGGAATTTTTCAAAAACCTGACGCTGTCTGAGAAAGATATGCAGATTGCCGATTTAATTTTAAGAGAGATTGTGGAGCGGCTCAGCTTCTTAGATAAAGTCGGTCTTGATTACCTGACGCTGAGCCGGGCGGCGGGAACGCTGTCAGGCGGAGAAGCCCAGCGCATCAGGCTTGCGACGCAGATCGGCTCCCGTTTGTCAGGCGTCCTGTACATTCTTGATGAGCCGTCCATCGGCCTTCACCAGCGTGACAATGACCGTCTGATCAGCGCGCTGAAAAACATGAGGGATCTCGGCAACACACTGATTGTCGTGGAGCATGATGAAGATACGATGATGGCTGCCGATTATTTGATAGATATCGGTCCCGGCGCCGGCATTCACGGCGGCCGCGTCATATCGGCGGGGACGCCTGAAGAAGTGATGAATGATGCGGACTCTCTGACCGGACGTTATTTGTCAGGGGCTCAATTCATCCCTATGCCTCCGGAGAGAAGAAAGCCTGACGGCCGGTTCATTGAAATCAAAGGCGCTTCAGAAAACAACCTGAAAAAAGCGAACGCCAAATTCCCGCTCGGCACTTTTACGGCGGTGACAGGTGTGTCCGGTTCCGGAAAAAGCACGCTTGTGAATGAAATTCTGCATAAGGCGCTTGCGCAAAAGCTTCATAAAGCCAAAGCGAAACCGGGAAGCCATAAAGAAATCAAAGGCCTTGACCACCTTGATAAGGTGATCGACATCGACCAGGCGCCGATCGGCCGGACACCGAGATCAAACCCGGCAACTTACACGGGCGTGTTTGATGATATCCGCGATGTCTTCGCGCAGACAAATGAAGCAAAGGTGCGCGGCTATAAAAAAGGCCGGTTCAGTTTTAATGTAAAAGGCGGGCGCTGTGAGGCCTGCCGCGGCGACGGCATCATCAAAATTGAGATGCACTTCCTTCCTGACGTGTACGTTCCGTGTGAAGTGTGCCACGGCAAACGTTACAACCGGGAGACGCTGGAGGTCACATACAAAGGAAAAAGCATTTCTGACGTTCTGGATATGACGGTGGAAGATGCTCTGTCTTTCTTTGAAAATATCCCGAAAATCAAACGCAAGCTTCAAACGCTTGCCGATGTCGGACTCGGGTATGTGACGCTCGGCCAGCCGGCGACGACGCTGTCAGGCGGAGAAGCGCAGCGCGTCAAGCTTGCTTCCGAACTGCATAAGCGTTCCACCGGCCGGACGCTGTATATTTTGGACGAACCGACGACAGGCCTCCACGTTGATGATATCGCAAGGCTTTTGGTTGTGCTTCAAAGACTCGTCGATAACGGAGATACCGTTTTGGTCATTGAACATAATCTCGATATCATTAAAACGGCGGACTACATCGTCGATCTGGGACCTGAAGGCGGAGCGGGCGGCGGCATGATCGTAGCCTCCGGGACGCCTGAAGAAGTTGTCGAAGTGAAAGAATCATATACGGGCCGCTATCTGAAACCGGTAATGGAACGTGATAGAAAACGAATGAAAACATTGCTGGCCGAAAAAGAAACGGCAGCCACGTAATAGATCAATAAAAACAGCCCAAAACTCATCGCGTTTTGGGCTGTTGTTGTTACAGGCTTTTTTTCTGTTGGGGAAGCTGTCTGCTTAAATGCATTAAGTCCTGCAGAATATGGGTGCTGCTGCTGTCCAGCAGCACTTTTATATATTGGATATCATGGGAAATGGGAAGAGGGGCTGCTTTGATCTGTTCCAATTCAGCCAGCATTTCGCTGTTCATTCTTTTCTGTTCGCGAATTAAATTTCGAAGACTCTCTTCCGTTACTTGGGCGTTTTCGGGATCTTTCTCCATTTGTATGTCCTCCTTGCATACGGTCAGGCTTTGTTACATATTGTAATCGGTTCGGGGAAAAGATTCTATAGTGAAATCTCTGAAATCAAAAATTACGTATAACGAAGCATGTCCTTAGCATGAAAATGAAACCCGCCCATTCGTCATACGTATGTATAAGGAAGGGTTTTTACATTACGGCACAGGGAGTGTTTTTATTGAACCGAAATCAAGCGATTATCGCATCAATCTGTTATTTCAGCGTGTTTCTCGCACCGCTCATTCTTCCGATTGTGGCTTACTTTGTCGTCGATGAAAAAGAGACGAAGCGGCATGCCATGCGCGCTCTGATTTCCCATATCATTCCGTTTGCGGGATTGCTGATTGTGACCGCGGGTGTTGTCGGCGGATTGATTACGGCTCAAGGGGAGAGTATGGTGCCCGTTTTTGTTATGATAACAGGAGCAGCTGTTTATTTTCTGATCCTCATCGGAATGGTCATTTGGAATATCGTGCAGGGAATTAAGGTGTTACGCCAGGTGTAAGAAAAGTCGGGGGAGGAGTTTTGTATGAAACAGGAGAAAGAACGGATTTTAAAGCTTGTGGAAGACGGCATGCTGACGGCGCAGGAAGCACTGACGCTCATTGAAAAACTGGATCATGAATATAAAGAAAAAGAAGAGCAGATCACCGCATTATCTGCGGAGGTCCAGGAACCTGCGGAAGATTTCGAAAGCGGGGCAAAAGGAAGCCAAAAGCCGTCGCTCGGGGCGAAGCTGTTCGACTGGATTGATTCTGCCGTCAAAAAAGTGAAGGAAGCGGATCTTGATCTGAATTTCGGCCACGCACACGAAGTGCAGCATATTTTTCAATTTAAAGACAGTGAATTCTCGGCCATTGATATGCAGATCGCAAACGGCAGCGTCAATATCGTGCCGTGGGCGGATGAAGATATCAGAGCGGAGTGCCAGGCGAAAGTGTACCGGGCGGACAGTCAGGAGGCGGCGCGCACCGCATTTCTTCAGCACATTGAGTGTGAAGTGAAGGGCAATAAGTTTTTTGTCCGCACGGAAAAGAAAACGATGAAAACCAATGTCACGCTTTATGTTCCCCAGAAAGAGTACGATAAGATAAGAGTGAAGCTGTTTAACGGACCGATCAGAGGGGAACATTTACATGTAAAAGAATTCTCGGCGAAAACGACAAACGGCGTTCTGTCATTTTCTCATTTGACGGCTGATAAAGCGTCGGCGGAAACGGCTAACGGACAAATCAAGCTGGCCGGACATCAATGCGGAGCGATTGAAGCGGAAACGATCAACGGCTTGATTGATTTGCGCGGATCGAGTGAATCCATTGACGTTCAAAGCTTTAACGGCAATATCATGCTTACCGTGACAGCGCCGCACTGCCGCTCCATCTACACGAAAACGACGACCGGAAACGTGGAGATCGCTCTGCCTGATGATTCGGCGGTGAAAGCGGAGCTGAAAAGCAATCTCGGCTCTCTCAGCCATGAGCTGATTGATGCGGAAATTTTAAAGGAAAAGAATGACACCATTCAAAAAGAACTGATGCTGGCATCAAATCAAGGCCATGATCAGCATCTCTCGATTTTCTCAGAATCGTTAACAGGAGCCATTAAGCTCAAGCATACTCAGAGGTGATTGGATGAAAAGACTTTACCGTTCAGAAAAAAATCGTAAAATTGCCGGCGTCGTCGGCGGTTTGGCGGAGTACATCAATATGGATGCGTCGCTTTTGCGCATTATCACCGTTGTATTAGCGCTTGTCATGCCGGGAATCGTGCCGATTGTATATATTATCTGGTGTTTTGTTGTACCTTTAGAAGGAGATTTGAAATAAATGATCAAATGGGCAGTCAGCATTTTAGTAAATGCGTTATTATTAATCGTTATCGCGGGATATTTTGATTCCGTCCATATCAGCAGTATCGGAGCGGCTGTCATCGCCAGTGTGATTCTTTCTGTGTTAAATGTGCTGATCAAACCGATCATCGTCATATTGACATTGCCCGTCACGGTTGTGACCCTCGGCCTCTTTCTGTTTGTCATCAACGCCATTACGTTAATGATGACCGCAGCCTTGATGGGAGACAGCTTTCAGATTGACGGGTTCGGCACCGCCATTTGGGCATCCGTCGTGCTGTCCGTTTTCCACTTGCTGATTCAAAAAGGCATATTGGAGCCGCTTAGAAAAGGGTAAAAAACGAGCTGTCCCGAGAGGGCAGCTTTTTTATGTGCGGTTTACATAAGCGGCGGCCTCCTGACGCAACATAATGCATAGGGAGGTAATGAGATGAAACTTGTGATGACGCTCTTTTTTCTGATTGGTTTGCTTTGTGTAAGTCCTTCTGCGGATGCGGCGCGCAAAGAATCGGCAATCCCCGTGAATCAGCAGGAATTCGGACAGCCGCCTCATTACATACCGCTTCTGGAGAATCCTCCCCAAATCGAAGTAAAGGCGGAAATGAAAAGAAACCTGTTCATACAGGCTCATGTACGGAATGCTGACTATCAAGCGTTTTCGGCGTTTCTTTTTTATAAACAAAGCAATGAGCTGGGGTTTAAAATGGTGCCGATGGAGCCCGCGCCAGGCGCAATCCGGCTGTTTACGGCCCAGGTTTCAAAGCGGGATATCTGGAATGGAGAATTGGAATATTACCTCGTATTCACCAACGGCAGACAGCGGGCGGAATCGGAGAAAAAGCGGCTGAAGCTGGACGGCTATCAAGCCGATTTGAATCATATTCCCGAGCTGATGATTACGGAGCTTGCGGTTGATACGAAAAATGAAGACGGCGCTGATGCCTATGAATTTATCGAGGTGTATAACACGACGGACAGACCCATTCATTTTAAAGACTATCACATCCGCTACCGCTATCCGAAGGAAGGGCCGGAATCAGATATGATATGGAGGCCGAAAGAAGATACCGTCATTCCGTCAGGCGGGACTTACGTGTTTTGGCTGAGACGCGCCGCATCAGAACTGACGATAGATGATTTCAATCGCTATTACGGGACACGCCTGAAGGAGGGAGAACATCTCGCCGTCATCGAAGGGACGGACGGAATGTCCAACGGCCGCCCGCGTACGGTGGTGCTGTCGGCAAATACCGGAAAGGGTATCGCCTCAGCGCATTACCGGAAACACGCTTTCCGCCGGCTGACTTCTTTGCTGTACAAATATCCGCTGAACGGAACGGGAGAATTGCTGAGGATCTCCACGAGTGAGCATAAGCCGTCACCGGGCTCTGTTTTTCAGGCGCAGATCCCGCAGCAGAAAAGGGTGATAAAACCCGACAAGGAAAAACCGGTCATCGAAGACCTTACAGACAGAAAGCCCGTCCGGCCCGCTGAAAGCATTGAATTAAAGGCTGACATAAAAGACAAAAACCTTGTCAAAACAGCCGCGTTTTATTACCGGACCAATGAGAAAAAACCATTCAAACGAATTCTGGCCGAAAAAGACCGCAACGACAGCTTATACCATCACATTCTTTATTCCCCGGAACTGCTCGGCCAGGATCAGCTTGAGTATTATATCGCAGCCAGTGATGGAGAAAATGAAGCAAAAACGCCCGTCAAGATGATTGACATTGAACAGACGAGCAAATCACACGGACTCAGAATGAATGTTGAACCCGAAGATACGATATCCGGCACCTATCTGCTCAAAGCGACTTCCGACGTCAGCCCCGATAAGATCAAGCTGTGGATTGACGGCAAACGGCAGGAGACCCGGCCGGCCTTGGAAAAAGAAGTCTATTTCGCCTTCGATGCCCGGAAAACGAATCTTTATTTTCAAAACACCGTCATGATGGAAAACGAGGTGCTGCACATTTTTGACGATCCGTCTCACCGCTACAGAACACACTCGGTTCTCCTTCCGGAACGTCTGCTGCAAAAAGGGGGCAAAACACAGAAAGTATCCATCCGTTCGGGCTCAAAGGTTTCTCCATATGACACGGGAGAGAATCGGGATGATTTTGTCGTGAAACATGCCCGTCTGGTGCTTTCCGACGGAACGGTGATCAAAGATGGGAAGACGGACCCGGCTGAGCAGCTGTTTATCGGTGACGGCAGGCGGGCGAATCAGCAGAAGACCTTCTCATTCAGCCTGCCGGATCATTTGTTTACGTCACGGCTGCTGCCGTGGAACACGGCGAAGCTTTCGGAAGGCTATCACCACATTTTTGTTAGCGACGGTGAGGAGCAGCTGAGCCAGTCTGTGCGGGTGGACAATACGGGGCCGAAGATTGTCCCGAATATTAAAGAAGGCGCGGCGCTGAAAGGTAATGTTGAGCTGAATGCGGACATCCGTGACAAATGGAGCAAAGTGGAAGAGGTCAAAGCGTTTTTGGACGGAGAAAGCATTACGCTCCCGCATCACACGTCATCAGCCGATCTTAAGCCCGGAAAACATACCCTTACTATCATTGCGGCAGACCTTGCCGGAAATGAAACAACCTCCGTCCGCACCTTCCATATCAAACGGGAGGAGCCGAACCAGCCGGAGCTTGCTGATCAAAAAATCGGCGCCCACAAAGCAAAGCTGTCCGTCCGGGTAAAAGACCCGACGAAGGATGACATGAATGTATCATTTTACCGGGGCTTCCGTTATACCGCGCGGAATCCGGGCAGCGTGAAAGTGTATAAACACGCCTCATTAACGGAACCGCCGAGGGGCATAAAAGAAAATGAAATGCCGTTTACCCTGCCGGAAATGAACCGCATCTCGGCAAATGACGGAAAAACCGTTTCGGCGGAAAGTATGGAGCGTTTTCCTTATCACCGGTTCGAAGTCTCCGTTGACCCGTCTATCGACGAAACGGATCTGGCCGAGGCGGTCTGGAAAGGAAGCTCTCTGCCCGGCCGAAAGGTAACCATGTATATTTGGAATTACCGGACAAGCCGCTGGCAGGAGGCGGACAGCGTCCTTGCCAAAGATAAAAAGCCGTTTACATTAAAAGCCGCCGTTTCCGCAGCGGATGTGGTGAAGAACTCAAAAATGAATGTCATCGTGCAGGATCAAATACCTGCGAAAGGCAATTATACGTTTGTCTGGATGTCGGATACACAGTATTACGCACAAGGGCACCCGCACATTTTTGACAAAATGACGGAGTGGATCAAAGAAAATAAGGAAAAGCACAATATTAAATATGTCTTTCATACTGGTGATATCGTCGATGATTCAATGGTGATGAAACAGTGGAAAAACGCCGATCACTCCATGCGGACGCTTGATAAGGCGGGGATTCCGTACGGAGTGCTTGCCGGCAATCACGACGTCGGCCATAAAGACGGCACATACCGAACCTTCGGGGATTTCTTCGGGAGCCGCCGGTTTGAACAGAACATGCATTACGGCGGATCATACAAAAATAACCGCGGGCATTATGATCTGCTGTCGGCAAGCGGGAACGATTTTATTATGATTTATATGGGCTGGGGCATTACGGAACAAGAGATTGACTGGATCAATCAAGTGCTGAAGAGGTATCCGGACCGAACCGCCATCTTATGCTTTCATGAGTACTTGCTTGTGAGCGGGAATCGAAGCCCGATCGGGGAAACGATCTATCGAAAAGTCGTCAAGCCGAATCGCAATGTGGCGATGGTATTAAGCGGCCATTACCATAATGCCATGAAAAAAACCGATGCGCTTGACGATGACGGGGACGGAAAACCGGACCGCCTCGTCCACCAAATTCTGACCGACTACCAGGACGGTCCGGAAGGGGGGCAGGGCTTTATGCGCATGATGCAATTCGATCAGGCTGCCAATCAGGTTCACATGTTCTCCTACTCGCCGTACACGGATGACATCAATTACTATGACACCGATCTGTTCGCTGATAAAGACGAATTCTCAGCAGAAATGGATTTACAGCCGAAGAGGAAAAGGGTGGCGACCGATTATTTTGAATGCAACGTCTATACGAACGAACTGCTCGGTCATAAAAAACACGTAAAAAGCGGAAAAACCGCAAATTGGGTCTGGGACGGCCTGCAGCCTGATTCCGTTTATTACTGGTACACCGTCGTTAAGGACCCGTACAACGGCAAAACAATATCACCGCTGTGGATGTTCAAAACGGGAAATACGCCGTATCGCCCGGCTCCGGATCAGTTTGATTTCAGGCATGCCTCAAACCCATAACGAAAAAAATACAGCCTGCTGATCACTCAGAAGAAAATCTGACGGTCAGCAGGATTTTTTCTGTACGTAAATGGCGGCGCCCTGCTGTAATAAGTGCTTTTGACTTTTTTATGTCCCTTTTCTATACTAAAATCGATTGGTTTTCGTAATATGCAGGAGGAAACATAATGAACAGTAAAACCGGGACAAAAGAAAGAATTATTCAAACCTCTGCATATCTTTTTCAGATTCAGGGATACCATGCGACTGGTTTGAACCAAATTATAAAAGAGAGCGGAGCACCCAGAGGGTCTGTGTATCATCACTTTCCAAACGGAAAAGCAGAACTCGCCATTGCGGCGATCAAATATACGGGAAGATGCGTTGAAAAGCAAATACAGAATAGTATGTCTCAATTCGCGGACCCTATAGAAGCGATTCAGCACTTTATTCATGTAACGGCTGAACAGTTTAATGATCCGCAGAATATTGAGGGCGTGCCGGTTGGATTGCTGGCGGGTGAGACCGCTCTGATCAATGAAACGTTAAGATGCACATGTGTTGAGGTGTTCAAGAAGTGGACGGATGTGTTTGCGGCAAAATTTCTTGAGCATGGGTTTGAACAAGAGGAAGCGGAGAAGCTCGGGGTGACAATCAACTCGATGATTGAAGGCGCAATCATGTTTTCACTGGCTCATAAAAACAAAGAACCGCTGCTGCTGATTTCAAAACAGGTTCCGTATATTGTCCAAAACAGAGGGTAGCATTTTATGACTCTTTTCTTTATAAAAATAGCTACCAGAACCCCAGCCTCTTTGTTTTGACAGAGTCATAGAGAACATTCACCGGCTTGATTTGAAAATGGCAGATCAAAAAAACATCTCCAACCCGTAACGGTTGGAGATGTTTCATTTCACCCTGTCCATATAATGCACGAATGTGTAGCGGTCGCCTCTGTAGGCGGATTTGACGTGCTCAAAGGCAGTGCCGTCCTGCAGATAAGTGGTCCGCTTGATATAGAGGACGGGGGCGCCGGGCTGGATACCGAGCAGCTCAGCTTCTTCCTCGGAAGCGGCTCCCGGTTCAAGCTCTTGTTTTGCCCGTGAGATCGGCATCTGATTGTACGCTTCAATATGCTCATACATGGATGATTGAAAATGGGAGGCGTCCAGTTTTCCCGCCTTGTCAAACGGGATGTACGAGGCTTCAATCGCCATCGGGATATCATTCGCCAGCCGGACGCGGATGATTTTATGAAGCGTTGCCGGATAGCCGCATCCCAGGATAGAAGATAATTCTTCCGTCGCCTGAATCAGCTGGTATTCGGCAAGTCTGCTCCCCGGCTTCATGCCCCGGCTTCTCATATCTTCCGTAAAGCTTGTCAGCCCTTGAAGCGGCTGTTCCATCTTCAGTTTGCTGACGAACGTTCCCCGGCCTTTCTGCCTGTATAAAAATCCTTCATTCACCAGATTGGAAAGCGCCTGGCGCACCGTCATTCGGCTGATGCCGAATTGTTCGGCGTATTCCCGCTCCGACGGAAGCAGCGCATCCGCTTTCAGCTCGCCGTTTTTGATTTGTGTTTTTAATTGTTCCATAATCTGAAAGTAAATCGGAATCGGAGATTGTTTATCAATCTGCATAGGTCAAATCCTTTCAATCGCCGCCCGCAGCCTGTTCATCAATCAAGACCGTCACATCCGGATGCGCGTGCAGGGCGGAGGCGGGGAATGCTTCGCTGATGCGCCCGTCCAGAAGCTGCTTCACCGCTTGGGCCTTGCTTTTTCCGGATGCCATGATCAAAATCCGTTTGCCGGACAAAATCGTCCCGATCCCCATTGTCAGGGCTTTTACAGGGACTTGATCAATTGACGGAAAGTACCGCGCATTCGCCTGTCTTGTCTCTTCATTCAGCTCAACAACATGGGTTCGGGATTCAAATGGCGTCCCGGGTTCATTAAAGCCGATATGGCCGTTGTGTCCGATGCCTAAAAGCTGTATATCCGCTCCGCCGAGTGTTTGAATCAATCGGTCATAGCGTCCGCATTCGGCATCAAGATCGTCTGCCCGTCCGTCAGGGAGAAAGTGGCGGTCCTTTCGGCTGTCGATATGTGCAAAAAAATGTGTATTCATATAATAATGATAGCTGTTTTTGTCCTCGGGAGAAAGCCCGGCGTATTCGTCAAGGTTGATCGTCGTGACATTTCGGAATGACAAGCCCTCTGAGCGGTGCATCCGCACAAGTTCTTTGTATACGCCTTCAGGAGTGCCCCCCGTCGCAAGGCCGAGAACGGCATCCGGCTTTTGTTTCACTGTTTCAGCGATAATCGATGCGGCTTTTTCACTTAATTCTTCATAATGTCTGCATGTGATAACGTTCATGTCCAATCAGCCTCCCTTGAGATATATGCGGTGTTTCCGCGGCAAATCGTGGCCAGCACGCCGCACTGTCCGTCCGTCAGAACAACGTCGGCGTCTTTTCCTTCGGCGATGCTTCCTTTACGGTCGAATATGCCGAGGCGGCGGGCCGCATTTGCCGATGTCATATTTGCTATATCCGGCCATGAGCAGTTTGTAAACCTGCGCATGAGCGCTGCGCCTTCATTCATTTTTAAAATGGAACCGGCCAGCGTCCCGTCAGAGAGAAGCGCCGTGTCCCCGCGAACGGTGACTTTTTGTCCGCCGAACTCGTATTCTCCGTCCTTAAGCCCTTTTGCCCGCATGGAGTCTGTAATCATGATCAGGTTTTGGCTTCCTTTCGCCAAATAGGCAAGCTTTACAGCCAGAGGATGGGAATGAATGCCGTCAGTGATCAGCTCCGCCGTGATGCGGCCGCAGGCGAGAGCCGTACCGATGCCCCCCGGCTCACGGTGATGAAAGGAGCTCATGGCGTTGAAGAGGTGCGTCATATGCACCGCCCCGGCATCCGCCGCTTTTTGTAAAAGCTCGGCTCCCGCGTCTGTGTGTCCCATTGACGGGATGATGTTTTGTTTTTTTAAATAACGGATCAGGCTGAAATCAGGATCTTCTTCCGGCGCAAGCGTCACAATTTTGATCAGCCCTCCCGAGAGCCGCTCCCATTTCTGAAAGAGCCCGGCATCAGCAGGAGTAATCCATTGTTTCGGCTGTGCTCCCGCCTTTTTCGGAGAGACAAACGGTCCTTCTAAATGAATGCCGATCAACTCAGCGCCTTTTTGGGCCTGCGGTGAGGAAGACGCCCATTTTCTGGCGTTGACGAGCGCTTTTTCAATGTTTTCGTGCTGCTGTGTGATCGTTGTCGCTAAAAAAGAGGTTGTTCCTTCTTCGGGCAGCCGGGCGGACATTGTATCAAGAGCTGCAACATCAGCATCCATCGTATCCGCGCCGTATCCGCCGTGAATATGGATATCAATCATTCCGGGAAGTGCATACGAACCCTCGGGCGCCTTCCATTCCTTCTCATACGTTTCTTGCGGTCTTGTTTTCCCCGCGTAAGAAATGATGCCGTTCTTTATACCGAGAAATCCGTTTCGGATGATTTCTTCTTCTGTTACGATGTCCGCACCGCTGATTAACAAGCTTTCAGCCACTTTAAAACACGCCTTTCTGGTTAGTTGTTAGTTTTATTTTACTCTTTTTCAGACTAGTTATCTAGACCAGTTATGCCGGAATTGTATAAATCTGTTTTGGTTCAGACGGTAAAGTGATAAAATATAACTGTTCAAAGCTCGGAACATCCCAGAACAGGAGGAACATATCTTGGCAAAGGTTCGGACCAAAGACGTAATGGAGCAGTTCCATTTAGAATTGATCAGCGGAGAAGAAGGGATTAACCGCCCGATTACGATGAGTGATTTATCACGGCCCGGTATTGAAATCGCCGGTTATTTTACATATTACCCGAGAGAACGGGTGCAGCTTTTAGGAAAAACGGAGCTGTCATTTTTTGATCAGCTTCCCGAGGAAGATAAGAAACAGCGGATGAAATCGCTGTGCACCGATGTGACGCCGGCTATCATACTTTCCAGAGATATGCCGATCCCGCCGGAGCTTGTAGAAGCTTCCGAGCAAAACGGTGTGCCTGTGCTCAGATCCCCTCTGAAAACAACCAGGCTGTCAAGCAGGCTGACGAATTTTCTTGAGAGCCGTCTCGCGCCGACAACGGCCATTCACGGCGTGCTTGTGGATATATACGGCGTCGGCGTGCTCATTACGGGAAAAAGCGGAGTCGGTAAAAGTGAAACGGCGCTGGAGCTTGTCAAACGAGGCCATCGTCTTGTCGCGGATGACTGCGTTGAAATCCGGCAGGAGGATCAGGATACCCTTGTCGGGAACGCGCCTGATCTGATTGAGCATCTGCTCGAAATCAGGGGGCTCGGCATTATAAATGTCATGACGCTGTTCGGAGCGGGCGCCGTCAGAAGCAATAAAAGAATTACAATCGTCATGGACCTTGAGCTTTGGGAGCAAGGGAAACAATACGACCGTCTCGGACTTGAAGAAGAAAAAATGAAAATCATTGATACGGAAATTACAAAACTGACCATTCCCGTTCGCCCGGGGCGGAATCTCGCCGTTATTATCGAAGTTGCGGCGATGAACTTCAGATTGAAGCGGATGGGCTTGAATGCTGCCGAGCAATTCACGAATAAGCTGGCGGATGTCATTGAGGACGGCGAACAAGACGAATAGGAGTTGGCAATGATATGAATGAAGCAGGAACACCAATCAATCCGATTGCCTTTCAGCTCGGGCCTTTATCCGTGCACTGGTACGGAATCATTATCGGCGCGGGCGCGTTATTAGGGCTTTGGATGGCCATGAGGGAGAGTGAAAAGCGGGGGCTGAATAAGGACATTTTTATTGATCTTGTTCTTTTCGCCATCCCGATCGCAATCATTTGCGCAAGGGCATATTATGTGCTTTTCGAGTGGAGCTATTACTCGGAACACCCCGGGGTAATCATTAAAACTTGGAAAGGCGGCATTGCGATTCACGGCGGATTAATCGGCGCGATCGCAACGGGAATTGTCTTTTCAAAAGTAAGAGGCATCTCATTCTGGAAGCTGGCGGATATTGCCGCGCCGAGTATTCTGCTCGGTCAGGCCATCGGGCGCTGGGGAAACTTTATCAACCAGGAGGCTCACGGTGAAGCGGTCAGCCGGTCATTTTTGGAAAGTCTGCATCTTCCGGATTTCATCATTAATCAGATGTACATAGACGGACAATATTATCACCCGACGTTTTTGTATGAATCGCTGTGGAGTTTTGCGGGCGTCGTGATTCTGCTTCTGCTCCGCCGCGTGAACCTGCGCAGGGGCGATCTGTTTTTGACGTATGTGATCTGGTATTCAATCGGCAGATACTTTATTGAGGGAATGCGGACGGACAGCCTGATGCTTACGAGCCAGCTTCGGATCGCGCAGGTCATTTCCATTGTGCTGATTGTACTTGCGATTATTTTAATGATTTTCAGACGCATGAAGGGGTATGCCGATAAGCGGTATGCCGACACGGACTGACGCCTGAAATCGGAAAGGACATAAGATGACTGATAAACGTGTAACCGCCATTTTATTCGATCTCGACGGCACGCTGATTGACACGAATGAACTGATTATCGCTTCTTACCTTCATACGCTTGATCATTATTGCCCGGGGCAGTTCAAAAGGGAAGATGTGCTTCCGTTTATCGGCCCGCCTCTGTATGAAACGTTTTCAGGCATTAATGCTGAAAAGTGCGATGAGATGATCAGCATGTACAGAGCATTCAACCATGAAAAGCACGATGAGCTCGTCACGGAGTACGAAACGGTTTATGAAACGCTTGATGAATTGAAAAAAGCGGGCTATCAGCTCGGGATTGTCACCACAAAGCTGAGGGATACAGTGAATATGGGATTGAAGCTGACAGGCATCGGGGCGTTTTTCGATACTGTCGTCACGCTTGATGATGTTAAGCATCCGAAGCCTGACCCCGAGCCTGTGCGGCTTGCTCTCAGCCGGCTGGGGTGCGATCCGTCGGAAGCCATAATGGTCGGTGACAATTATCACGATGTCATGGCGGGCAAAAACGCCGGCACGAAATCAGCCGGCGTCGCGTGGACGATTAAAGGCGCACAGGCGCTTTCCGCCTATGAACCCGATTATATGCTCGAGAAAATGAGTGATTTATTGCACATCACCGGAGTGAAGTAATCCGTGAGAAAAACAGACCGCCATCCGGTTGCAGGTGCAAATTCATTGTGGCATGTTTATCAGACGGTTCCCTTTCTGAAGGTGATGAAAAATTTCATCATCATTCAGATCGCAAGGTATACGCCGTTTTTAAGCGTGAAAAACTGGCTGTACCGAACCTTTTTGAAAATGAATGTCGGAAAACAGACGTCATTCGCGCTGATGGTGATGCCGGATATCATGTTTCCCGAAAAAATCACTGTCGGAAAAAACAGCATCATCGGCTACAATACGACGATTTTGGCTCATGAATACTTAATACATGAGTACCGGACCGGTTTTGTCACAATCGGTGACGAGGTGATGATCGGGGCAAACACAACCATTCTGCCCGGCGTCACCATCGGGAGCGGAGCCGTTGTATCAGCCGGCACGCTGGTGCACAAAGATGTCCCGGCCGGGGCGTTTGTCGGAGGAAATCCGATGCAGGTGATCTATACGGACGAAGAAATGAAAGAACGAATGGGAAAACCCCGCTGATTAAGGTCAGCGGGGTTTTTTTATGACTTGATCACAATGGCCTGGCTGCCCATCTGCTTCCAGGCTTTTTCAAAGTCAGATCGGTCTGTTTTTCTGTTTTTATAGCCGTAAGGATCATTGACGTATACATAATCGTGATCATAACCGGTGACGGCCACGCTATGCATGCTGAACGTAATGTCGATCTTTCCGTTCGGCGTATTCCAAGTCTGCATATTATCAACCGGCTTAAAGGATGTGGTGGTAATCACCCAGACCGGCCGTCCCTTTTCAAGCTGGCGGTACACTGAAGAAATGTCTTTTCCCGTCAGGTCATATACTTTGTTTCCCGCATATTCTTTGGCAAGTTTATCAATCGGCTCATGATAAACGCCTAAACCCGGGCCGTTTTCCATATCTCCTGCAAATCCTTCACTCGGATCTCCCTTCAGCCCGCTGCTGTATGTGAGCGGAACTTTATTGATTTTATCCGCCAATGTATTTTTTGACACATGATATCCGGCATTGTTCAAAATCATGGCAAGGCTTGTCACCTCACAGCCATTGTACAGTCTGGGAGAATCCATCTGTCTGTACAGAACGACATTCAGCGGTGACGCGCTCCCTTTTAACGGTGTTTTCTCATCAGGCTCGTCGGACTGCTGATTAAAAAAATTCAAATGAATATCGTTTGTATAGATGTTATATCCCAGATAGACAAGGATGGCTGTCAGAATCAGCACACATAATGTTCCAAGCGTCTTCATTATTACTCTCCCTTGTTTCTGATGAAGCTATTCTATGTATTATAGCACTTCTGCTCAATATGATTCGATCGTTCCGGTATGTTTACAGGTTTGTTCATTCTTTAGCCATGTTTATGGAAAAGAATAGGCGGACATTGGGCGTTGCAATTCATTCTTTTATCTGCTAACATATTATCATATTAGCGAACTAAAGGATTCGGAATTTTCCTTCAGATAAAGCGGAGGTGTAAAAGGCAAATGTTTATGTTTGAGAAACCGCATGGCATGAGAGATACGCTGCCCGGTTTATACGAAGCCAAGAAAAAAGTCCGTTCCACACTGACGGATTTAATTGATAAATGGGGTTATCAGTTTATGGAGACGCCGACCCTTGAATTTTATGAAACAGTAGGCGTCCAGTCAGCTATTGAAGAACAGCAGCTATTTAAGCTTCTCGATCAGGACGGAAAAACGCTTGTGCTTCGGCCTGACATGACCGGACCGATTGCCAGGGTGGCGGCGTCTAAGCTGCACAAACACAATCATCCGCTCAGAGCGGGGTACGCGGCAAGCGTCTATCGCGCTCAGGAGCGGGAAGGCGGACGTCCGGCAGAATTTGAACAGGTCGGCGCGGAGCTGATCGGCGACGGATCAACAAGCGCGGACGCCGAGGTGATTGCGCTGGCGGCCGGCGCTTTGAAAAACGCGGGATTGCACCGGTTTAAAATCGCGATCGGCCATGCCGGACTCGCTGATGAGCTGTTTGTCGAGGTTTTGGGCAATGCCGAGCGGGCGGATGTTCTGCGGCGCTTTCTCTTTGAAAAGAATTACGTGGGATACAGGGAACATGTCAAATCGCTTCCGCTTTCTTCAATAGACAAAAGCCGGCTGCTCGCACTTCTGGAATTGCGAGGCGGGAAAGAAATCTGCGCCAAGGCGGAGGAGATCATCGGCATCTCCGGACAAAGCTTGATTCAGGAGCTGGAAGACCTGTGGGACATTCTTGAGGATTACGGGTGTGCCGAGCATATTCGCCTTGATCTGAATATGGTCAGCCATATGAGTTATTACACGGGAATTTTATTCGAAGTGTACGCGGCAAATGTTGGTTTCGTCATCGGAAGCGGCGGACGCTATAACAATCTTCTCGGCCATTTCGGCAGTCCCGCTCCCGCCACGGGTTTCGGGCTCCGTATCGACAGGCTGATTGAAGCGCTCGGCATCCAGGAAGAAACTAGTGAAGCGGACGCTGTGATTTTCAGCAAGGAGCAGCGGGCGCAGGCCATTTTATTCGCGGAGGAAGAAAGGGCGAGAGGCAGAAAAGTCGTCCTGCAGGATTTAGCGGGCATTGAAAATATCGATCATATGACAAAATCATTCGTAAACGTCACATACTTTATCGGTGCAAGAAAGGAAGAGCAGAATGGGTAAGGTACTCACAATGGCAATGCCAAAAGGACGGATATTCGAAGAAGCGGCCGGGTTGCTGCGGCAGGCCGGGTACAGGCTCCCCGAGGAGTTTGAAGAATCGAGAAAGCTGATCATTGACGTTCCTGAAGAAAATCTCCGCTTTATTCTGGCAAAGCCGATGGATGTGACGACTTATGTCGAGCATGGCGTCGCTGATGCCGGTATTGCCGGAAAGGATGTCATGCTTGAGGAAGAGCGTGACGTGTATGAGGTGCTCGATCTGAAAATCAGCAAATGCCATCTCGCCGTTGCGGGGCTTCCCGGAGCGGATTGGAACGGAGTCGCCCCGAGGATTGCGACGAAATATCCGAATGTTGCGTCAAGTTATTTCAGAGAGCAGGGCGAGCAGGTGGAAATCATTAAGCTGAACGGTTCGATTGAATTGGCGCCTTTAATCGGCCTTGCTGACAGAATCGTCGATATCGTATCAACCGGGCGGACATTAAAGGAAAACGGTCTCGTTGAATCAGAACATATTTGTGACATCACATCGCGTTTTATCGTCAATCCGGTCAGCTACCGCATGAAGGATGATGTAATCGACGAAATGGCGGCCAGGCTGGCCAGGGTTGTGGAAGGAGAAACGGCACAATGAAAATAACCGCAGTAAAAAGAAGCGAGCGGTTCTCACTGAAGCGTTCCATCGACAGCGGAACCGAAGAGCAGCGGAAAACCGTCAGGGGGATTATTGAAGACGTCAGACAAAACGGTGACAAAGCCGTTTTGGCCTATACAAAAACATTTGACGGCATCAGCCTGAATCAAATGGCCGTGAGCGCAGAGGAAGTCACCGAGGCGTACCGTCTGCTTGATGATCAGCTACTGGAAGTGATCAGACAGGCGATTGCCAATATGAAAGAATATCACGAACGCCAGCTGCAATCTTCTTGGTTTTACCATCGCAATGACGGCACGATGCTCGGGCAGAAAATAACGGCGCTCGATTCCGCGGGCGTATACGTGCCGGGCGGGACGGCCGCTTATCCGTCTTCCGTTTTAATGAATGTCATCCCCGCTCTCGCTGCGGGAGTGGAACGGATCGTTCTCGTCAGTCCTCCGGGAAAAGACGGCCGCCTTTCGCCGGGCGTTCTGGCGGCGGCGTCTGAGCTCGGCATAAAGGAAATTTACAAAGCGGGAGGCGCTCAGGCGATTGCCGCGCTCGCTTACGGAACCGAAACGATACAGCCTGTTGATAAGATCACGGGTCCCGGCAATATATTTGTAGCGCTCGCGAAGCGCGAAGTCTTCGGCGTTGTGGATATTGACATGATTGCCGGGCCCAGTGAAATCGTGGTCCTGGCAGACGATACGGCGGTGCCCAAAGAAGTCGCTGCTGACCTGCTTTCACAGGCCGAACACGATACGCTCAGCTCAAGCGTGCTTGTCACCGACTCACGGAAGCTTGCCGAAGCTGTATCAGATGAGGTGAATAAACAGCTTCAGACACTGCCGCGTAAAGAAATCGCCGAAGCGTCGATCAAGGATCACGGCCGCATTTATATTACGGAATCGATGGAAGATGCGGTGGACACGGTGAATGCGCTGGCGCCCGAGCATTTAGAAATTATGACGCATTCGCCGGAGGCTTTGCTTGGAAGCATCAGACACGCGGGAGCGATTTTCTTAGGACGATACAGCGCTGAACCGGTCGGCGATTATTTTGCCGGACCGAATCACGTTTTGCCGACAAACGGAACGGCGCGGTTTTCAAGCCCGTTGAATGTAACAGATTTTCAAAAGAAATCGAGCATCATCTCTTACAGCCGGAAGGCATTTGAAACGCACGCAGACAGCATTTCCGCCTTCGCGAGACTGGAAGGGCTTGAAGCGCACGCAAGATCGATTGAAGCGAGAAACGGAGGAATGACCGATGAGAAAAGCGGAACGCGCCAGAACAACAAATGAGACCGATATTAAGCTGGCTTTCGAAATAGACGGAGAAGGAAAAGCCGACATCAGCACGGATGTGCCGTTTATGACTCATATGCTTGATTTGTTCACAAAGCACGGGCAATTCGATTTAACTGTTGACGCAAAAGGCGATACGGAGATAGATGATCACCATACGACTGAAGATATCGGCATCTGTTTAGGGCAGGCTTTTTTGGAGGCGCTCGGTGATAAAAAACGGATCAAACGGTACGGATCAGCGCTTGTGCCGATGGACGAAGCGCTCGCCCAAGTCGCCGTAGACCTGAGCAACCGGCCGCACCTTGAGATGCGCGCTGCATTTCCGCAAGCGAAAGTCGGAACGTTTGATACCGAGCTGGTACATGAATTCCTATGGAAACTGGCGCTGGAAGCGAGAATGAATCTGCACGTCATCGTTCATTACGGCACGAATACCCATCATATGATAGAAGCCGTGTTTAAGGCGCTTGGCAGAGCGCTTGATGAAGCGTCATCCATTGATCCGCGCGTCAAGGGTGTGCCGTCTACGAAAGGAATGCTGTAAATGATCGGTGTAATTGATTACGGTATGGGCAATTTATTCAGCGTATCGAAGGCGCTGGAACGCGTCGGCGTCCCGTATGTCGTATCAGACCGGCCGGAAGAGCTTGAAAAAGCGGATGCTTTTATTCTTCCCGGTGTCGGATCGTTCAGTGACGCCATGGACAATTTACGCAGCACGAAGCTTGATCAATTCATACACCGTATGGTTGACGAGGGTAAGCTGCTCCTCGGCATCTGCCTCGGCATGCAGCTCATTTTCGAAGAAAGCACCGAAAACGGCTCTGCAAAAGGACTTGGTTTATTAGCCGGAAAAGCTGTGAGACTCAAAGACAGAGATGCCGAAGGAAACAAGCTGAAGGTGCCGCATATGGGCTGGAACCGGCTGACGTTTCACCAAACGTCTCCTTTGCTTTCGGAAGCGGAAGAAGGCTTCGTTTACTTTGTCCATTCCTATTATATAGACGGGATGGAAGACGGCGATCTTCTGGCAAGCGCTGAGTACGGCGTTCGTGTTCCGGCCATCGTCGGGAAACGCAATGTCTTCGGTGCCCAGTTTCACCCGGAAAAAAGCGGTACGGCCGGAATGGCGATCTTAACGCAATTTACAAAAATGGCAGCGGAACAGAAGGTGAAGAAATGAACGCTTTTACATTATATCCGGCAATCGATATGAGAAACGGCAAATGCGTCCGCCTCATCCAAGGCGATTACGGCAAGGAAACGATATACGGTGACTCTCCTTTAGATATGGCGGCGCAATTTGCACAAGAAGGTGCCGAATGGATTCATCTCGTGGATCTTGACGGCGCGAAAGCAGGCAGGAAAGTAAACGACAGGCATGTTCTTGACATTGCGCGTCAGCTTGATGTCAAAGTCGAGATCGGCGGCGGGATCCGTTCTGAAGCGGATGTGTACGGTTATTTATCACAAGGCGTTGATCGCGTCATTCTCGGCAGCGCGGCCGTTTCCGATCCGGCATTTGTGAAGAGCATGCTGAAACAATACGGCGGCAAAATCGCGATCGGCCTTGATGCAAGGAACGGATATGTCTCGACGGAAGGCTGGCTGGAAACATCCTCGGTAAGAGCGGCCGATCTGGGCTGTGAATTGGCGGCCGAAGGAGCGGAAACCTTCATTTTCACGGATATTGCAACTGACGGCATGCTGTCAGGACCGAACATCGAAAGCACCGTTCAGCTCGCAAAAGCAACGGGAAAAACCGTCATCGCTTCAGGCGGAGTCAGCTCAGTCGCCGACCTCAAAGCACTGGCCCGCTTCAAAGACGCCGGCGTATCGGGAGCGATTATCGGAAAAGCGCTGTATACAAAACAATTTACATTGGCTGAAGCGCTCAGCGGGGTGAAGGACGCATGATCACGAAACGAATCATTCCGTGTCTCGATGTGAAAGAAGGACGCGTCGTCAAAGGCATTCAATTTCTCGGGCTGAAAGATGCGGGCGATCCTGTCGAGCTGGCCGAAGCTTACGACAGGGAGGGCGCTGACGAACTTGTTTTTCTCGACATTTCCGCCTCTCACGAAGGCCGCAAGACGATGACAGACGTCGTAGAACAGGTTGCGGCAAAACTGGCGATTCCGTTTACGGTCGGCGGCGGAATTAATCAATTAAGCGATATGAAACGAATGCTTCGCGCCGGCGCTGACAAGGTATCCGTTAATACAGCGGCCGTCCTCCGCCCCGAGCTGATTACGGAAGGAGCGGATTTTTTCGGCTCGCAATGCATCGTCGCGGCGATTGACGCAAAGTATGACGAAGATTCGGATTGCTATAAAGTGTACACACACGGCGGCAGACAGAAAACCGACTGGGAAGTCACGGCCTGGGCAAAAGAAGCCGTCAGCCGGGGAGCGGGCGAAATCCTGCTGACAAGCATGGACGCAGACGGTGAGAAAACAGGCTTTAATCATACGCTCACACAGCTTGTCACACGTGCCGTCCCGGTGCCCGTCATTGCGTCAGGGGGAGCCGGCAGCGCGCGCCATATGCTTGAAGCCTTCACGATCGGTGAAGCGGACGCCGCGCTTGCAGCTTCCATTTTCCATTACAAAGAGACATCTATAAAAGAAGTGAAAGATTATATGAAGAAACACGGGGTGAATGTGAGATGAAACGGGCAGATGAACTGCGGTTTGACGAGGCCGGACTGATTCCCGCCATCGTACAGGATGCGGCAAGCAAAGAAGTGCTGACACTGGCTTATATGAATCGTGAATCCTACGAAAAAACGATAGAAACGAAAGAAACCTGGTTTTACAGCCGTTCACGGCAGGAGCTGTGGCATAAAGGAGCGACATCAGGGAATACCCAAAAGGTGAAAGCCATCCGTTATGACTGCGATCAAGATGCCCTCGTCGTGCTTGCGGAGCCCTCAGGACCCGCCTGCCATAAAGGAAGTTACAGCTGCTTTTCTCCGGAAAAAGCGGACGCGCAGGATCGTTTCGGCATCTTAAACGAACTGGAAAGCGTAATCGCCAAACGGCAGGCGGAGATGCCTGACGGAGCCTACACAACGTATCTGTTTCGGGAAGGCGTCGATAAAATCCTCAAAAAAGTCGGCGAGGAAGCCGCAGAGGTTATTATCGCCGCCAAAAACCGCGACCATGAAGAATTAAAATGGGAAGCGGCGGATTTGCTGTATCATTTGCTCGTTCTTCTGCGTGAGCAGTCGCTTCCTTTGGACGACGTGCTTGACGTCCTTGCGAAACGCCATTCAGCATCTGAGTAAAACAAACCTCACGGAGAGATCCGTGAGGTTTTTAATCTATCAAACTTAAACATTCAATTAAATATTCCTTATTTCCGCAACCGGAGGCAGATGAATTTGATAATATTGACTAATAGAGTTTATTTTGGTTTTTGTCAAAAATGTACGTTTTGTTCATATTCCGTTCATGCACATCCGTTATAGTATAAACAGTGATATAGGAGGAAAACATATGCCGAATAAACAACCAAAACCTAAAGGGAAATTCAGCTCATTTTTTTCATTAGTCAAAAAAACAAAACCATCATACGGTATGCTGGCCTTCGCGCTGTCTCTCAGTATTGTGACAACGCTCGTCAGCCTGCTGATTCCGCTATTGACAAAGCAGCTCGTTGACGGCTTTTCCATGTCGTCGCTGTCAGGCGTGCAAATCGGAATCATCGCAGCCGTGTTTATCGTACAGGCCGCATTAAGCGCCTACGCCACCTACGCCCTGAACTACAGCGGCCAGAAAATCATCTCGGGACTGCGTGATTTGTTGTGGCAGAAATTAATTAAACTGCCCGTCTCTTATTTTGACAAAAACGCCACGGGAGAAACGATCAGCCGTGTCACCAATGACACAATGGTGGTAAAAGAGCTGATCACAAACAATATCAGCGGATTTATTACCGGAATCATTTCCGTTATCGGGTCACTGACGATCTTATTTTTCATGAACTGGAAGCTCACATTGCTCGTGCTGATCGTCGTGCCGCTGGCTGCGGTGATTTTAGTGCCGATCGGCCGGAAAATGTTTAAAATTTCTCGGGAAACACAGGATGAAACGGCGAGATTCACCGGATTATTAAACCACATCCTCCCGGAAATCAGGCTTGTAAAAGCGTCAAACGCTGAAGAAGCGGAATACGGACGCGGAAAAGCAGGCATTATGGCGCTCTTTAAACTCGGGCTGCGTGAAGCGAAGGTGCAGTCGCTCGTAGGCCCGCTTATTACACTTGTATTAATGGCGGCGCTGGTCGCTGTCATCGGGTACGGCGGGATGCAGGTGTCATCCGGTGAATTGACAGCCGGCGCACTCGTTGCCTTTATCCTGTATTTGTTTCAGATCATTATGCCGATGGGCCAGATCACTTCATTTTTCACACAGCTTCAAAAATCCGTCGGCGCAACGGAACGGATGATTCATATTCTTGCAGAAAAAGAAGAAGATATCCAAACCGGAAAAGCCATTGAAAACGCAGATCAGCCGATTAAGCTTGAACAAGTCTCATTCGGCTACAAAACAGATCAAGCCATCTTAAAAGACATTACGGCTACGATTGAGGCCGGCAAAGTCACCGCGATCGTCGGACCGAGCGGCGGCGGAAAAACAACGTTATTTAAGCTGCTTGAACGATTCTACAATCCGACTGCGGGCAGCATCCTGCTCGGAAATGAACCGATTGATGCGTATTCCCTTGAGTCATGGCGGGAGCATATCGGCTACGTGTCGCAAGAAAGCCCGTTAATGTCAGGCACCATCCGCGACAATATCTGCTACGGATTAAAACGCGAGGTGACTGATGAGGAACTGAGGCAAGCGGCTGACATGGCCTACGCCCTGCAATTTATTGAAGACTTACCGAAGAAATTTGAAACCGAGGTCGGTGAGCGGGGAATTATGCTGTCAGGCGGACAGCGCCAGCGCATCGCTATTGCCAGAGCGCTCCTTCGCAACCCGAGCATTCTGATGCTTGATGAAGCGACATCAAGTCTGGACAGCCAATCTGAAAAATGGGTGCAGCAGGCGCTGGAAGTTCTAATGGAAGGCCGCACCACCATCGTGATCGCCCACCGTTTATCCACGGTTGTGGATGCAGATCAGCTTCTCTTTGTCGAACAGGGTGAAATCACCGGACGGGGCACACACCATGAATTAATGGCATCCCATTCGCTGTACCGCGATTTTGCGGAGCAGCAGCTGAAGCTGAATGCCGACTTAGAAAACAAAGCTGTGTAAAGCAAGACTTTATGAATAAAAAGCAGCTGAAAAAGCTGCTTTTTATTTTGTAGACGGAGTTCTGTTCATAGAAAGCGGAGGTTAAATCATGAAAAAACGCACAAAGATTTTTTATTGTCACGCGGCCGTACTGCTCGTATTCATGACTGCCGGGTGTACGGGCGGTAACGATGATGAGCCAGGCCATTCTTCAAGTCCGGCCGGGGGAAGCAGCATCAACAAGGCTGAAACAGCATCAGCGGCAGAAAAAAACGAACCCGTAAACAAAGATTCACATCACGTCTCTGCGGACAAAAGCGAACCGGATAACATGTCGACAGATTATTCTCCTCTGCAAATTGAATATGCCCGCATCTGGCTGCAGCTTGGGGAAAATCAGCAGATAGATGAATTGAACGTTCGCCGCATTCCGGCCGGAGCACTCGTCAACCCTGACGATCACACGAGCGCCCGCTATCCGGAAGATGTTACGCAGTTAGCAGGCTCCCGGTTAATCGATGGGTCAGTCACTTACAGCAGCAACGGCGACGGCACCATTCAGGTATACAATGTTCCTTTGCGCTGGGAGTCTCGTGAAGATACTGATCAAGGCGTAATGAAAGAAGTGACGGAAGAGATGATCCGCCATACAAAAAAAGTGTCTGTTGATACAGGAGACAATGAAAAAATAAGACGGTTAATAGACATCATGTCGATTCATTAAAAGAAGACAGGCAAAAAAGCAGAAGGAGGGATTTTCATGGCTGTCATATTGGTTGCGGATGACGACCGCCATATCCGTGAGCTTGTCCGCCTTATGATGGAGCAGAGCGGTTTTGACGTCGCAGAAGCGGAAGACGGGGAAGCGGCGGTGCGGCTGATCGAATCCGCACCTATAGATCTCATCATACTGGATGTGATGATGCCGAAAATGGACGGGTTTGAAGTCAGTGAAGCCGTCCGCAGCTTTACGGACATTCCGATTTTGATGCTGACGGCAAAAGGCGAAACGCAGGACAAAGTGCAAGGTTTTACTTCCGGAGCGGATGATTATCTCGTCAAACCGTTTGAGCCGCTTGAGCTGGAAGCAAGGGTCAAAGCATTGCTGAAACGGTACCGGATCACCGCTGAAAAACTGCTGACCATCGGAACGGTCACATTAGATAAGCAATCCCGCACCGTAACGCGCGGCGGCGGAGCGGGATTGACACTGCCCCGGCGTGAATTTGAGCTTTTATTTAAGCTCGCCGGTTATCCGAATAAGACGTTTTCAAGAGAACAATTAATAGAAGATATTTGGGGCTTTGATTATGAAGGTGACGAGCGGACCGTTGATGTGCATATTAAAAGGCTGAGAGAACGGTTTCCGGAAAAAGACTATCCGTTTGCCATCCATACGGTGCGGGGGCTCGGGTATCGGTTTGTGGTGACAGGATGAAACGGATCTTCAGAACGGCTGGGAAAATCATCATCCTTCTCACCGTCACCGCATTCTTATGGCTGGCGGCTCATCTGATCGTTCAGGGATTCGGTCTCATATGGCCGATTTTGCTTGTGCCGTACGCCGAGCAGATTGTGACGCTTTGGCTTGTTTTCGGCCTGCTGTTTGTAACGATGTTTATTTTTTCAAAGTCAGCACGTGAAAGACATCATGCGATCTGGGATTCGCTGACCGCCACGATCAAGCAAATGTCGAGCGGCAACTTCACAGCGGCCGCTTCCCGGAAAATGGAGAAGATTGAGCGGAACCACCCCGTGACGAAATTGGCTGATGAACTGTCGACACTCGCCGCGGAACTGAGTGAAATGGAAAAACTGAAACAAGAATTTATTTCGAACGTTTCCCATGAAATCCAAACCCCGCTCACTTCATTAAAGGGCTACGCGCATCTTCTGAAAAAACCGGATTTATCATATGAGGAGCGGGGGCGCTACTTACACATCATCGAAACAGAAACAGAACGATTATCAAAAATCAGTGAAAATCTGCTGAAGCTCACTGCGCTGGACCGCCAAACCGAACCGATACAAAAAAAACCGTTCCGCATTGACAAACAGCTGCGGCGCACCATATTGACCTGTGAGCCTGAATGGTCCGCCAAACAGATTGAGTTTCTCATTGATTTACAGGAGTCGTATGTGTACGGAGATGAAGCGCTGCTCAGCCAAGTATGGATGAATCTGATTCACAATGCCGTAAAATTTACCGGTGAAGGCGGCCGCATTTCCGTTAAAATTGCAGATCTGCCGGGAGCGGCGGCTGTCGAAATCGCCGACGACGGAATCGGAATGGAGCCTGAACAGGCGGAGCGTGTATTTGAACGGTTTTATAAAGCGGACAAGGCGAGAAACGCAGGGGGAAGCGGGCTCGGTCTGTCCATCGCCCAAAAAATCGCAGAGCTGCACGGCGGTTCGATAGAGGTTGAGAGCAAGCGCGGCGAAGGAACCCTTTTCCGCGTCATTCTTCCAGCCGATCCTCGTGAAAAAAACAGCTAAAATCTGGTCGAACCAGCCAGTAAAAAACGAAGCCGATCCTGTCTTTTGAACTATTGAGGCGAAACCGTTTTATGGTATACTACTGACGGTAATACGTATAAAACGGAGGATATTTGTGGGAAAACACACTTCTGAACAGAAAAAGCACGCGCAAATTGTCCAGCTGCTTCAGGATGGACAATATTTTTTTCATAAAGGCTTAAAAGCATATAAAGATCGGAATTTAAAACGGGCCAGCAAACTGATTCAGCGGGCCGTCCACCTCGAGCCGAATGATTCCGAAATGCTGTCCCGGCTGGCCGTCATTTATTCTGAAATGGGCCACTACCAGCAGTCAAATGAGCTGTTTGACTTTATTTTGGTGAACCTGAAAGAAGAAATGCCCGAGTGTCATTACTTTAAAGCGAATAATTTCGCGCATTTGGGGCTCTTTCAGGAAGCATACAAAGAAGCAGCGGCTTATTCAGATGCCGATCCGGACGGGGAATTCAGCGAAGAGATTGAAAATCTGATGGAGCTTTTGGATTTCGGCGAAGCGGGTGAAAACGAATCGCTCTATGACCAGGATGAGCTGCTGATCAGGCAGGACCGGGCAAAAACGCTTCTTGAGAGCGGCCAGCTTCATGAAGCGGTTGTCATGCTTGAAGAGATTACGGCCGATTATCCCGAGCTTTGGTCTGCATACAACAACCTGGCGCTCGCTTACTTTTACTCAGGCAATGTCACAAAAGCGAAACAAACGGTATTCGAAGTGCTTGAGAAAAATGAAGGCAATCTCCATGCCCTGTGCAACCTCCTTGTATTCTGCTATTACGAGAGGGAAGATGAAAAAGTCGGAGAATTGAGCGAAAGGCTCGCTAATGTGTATCCGATTTTATTCGAACAGCGCTATAAGCTGGGGGCGACGCTTGCGCTTGTCGGCAGACATGATCTCGGTTATAAATGGCTCCGTTCTCTTTACAAAAGCGGGTTCGAAGGCGACGACACGTTTTATTACTGGCTTGCCGCCTCAGCCTACGGGACAGGCCGCACAGAATTTGCGGAAACCATTTGGAAAAAGGCAGAAGCCGAATTTCCCGAATCAGACCGGCCCGCGCCTTGGGCGGAGCGGCAGGAACCGCTGCCTGCTTCACTTGAACAGCGGCTTGCCGCCTATTATATCAGCAGCGCTGAAGGAGAGCGGAACCAGCTTGAAAAAGTTCTGACGGCAAAACGCGCCGTTTCACCGTTTGAACAAGATTTCGTCAGACTGCTGCTTTCCGGTGAAAAAGGCGCTTCAGGCGTTTCCGGTGATGCGCTGTTCACGTATCGGACGGTCAAGCTTCTGGAGAAAGCGGAAGCCGACAGTTTAAAAACTGACGTCATGAGCTGCTGGGTTTTTCACGTCATTCAGCACATCCGCGCCGCCGCTGCCGTACAGAATGAGCGGGCGTGGGCCGCAGCCATCGCATATGTATGGAAAGAAGCAAACGGCGAAAAAACGACGAAAAAAGAAACGGCCGCCGTTTACGGTATAACGCCGGCAACACTTTCGAAATACATCAGACAAATAGATGATATATTAGAATAAAACCGATTCTTTCTATATAAAGAGTCGGTTCTTTTTTTATCAGAAAGGGGCAAAACAGAACTTTACCGCCGAAAAAAGAGGTATTCATACGTATTTTTTTGCTTTTTGAATCGAAATCGGGCTGTAATCACCGTTTATTTTGCAAAATATGAGATTTGCAATCACATTGAAATATAACTGTAATAAAAATTGTCGAAACATGATGGTATAATGAGTCTCGTACATAAGAGATTAGTTTATTTTACATGTGCTGTATAATCTATACCAATTTAAAAGATTTAAAGATTCATACATAAAAATCATCAGCCTCACGGGTATGTGAGGGAGCGTAACTTTGATGTTCATAATAGAATTCCAAATGAGAACAGGTTTAAAGTAAAAGGGAGGAAAGAAAAAGTGAAAAAGAGTTTATTAACACTTGGTTTGGCTTCCGTCATCGGGACAAGCAGTTTTTTGATCCCGTTTACAAAAACTGCATCGGCGGAAACATTAGACAGCAAAAAAGCGAAAATTGAAAGCAAGCAATCTGAGGTGGCTTCAAGCCTTGAAGCAAAAGAAAGAGAATTGTCTAAGCTTCAGGACAAGCAGGCTAAGATTGAAAAAGAACTGAAAGACATTAACGCTAAAGCGTTGGATACAAGCAATAAAATCGAAGATAAAAAAGCTGAAAACGAAAAAACGAAAAAGCAGATCGCTGATTTGAAAAAAGAAATCAAAGAAACAGAAGCGCGTATTGAAAAACGCAATGACATCCTGAAAAAACGCGTTCGTTCTTTACAGGAAAACGGCGGTTCTCAAGGATACATAGATGTTCTTTTAGGGGCGACAAGCTTCGGAGACTTCATTTCCCGTGCGACTGCGGTATCTTCTATCGTTGATGCGGATAAAGAGCTGATCAAACAGCAGGAGCAGGATAAAGCGAAACTCGAAGACGCAGAAGCTGAACTTAACGTGAAGCTGAAAAAAGTTCAAGATGATCTTGCGAAACTCGAGTCTATGCAAAAAGACCTGAACAAACAGCTTGATCAGAAAGACAAGCTTTTTGACGAAGCGAAAAACGGACAGAAAAAAGCGGCTTCCGCTATCTCTGATCTGAAAAAAGAAGCATCAAAGCTTGCAAACGAAAAAGCTGACACTGAAAAAGAACAGAAGCGCATTAAAGCTGAGCAGGCTGCAGCGGCTGCCCTGATCAAAAAACAGGAAGAAGCGCAAAAAGCTTCTGAAGACCAAAACCAAAAAGATGACAGCCAGCCGGCACCGGCGGTTAAAACTGTGAAAAAAGCGGCTGTTTCAACATCATCTGATTCATCTGACAGCTCAAGCAAACCGAAGAGCACTTCAGGCGGATCATCTCATAACAGCGGCGGTTCAGATGATTCTGACGGCGGATCTGTTATTTCAAATTCAGGCGGTATTGAAGGCGCGATCAGCGTAGGTTCAAGCCTTGTGGGTCAATCCCCGTACAAATTCGGCGGCGGACGCACTCAATCTGATATTAACAACCGTATTTTTGACTGCTCTTCATTCGTACGCTGGGCTTATGCTAACGCAGGCGTTAACCTCGGACCTGCAAGCGGCACAAACACAGATACATTAATCGGAAGAGGTAAAGCAGTAAGCGCGTCTGACATGAAACGCGGAGACTTAGTATTCTTCAATACGTATAAAACAAACGGCCACGTCGGCATCTACTTAGGTAACGGAACGTTCCTGAACGATAATACATCACACGGTGTATCCATTGATTCTATGAGCAACCCTTACTGGAAGAAAGCATTCAACGGCAATGTAAGACGTGTCGTGCAATAATGAATAAGACAAGGGCCTTCTATCCCGGAAGGCTCTTTCTTTATTTGTATACCCGCTCAGGAGCCGACTAATCATGGTTTCTCAGAAAAATGAGCAAAAAAATAGCGAATTGCCCTCAGATTTAATAGGATATGGGTAAGGAATACGATTGATGGGGATTCTTATCCATATAGGGTGCGCCCCATTTCGAAAAGGAGTGAATCATGGTGTCAGAAGAAAAAATTTATGATGTGATCATTATCGGCGCGGGTCCGGCGGGGATGACCGCTGCTGTTTACACATCACGAGCGAACTTATCCACATTAATGATCGAAAGAGGAATTCCGGGCGGCCAGATGGCCAACACGGAGGATGTTGAAAACTATCCGGGTTTTGAAAGCATTCTCGGGCCTGAACTTTCTAATAAAATGTTTGAACATGCGAAAAAATTCGGTGCGGAATATGCGTACGGCGATATTAAAGAAATCGTTGACGGCAAAGAATATAAAACGGTCAAAGCCGGTTCAAAAGAATATAAAGCGCGCGCCATCGTCATTTCTGCCGGAGCGGAATACAAAAAGATCGGCGTTCCCGGCGAAAAAGAACTGGGCGGCCGCGGCGTATCGTACTGCGCGGTTTGTGACGGCGCGTTCTTTAAAAATAAAGAGCTTGTCGTTGTCGGCGGCGGAGACTCCGCCGTTGAAGAAGGCGTCTATCTGACACGCTTCGCTTCAAAAGTCACCATCGTTCACAGACGTGACAAATTGCGGGCGCAAAGCATTCTTCAGGCGCGTGCTTTTGACAATGAGAAAATTGACTTCAAATGGAACAAAACCGTAAAAGAAATCCATGAGGAAAACGGAAAAGTCGGCAGACTTACTCTTGTGGATACCGTGACGGGAGAAGAGGAAGAATTCAAAGCTGACGGCGTCTTTATTTATATCGGTATGCTTCCGCTTTCTAAACCATTCGAAAACTTGGGCATCACAAATGAAGAAGGCTACATTGAAACAAACGCTCAAATGGAGACAAAAGTTCCGGGCATTTTCGCCGCGGGAGACATCCGTGAAAAAACGCTCCGCCAGATCGTAACGGCGACAGGCGACGGAAGTATTGCGGCTCAAAGTGTTCAGCATTATGTGGAAGAGCTTGAGGAAACGCTCAAAACCGTTAAATAATCACTGTAATGTTCAGTTTTTGAATCGTTACTGTGTTTTAATTACGCTGTAACACGGGTGAAATACTGATGTTTTAAGATGAATGTAGTAATTGACCCCCTTTTTAATGAATACACTTTGGCACGGATTCCAGTATCCGTGCCCTTTTTTTGCGATTTTCTGTTTTCTGTCAAATAAAAGAAAAGGATGTCGGTGTCTCTGCATTGTGAGAGACATGCCGAAACGGTATAATGAAGAGACGATGATTTGTTGAGAAGGTTAGGTGACGTACTTGTGCAAAGAGTGACAAATTGTGTGCTGCAGACAGATGATCAGGTTCTCCTTCTCCAAAAGCCGAGACGGGGCTGGTGGGTCGCGCCCGGCGGGAAGATGGAAAGCGGCGAGTCCGTCAGAGATTCCGTCATCAGAGAGTACAGAGAAGAGACGGGCATTTATATACTGAATCCGCAGTTAAAAGGCGTGTTTACCTTTATTATTAAGGAACAGGAACAAATCGTGTCAGAGTGGATGATGTTTACTTTCGTCGCCGATTCCTACACGGGGCGGAATGTCGCTGAATCAGAGGAAGGCGTTCTGAAGTGGCATGACGTAAAAGATATCCACAGCCTTCCGATGGCCCCCGGAGACGGGCATATCCTTGATTTTATGATCAAGGGCCAAGGGCTTTTGCACGGCACCTTTACGTATACGCCGGACTTCGAGCTGCTCAGCTATCGTTTAGATCCGCAGCTTATCAAATAAAAGAAAGACCGCAGGGGGGAGAAAGATGAGTATGAATGAAAACCATGATATTCAGCTCGTCATCATTACGGGAATGTCTGGAGCGGGGAAAACCGTCGCCATTCAAAGCTTTGAGGATCTCGGCTATTTTTGCGTCGACAATCTGCCGCCTTCCTTGCTGCCGAAATTTTTGGAGCTGATGAAAGAATCAAGTTCAAAAATGAGCAAGGTCGCGCTTGTCATGGATCTGCGGGGACGTGAGTTTTTTGACAGGCTGATTGAGGCGCTGGATGAAATGGCGGAAAATCCGTGGATTACACCGCGCATTCTCTTTTTAGACGCTAAGGATTCCATCCTTGTGACGAGATACAAAGAAACGAGGCGTTCTCACCCGCTGGCCGCTACCGGGCTTCCTCTCGAAGGAATCGCGCTGGAACGCCAGCTGCTTGAAGAATTGAAAGGGCGCTCTCAGCTGATTTATGACACATCGGATATGAAACCGCGTGATCTGCGTGAAAAAATCGTGGCGCATTTCGCCACGAACCAAGGTGAAACATTTACAGTGAACGTAATGTCATTCGGGTTCAAATACGGGCTTCCGATAGATGCCGACCTCGTGTTTGATGTAAGGTTTCTGCCGAATCCGTTCTACATTGAAAGCATGAGGCCGCTTACGGGGAAAGATGAGGAAGTGTCATCCTATGTGATGAAGTGGAACGAAACACAAAAGTTTATTGAAAAGCTTGTTGATCTGCTCGGCTTTATGCTTCCGTCTTATAAGCGGGAAGGTAAAAGCCAGCTTGTCATCGCGATCGGCTGTACGGGCGGCCAGCACCGCTCCGTCACGCTCGCTGAGTATTTGGCTGACTATTTTAAAAAAGATTTCTATACTCATGTCACTCACCGGGACATTGAAAAGAGAAGCCGGAAATGAATAAGAAGCCGAAAATCGCAATCTTCGGCGGCGGAACGGGTCTGTCCGTGCTGCTTCGGGGGTTAAAGCATAAGCCCGTTGATATTACAGCGATTGTGACAGTTGCTGATGACGGCGGAAGTTCAGGCCGTCTGCGGGATGAACTTCAAATTCCGCCGCCGGGTGACATCCGTAACGTACTGGCCGCTTTGTCAGATGTTGAGCCGCTCGTTGAAAATCTGTTTCAGCACCGTTTCAACAAAGGAAGCGACTTAACCGGACATTCGCTCGGCAATTTGATTTTGGCAGCGATGACAAATATAACCGGTGATTTCTTTCACGCTGTCACCGAAATGAGCAAGGTGCTGAATGTCCGCGGCAGAGTGCTGCCGGCTGCTAACACCAGTGTCGTTCTTCACGCTGAAATGGAGGACGGGCAGGTCGTCTCCGGAGAATCGACAATCCCTTCTTACGGCCAGCGGATTAAACGGGTGTTTCTTACGCCTGAAAAAATTGATCCGCTCCCGGAAACGATTGACGTCATCCGTCAGGCCGATTTAATCATTATCGGTCCGGGAAGCCTGTACACAAGCATTCTTCCGAATCTGCTCGTGCCGAAAATCGGAGAAGAAGTCGTCAAGGCTGCGGCCAAAAAAGTATATATATGCAACGTCATGACACAGCCCGGCGAGACGCTGCAATACAGCGCGGCCGACCATGTCAAGGCGCTGAACGATCATATGGAGCAGCCGTTTATCGACACGATCTTAATCAACAATGAGGAGATCCCTGACGAAATCAAAAGCAAATATGCGAAAGAGCTGGCCCGGCCCGTCGACTTCAATATTGAAAAGCTGAAATCCATGGGGCTTGAGGTCATCAGGGATCAGATTATCACGTATAAAAATGGCGTAATCCGTCACGATACACATAAAGTGGCTTCTCTTCTTGTCGATTTATTAAGGGACTAGAGGCCTTTTGAAATGAGGTGGCTAATATGTCATTTGCATCGGAAACAAAAAAAGAACTGACGAATCTGGAAGTGAAGGACTGCTGCGCCAAGGCGGAGCTGTCCGCGCTGATTCGGATGAACGGTTCCCTGTCATTTTCAAACCGCCATCTCGTGCTTGACGTTCAAACCGAAAATGCGGCGATTGCCCGCCGCATTTATACATTGCTGAAGAAACAATATGATGTATCGGTCGAACTGTTAGTCAGAAAAAAAATGCGGCTGAAAAAAAATAATGTTTATATTGTGCGCTTTTCTGAAAATGCAAAGCTGATTTTAGAGGAATTGAAAATCCTCGGAGAGAACTTTGTATTTGAACGGAATATTTCTGAGGAACTGGTGGCGAAACGCTGCTGCAAACGTTCTTATATGAGAGGGGCGTTTTTGGCGGGGGGATCTGTGAATAATCCCGAAACCTCGTCGTACCACTTGGAAATCTTCTCGCTTTATAAGGAACATAACGATTCATTATGCGCGCTGCTGAATGAATTTCATCTGAACAGCAAAACGCTTGAACGGAAAAAAGGCTATATTACGTATTTAAAAGAGGCGGAAAAAATCACTGAATTTCTGAATGTCATCGGCGCTCACAATTCACTGCTGCGTTTTGAAGATGTGCGGATTGTCAGAGATATGAGAAACTCAGTGAACCGCCTCGTCAATTGTGAAACAGCAAACTTAAACAAAACCATCGGTGCTTCGCTCAGACAGGTGGAAAATATTAAATACATTGATGAACGGATCGGTCTTGAAGCGCTGCCGGAAAAGCTTCGCGAAATTGCGCAGCTGCGGATTGATTATCAGGAGGTCACGCTGAAAGAACTGGGGGAAATGGTTGCAAGCGGGAAAATCAGCAAATCCGGCATCAATCACAGGCTGAGAAAGCTCGATGAAATCGCAGAACAGCTGCGTACAGGACAAAGCATCACTTTGAAATAACCGTACAGAAAAGGGGAGATCTTATGGTTCAGGAGAAAGTGGAAGTGCGTTTAAAGACGGGTTTGCAGGCGCGTCCCGCTGCATTGTTTGTACAGGAGGCAAATCGCTTTGCATCAGATGTGTTTCTTGAGAAAAACGGCAAGAAAGTGAATGCCAAAAGCATTATGGGATTAATGAGCCTGGCGGTCAGCACGGGGACGGAAGTCACTCTGATCGCTGAAGGCGATGATGAAAAGGAAGCGTTGGAAAAGTTGTCCGCTTATGTGCAGGAAGAAGTGTAAACACTTTGTAAGGGGGACGGAACGATGAATGAGTTTCTGAAAGATTGTTATCAAACGATAGGCTGGGAAAAGGATTCCCTCGATTTCAGCAACCTGCCGGAGTTTTTAAAGGCGCTCGCGTATCGGTTTCCGTTTGAAAATCGCGCGGTTTTGTCCAAAAAAGAATATGACGTCACGAAAGAAGGGCTGTGGCGGCACATGGTGAAGGAACCTCATGGCGGCCTTTGTTATGACTTGAACGGACTGCTTTATTTCATCCTGAAAGATGCCGGATTTGATGTCAAATTGATCCGCGGAACGGTCTGGAAAAACGGCTGGGCGCTGCCCGGCACACATGCGGCCGTACTTCTTTCCGCCGGAGGGAATGAGTACATCGCTGATGCAGGCTTCGGCCTCAATCTCGCCATGCAGCCTGTGCCGATGTCGGGAGACGAGACGGTATCAGCGGCCGGAGCGTTCCGCGTGAGGATAGAAGAGACGGAATTCGGGACATACCTGCTTGAAATGAACAAAGGGGACGGCTGGCAGACAGGTTACGCATTTTCGCTTGAAGAAATCGATGAAAAGGACCTCAAGTCTATGAAACAAACAATCTTTGAACATGAACGCTCTCCTTTCAACAAACGCCTGCTTGCTTCTAAGCGGACACCGGAAGGGCACATGGTTCTGTCTGAACGCAATATAACAATAAAAAAACACGATGGCACGGCGGAAAACAGCAGAATAGACCGGTCAGAGTTTGAAGAAAAATTTACTGCTCATTTTATATGAAGCTCGCAGGTTCTCTGCAAAAAAAACGGCCTCCGCAGGGAAGCCGTTTTTTGTATGTGTTTATCTCATTTTTGTAAAGGTTTTATAATGATCTGTCGTCTTATAAATCAGCCAGTCGCTTGAGTAAAGAATCCGGTCTGAATTTCTGAAGCCTGATGTATAGTTAATATCCGCTTCACGCCACGTCCGTCCGCTTTTGGCAGGGAGTTTGCCTTCCCTGTTTGAGAAGATGTCTCCGCCGATGCTTTTCCCCGGAGCGACGTCTGCCAGATTCCCCTTTGATGCAACCCAGCCGAGGGCCTGTGCTTCTGACTTTGTAATGTAATTATCAGGAAGCTTATGATAGGTCTGAAGATAATCCGCAACCCCGTCAAACGTGTTGATAACCTGTGCTTCAGTGTGCGCCTTGTGAGAAGATGTATCCGTCTTGGCAGCCGTGGAAAACAGCATCCCCGCCGCGGAGAACAGCACCAGCAAACAAACGGAAATCCACGATAATCGTTTTTTCAAAGCAATACCTCCCATTTTTATCATGTGAAGCTGATTCCTTTTCATTGTATCAGCATCGAGAGAAAGGAATAGAAAGAATTTAAAAATAGTACTTTTGATCTAGCAAAAAAATAAACCCCGGCTGAAACGGCCGGGATTTTTCATCTCATTGAAATTCCTTCGTGAGGTTTTTCGGCGTTTTTCCGTATACGGCGTCAATCATGTTTTGTGCGGCTTGCTTGAACATATTCAAGCGGATTTTTGCCGTTGCTGACCCGATATGCGGAAGCAATGTGACGTTTTCCAGCTGCAGGAGCGGATTGTCTTCGGCGATCGGCTCTTTTTCAAACACATCTAAACCGGCGCCTTTTATCCAGCCCTCCTGCAATGCGCGGATGAGCGCTTTCTCATCAACCGTCTTTCCCCGGGAAATATTGACGAAACATGCCGTATCTTTCATCAATTTAAATTCCCGCTCTCCCATCATATGATACGTTTCGTCAGTAAGCGGCGTAATTAACAGCACAAAGTCTGATGTTTTCAGCAGTGTATCTAAGTCGGCATATGTAACCCCGAGTTCCTTCTCAGCGTCCGGTTTTCTGCTGCGGTTATAATACAGCACGTCCATATCGAAGCCGAATTTTGCCCGTTTGGCAGCTTGTTCACCGATTCTGCCCATGCCGATAATTCCTAATGTCTGATGGTGGACATCCATACCGAAAAGAGATTCTTCCTCAACGGTTCCCCATTTGCCGGCGCGGACGAATCGATCCAATTCGGCAACCCGTCTGGCGGAAGACAGAATTAATGAAAAAGCCAGATCAGCGACAGTGTCATCTAACGTGTACGGTGTATGCGTGCCGACAACCCCGCGTCTTTTCATTTCTTCAATATTAAAATTATCATAGCCGACAGAATTATTGCTGACGACCTTCAGCTTCGGCGCGTGATCCAGTAAATCACTGTCAATCGCCGTTCCGGATGTCAGCAGCCCTTCAGCATCTTTCATTTTTTCGTACAGTTCCTCTTTTGGAATGGTATCTTCTTTCCAGATGTCATAGCGGCAATGCTCGCCTATCATTTGTTCGACTTCCGGCGGTATCGGTTTCGCGATGAATACATAGGGTTTCAACGGGCTTCTCCTCCTTTGTCTTTCTTCTCTATTTTATTATATAAGAGAAGCGGTAACGTGAGAAATATTCAAACGTATTACGATAAATTTCTGGTTCTTTTGAACTTAAAATGAAAGAAAAAGAAACGTACATGCTGGATTTCTCCAAACAATAACAGAATCCGCCTATATTTCTGAAGGCAAAATGAGCGGAACCGCTGTTTTCAAAAGCTTTATAGGTTGGTGTAAAGATAAATTTTATTATTTTTGAAAGATATAAATGAACATAATCTGAATTTACAGTCAAATTATCGTGTCTTTTTTTGAAAGCGCTTTTGAGGCCTTTTTCTGTGCTATAATTCCTTACTGTAAGCTGGGTAAGAAGGCTTGCAATACAATCGGATGGGAGATGAATAGAAAAATGGTTTCTTTATCAAGCATTTTGGAGCACAACCAGCAGTTTGTCCAAGAAAGGAAATATGAACCTTACCAAACGACAAAATTCCCGAAAAAAAAGCTTGTCATCGTATCCTGTATGGATACAAGGCTGACGGAGCTTCTGCCGCAGGCGATGGGACTCAGAAACGGCGATGCCAAAATCATAAAAAACGCGGGAGCCATTGTTTCTCACCCATTTGGAAGTGTCATGCGGAGCATTTTGGTTGCCGTTTATGAACTGCAGGCAGAGGAAGTCTGCATCATAGGTCACCGCGAGTGCGGAATGTCGGGATTAAATGCGGCTTCCATATTAAATAAAGCGAAAGAGCGCGGCGTGGAGGACAAATGTCTCAGCCTTCTGCAACATGCGGGAGTCGATTTGGAAACATGGCTGACCGGTTTTCACAGCGTCGAAGAAAGCGTGGCCCACAGCGTGAATATGGTCAGGCATCATCCGCTCTTGCCTGAAGAGGTGCCGGTGCACGGGCTGGTGATCGATCCGGGGACGGGGACGCTGGATGTAGTCGTTGACGGTTATGAAACAGTCAAAGGAGGATGCAGCTGACGATGCAATTTACCGGCAGATATCAGGGATACAATTTGCAGAAATTTCAGAAAGACCTAATCGCGGGAATTGTGGTCGGAATTGTAGCGATTCCCTTGGGAATGGCCTTTGCTATCGCCTCGGGGGTCGGTCCGGAATACGGGCTTTACACCGTTATTGTGGCCGGAATTCTGATTTCGCTGTTGGGCGGCTCTAAATATCAGATCGGCGGGCCTACGGGGGCGTTTGTTCCCATTTTATTTGCCATTGTGATGCAGTATGGTTTTGAGAATTTACTTGTAGCCGGTTTTATGGCAGGCGTCATGCTCGTCCTGTTTGGCGTATTTAAGCTCGGAAAGATTATGAAATTCGTGCCGAAGCCGGTGATCGTCGGATTTACGGCCGGGATCGCGGTGCTGATTTTCTCGGAGCAGATTGCCCATTTTCTCGGTCTGCGCGATATCCAAAAGCATGAAAGCTTTATCCTCAACATTGCGGAAATAGGCAAGAAGATCGGAACCTTTAATTTGTACAGCATCCTCATCGCGGGAATTGCTTTGGCCATTTTGCTGTTATCAGCCAGGCTGATGCCGAAGATTCCGGGCGCGCTTGTGGCGCTGCTTGTCTCTACAGCCGCAGCGGTCATGTTTTTTCCTGACAAAATGGCGACAATCGGTTCTGCTTACGGGGAGATTCCGCGGCAGCTCCCGGCTTTTCAGCTTCCGGATTTCTCAATCGATAACATGATAATGATGTTCCCGTCTGCTTTGATCATTGCGCTTCTCGGCGGACTTGAGTCCATATTATCGGCGATGGTCGCGGACAATATGAAAGGATCACGGCATGACAGCAATAGGGAGCTTGTCGGGCAGGGCATCGCCAATATGGCAGCGCCGCTTTTCGGCGGCATACCGGCAACGGGAGCGATTGCGCGGACCGCAACAAATATTAAAAACGGCGCAGTTTCTCCGATTTCCGGTGTTGTCCACGGAGTCACCGTCCTCCTCGTCCTGCTCGTCTTCGCCCCGCTTGCCGTTCACGTACCGCTTGCAAGCATGGCGCCGGTGTTGATGGTTGTGGCTTGGAACATGAGTGAGCGGAGGGAAGTCGCCAATATGATGCGGCTGAAAAACACTGATTCATTCGTACTGGCGGCAACCTTTTTACTGACGGTTCTGTTTGATTTAATCATCGGCGTTTCTGCCGGTCTCGTGCTCGCTTTTGTTTTCTTTATCAGAAAAATGAGCGAATCAACAAGCATCAAAACACCGCATGCCGCTGTCAAATCGGTTAAAAATGATTCGTCCGTCAGCACATATTCCATTGAGGGGCCGCTGTTTTTCGGTTCAATTGATTCACTGGAATCATCGCTGCTGGAGAGGCTTCAGGAAAAGCCGAAGACGCTTATTCTGCTGATGAATAATGTACATTACATGGATACCTCCGCAGAAGCGGTACTGGGGAATGTGATGAACCGGATCAAACGGCATAACGGGAGATTGATGATCGTCGGATTGCAATCACAGCCGAGAGAGCTGATCCGGAAGACAGGGCTGTTTCATAAAATCGGGAAACAGCATTTCTTTGAGCATCAGGACGAGATAACGGGATAAATTCAGATACGGCCTGTCCATGAAAAAGCGGACAGGCCGTGTTTTTATTCGGTTTCAAAGCGTTTGATCAGTTTTTCCTGATGGGCTTTCATCGCATCTTCTAACGTGATTCCGTACTTATCGGCAAGGATGGCCAGATTTCCGAGGACGTCACCCATTTCTTCAATCAGCTCCTGCCTGCGTTCAGCCTGGGTCGCGTCCTTTTCATCCGGCCGGTCTCTGCCGATTTCATATGCTCTTACCGCCCGGGCGAGCTCACCCGCCTCTTCCATTAAAAAGCCGATTCTGATAAATGGCCCGTACGCCGTCCATCCTCGTTTTTCGTAAAAATCTTTCGTCCATCGTTCTGCTTCAGCCATCTGCATGTGAAACACTCCTTATGTCCTGTATGATTCTTATTGATATTATCATATAGAGATGGGACAATATATAGTGTATTTTGATTTATTGATGTACATATATAGATGTGGAGATGAAAAAATGAAAACCATTTGTGTATTTGCGGGGTCAAACCCGGGGGTAAATGAAGAGTACAAACGCAAAGCGGCCGAACTGGGTGAATATATGGCGGAGCAGGGAATCGGCCTTGTTTACGGCGGTTCACGGGTCGGTCTGATGGGAACCGTCGCCGACGCGTTAATGGCAGGCGGCGGAAAAGCTGTCGGCGTCATGCCGAGCGGGCTGTTCAGCGGGGAGGTTGTTCATCAGAATCTGACGGAGCTGATTGAAGTCAGCGGCATGCATGAGCGGAAAGCGAAAATGAGTGAACTTGCCGATGGGTACATTGCCATGCCCGGCGGTTTCGGAACATATGAAGAGTTATTTGAAGTGCTGTGCTGGGCGCAAATCGGCATTCATCAAAAACCGATCGGGCTGTACAATGTGAACGGGTATTTTGAGCCGATGATGAAGATGGTCAAGTACAGCATTCAGGAAGGATTTTCGAATGAGTCTCATTTAAAACTGATACACAGTTCCTCCCGGCCGGATGAGCTGATTGAGCAGATGAACAATTACTCGTACCCGATCCTTCAGAAAAAATGGACGGAAATATAAAAAAAGAGCCATCTGGCATGTGTGTGAGTCCCGGGCGGACTTCATGAAAATCGAGTGTATTTGACAATGTGAGATTTCCTTAGGGAAATCTTTTTTTATGTCCAGATTACCATCGTAGTATAATTTAACTAATTCGGATTGGCTATCTAAGCAAAAGCGGAAGGAGACGGAAAATGGCGACGTTGTCAGATGTGGCTAAGAGAGCGAATGTTTCGAAAATGACGGTGTCACGTGTGATTAATCACCCTGATACGGTAACAGATGAACTGAAAAAGCTCGTTCATTCCGCAATGAAAGAGCTGAATTACATCCCTAATTATGCGGCAAGAGCGCTTGTGCAAAACAGAACACAGGTTGTCAAATTGCTGATTCTTGAGGAAATGGATACGACCGAACCCTATTACATGAACTTGCTGACCGGAATCAGCCGGGAGCTGGATCGCCATCATTATGCTTTGCAGCTTGTGACAAGAAATTCACTCAATATCGGGCAATGCGACGGCATTATTGCCACCGGCTTGAGAAAGGCCGATTTTGAATTTGTCATCAAAGCTTTTGAAAAGCCGTTAGTCGTATTTGGAGAAAATGAAATGGGCTATGATTTCGTCGATGTGAATAACGAAAAAGGGACTTTTATGGCAACCCGCCATGTCATGGGGCTGGGGGAGCGTGAGGTTGTCTTTTTCGGCATTGATTTGGATGAGCCATTCGAACGCTCAAGAGAACAGGGGTATATTCGGGCGATGAAAGAGAGCTGCAGAGAAACGAAGCTGTTTCGGATCGCTAACAGTTCAAAAAAAAGCGAAAGCCTGGCAAGAGAAGTTTTGAAAACGCTCGGCCGGCAAGCCGCGTTTGTCTGCGCCACCGACCGAATCGCGCTCGGGGTCATTCGTGCGGTGCAGTCACTCGGAAAACGAATACCCGAAGATGTGGCCGTTACTGGAAATGACGGTGTTTTTCTTGACCGCATTTCCTCCCCGCGGCTGACTACGGTCAGACAGCCGGTTGTGGAAATGGGAGAGGCCTGTGCGAAAATGCTGCTGAAAAAAATGAATGAAGGCGGCGCAGCTCAAGGTCATTTGTTTTTTGAACCGGAGTTAATTGTGCGGGAATCAACTTTGTGAAAGCTTGATTCTGTTATCGGTAACAAGAGAAAAACGATTGCTTCTCCCGATTTCATCATGCTACCTTCAAAGCATAAGCCAGCCTATAAAAAGGGGGAAACATGATGGAATATGCCGCAATACATCATCAGCCGTTCAGTGCTGATGCTTATTCTTATGACGGGCGGACGGTGCATATCAAAATCCGGACGAAAAAAGGTGATGCTGATCAGATTCGATTGGTTTGGGGCGATCCTTATGAATACAGCGGCGGCAGATGGTCGGCAGCCGAGCAGCCAATGAGAAAAACAGCCGCAACCCAAAATCATGATTATTGGTTTGCTGAAGTGTCGCCGCCATTCAGGCGTTTGCAATATGCATTTATTGTCTCAGACCAGTATGAAAACATCTTTTTCGGAGCGTCAGGGGTCTGTCCTGTAAATAAAAAAACGCTGGAAACGATTCATTATTATTTTAAGCTTCCGTTTGTACATGAGGCGGATACATTTCAAGCGCCTGAATGGGCGAAATCAACGGTTTGGTATCAAATTTTTCCGGAACGTTTTGCGAATGGAAGAGAAGACCTGTCACCGGAAGCTGCACTGCCTTGGGGGAGCAAGGACCCGGACGTTAATGATTTTTTTGGCGGAGATTTGCAGGGGATTATCGACAAGCTCGATTATTTAGAAGAATTAGGGGTGAACGGAATTTATTTAACTCCGATCTTCTCCTCTCCATCCAACCATAAATATGACACGCTGGATTACTATTCCATCGATCCGCATTTTGGGGATCGGGAGCTTTTCCGGACATTGGTCAGCCGGCTTCATGAGCGGGGAATGAAAATTATGCTTGATGCTGTTTTTAATCATATAGGCAGCGCTTCTCCGCAATGGCAGGATGTTGTAAAACACGGGGCCCGGTCCCGCTACAAAGACTGGTTCCATATTCACTCTTTTCCTGTGAAAGAAGACAATTATGACAGGTTTGCGTTTACGCCTGATATGCCGAAGCTGAATACGGCTAATCCGGAAGTACAGAGGTATTTGTTTGAGATTGCTTTGTACTGGATTCGTGAATTTGACATTGACGGCTGGCGTTTAGATGTGGCAAATGAAGTGGATCACGCTTTTTGGAAGGCATTCAGGCAGGCGGTAACGGCAGAGAAGCCCGATCTTTATATTTTGGGAGAGATATGGCATTCCTCCGAACCTTGGCTCAGAGGAGATGAGTTTCACGCTGTGATGAATTATCCTTTCACAGAGCCGATGATTGCTTATTTTGCTGACCGGGAGATTTCTGCTTCATCCATGGCCTATCGATTAAACGCGCACTTGATGAATGGGATGCGGCAGGCCAACGAGGTGACGTTCAATTTACTGGACAGCCATGATACAGAACGTCTTCTGACAAGGTGCGGAAATGATGAGAAAACAGCCCGCGCTCTGCTGGCCTTTATGTTTGCCCAGACAGGAGCGCCCTGCATCTACTACGGAACGGAAATCGGTCTGGACGGCGGGAGAGATCCATTATGCCGGAAGTGTATGGTTTGGGAAAAGGAAAAGCAAAACCGGGAAATGCTCAGCTTTATGAAACGCTTAATCACCTTACGCAAAAAAGAAAACGCTTTATTGACGTACGGAAGTCTTGAGTGGCATCTGCTTGATGATCAAAACGATTGTATCAGTTTTTCGAGGGTTTTCAATGGCAGGCAATTGATTTTCTATTTTAATCAGGGGAACCGGGCCGGGGAAATCCGTTTGCAAGATTTTAATATGGAGAGAAGCAGAAAAGTTTACGATGCGTGGACGGATCAGATCCTTCAACATGATGCCGCTATTGCTGTTCAGCCGGGAGAATTTTTGATTTTAAGCGCTGATGCCCCTGTCTGAATTCTGTTATCGGTAACAGGCTGAAAGGCTTTGAAACCGCTTTCTCTAACAGAGTAGAATTGTAATAGATTCATAATAAAAGGGGGAAAAGATATGGCGGGGTTCGTCAAAATGGGATTGGCTTTATTGACGGCATCAGTTTTGGCATTCTGTCTCGGGGCCTGTTCAAATTCAAAAGAATCGGCCGGCTCTGACGGCAAAAAGGTACTGACCGTGTCCGTTGAAGAAACCTATAAAAAATATATTGAAAGCATTAAAGGAGAGTTTGAAAAAGAGAATCACGTCACAATCAACATTGCAGAAAAGCAAATGTTCGATCAGCTGGAGGCGCTTCCTTTGGACGGCCCGGCCGGCAATGCGCCTGACGTTATGCTTGCCGCATATGACCGGATCGGCAGTTTGGCGCAGCAAGGCCATTTGCTTGATCTAAAACCTGCTGATACAAAAAGCTTTGGAGATAAAGAGATGCAGCAGGTAACGGTTAACGGAAAGGTGTATGGAATGCCGCTGGTGATTGAGACGCTTGTTCTGTATTACAACAAAGATCTTATAAAAAAAGCGCCGGCAACATTTAAAGACCTTGAAACATTAACAGAGGATCCCCGGTTTTCATTTGCTTCTGAAAAAGGAAAGTCAACGGGATTTTTGGCAAAGTGGACTGACTTTTATATGTCGTACGGTTTGCTGTCCGGTTACGGCGGATATGTATTCGGGAAAAACGGCACAGATCCCGGGGATATCGGCCTGAACAATAAAGGGGCTGCAGAAGCGGTGAAATATGCGGAGAAATGGTTTAAAACGTATTGGCCAAAAGGCATGCAGGATAACTCAAGCGCAGACGATTTTATTCAGCAAATGTTTTTGGATAAGAAAGCGGCTGCAATCATCGGCGGGCCTTGGTCGGCTGCCAATTTTCAAGAGGCCGGCCTGAACTATGGCGCCGCTCCTATTCCGACATTGCCAAACGGAAAAGAATATGCTCCGTTTGCGGGCGGCAAAGGCTGGGTTGCTTCAAAATATACAAAGGAACCCGAGCTGGCTGAAAAATGGCTTGAGTATGCAACAAATGATGCCAATGCTTACGCCTTTTATGAGGATACAAATGAAGTTCCGGCCAACACAGCCGCAAGGAAGAAAGCGGGGGAGCAAAAAAATGAGCTGGCGTCAGCTGTTATTAAACAATATGAGTCAGCGGCACCTGCGCCGAATATTCCTGAAATGGCCGAGGTATGGACTGGCGCTGAAAGTTTAATGTTTGATGCGGCTTCGGGGAAAAAAACAGCAAAAAAATCGGCGGATGATGCGGTAAACGTCATAAAAGAAAACATCAAAGAAAAGTATGTGAAATAAAATCGGAGGGGAAGTGTCCGTAAGAATAGAGGGCGAAAAATGAATAAAGATGATACACTTTTACACCAAAAACGGAAGGCGCCATGGTTTTTATCGATCATTCCGGGAATTGGACAGATCGCGAATCAGCAGATATCAAAGGGGATCTTATTTCTGGTCATTACGAGTTTGTTTGCTGTTGAATTATGCGTTTTCGGTATTGAGGCGCTGACCGGATTGGTTACCTTGGGAAGTGTTCCCGGTGAAGATCACTCATTATTTATGCTGATTGAAGGCACGCTGCAATTGATCTTAACGTTGATTTTTCTCATGTTCTATATCTTTTCAGTTTATGATTTCCGTCATACCGCCACTATGAAAGCGGCGGGTTTGAAGGTGAATACAGCGGCCAAGGATATCATCCGCCATGCGGGAGATAAAGGGTTTCCTTATTTATTTACACTGCCGGCATATCTCATGATGGTGTTTGTGATTATTTTTCCTGTTCTGGTGACTCTGTTTGTTGCCTTAACAAACTATGATTTTTATCATATACCGCCTAACAGTCTGATTGACTGGGTCGGCTTTAAAAATTTCTTGAATATCTTTTTTGTCGGTTCCTACCGGGAAACATTTGTGAATGTACTGGGCTGGACCATGATATGGACAATCTGTGCAACAACGCTGCAAATCATTTTGGGGATCGTGACGGCACTTTTTGTGAATCAAGATTTTATTAAAGGCAGACGGATATTCCGAATGATTTTCTTATTTCCATGGGCTGTTCCGGCCTTTATCACAATTATGAGCTTTTCCAATATTTTTAATGACAGTATTGGGGCGATGAACACGCAGGTGATCCCATTAATTAACCACCTGCCGTTTGTGGAACTGCCGGCGATCGCGTGGAAGACTGATGCTTTCTGGACGAAGACTGCTCTGATTATGATTCAGACCTGGCTTGGCTTTCCTTATATTTATGTCATGGTAACGGGAGTCTTGCAGTCGATTCCGGGTGAATTGTATGAAGCCGCAAAGATTGACGGGGCTTCTTTTATGCAGCGTTTTCGCAATATTACATTACCGATGATTTTATTTGCGACGGCACCGGTGATGATTACACAGTACACATTTAACTTTAATAATTTTTCGATCATCTATTTGTTTAATGAAGGCGGTCCGGGAAGCGCGGGAGCCGGTGCCGGGTCGACCGATATTTTAATTTCCTGGATCTATAAACTGACAACCGGCACTTCTCCGCAATATGCTGTGGCAGCGGCCGTGACATTGTTAATTTCTTTCGTCGTCATTGGAATTTCACTGATTGCTTTTAAAAAGTCAAATGCTTTCGGCAATGAGGAGGTGATGTAGATGGGTTCCAGAACGGCCGGAATGCTTACGAAAATCTGCACCTATTTATTTTTGCTGGTTTTAAGCATTGTCATTTTATATCCGCTGCTGATTACGGCTTCCTCCGCTTTCCGTGCGGGAAATGTGACGGCTTTTCAGCTCGATTTCTCAGGTTCCTGGACTTTTGATCATTTTAAGCGGCTGTTTGAAGAGACGCTCTATCTTCATTGGTACAGCAATACGCTGATTATCGCGCTGTCAGTCATGGTATTGCAGGTCACGATTGTAACGCTTGCCGGGTATACGTACAGCCGCTATCGGTTTGCGGGGCGAAAAAAGAGTCTTGTCTTCTTTTTAATCATTCAAATGGTGCCCACAATGGCAGCGCTGACTGCTTTTTATGTATTGGCCATGCTGATAGGCGCTCTTGATCAATACTGGTTTTTGACAGCGATCTATATCGGCGGCGGAATTCCGATGAACACGTGGCTGATGAAAGGTTATTTTGATACAGTTCCGAGAGAAATTGATGAGGCTGCGCGAATGGATGGAGCGGGGCATTTCAGGATATTTGCCTCCATTGTGCTGCCGCTTGTGAAGCCGATGCTTGCCGTTCAAGCGCTTTGGGCGTTTATGGCGCCGTTCGGGGACTATTTGCTGGCGAAGTTTTTGCTTCGCTCGCCGGAAAGGCTGACCATTGCAGTAGGGTTGCAGTCGTTCATTTCAAATCCGCAGCAGCAAAAAGTCGCCCTGTTTGCGGCGGGAGCTATACTTGCCGCACTGCCGATATGCATCTTGTTCTTTTTTCTCCAAAAGAACTTTGTATCCGGGCTGGCGGCGGGCGGAACAAAGGGGTAGTTCAATGAAGAATGTGCAAAATGAAAGCTTTATGATCCGCAGTCTTAAAGCGTCGGTGTCTCCGTCAGGTATTTGCCGTTACGGGAAAACATTCAGCTGGCTTCAGCTTTCCTTTCTCTTTATGTTTTTGACGTCCTGCCTTATGGCGCCGTTTACGATGTCGTTTTTGAAAATGGACCGCTTCAGCCTCAAATTGGTTATGCCTGCGGCGCTTTCTGCAGTGAATGATCGTTTTGCCGAACAATTAAACGGTATTCAAATCAGGAACGGAAAACTGACAGGCGGACAGCGTTTTGATCAAATTGAAGAGGGCAACCATCTGATGGCAGTCGATATGGAGCATGAATGGAAACCAAACGGTGAAAATGGGCGTTTGCGTGTAAAAGGATATGACAACGCGGTCATATTCCAGCCTGACCGGCTGATTATTACCGACCAAAACGGAATGGGGTTTTCAGTTCGCTATGGGAAAGCGGACGCCAGGCTTACGGACCCGGGCGTATATGAAACGGAGGCTGTTATCGGTCAATTGTGGCTGGCACAGTATAAGCCGATGATCATGATGCTGGGGTGCGCAGTAATTTTTTTGATCCAGCTATTTTTTACAGCTGTGCTTGCGGGAGGCATCTGGATGGCAAAATTATCAAAAATGATCGATATCGCGTCATGTAAGGAAGCTGCTTCTGCAGCGATATGCGCATCGGCTCTGCCTGCATTCGCGGCAGCTGCTATCGGGCTGATCCGCTTTGATTTGATTACTGTATTAATGGTTCATACATGCGGCGTCACGTTGATGATTGCTTTTTTATTCAGATATATGGCCAAAACCCGCCGTCATAATGAAAATGTTCATTCGGGAGGAAGACATGATAAATCAGCGGTTGTTTGAGATTGATGAATGGAAAATCAAAACCAATACATTTCAAAAAGAGTATATACGGCTGCAGGAAAGCCTGACTTCTCTTGCCAACGGCTATATGGGCATCAGGGGGAATTTTGAAGAGGGGTATTCAGGCGGCAGCCATCAAGGCACATATATTGCGGGCGTGTGGTTCCCTGACAAAACGCGGGTAGGCTGGTGGAAAAACGGGTATCCGGACTATTTCGGAAAAGTGATCAATGCGATGAATTTTATTGGTATAGATGTGTATGTTGACTGTGAAAAAGTCGATCTCTATCAAAACCGACTCGAATCATTTGAGTTAGAGCTTCATATGAAAGAAGGAATTCTGAGGAGGAGCGCTGTTGTCCGTATTCAGGATAAAACCGTGCGAATCAAATCAGAACGATTTCTTAGCCTGGCCGCAAAAGAGCTATGTGCGATTCATTATGAAGCGGAGTGTCTGACAGGGGACGCCGTTATTACGCTTGTTCCTTATCTTGATGGCAATGTTGTAAACGAAGATTCAAACTATCAAGAGCGGTTTTGGCAGGAAAAAGAGACAGGAGCGGATTACCGCCGCGGGCACATAACGGCAAAAACGCTCGACAATCCGTTCGGAACGCCGCGTTTCACTGTCTCAGCCTTAATGGAAAATTTGACAGAAGGCTATGTCAGTCAAAGCTTTCAAACTTCCGGCATGTATGCTGAAAATCGCTTCAGCTACCAAAACAAAGCTTCATTGAAAAAGTTTATTGTTGTCACGACTTCACGCGATGTTCAAGAAGCAGAGCTTACTTCGAAAGGGGAGGAGCTTTTGGCGGCTATTCTTAAGCAAGGTTATGAAGAAGCGAGACAGCAGCATATTGCCAAGTGGAAGGAAAGATGGGCAAAAGCGGATATAGAGATAAAGGGAGATGAGGAACTTCAGCAAGGCATCCGCTACAATATCTTTCAGTTATTCTCGACATACTACGGGGCAGATGCCCGTTTGAACATCGGACCGAAAGGATTTACAGGCGAAAAATACGGCGGTGCCGCCTATTGGGATACTGAGGCGTATGCCGTTCCGATGTATTTGGCGACAGCCGAGCCGGAAGTCACGAAAAACCTGCTTTTGTACCGCTATCATCATTTGGAGGCTGCCAAACGGAACGCCGCCAAGCTGGGGATGAAGGGGGCGCTTTATCCGATGGTGACGTTTACCGGAGATGAATGCCACAATGAGTGGGAGATTACGTTTGAAGAAATTCACCGCAACGGCGCGATTTGCTATGCGATCTGCAATTATGTCCAATATACAGGCGACCGCGCCTATATGGAAGAATACGGTATAGATGTTCTTGTTGAGATCAGCAGGTTTTGGGCCGGCCGTGTTCACTTCTCGAAACGAAAAAATAAGTATATGATCCATGGCGTCACAGGGCCGAATGAATACGAAAACAACGTTAACAACAATTGGTATACGAATGTCATTGCGGCTTGGACGTTGGATTATACTCTGCAAAGTCTCGAAAGGATCTCAGCGGAGAAACGCCGCCTTCTGGATGTGCAGGAAGAAGAATTGAAAGTCTGGAGAGAAATCATCCGGCACATGTACTATCCGTATAGTGAAGAACTGCAAATTTTCGTTCAGCATGACACATTTTTGGACAAAGACCTGCAATCAGTTGACGAATTAGATCCAGCTGAACGGCCTCTTTATCAAAATTGGTCATGGGACAAAATCCTCCGCTCCGGCTTTATTAAACAAGCCGATGTGCTGCAAGGCATTTATTTATTTCCTGACCGTTTCTCTATAGACGAAAAACGCCGCAACTATGAATTTTATGAACCGATGACGGTTCATGAATCAAGCTTATCGCCCTCCATTCACGCGGTGCTCGCTGCCGAATTGAGGATGGAAAAGAAGGCGCTTGAATTATATAAGCGTACAGCAAGGCTTGATCTCGACAATTACAATCGCGATACGGAGGAAGGTCTTCACATTACTTCAATGACGGGAAGCTGGCTGGCGATCGTCCAAGGGTTTGCCGGCATGCGTACTTTAAAAGGAACGCTCTCATTCACCCCATTTTTGCCGAATGAATGGGACGGTTACTCGTTCCATATCAATTATCGAAACCGCTTGATCAAGGTGACGGTCGAAGAAAGGCGCGCCATTTTTGAGCTTGTCAAAGGAGAACCGGTGTCCATCACAGTTTATGGAGAACCGATGGTGCTGAATGAACGATGTGAAAGGAGAATGCCTGATGAGTGAATGGTGGAAAGAAGCTGTCGTGTATCAAATTTACCCGCGCAGTTTTTATGATTCCAATGGAGATGGATTTGGGGATTTACAAGGCATTATCAAAAAGCTTGATTATATCAAAAGACTTGGCGCGGATGTGATCTGGCTGTCGCCCGTGTTTGATTCTCCGCAGGATGACAACGGTTATGACATCAGTGACTACAGAAACATGTACGAAAAATTCGGAACAAATGAAGATATGTTTCAGTTAATTGATGAAGTGCATCAGCGCGGAATGAAAATCATCATGGATCTGGTCGTGAACCACACGTCGGATGAACATGCCTGGTTTGCTGAAAGCCGCAAGTCGAAGGACAATCCTTACCGGGATTATTATTTTTGGAAAGACCCGAAATCGGACGGTTCTGAGCCGAATAATTGGGGATCGATTTTTTCAGGCTCGGCGTGGACGTTCGATGAAGGGACAGGACAGTATTATTTGCACTACTTTTCGAAAAAACAGCCTGATTTAAATTGGGAAAATGAAGCCGTTCGCCGGGAAGTGTATGATCTGATGAAGTTCTGGATGGATAAAGGCGTTGACGGCTGGCGGATGGATGTGATCGGCTCCATTTCCAAACATACCGATTTTCCGGACTATGAAACAGATAACAGCAAAAACTTTATTGTCGGCCGTTATCACTCTAACGGCCCCCGCCTGCATGAATTTATTCAAGAGATGAACAGGGAAGTGCTTTCTCGTTATGACTGCATGACAGTCGGAGAGGCAAACGGTTCTGATATTGAAGAGGCGAAAAAATATACGGATGCAGGCAGGCAAGAGCTGAATATGATCTTTACATTTGAACATATGGATATCGATACAGAACAAAACTCGCCAAATGGGAAATGGCAGATCAAGCCGTTTGATGTGATTGCTTTAAAACAAACGATGACAAGGTGGCAGACCGGGTTGATGAATAGCGGCTGGAATACCTTGTATTTTGAGAACCACGATCAGCCGCGGGTGATTTCCCGCTGGGGCAATGACGGTGAGCTGCGAAAACAGTGTGCGAAAGCATTCGCAACGGTTCTCCACGGGATGAAAGGCACACCGTTTATTTACCAGGGAGAAGAAATCGGCATGGTCAACAGTGATATGCCGCTGGAGATGTATGACGATCTTGAAATAAAAAATGCATACCGTGAACTAGTCATCGAAAACAAAACGATGTCAGAAAAAGAGTTTGTCAAAGCCGTGATGATAAAAGGAAGGGATCACGCGAGGACGCCGATGCAATGGGATGCAGGAAAACATGCCGGATTCACAGCCGGAGACCCTTGGTTAGCGGTCAATTCCCGCTATCAAGAAATCAATGTGAAAGAATCCTTGGAAGATCAAGATTCAATTTTCTATTACTATCAGAAGCTCATTCAATTACGAAAGCAACATAAGATCATGGTATACGGAGATTATCAGCTGCTGCTGGAAGATGATCCGCAAATCTATTGTTATATCCGTAAATATCAAGGGAAAAAGCTTCTCGTCGTTGTGAATTTGTCGGAAGACAAGGCCCAGTTCGAAGCGCCTCCGGAACTGATCCATGAGCGTTGGAAAATCCTGATTTCGAACTATCCGCAGGAGCCGGCTGACTTGAAGAGTATCAGCCTCAAACCTTATGAAGCTGTGATGGGCATCAGCATATGAAAGCGGTTATTTTTGATTTAGACGGAGTGATAACAGATACTGCGGAATATCATTTTCTTGCTTGGAAGCACATCGCAGAACAAATTGATATTCCCTTTGACAGGAATGTGAATGAAGGCCTAAAAGGAATCAGCCGGGAAGAGTCACTGGAAAGCATACTGATCTTTGGCGGAGCGGAAAAAAGGTTTACACATGTGGAGAAACAAGAACTGCTGCATCAAAAAAACCAATATTATCAAACGTTGATCAGCAGATTGACGCCGGAAGATCTCTTGCCGGGAATCGGCAGGCTTCTTTGTGAATTAAAAAATGAACATATAAAAATCGGGTTAGCATCTTCTAGCCGCAATGCCCGCGCGATCTTAAAACGTTTGGCGGTTATCGATGATTTTCAAGCTATTGTTGACCCGGCGGCTCTTGCGAAGGGGAAGCCTGATCCCGAAATCTTTTTAACAGCTGCAGCGCTGCTCGGTGTTTCCACGGCTGAATGCGCGGCAATAGAAGATGCTGAAGCAGGAATATCTGCAATCAAATCTGCCGGGATGTTCGCGGTCGGTGTCGGGCGTGAAGAGTCGATGCTTGGTGCTGATCTGGTTGTGAGGCAAACCGGTGAATTGTCGTTTGAGCTGTTGAAGGAAGAATGGAAGCAGTATAGGGGAAAGGTTTTAAAAAGCATCAGAGAGTGAAAAAAACCTGCAAGAGACATCATCTCTTGCAGGTTTTTTGGGCATTACTTCTGGTCTTCTGTATTGCGTGTCAGCACTTTATCGATTAAGCCGTATTCTAAGGCTTCATCAGCTGATTTGAAGTTGTCGCGGTCTGTATCACGCTCAATGACTTCAAGCGGCTGGCCGGTACGTTCAGCAAGCACTTTGTTTAATTTGTCGCGAAGCAAGAGAATGCGTTTTGCCGCGATTTCAATTTCTGTCGCCTGTCCTTGCGCTCCGCCAAGCGGCTGGTGAATCATAACTTCACTGTTAGGAAGCGCGTAACGTTTGCCTTTTTCTCCGGCTGCAAGTAAAAATGCTCCCATAGAAGCGGCCATACCGATGCAGATCGTGGATACTTTCGGTTTAATGAACTGCATTGTATCATAGATTGCCATACCGGCAGTGATTGATCCGCCAGGGCTGTTAATGTAAATGGAAATATCTTTTTCAGGGTCTTCCGCTTCAAGGAATAAAAGCTGTGACACGATGGAGTTCGCAACGTTGTCATCAATCGCAGATCCAAGCATGATAATACGGTCCTTCAAAAGACGGGAGTAAATGTCATAAGCTCTTTCTCCGCGGTTCGTTTGTTCAATGACTGTAGGTATTAAATTCATAATGCTCCTCCTTCACCTTTTAGGTAAGTATGTATTTACATGATACATTTTTGGTCAATAAAGGTCAAACAAAACGCTGACCAAAATGCCAACCTTTTCTTCTAACACCATTTTTCCCATAAAACAAAAAGTTCAAACAGCAAAGTGGAAATGAGGATGATCAGCACCGGCGCTTGAGAAAATGATATGGCCGGAGCGCTCAAAATAGACCGCAATCGCGTCGCTACGTACGGCTGAAGGGTCTGACTACGTTGTCCGCCCTTCCAAAAGCCGTACCGGCAAATACGTTTCCAGCGGCAAATCATCAAATTCGCCTTCAATTTCTTTTGCTAAAATCTCGATGGCTGTTTTGGAAATCAATTCAATCGGCTGCTGGATGGTTGCCAAGTCCGGCAGAACCGATTGAACGGTTTCAGTGCCGTCATAACCGATCACTTTTAATTGATTCGGGATGTCTATTCCCCGTTTTTTGGCCTCAGTCATCACGGCAGCCGCCATGATATCATCGCTGGCAAAAATTCCGTCGGTGTCAGGCTGTTCATCGAATAATGTTGAAATAATGTCATGGTAATGCTGATAAAAGGGTACTTCATATGTAATAGGCTTCCGTCCGTGTTCGTGCATGACGTCTTCGTATGCTTTTCTTCTGAGGTTTGCCGGTGTCTCGAGTTCAAGCGGGCCGTTGATATGGACGATGTGCCGGCACCCTTTTTCAATCAGCAGTTCTGCCGCCTTTTTTCCGCCGTCATAGTTATCTGAGCCGACGACGGGAATCGTGTCCGATAAGTAATGATCAATGGCGACAATCGGCAGATTTTGCTTGTGATCATTGAGAATTCCCCGGTTGTAAGTCACGGCGATCACGCCGTCCACTTGGTTTCTTATCAGCATCTCCAAATATTTTTCTTCCTTATCCTTTCGATGTAAACTGTTGCAAAGCAGCAGTTTGTAGCCCATGGACGTACAAATGCTTTCAATATGAAAGGCGAGTTCGCCGAAAAACGGATTGCTGGAGTTTGGGATGATAAGTCCTATTAAATTGGTTCGTTTTCGGAATAAAGAGCGGGCCAGATCGTTTGGAAAGTAATTGATTTCTTCCATCGCCTTGTACACTTTTTCTTTTGTTTTTTCGCTGATATAGCCGCGGTTATTTAATACCCGCGAAACGGTTGTAGATGAAACTCCCGCTATTTTCGCAACATCATGAATGTTAGGCTTCATTCCCGTGCCCTCCTGCTTACTGAAATGGCTTACAATTTCCGTCACGCACTTATTTTAGAGAATCAGGCTGACATGTGCAAGGACATTCCATGTTTCTGTTTTCATATAAAGAGGGTGCGTTTTTGTTTGATTGAAATAATCAGAAAATTATATGTCAACCGATTGACATATGGAACCGGTTGGCATACAATTCTCTTTGAAAGCGCTTTATTTAAAGGTTGAAGGGAAGTGGCGGGTATGGAGAGAAGGCTGGCGGCAATAAAGTGAAAGAATTAAGCAGCGATGTTAGGTAAGCGCTTACTCGGAGCTCGCATGTATGTGATGAAAATGAAGAAGGAAGTATGCGGCTCTAAAACGGCTATTAAAAGGTCCTATTAAAGGAGCGGTGCAAATGAAAAGCTCAAAAAGTCTGTATTGGAAACTGAGTGCTTATTTCTTCTTTTTCTTTTTTACTTGGTCTTCCAGCTATTCTTTATTTGCGATTTGGTTAGGGCAGGAAATCAATTTAAACGGATCAGCGACAGGCATTATCTTTTCTGTAAACGCCGTATTTGCCCTGTGCATGCAGCCTCTTTACGGTTTTATCTCTGACAAATTGGGGCTGAAGAAAAAGATATTGTTTATGATCAGCTGTCTTCTCATATTCACGGGTCCGTTTTATATCTTCGTCTATGGACCGCTTTTACAATACAACGTCTTTCTTGGCGCCGTTGTCGGAGGCTTATATTTGGGAGCCGCTTTTTTGGCGGGGATAGGCGCGATTGAAACGTACATTGAAAAGGTCAGCCGTAAATATGATTTCGAGTATGGAAAATCTAGAATGTGGGGCTCGCTGGGCTGGGCGGCGGCTGCATTTTTTGCAGGTCAGCTTTTCAATATCAATCCCAATATCAACTTCTGGATCGCGTCTGTTTCAGCCGTCATATTAACGGCCATCATCATGTCTGTAAAAATAGAAATGACCGATCATGAGAAAAACAGAGCGGGTTCGGTCCGGTTAAAAGATGTGGGGCGGCTCTTTTTACTAAGAGATTTCTGGTTTTTTATGATGTACATTATCGGGGTGACTTGCATTTACGGTGTATATGATCAGCAGTTCCCGATCTACTATGCGTCTTTGTTTCCTTCAGTGTCGACGGGTAACCAAGTATTCGGCTATCTGAATTCATTCCAAGTGTTTTTGGAGGCCGGTATGATGTTTCTTGCCCCTTTTATCGTCAATAAGTTCGGGGCGAAAAACAGTTTGATTTTAGCGGGGTTTTTAATGGCTTTCCGCATCGTCGGGTCGGGAATTGCAGTTGAACCTGTAGGCATTTCATCAATGAAACTCATCCACGCACTGGAACTGCCGATTATGCTGATCGCCGTTTTTAAATATTTGGCTGCCAATTTTGATACGCGTCTGTCGTCCGTCCTTTATCTCGTCGGTTTTCAATTCGCATCTCAGGCAGGCGCGTCGATTCTGTCGCCGCTTGCGGGAGGATTATATGACAGTGCGGGGTTCCGTCAAACCTATCTCATCATGGGAATCGTCGTCTTCGGTTTTACCGTCATTTCCATATTTACTTTATTGGGCCCGAAACAAAACAGCAGGCGTGTCCAGCGTCTGCAAAAAATCGGATAGAGAGGATGTTACAAATGGATAGAATTCAGCAGGCGGAAGAAGCTTTGAAGGAAGCCGAGGGTAAAGTGAAACAAAGATATCGATTGGGGTACCATATTATGCCCCGGGCGAATTGGATCAATGATCCGAACGGACTTATTCAGTTTAAAGGAGAATACCACGTCTTTTTTCAGCATCATCCGTATGATGAGCATTGGGGGCCGATGCATTGGGGACATGTAAAAAGTAAAGATCTCATTCATTGGGAGCACCTGCCGGTTGCCTTAGCTCCGGGGGATGAATTCGACCAAAGCGGCTGTTTTTCGGGAAGCGCGGTCGATGATCATGGAAGATTGGCCCTCATCTATACAGGACATAATATAATTGATCAAGAGAAAGACCTATTCTATCAAACTCAAAATATCGCTGTCAGCCAAGATGGAACCGTGTTTGAAAAGCTTCAGGAAAACCCTGTTATTGCGGAACCGCCGGAAGACAGCGCCCGTCATTTCCGCGATCCGAAAGTATGGAAGCATCGCGATGTTTGGTATATGGTCATCGGCAACTCCTCAAAAGAAAACGTCGGACGGGTCGTTTTATACCGTTCACCTGATTTGCGTGATTGGGAATACGCGGGGGTTCTCGCCCAAAGTGACGGTAATCTCGGCTATATGTGGGAATGTCCTGATTTCTTTGAATTAGGCGGCAAACATGTCCTGCTGATTTCGCCCCAGGGGATCGAGGCGGACGGTGATTCCTATCAAAATTTACATCAAACCGGTTATTTAATCGGTGACTATCATGATGAAACAAACAAATTTACACACGGCGCTTTTAAAGAACTGGATCACGGCCATGACTTTTACGCCGTGCAAACATTATTAGATGATAAAGGACGCAGAATTGCCATCGGCTGGATGGATATGTGGGAATCTGAGATGCCGACAAAAGCGGACGGATGGTGCGGTGCACTGACTTTGCCGCGAGAACTGACTTTGCGTGATGATCATAAACTTTTGATGAATCCCGTGGAAGAAACCAAGCAGCTGCGGAAAATGGAATATCGGGAATGTGCCGGACGATCGGTTTCAGGGAGTTACTTGGCAAAGACGTCCGAAGACCTGCTTGAAGTCCGAGTCGTGTTTGATATAAACGATTCTGATGCCGAAACGGCAGGTTTTAAGATTGGCGGCCTTGACGAAGAAGAACTTGTGCTGACATACAATCTGACGGATAAAAAGCTGACACTTGATTGCACCAAGATGGGGAAAGCGAAAGACGGTGTGAGAAGGGTGCAGACGGATACAAACGGCAAGCTGGCGCTGCGTATCTTTATTGACAGATCCTCGATTGAAGTATTCGCCAATCATGGAGAAACAACGATGACAAGCCGTATCTATCCGAATGAAGGCAGATTGGGGATTGAGCTGTTTTCTGAGAAAGGCGCCGTAAAGGTTGAGGAATTCACCTATTGGACGTTAAAGGACATTTGGAAAAAAAGCTGAAATGTGCTTTTTCTGAAGTGGCTGGAAATGTACCGATCCGGGGGCAGTCCGCCTGAAATGGTTTTTTTGTGAAAATCAATGCCGTTATACGATGCAGGATTATGCTGCATGAGGAAGCTGCATAATCCTGTTGTTGCATTATCAAAAAAGAGTTGCTTTCTGTGCGTTTCTTTATTATAATATAAAGGTATCTGATTGAAAAAACGTGCGCTCGTAGCTCAGTTGGATAGAGCGGTGGTTTCCGGTACCACGTCTGTCGGGGGTTCGAATCCCTCCGAGCGCGTCTCAGTTAAGACGATAGGAAAAACCTCGCAGATGTTAAATCTGTGAGGTTTTTTTATTTTATCTTGTTTTGAAACTGTTAACGAATGTGTCTCTGTTATGTTCGGTGCCGGCAATCAGCCGCGCACTTTCACTGATCCGCTGCGCGAGAGCTTTTTGCGCCTTGCCTTCAAAGCTGTTCAATAGTGCTGAATACACTTCATATAATTCATCTTTCAACGTATCCATTTCGAATGTCGGTTTCAGCGTTCGGCGCACTGTCTCCAATTTTGTCCCCGCTGCCTGCGTCATCCCTGTTTTCAGCATCTGCCGCTGCAGCATTTTCTTCATTGGATCGTCCTTGTGTTCTAAAAGTTCGTCTAATGTCGGCATTATGTATCCACCTCTATCATCTTAACCAGTTTGCGAGCATCTGGTCTTTTTCCTGAAATTCGTCTGCTATTTTATGTAAGAATCCGCCGATCTCTTCAAGGTCTGTGATCGCTGCCTGCAAAGAATCAATAAACGCCTGCTCAGCCTGAGTGTCATAAAAAATCGGGCCTTTATCGTAAGATAGCGCAATATCTTCAATGGTATTGGTCACGTCCTGTGCTTGAAGCTGATCATACAAGCCGTGTCCGACTTGGCCGTAAAATTCCGTTTTCAGCTCGGCGATTTTTTCATCGTGTTCTTGATAGGCGTTTTGCGCTTCTTTTTTCATCGTCCGCAAATCCTCAGTCATAGCCTGCACCTTTTCAGCCAGCTTCTTTGCGTTTGTCGGCGTTACTTTTATTGTATCTGCGCTTCCGATTGCACCGGCCGGCAGAAGAGCGCCGAGGTTTTTATCAAAGACTAATTCATCTCCGTTCGGATTTGCGATAGTTCCGTTTCTGTCGAACACGAAATTTGCTTCGTTTAAGCCGTGTGTATCCGGATTTCTCAGAATGACGGTAGTGAAGAAATAAGCGAGATTTTTTCCGATCTGCTCGCTCAATTTCCCATCAAGCCGCTGCTTTCGGCTGAACTGTGAGAGAGAGGGGTTTTTCGTGTAAATCGTTGTCCCGTTGTGGCGGTCATATTCGTTCCAATAACCTGCCCCGACCATGTCGTCCGGATTGATAATTGACCGGATGTAAGGATCATATATGCCGCTGTTGATCTCTTTCTGTGTTTCTTCATCGTGCAGCTTCACGACGGAAGGACTGTTAAACGCGACGGCATACACATCATTATTCACCGCGCTGTATTCGGCCTCAGCGCCGCCGAGTGAATGGCCGGTTGTTGAAATAATCGTTGACGTTCCGGCATACTTTTTCTTTACGCTGCGTACCAGCTGATCAGCTTGATCAATTTGCGATGTTTTCGTCATCAGCTTATACTTTCCGGTTGTGAGCATGGCGTCTTGAGAAGGTGTGCCGTTATATTTTCCGAGTGTTTTAGACGTGTCTTTCGCATCTTTTTTAATGACATATTGACCTTCTTTGGTGGGATCGATTCCCAAAACAATGTTGCCGCCGTCGGCTTTTACTCCATCACTGATCGAGTCTTTTGCGAGATCAGTGCCTGCGAAGGCGACGACCACGTTTTCGGGGTTTTTTGATTTTATCCATTTTCCGTTTTTGGACTTGATGCCTTTTGAGAATACAAAGGCATCAAGACCCGTATCAGAATCCTGCTTCACTTTCTCAACGTACCAATATGACGTCTTACTTATTTTATAAGGAGTTTTATATTTCATATGCAGGGCTAACATTTTATAATTGTAAGCTGCTTGACTCAAACGGTAATATTCTTTATCTGTGACATTAGAGACGGTTATTTCTTTTCCTTTTGGCATATATACATCACCTTTCTTATATTGTAAAATAGTTCCGAAAGGATGATACGCATGAGAAAATACATTATTATCCTAATTGTTATAATTATAGCAGTGGGAGGTTTTTTCGTGAAGCGTCAATATGATAAACATAAAAACGAAGAAAAACTTGTGATTGAGGCGCAAGAGCACATGAAGAATTACTTAAAAAAAGACTATAAAAATGTACAGGAAGTTCATTTTTCAAAAGACTACAATATCGATCCGACAGGCGGAGTTGAAGTTTCAGGCTACATAAATAATAATAAAGAAAAAGAATTTTCCGGTATATATGATCCAACGAACAAGGAGATAGGTATTTCAGTGGTCAATGCCGAAGAAAGGTAAAATACCCACATCAGGGATGAGTGGGTATTTATTTTGTTTAATTATCTTACAAAATTCGTGATATGTTTCTCATACAGTTCAAACCTATTCCTGAGACCAATCGCCTCTACCGTCTCATTTGTCGAGGTATCTCCGATATTAACGGTACAAATATCATGACAACTCAACGATAGGAAAAACGTCAGATCAGCATTTCACTCGCTTTAAGTTCCAATCTTAACTTGTCAGCAACAATCGCGATGAATTCTGAATTGGTTAGCTTTGCTTTTGACATGCTGAAAGTATATTCATATCAAGTTTTCGCTCATTTCGTTTACTTAAGAACGACAGTTATTTATAGGAAAGGGTTGATTTCCAAATGAAAAAGAAAAAGTACATAATTATCCTTATTTTAATAATTATAGCAGTTGGGGGACTTTTTATGAAGCATCAGTATGATCGAAAGGAAAAAGAGATTGCGTTATTCGAAGAAGCCCAGAATCATATGAAAAAGTTTTTAACAACGAACTATAAAAATGTGAAAGATATCCATTTTTCTGAGGATTACTATATTAACCCAATGGGCGGTATTAGTGTTAAGGGTTATACTAATGGAAAAAAAGAGTTTGAAGGTCTATATGACCCAGGCAATAAAGAAATATTGTCATATACGGTTGATGCCGAACCAAAAGAAGAATGTAAAGATAAGCTTTGTACAAGATAAATTAGCCCGCTCAATCGAGCTGGGCTAATTTTGTTGTATTGCTCTTCCTCTAATCTCCTGGACATAAAACAAATTTTTCATAGGTACATTTTTTAATCCTCTGTTAATAATGAATAGTGTTGTGATATCATATCTTGTATTTGTTTTAAATCTGCTTATCATAACCTCAGTTGAACCAACTAAATCAGCCAATTCCTTCTGGCTTTGAATTCCCTTCTCCTTCATTAAATCTCGATCTGACTATAAACTTTTTTAGAAGTTCACACACCCTTTAGGCTAGTCTAACTAACGCTTATATAAAAGTAATCTCGATCACTGATATTTGATACATTGATGTTTTTTAGACATGTACAACACTCTGAGGTTAATGTAAATTTAATTTAAGAAAGGATGAGTCTGTGAAGAAATACATGATTGTCCTGATATTTGTAATAACTATAGCGTCAGGAAGTATCTACATGAAGTACCAACATGATAAAAAAGAAGCAGAACAAGAACTTTTTATCCAAGCGAAAAATAAAATGGAAAGCTTTATAAAAGCTAATTACAAAAATATAAAGCAAATTACATACATTAACGATTATAAAATAAATCCTATGGGTGGTATTTCCGTGAAGGGATACTTGAATGGTAATAAGGAAAAAGAATTTTTCGGACTTTATGACAAAACGAATGATGAAATAGGAGTTTCGTCAGTCGATGCTGAAGAGAAACCCGAATGTCAGGAAAAAGAATGTGAATACTAAAAAAGACGCTGGAATAAAGAAGTACTCTGGAATGCCGCTTATATGATCCTCTGTGGACACTGAAGAAAAATCTTAAGACGCCTAAATGCAGCGGATGTCACCGGTCATTTTTTCTAGTCCGCGAACTTCATCATAACTCATGGAACGGATGATTCTGTGAAAAAATACATTATTATCTTGATAGTTATTTTTATAGCAGCCGTAGGTTTTATAATGAAGAGTATGAATGATAAAAATGTTTAGGCTGAAGAGATAAAGATTGTGCAAGAACGAATGGAGAAATTTATCAAAGCGAATTATGAAGGCATACATAACGTTACATTTAAAGATAAATACGAAATAGATCCAATGGGCGGGATAGAGGTATTTGGCTATTACAACGGTGATACATCGAATAAATTCGATGGTATGTATGATAAGGCAAATGACAAGATCATGGGGCACTCAATAGACGCTGTAAGAAAGAAAGAATGCAGAGATAGAGATTGCGATTACTAAGAAGACGCTCGTCTGGCGTTTTTTGATATGAGCATACAGCAAATGAAAAAGACAAGGATTTCGGCATGTGCCGCCCTTGTCTTTTTTTATTGAACACTGTAAAACATAACCGGAAACAGCTCATTATTTGACAGTCCATTTTAACAGCGTTACAATTAAATGTGTAAATAGTTACATGTTTAAGTAAACATAATAACTCGGGAGGTGATACGTCTTGAAGGAACCTTCTTTAAAAAAAGTGATGTCTCTGCAGATTGAAGTGGATGAACCGATCGTTGCGGGGCAGACTGGATTAGGGAAAAGGCAGTTGATTCCGATACGGGGCGGAACGGTCAGCGGCGCCGTAAAGGGACGTGTGCTTCCGGGCGGGGCAGATGCCCAGATCATCCGTCCGAACGGCCGGGTCGATCTTTCTGCCAGATATGCGCTGGAGACGGAGGAGCATGAAGTCATCTATGTAGAGAACAACGGCATCCGCCAAGTCAGTGAACCGTTCCGCCAACAGGCTGCAGAGGGGCGCATCATTGATCCCGAGCACGTGTATTTCCGCACTGTGCCTGTGTTTGAAACAAGCAGTGAGGCATATCAGTTTCTGCAGGACCGGCTGTTTATCGGGGCTGCGGTCAGATTGCCGGATGACATTCGGTTAGATATTTATGAAGTTCAATAATAATATGGAGAGTGAGTCAACATGGAAAACTTTATCGGAAGCCATATGATTTACACGTATGAAAACGGCTGGGAGTATGAAATCTATATTAAAAATGATCATACGATCGACTATCGGATTCATAGCGGAATGGTAGGCGGCCGCTGGGTGCGCGATCAGGAAGTGAATATCGTCAAGCTGACAGAAGGCGTATACAAAGTGTCATGGACTGAACCGACAGGCACAGACGTTTCCTTAAACTTTATGCCGAATGAAAAACGGATGCACGGAATTATTTTCTTCCCGAAATGGGTGCATGAGCATCCGGAAATCACGGTGTGCTACCAAAATGATTACATTGACGTGATGAAAGAGTCACGTGAGAAATATGAAACATACCCGAAATATGTCGTTCCCGAGTTTGCGGATATTACGTATCTCAACAATGCGGGAATCAATAACGAAACATTGATTTCAGAAGCGCCGTACGAAGGAATGACCGATGATATTCGCGCGGGAAAATTAAAATAAGAGAAAAAACCCGGCAGCTTGTCCGGGTTTTTTTGTATCCTTTTACGAGAGGGTTTTGGTCATGATAAAGTCGACTTGTTTATCATCCCCCATATAAAAAGAGTGTTCTCCGGTTTGGACAAACCCCATTTTTTGATAAAAGGCGATTGCATTTTCGTTTTTTTCCCATACGCCCAGCCAGATGTTCTTTTTATTGTGTGCTGTTGCGATTTTCACAGCTTCATTCAGCAGATATTTGCCAAGCCCGTGTTTCTGATGGTTTTTTCTTATATAAATTCTCTCAATCTCAAGAGAATCTTCCCCCATTTTTTCTGACTGTGCTTCGTTCATGTTGACTTTTATATACCCCGCAAGGTCATCATGATAATAAACAAAATAGAATTGAGAAGACAGATTGGATAATTCCTTTTTCAGCTGTTCAGAGCGGAATGCATTTTCCAAATAAGCTTTCATATTTTCAGGTGAATTTTGATCCTTAAATGTATCATTGAATGTTTCAATGCTTATCTCCCGGAGCTCTGTAATATCGTTAAGGCTGCACTTTTTTAATTGAATACTCATGGTCATACAGCTCCTTTCTTCATTTATCATATCAGCTGATTTTTTGTTGTATTTGCAATGAAAATACCGTATAGTAAACATACCGTAATTTTGTTGTATTTGCAACATAAAATAAGAAAATGAGGACGATAAAGTGAAATATGTTTTTTATGTTTTAGGAATCATGATCTTGACCTTTGGTATTTCTGTCACGATTCAATCAGATCTTGGAACGTCGCCTTTTGATGCGCTTATTGTGGGATTGTCCGTCCATGCAGGGCTTACCGTGGGAAGCTGGGAAATCATCATCGCTTTCCTGTTAATTTGCTGTAATTCAATGTTAAAAAGGCAAAGGCCGGAATTTTCAGGGATGATTACGGCGTTTATAACGGGAATCGGGATTGATATGTGGCTTTTTTTTCTGCATCGAGTCATAACGCCTGAACTATGGTACGGAAAAGCGGGCTGTTTTGCAATCGGTTTAGTTGTGATAGGGATAGGAACCGCAACCTATCTGCACACAAATTTCGCCCCGATCCCGGTTGATCGGTTAACGCTAATTGTCCGCGATTTAACCGGGAGAAGCATCTTTTTTTCAAGAACGGTCATTTACTTCATATTTTTCATACTGGCCGTGATGCTAAAAGGTCCGGTAGGCATCGGAACGTTATTAACCGTTTGTTTAGGCGGGATCATCCTTCATTTCTTTATGCCGATTACCGGAAGATGGATAGACGGCATATTAACAGCATCTCCAAAGCAGGAAGAAACGAAAACCCGGTAGCAGGGGTTTTTATCCGGTTCTATCATTTTTCATTTCATCCGCATGTTCAAGGTATAATAAAAAAGGGGGAGGGATTTTTATGAGCGGTCAAAGAAAGCTCGTTTTTTACGGAGCTGTCAGCGCAGATGGCTATCTTGCGCGGGAAAATCACTCTTTAGATTGGTTAATCGGAACTGAAGGTGAAGACGGCACCGATTATGAAGCTTTCTATGAATCTGTCGATACGATCATCATGGGCAGAAAAACATACGAAGAAATATTGGTTTTATTGCCTGAGGAATTTCCGTACAAAGGTAAAGAATGCTATGTGTTTTCGCGGACATTGACCGGGTGCACTGAACATGTGCGGTTTATTCATGAAGAGCCTGCCGATTTTATAAAAGCATTGAAACGCCAAGAAGGCAAGCGGATTTGGATTGTCGGCGGGAGTGATCTGCTGCACCCGGTTTTGGAGGAAAAACTTGTCGATGAGTTTATCATTCAGATCGCCCCCGTTCTGCTCGGCCGCGGAATTTCTTTGTTCAAACCCGGAGACCGGGAGACAGGGCTGAAGCTGACTGATGTCAGGCGCTATAAGCAATTTGCGGAGTTGCATTATGAAGTGAGATGAAATGAAGTGTATGAAAGAAACCCAGTAAAGGTTACCGGGTTTCTTTTTCATGTTTGTTTTTATGTTTTGAAATGGTGTGGGCCGGCCCGCATGAAAACCCTGCAACCATGATAACAACCCCTATCCACCTCACAGCATAGAAATCAGTGTCGCGCAGGAAGATAAATGAAACTAAGGTCATAAGCGCCCCAATTATAACGGCAGCTGTGCCGATAATACTTGATTTCTCCATATAAAAACTCCTTTATGAATGTTTGTTTAACTTATTGGGTTAGAATATAACATATCAGGGGTAATGTGGAAACGGATATTCTGCGATGTCTGAAGTAAGATGAAAACGAAACGCCAAGGGAGCCGGCTCCCTTGGCGTTTTTTATGCTTGAAACAGGATGCGGCGTTTTGCTGCATCGGGATCACTTTCGACAGCGGTATCCGTGTTGAAAAGCAAAGTTTCGCGTGAATCGGTTTCATATTCAGGCCAATTGAAGTGAGAGGTGTTCGGGTTTCCGGTTTTTGCAAAAGCGAGCCATGCGGATTGGATTTGTTTGGAAAGCTGTTCTGCGTCGTCACCGAGCGGTTCTTGCAGCGTCTTTCTCAAAGAATCAAAGTTTCCGAACACAAACGGCAATTCCAGAGCGTGAACGGCTTTATGAAACGGCGGTGTTTCGCCATGCCAATCAAAGCGGTACATCCAGACCGGTGCATGCTGGGACTGTCCTTGTGCGAAAGCGACAGCCGGCCGCCAGAAAATCAGATCCGTCATCATATCGATTTGTCCCTTTAATGAATGCGGATATAAATCTGCCGCTTGCTCGGTGCAGTTTTCTCCGAGGTGATAATGCAAATAATCTTGCTGCTTTTTCTCGGAATGAATATCTGTATCAGGGGTGAAAAACAAATATGCTTCATCACGATTGGTTCCGATAATCATAGGTATGCCTTCTGCGGCCCCGTCTGCTATGGCTTTCACCGGTTCCGCAGGCAATGTGGCCGGATCGATGGCGGGCTGAAACAAAAGCTGGAAAATGTTTTGATCTAGTGAGCGCCGCACTTTATCCGCAGTCTTAAGCAGGTCATTAACGGAAAGCTCCTGCAATTGATCAGTGCCGGCTTCATGAATAAATGCCGCCGCGATGTCTTTTGCCATGTCCGCCGGGATCGTATGAGAGGCGCCGCTTTCTAAAATGGCTTTATGAAACAGGCCTTTTGCGTCAGGCATTGCCATAAGGGAGGCGATGCTCATGCCGCCTGCCGATTCACCAAATATCGTGACGTTATCCGGGTCTCCTCCGAATTCGGAGATATTGTCCTTCACCCAGCGCAGCGCGGCGATCTGATCGAGCAGCCCGATATTGGAGGAATACGCGTCATGAATAGAAGACAAATGTAAAAAGCCTAACGGTCCGAGCCTGTAATTGAGTGTCACTACAATGACATCTCCGTCAGCGGCAAGGGCAGATCCGTCGTAAAGCGGTTCGCTTCCGGCACCTAAATAAAATGCCCCGCCGTGTATCCATACCATGACAGGCTTTTTTTCGCCCTCTGAATCGGGGGCGAAAACATTGAGGTAAAGGCAATCTTCAGATTGAGCCGGTATATCTCCGGAAAACGATATAGACAGCATATCATCCGGCTGCGGACAAATCGGCCCGAACGAGTCGGCATGTTTTACGCCGTCCCAAGGTGCGGGCGGCTCCGGCGCTTTAAATCTGAGCTCTCCGACGGGCGGCTTCGCGTACGGTATGCCCTTCCATGTGCGGACGCCGCGGCCGGCAGTTCCTTTCAGTGCGCCGAAGCGGGTTTGAACGGTAAGTTTTGTCATCATTTCATCCCCTTTTTTCTTTTCATTATAAACAGAGATGAAGACATGAAGCGAATAAAAGCCTTTTCATCAGCATATCATTAGTAACGCTTCCGTTCTAAAAATGATCTGACTTCCTGAACGGACAAGCCGAGTTCTTTGGCTTCCTGCATCAGCGCTTTCCATTCCTCAATGTTGGATTCAGTCAGTTTTCTGTTGCGGTAGGGTGCGGGCTCCGGGCGTTTTTCAGTCAGTTTGTTCGTAAAGGTGAACAGTTCTTCTTTCGGCATGCCTGACTGCACGGCCTGCACAAGGTGGATGCGCCACTCATCTTCCGTGTCTCCCATGTGATGCAGCATCGTTTCGGCATCAAAAAGCTCCGTCAGATCGACCTGCAGGGTGGCGGATACTTTTTTCAGAAACTGGATGGACGGATTTGAGTGAACCCCCCGTTCTATCTTGCTTAAATAAGATTTAGAGACACCTGCTTCAACTGCTAGCTGATTAATAGAGTAGCCTTTTCTTCTGCGGTATAAACGAATTATTCTTCCAATCATTGTGCTGAATTCTCCCCTGTATACTGGCATTTTTTTGTTCATTATAAGAAATTTTTCGTTCTTTATAAAATTTAAAATTATAAGGTAAGTGCAGTAAATAAGAGGAAAATCATGATAATGTTCTCTAAAAAGAACCAAATGGCTTAATTTGAAATTTTCAAATTTCGACCTTTTCTTTTATAATCCAATCATTAACAGAAGGGGGCGTTTAAGCCTGATGCAATAAGGATGAGGCTGTAATTACATGAATGAGAATATGAGTTTTAAAGAATTATTTGACATTATTAAACACAGACTTTTACTGATTTTTATCATGACAGCAGTTGTAACGCTGGTGACGGGATACATCCAATTCCGGGTGATTTCGCCCGTTTATCAGTCATCGACCCAAGTGCTCATTCATGAAACAAGCGGTGAAAAAAATTCGAATCTCAGCGACGTTCAGCTGAATCTTCATTACAACAATACGTTTCAAACGATAATGAAAAGCCCGGTAGTGCTTGAGAAAGTGAAACAGACGCTGCATCTTTCTGAGACGGCATCCGCTTTAAAAGCAAAGATCACGACAAGCAGCGAAACCGATTCAGAGATCATTACCGTAGCGGTGCAGGACGAGAACCCGAAACAGGCCGCCGCTATAGCGAACACGCTGATGAAGACATTTAAAAAAGAAGTCCGTGACAGGATGAATATAAAAGGCGTCATTGTTTTGTCTGAGGCAAAAGCATCGGAAAGCCCGATGGTCAAGCCTTCGCGCATCAGGAATATCATGATGGCGTTCGGTGCGGCTCTCATGGCGGGTGTGACGCTTGCGTTTTTTCTCCATTTTCTTGATGAAACCGTTAAAAGCGAGCGGCAGCTCAGCGAAAAAACAGACTTGCCTGTTTTAGGGGTTGTGTATGACATCAAAAATCAGCAGACACGGTCTGATGAAAAACATTTCGGGGAGTGAGGCGTTTGGGATTCAGAAAAAAGAAATCAAGAAGGGGACTGGCTCAAATATCCGTTTTACATCACAAATCATTGGTGGCTGAACAATACCGCACCATTCGGACAAATATTGAGTTCTCCTCTGTTCAGACCCATTTGCGCTCTATTCTCGTCACTTCTTCCGTTCCGGGAGAAGGAAAATCATTCAGCGCCGCCAACCTTGCCGCGGTATTTGCGCAGCAGGAAAAAAAGGTGCTGCTCGTCGATGCGGATTTACGAAAACCGACGATACACGAGACCTATCAGCTTGAAAATGTACAAGGCCTGACGAATGTGTTAGTCGGAAACGCTTCCCTCGGCGAAACGGTGCAAAAAACGCTGATTGACAACCTCTATGTCTTAACGAGCGGGCCGACGCCGCCGAATCCGGCTGAGCTTTTATCTTCAAAGGCGATGGGAGAGCTGATTCAGGAGATGTACAGCCGGTACAGTCTGGTTATTTTCGATTCACCTCCGCTTTTGGCGGTGGCGGACGGACAGATTTTAGCGAACCAGACAGATGGAAGCGTTCTCGTCGTCTTGAGCGGAAAAACGAAAATGGATACCGTCCAAAAGGCGAGAGACGCGCTCCAGCAGTCAAAGGCAAAGCTTTTGGGGGCGCTGCTGAATAAAAAGAAAATCAAAAAAACGGAGCACTACTCGTATTGAGCGGTGCAGGTGATGTCTCCTTACCTTTATCAACGGAGGCACTCGGCTCTGCTGTGGGCGGCGTTTTTCGCTGCCTTAGATGCTGGTCGTCGGTGGCGGGGTGTGAGGACGGGTTAAATGCCCAATTTATCTTAAGATGATGCATTGTTATCGGCTTAGCTGTTATGTCTGTTTTTTTACGAAAACCGTATCAGCTAAACCGATAAATGAGGAGGGGAAAGATTGACTTACCGGAGAAGACTTTCAATGATTTTTGCATTGGATACGTATCTCGTTTTACTTTCCGTTGTTATAGGATATCAATTTTTTGAGGATTCTTATCACTTTTATGACTCCGGAGCGTTGCTGCTGACTGCCGTGAGCATGCTGATCAGCCATCATGTATGCGCTTTTATGTTTCACCAGTATAAGCAGGTATGGACGTACACGGGAATAGGCGAGCTGCTTGATCTGCTGAAGGGGATCACGCTGTCCGCAGCTGTGACAGCCGCCGTCCAATACGGGGTGTTCCACACGATTTTGTTCCGGCTGTTGGCCGTCAGCTGGATGGTTCAGCTATTGTTCATCGGAGGAAGCCGGATGATTTCACGGGTGCTGAAAGAAACGATCGGCAGGAAGCAAAATGACTCTTCCCGGGCGCTGATCATCGGCGCAGGTGCGGGAGGGACGCTGCTCGTCCGTCAGCTTACCCAGAAAAACGATCTCGGAATCATGCCTGTGGCTTTTATTGATGATGATCAGACGAAGCATAAGCTCGAAATCATGGGCCTGCCCGTCATCGGCGGAAAAGAAAGCATTATGCCGGCGGTGCAGAGGCTGAGAATTCACCATATTATCATCGCCATTCCGTCTCTTTGCACCCATGAGCTTCAGACGTTATACAAAGAATGTGTGCAGACGGGCGCCCATATTAAAATCATGCCGCAATTTGATGAGATCCTGCTCGGAACGCAGGCTGCCGGACACATCAGGGATGTAAAAGCCGAAGATCTGCTCGGCAGAAAGCCGGTCACCCTTGATACGAGCAAAATTTCTGACAGCATCAAGGGAAAAACGATTCTGGTCACGGGCGCCGGCGGCTCAATCGGTTCTGAGATCTGCCGCCAGATCAGCGCGTTTCTTCCGCGGGAAATCGTCCTTCTCGGCCACGGGGAGAACAGCATTCATTCCGTACATACCGAGCTGTCCGCACGCTTCGGCAAAGAGGTGCTCTTTCACGCGGAGATCGCCGATATTCAGGACAGAGATAAAATCTTTACTTTGATGAAAAAATACGAGCCGCACGTCGTCTATCATGCGGCTGCCCATAAACATGTGCCGTTAATGGAACATAATCCGGAAGAAGCCGTTAAAAACAACATCATCGGCACGAAAAATGTCGCCGAAGCCGCCGACATGTGCGGAACGGAAACATTCGTGCTGATTTCTTCTGACAAAGCGGTCAATCCGGCCAATGTCATGGGCGCGACGAAACGGTTTGCGGAAATGGTCATCATGAACCTCGGAAAGATCAGCCGCACCAAATTCGCCGCCGTCCGTTTCGGAAATGTGCTCGGAAGCCGCGGCAGCGTCATTCCGATTTTCAAAAAGCAGATTGAAAAAGGCGGACCCGTCACCGTCACGCATCCGGCGATGACAAGATATTTTATGACGATCCCCGAAGCGTCAAGACTCGTCATTCAGGCGGGGGCGCTTGCAAAAGGGCGGCAGATTTTCGTTCTGGATATGGGAGAACCCGTCAAAATCGTCGATCTGGCCAAAAACCTGATTCATTTATCAGGCTATACGACAGAACAGATTCCCATCGAATTCTCCGGCATCCGTCCGGGAGAAAAGATGTATGAAGAATTGCTGAATCATAATGAAGTACATACGGAGCAGATTTTTCCGAAAATCCATATCGGGAAAGCGGTGGACGGGAATTGGGCCGTGCTCATCCGTTTTATGGAGGAATTCAGCCGTCTGCCTGAAGAAGAGCTGAGAAAAAGGCTGTTTGAGGCGATCGAATCAGTACATGAAGAAGCGGCCGCAGGCGTGTGATGGGAGGACAGAAAGATGACGAAAAAAGTATTATTCTGCGCCACAGTCGATTATCATTTTAAAGCCTTTCATCTTCCGTATTTTCAATGGTTTCAGGATATGGGCTGGGAGGTGCACGTCGCGGCAGGCGGCAATATGAATCTTCCGTTCGTTGATGAAAAGTTTTCCATTCCGATCCGGCGCTCGCCGTTTCATCCCGAAAATCTTTCTGTTTACAGGCGTCTGAAACGGCTCATTCAGGACAACGGCTACGACATGATTCACTGTCATACGCCGGTCGGCGGCGTGCTTGCACGCCTTGCGGCGAGACAAGCGCGCCAAAAAGGGACAAAGGTGCTGTACACCGCGCACGGCTTTCACTTCTGCGACGGAGCGCCTCTGAAAAACTGGCTTCTTTATTACCCGATCGAAAAATTTCTTTCTTCTTATACGGATTGTCTGATTACGATTAATGAAGAGGATTACGAACGGGCCAAGCAAATGAAAAAAACAGATTGCAGCGCGAAAAAAATACACGGCATCGGGGTGAATACAGACAGGTTTCGCCCTGTGAGCCGGGAAGAGAGTGAACGTCTGAGAGAAAAACACGGCTTCGGCGCCGGGGAATTTATTCTCGTATACCCCGCTGAATTAAACGGCAATAAAAACCAGGGACTTCTCATTGAGACTGCGGCACTGCTGAAGAACCGCATCCCGGAGCTGAAACTCGTATTTGCCGGAGAAGGCGCGATGGAAGAGCCGTACAGAAAAAAGGCTGAATCACTCGGTGTATCCGACATGGTGCGGTTTTACGGTTTTTGCCGCGATATTCATGAACTGATTCAGCTTGCTGATCTGTCTGTCGCCTCAAGCATCCGCGAAGGACTCGGCATGAATCTGCTTGAAGGAATGGCTGCCGAAAAGCCCGCCGTTGCCGCGGACAACAGGGGGCACCGCGAGATCATCGAAGACGGCGTGAACGGTTTTCTCGTGCCGGCCGGGGACAGCGCGGCGTTTGCCGATCGGATTGAAAAGCTGTACCGCTCCCCGGGGCTGCGAAAAGCAATGGGACAAGAAGGGCGCAGGACGGCGGAATGTTTTTCAGAAACACGTACGGTAAAGGAAATGGCGAACATTTACGCCGGTTATATGGATAAAAAGGAGAAAAGCGTATGAATGCAGGAGCACAACCGAAAATTTCCGTCATCATGGGAATTTATAATTGCGAAGAGACTTTAGCGGAGAGTATTGAATCCATCCTGAGCCAATCGTATAAGAATTGGGAACTGATCATGTGTGATGACGCGTCAACTGACGGAACGTATCAGATTGCGCGCCGTTACGCGGATCATTACGGCGACCGGATTACGCTGATTCAAAATAAGACAAATCAACGGCTTGCCGCTTCGCTTAACCGCTGTCTGACATACGCAACGGGGGATTATATCGCCAGGCAGGACGGTGATGACATCTCCAACCCGAGGAGACTGGAAAAACAGGCCGCTTTCTTAAACAAGCACGCCCACTATCAAGTCGTAGGCACGGGCATGCTCGTATTTGACGAATTCGGTGTAAGGGGCGCCCGGCTTTTGCCGCCCGTGCCGAAACCGGGAATTATGGCGAAAGGCACACCGTTCTGCCACGGCACCATTATGATGCGAGCTGAAGCGTACAAAGCGCTTGGCGGCTACCGGTCAGTCAGGCGGACGCGGCGGATGGAGGATATTGATTTGTGGCTGCGCTTTTTTGAAGCGGGTTTCCGGGGATACAATCTCCAAGAAACGCTGTATAAAGTAAGAGAGGACAGTGATGCGTTTAAAAGGAGATCGTTTACGTATTCCATTGATAATGCGGTGCTCGTTTTTCAGGCGTGCAGACGGCTGAAGCTGCCGCTTTCCCATTACGCGTATATCGCAAAACCGCTCATCCGCGCCATTACGCCGCCCGCGGTCATGAACCGTTATCATAAAAACAGGGACATCCGCCAAAAAGAAGGGCTTGCCGAACATGACTGACAAACCGATGCGGGTGCTGCACATCTTCAGCGGGATGAACAGGGGCGGCGCAGAAACGATGATGATGAATTTGTACCGGAAGATGGACAGAACGAAGGTGCAGTTTGATTTTTTAACCCATAGGAACGATCCGTGCGCTTATGATGAGGAAATTCTCGCTCTCGGCGGACGGCTTTTTTATGTGCCGAGCATCGGCAGCACAAACCCGATTACATTTGTAAAACAGGTCAAGCGGGTGATTCAGGAAAAAGGCCCGTTTGCCGCCGTGCACGCCCATACCGATTTTCAGTCTGGATTCATCGCGCTTGCCGCTCGTTTAGCCGGCGTCCCGGTGCGGATCTGCCATTCGCACAGTACGTCGTGGCGGGGGCGGGCGTCGCGGCTTGCCGGGATGCAGCTGTTTGTTTTCAGACGGCTGATTACGGCAAACGCCACGGCACTGTGCGCCTGCGGAAAAGACGCGGGCCGTTTCTTATTCGGGAAAGAAAAAGACGTGCATCTTTTGCCGAACGGCATTGATCTCGACTTATTTGCCGGCGGGTGCGCGGACACAGAAGCTGAAAAAAGGAAGCGGGGCATTGCAGACGGCCGTTTGGTGATCGGCCATATCGGCCGCTTTACAGAAGAAAAAAACCACGAATTTCTGCTCCGGCTGGCCGCTGATATGAAAGAGCGGGGCATCGGTTTACAGCTGATTCTCGCCGGAGACGGTCCGCTTCGCACCGACATGGAAAATCTGGCGGCGAAGCTGGGGCTTGATGATGATGTGCGTTTTATCGGCATAGAAGAACGCGTTCATGCCCTGCTGAAAACGCTGGATGTATTTGTCATGCCGTCTCTTTATGAAGGGCTGCCTGTCACGCTCGTTGAAGCGCAGGCCTCCGGGGTGCCGTGCGTGATATCAGACGGCATAACGGAAGAAGCCGATGCCGGGCTCGGGCTGGTCAAAAGGCTCAGCCTTAAAGAACCGCCCCGACAATGGGCATCCGTGGTTTTACGGGCAGCAGAGGCGACAAAGCCTGACGGGGCGCGCATTAAAGAAACCCTCAGACGGCAGGGATATGACGCGGGAGAAAATGCGGGGGCTGTTATGAAGCTTTACAATATGAATTGGAAAAAGGAACAGTAACGAATGATTGTATACGTAGTCAATATGGGAATTGTGTATATTTGGTCATGGTTCGCGAAAATGTGCGGCGGGCGTGATCAATCGCTTTCGACTGGATACCGGCCGAATCAGCTCGTCATGATCGTTCCGCTGCTATCGCTCGTATTGGTCTCCGGTTTGCGCTACAGAGTCGGGACGGATTTTCAGACGTACGCGCTGATGTACAAGCTGGCGGGAAATTACGGCAGCATTTGGGAGATCTTCGGGTTCGGAGCGAAAAAAGCAGCCGTTGATCCGGGGTTTACGGCTCTCATCTGGCTCATGAATTTTATCACGAAAGATCCGCAAATCATGTATTTCACCGTGGCGGTCGTGACGTGCAGCTTTATTTTAAAGGGGCTCGTTGAGTTCGGCCGTCCGTTTGAGCTGAGTGTGTTTTTGTTTTTGGGCACGTATCACTATTATGCTTCCTTTAACGGGATCAGGCAGTATATGGTGGCGGCCGTTTTGTTTTGGGCCGTCCGCTACGTGATCAGCGGAAGCTGGAAGCGTTATATGTCAATCGTGCTGCTGTGTTCGCTTTTTCATTCCTCAGCGCTGATTATGATTCCGGTTTATTTTCTCGTCAGAAAAAGAGCCTGGTCGCCCGCGATTTTCGGACTGTCGGCATTGTTTCTTCTTATGACGTTTCTGTATCAGAAGTTCATTTCGCTGTTTGTCGTCGTGCTGGAAAACAGCTCGTACGGCCATTATGAGAAATGGCTGATGACCAATACGAACGGGATGAACGTCGTAAAAATCGCGGTGCTGCTTCTGCCGCTGTTTTTGGCTTTCTGCTATCGGGAGCGGCTGCGGAAGCTCTGGCCTGACATTGATGTCATCGTGAATTTCTGTCTGCTCGGCCTGCTCTTCGGTCTTTTGGCGACAAAGGATGTTATTTTTGCCCGGTTTAATATATATTTCGGCCTGTATCAAATGATCTTGATCCCTTATTTTGTGAGGATTTTTGATGAAAAATCAAATGCGCTGATTTATATCGCCATTATTGTCTGTTATTTTCTTTACAGTTACTTGCTTATGCCGGTCGATTCGTCTGTGCTTCCGTACAGAACGATTTTTTCCCGGTAATGGACACTGGAGGTTTATATGGAAACACCCGCGGTCAGTTTATTAATTGCTGTGTATAATACGGAAACTTATTTAGAAAGATGCTTAGATTCATTGCTCAATCAGTCGCTCGCCAATATCGAAATCGTGGCCGTTAATGACGGGTCAACGGATCAAAGCCCGGCGATTCTTGAAACCTATCAGAAGCGGGATGAGAGAATCAGGGTCATTCATCAGCAAAACCGGGGGCTCGGCGCGGTCCGCAACAGGGGAATCGAGGCGGCGCGCGGCGAATTTATCGCTTTTATTGATGCGGACGACTGGGTTGAACCTGATTATTGCCTCAGCATGTATAAAAAAGCGAAGGCTGATCAGGCTGATCTCGTGATTTGCGAATATGCGGCCGAATTTGCGGATACGGGGAAAACCGCCGTTTCAACGATCGCTTCAGCGTACGCGGGCCGCCCGAAACAACGGTACCTGAAAGATTTATTTGAAGGAAGAGTCAGCGGTTTTTCATGGAACAAGCTGTACAAGAGAACGATGATCGAGCATCATCAGCTGCGCTTTCCGCTTCGTGATGAGCTGGAGCATGTGGAGGATCAGTACTTCAGCCTCAGGGCGCATGTTTTCGCAGGTGCGGTCTCGTACGTGGATCAGCCGCTCTATCATTATTGGATTCACTTGACTTCCATTGTGCAAAGCTATCAGAAAAAGCTGTTTGACTCAGGTCTCGTTCTCTATCGGCTGAACGAGGCTTTTTTGCGTGAAAACGGCTGCTTACAGGAATACCGGCAGGAGCTGGATTTTTTCATCGTTCAGCACGGAACAGTCTGCCTGCTGAATGAATGGAAGCGGAATAACGGCGGCCGGTTTTCTGAGAAATGGAAGAATATCAGCCGGATATGCGCTGATCCCGTGTTTCGCCTGAGCCTTTCCAAAACCGGAACGGCGCCGTTTGACGCCAAACGTTCATGCCTTCTGCTTTTGGCGAAGCTGAAGCTGATTCCGTTTGTGTCGCTGGCATCAGCCGCATATCAGCGGGCAATCGAGTACAAAATGAAAATCAGAGGGTGAAGACATGTCGATACAATCTTTAAAAATCAATCTCGCGGAATGGCTGTTGCTTAAGGTCAAATACCCGTCCCAATTTCATTTCGGAACGGCAGCGGATGGGGCGGGGCTTTCAGCGGCAAGAAAAAAGATCATTCTGACGCTGCTCCCGTCCCACGATAATCTCGGTGATCACGCCATCGCCTACGCAAGCAAAACGTTTCTTGAACGGGAGTATCCCGACTTTGACATCATTGAAGTGGATATGAAGGATATATACAGATCGGCAAAGGCGCTGATCAAAAAGCGCCACCCCGATGATATGGTATTCATCATCGGCGGCGGGAACATGGGGGATTTGTACCGGTATGAGGAATGGACGCGCCGCTTTATCATAAAAACATTCCGGCAATATCGGATCGTTCAGCTTCCGGCGACGGCTCACTTTTCTGAATCAAAAAAGGGACGGAAGGAACTGAAGCGCGCCCGAAAAGTGTACAATGCGCATCCTGACCTTTTGTTAATGGCGAGAGATGAGACGACGTATCAATGGATGAAGCGTCATTTTCCCGGAAAAACAGTGCTCAAACAGCCTGACATGGTCTTATATTTGGATAAAAGCGAGCGGCGCATCCCGAGGGAAGGGATCTACCTCTGTTTACGGGAGGATAAGGAGAGTGCGCTGACGGCTGAGGACAGAACGACGGTAAAAGAAGCTTTGGCAAAAGAGTACGGAGAGCTGCATTCCTTTACCACGACGGTCGGCCGGAGGGTCAGCCGCCATACACGCGAAAAGGAGCTGGAAACGCTTTGGAATACGCTGAAAGGCGCGGAGGCCGTCGTCACTGACAGACTTCACGGGATGATTTTTTGTGCGCTGACGAAAACGCCTTGTGTCGTCATTCGTTCGTTTGATCATAAGGTAATGGAAGGCTATCAATGGCTGAAAAACATACCGAACATGACATTGCTTGAACGTCCCGACCCTGAAGCCGTAACGTCCGCCGTAAACCGGCTGCTCAGCGGCAAGCATGAGGAAGGCGGTTCATTGCGAAGTGTTTATTTTGCCGGGCTGCGCTCGAAAATCAGCGGTGATGCCCAATGACCGCGCCGCTTGTGAGCGTGATCGTGCCGATGTATAAGACAGAGCCTTTTATTAAAGAATGCGCGGTTTCTTTAACAAAACAGACGCTGAGAGACATCGAAATCATTTTTGTCAATGACGGTTCACCGGATCAGTCAGGCCGGATTGCCGAACAATTCGCCGCAGAAGATACGAGGATCCGGGTGATTCATAAAGAAAACGGCGGCCTCAGCTCGGCCCGCAATGCCGGAATAAAAGCCGCCCGCGGCCGTTATATCGGTTTTGCGGACGGCGATGACTATGTGACGGAAACGATGTTCGAGCGGCTTTATGAAGAAGCGGAGAAGAACCGGCTGGATATCGCCGGCTGCGGTTATTATAAGGAAACGCCGTCTAAAGAAAGAACATATATGCCGCCGTCCATTCCGGCGGGCCGCGTCTTCACAGCGGATGAAATGACTGCATTGCTGACACGCGCGCACGAACATCGGTTTATTTGGTATGTGTGGCGCTATATATACTGGCGAGAAGCATTGCAAGGGCTGTTGTTCCATGAAGATATCCGTTTTGCCGAGGACTCTCCGTTTAACTTGGCAGCGTTCCGCCAAGCCGCGCGTGTCAAAGTGATAGACGAAGGGCTGTATATCTACCGGGAAAATCCGCAAAGTCTTACAGAAACACCGTTTAAGCCCCACTTAGATCAAGAACTGCAAAAGCAATATAAAGCGAAAATGGCTTTTTATGAGGAAAACGGGCTGACGGACGCCTGCCGGAGCGATATCGATACATATTTGTGCAAGCATCAGATTCCGATGCTGATCGCCAACGCATGCGCCGCGCCGCAGCCGTCACACCAGATTACGGCGCACATCGGCAGAATCTTAACGTATGACATGGTAAAAACGGCGGTGCGCAGGACGCCGTGCCGCCATAAACAGCTGCTGGCGGGGGAGCGCGTGGTGCTCGGCCTGTGCAAAATGCGCCTTCCTCTTCTTCTGCATGCGTTTTTCGAACGGAAATCGAAAGAGAAAGGCAGTGCGGAAGGAGCATGAAATTTGCCATTAATTTCGGCGCCAATGTGACGGCGTTTTTACTATCGGTGTTTTTATCAGTGTGGATGACTCCCTTTATTGTGAAAACATTAGGTGTGGAGGCTTTTGGGTTTGTCCATCTGACACAGAATATCATTAACTATTTCTCTATAATTACCGTTGCGCTGAGCTCTGTCGTTGTGAGGTTTTTCTCCGTCGCCGCCCACAGGGGGAACAAGGACGAGGCCAATGCGTATGTAAGCAATTATTTAGCCGCGTCTGTCGTGATATCTCTATTGCTCGCTGTGCCGCTCGCCGGGACGGCTTTTTTTATTGACAAGATTATGAATGTACCGGCCGGGCTCTTAACGGATGTGAGGCTCTCTATCGTGATCGGCAGCGTGCTGTTTATGCTGACGTTTTTTATGGCGGGGTTCGCGACGGGGCCGTTTTTCGCCAACAAGCTTTATATCACAAGCTCCATTCAGGCCGTGCAAATGCTGGTCAGGGTGCTGTGTGTGCTCGCTCTGTTTACGTGCCTGCCGCCGAAAATCTGGCAGATCCAGCTTTCGGCATTAGCGGGAGCCGTCTGTGCGGCCGTGCTGACTTTTTTCTTTTTTAAGAAATTGATTCCGTGGTTTTCTTTCAGCCGTAAAACCTTGTCATTACAGACGAGCAAAGTGCTGTTTTCGGCCGGTGCCTGGAGTTCTGTCAACCAGATCGGCGTGCTGCTGTTTCTGCAGATTGACCTCATGACGGCCAACCTCGTGCTGGGGCCGTCTGAAGCGGGTGTCTATGCGGCGATTATTCAATTCCCGCTCCTGCTCAGAAGTCTTGCCGGGACGCTTGCTTCACTGTTTGCGCCGGTTTTGACTTCCTACTATTCAAAAGGCGATATGGAAGGCCTCCTGTCTTACGCCAATAAGGCCGTGCGGCTGAACGGGCTTCTGCTCGCGCTTCCCGCCGCATTATTAGGAGGGCTCGCCGAACCGTTTCTGGCGATTTGGCTGGGCCCGTCGTTTGTGCAGACGGCGCCGCTTTTATACATTCACGCCGCGTATTTGGCGGTCAGTCTCTCTGTCATGCCGCTTTTTTACGTATGGACGGCTTTTAATAAACAAAAAACGCCCGCCGTCGTTACTTTATGTTTAGGCGGACTGAATGTCATATTGGCCGTGGTTCTCAGCGGACCGGCACATCTCGGGCTGTACGGCATCACCATCGCCGGTGCAGTCTCGCTCATTTTGAAAAATGCCGTCTTCACGCCGCTGTATGTTTCGCATATTACGGGCTTTCAGAAAACCGCGTTTTACAAAGGCATGTTCGGCCCGTTGGCGGCGGCCGTATTTGCCTGGGCTGTCTGCCGGGGTATCCGGCTGTTTTCACCGCTTGACAGCTGGGCCGGCCTGATCGCCGCGGGGCTTGCCGTATGCATAAGCTATGCCGCATTCGCTTTTTTCTTCATTTGTACGAAAGAAGAAAGGCGGCTTGCTTTACAGAAATGCCGAAAAGTGAAAGGAGCTGTTCAGATTTGAAGGCGAAACGTGTATTTGATATAGCGGCCGCGGTGTTGTTATTGTGCGGCGCGAGCGTTATCCTTCTCTTCGCCATGGCCGCCGTCAGATGCGCCATCGGGTCTCCGGTATTGTTCAAACAGACGAGACCGGGGCATAACGGGCGTCCGTTTACGTTGTATAAACTCAGAACGATGACGGATGCGCGTGATGAAAACGGTGTGCTGCTTCCGGATCATCTCCGCCTGACCAAAACGGGAAGGCTGATCAGAAAACTGAGCATCGATGAGCTTCCCCAGCTTTTTAATGTGCTCAAAGGAGATATCAGTCTGGTCGGCCCCCGCCCTTTGCTGATGGATTATCTGCCGCTTTACACGGCGGAGCAGGCGCGGCGCCACGAGGTGAAGCCGGGGATTACGGGCTGGGCGCAGATTAACGGGAGAAACGCGATTTCATGGGAGGAAAAATTCAAGCTCGACGTGTGGTACGTCGACAACCGCACATTTCTTCTCGACTTAAAGATTCTGCTTTTAACAGTGAAAAAAGTTCTCGTGTCAGAAGGCATACACCAAGCCGGCCATGTGACGGCAAAGCGCTTCACAGGCAGCGGAGATATGTCATCGTGAAAAAGATCGTGCTGATCGGAAACGGCGGACACGGAAAAGTCGTGAAGGAAATCGTGCAGGCCCGTTCCGATATGGAGCTTGCGGGCGTATTGGATGACGGATTCAGCGGTTTTGCCGTTCGGAACGGTTTATATACGGGCCGGACGAAAGACGTGCACATGCTTCGGAAACTCGTCCCCGAGGCCGTGTTCACGATATGCATCGGCCGCAACGGCGTCAGAAAGCAGTTCGCTGAAACGCTTGGGCTTGAAGATGACGATTATGCCGCACTCATTCACCCCGGGGCGATCGTCAGTGAAACGGCTTCCGTCGGACACGGAACGGTTGTGATGGCGGGCGCCGTCATTCAGGCGGGCGCTGACATCGGCGCCCATTGCATCATCAATACGGGCGCGGTTGCCGATCATGACAATGCAATCGGAGATTACGTCCATCTTTCACCGCGCGCGGCGCTTGCCGGCGGAGTGAAAGTCGGGGAAGGAACGCACATCGGAATCGGCGCGTCCGTCATACCGCAGATTGACATCGGCTCTTGGTCCGTTATCGGCGCGGGGGCTGCGGTCATCAGCCGGCTTCCCGGCCATGTGACGGCGGTCGGCGTTCCGGCCCGCGTCATCTCCCCTATCCATAATGAAAAAGGATGATTTCATGCAAACAAACAAACGGATTTATTTGTCTCCGCCTCATATGAGCGGAAAAGAACAGGAATACATCGCAGAAGCCTTCCGATCCAATTGGATTGCCCCGCTCGGTCCGCTCGTCAATTCGTTTGAAGCGCGGCTCGCGGAATATGCGGGAGTGAAAAGCGCGGCTGCCGTAAGCTCGGGAACGGCGGCCATCCATCTTGCCCTGCGGCTTGCGGGTGTGAAAAAAGGAGACGCTGTATTTTGTCCTTCCTTTACGTTTGTCGCCACGGCGAATCCGATTGTGTATGAGCAGGCTGAGCCCGTTTTTATTGATTCGGAATGGGAGACGTGGAATATGTCGCCTGATGCGCTTGAGCGGGCGCTGCGGGATGCAAAGCGGCGCGGCAGACTCCCGAAAGCGGTGATCGCCGTCAATCTTTACGGCCAAAGCGCGAAAATGGATGAATTAATGAGCCTTTGTGACGCATACGGCGTCTGTCTGATTGAAGACGCTGCCGAGTCCTTAGGATCAACATATAAAGGCAGGCAGAGCGGCACGTTCGGCCGTTTCGGTATTTATTCCTTTAACGGCAACAAAATCATTACAACATCGGGAGGCGGCATGCTCGTGTCTGACGATGAAGCCGCGATTGAAAAAGCGAGGTTTCTTGCGTCTCAGGCGAGAGATGCCGCCGTTCATTACCAGCACAGCGAGCTCGGTTATAACTACAGGCTCAGCAACATTCTCGCGGGCGTGGGGATATCGCAGCTGGAAGTGCTTGAAGATCGCGTCCGGGCGAGGAGAGAAATTTTTCACAGGTATCGGGAAGCGCTGGAAACGTATCCGGGCATCCGCATGATGCCGGAGCTTGAAGGAACGGTTTCAAACCGCTGGCTGACGGCTCTGACGCTTGATAACGGCGTGACGCCGGAAGAAGCCGTCGCCTGTCTTGCGGAACAGAATATTGAGGCCCGGCCGCTGTGGAAACCGCTGCATACGCAGCCGCTTTTCTCATCTTCCGTCTTTTATCCTCACAGCGAACATGAGCGTGTCTCTGAGAACCTTTTCAGCCGGGGCATCTGTCTGCCGTCCGGGTCTGACTTGTGTTCTGAGGATCAGCAGCGTGTCATTGACGCACTTGCGCAACTGTTTGAAACGAAAGGGGAGAAAACATGGACAGCCGCCATGTTATGAGCCGATTAAAAGAAACGCTGACGGGTCTGCTCAGCGTTATACCGCCGCAATCTGACATCATATATGCCGACTATCCCCTCTACGGAAATGTAGGGGATTTATTGATAATGAAAGGGACGGAGGCGTTTTTTAAAGCACACGGCATCTGCGTGAAACAGCGCTGGAATCCCGACAATTTTCCATTCGGGCGCCGGGCGGACAAAAAGACGATCATCGTCTGTCAGGGTGGCGGAAATTTCGGGGATCTCTATCCGTACTATCAGACGTTCAGGGAAAAAATCGTCCAATCCTTTCCGGAAAACAGGATCGTCATCCTGCCGCAATCCATTTATTATCAGGATGAGACACGGCTTGGGAAGACATCGGCGCTTTTTGCGGGGCACAAGGATCTCCACCTGTTTACGAGGGATCATGTGTCATACGAGACCGCGAAACGCTTTTTTTCGGCGAATCATATCGGGCTTATGCCTGATATGGCCCATCAGCTGTATCCGATCGCGGCGTCAGCGGCTCCGTCACGCGGCAGGCTTCATTTTATCCGCACGGATGGGGAAATCAATCCGAAGCTGCAAAACAATCCTTCCGTTAAAAGCTGCGACTGGCAGGATGTGCTGTCAGCAAGCGACCGCAGGGGAATCGCTTTTTTTCAAACGCTGAATGTTTTGAATAAAAAAGCGGGAAACCCGCTGCCGATTGCGCGGTTTTGGAAACGCTATTCCGATTTCTTGACGAAAAAAGCGGTTCTGTTTTTCAGCAGGTACGAATCGGTGGAAACGTCAAGGCTCCATGGCCACATTCTGTCCTCACTTCTCGGGAAACCGAATACCGTCATTGATAATTCATACGGGAAAAACGCCAACTATTATTATACCTGGATGCACGAAGCGCCGGACGTCCGTCTGATCGGGGAAACCGCCGGCACGAAGGAAAACCTTCCGCTTTGAATGAGCGGAAGGTTTATTTTGTTTCTCCGCGTTTTACTTTGTTGTACGCCTCATCCAAATGCTGAATTCTTTTGAGCACAACCGAGTTTTTCGTCAGCTGATCCTGAACAAGGGTTGAGACGACGGAGCGGTAATAGCTGTTCATCGCATGAATTCGGTCTTCATTCGGATTCATTTCAATGTGCTGTGTAAAGTTTTCAATAAAATAAGGAACAGAAAAAAGTTCTGACATCTATAAAGCAACTCCTTTTAATAAGTATATACGGTATGAAACCAATCATGTACAATGAAAAAAGGGGAGTGAGCATGATGGATATCAAACTTCAGCAAACACAAATGTTAAAGCCTCAATTAACGCAAGAGCTTAAACAGGCTATCACATTACTCGGATACAATTCCGCGGAACTGGCCGGATATATTGATGAGCTCTCACTGGAAAACCCTCTGATTGAACGAAAGGAAACAGACACGCCGCCACTATCTTACCATAAAACAAATAAAAACAGGATGAAAGAACGGGACGGAAGCCAGCAGATCAGACTTACCCGCAAAACGCTGCAGGATTCGCTCAAACAGCAAGCCTTAGATATGAAGCTGTCCGATGATGAGAAAAAGATTTTCAATTATCTGATACATTCATTGGACTCAAACGGATATTTAAAAGAGGACATACCAGCTGCCGCCGACCATGTATCCGCTTCACAAGAGGAGACGGAAGCGGTTCTGAAAAAGCTTCAATCCCTTGAGCCCGCGGGAATCGGCGCCCGGTCTTTGCAGGAATGCATCCTTCTTCAGCTCCGCCGTCTTCCCGAGCGGAACGAACAGGCGGAATGGATTGCCGACGCCTATTTTGAGCTATTTGCAAGAAAGAACTGGAAAGCGCTTACAACGAAAACGGGCATTCCGCTTAAAGACATTCAGGACATCGCTGACATGATCAGCGCGCTTGATCCGAGGCCGGGGCTCCGTTATGCGCATGAGGAGCCGGGTTTTTACGTGGAACCGGATATTTTCATCACAGTGAAAAACGGCATCATTCAAGCGCGGCTCAACAGCCGTTCGTTTCCTGACATCCAGCTTCATACCCATTATCAGCCGCTCTTGTCAGCTGCCGGGTGCCGTGACACGAAAAATTATCTGTCGGCAAAATATCAGGAATGGCGCTGGCTGAACCGGGCTTTGTCGCAAAGAAAACAAACGATCACGAGAATTATCGGCGTCCTGACTGAACGGCAGGAATCCTTTTTTCTCACAGGAAAAAGCGGAATGCAGCCGCTGACCTTAAGAGAGGTGGCGGAAACGCTGGAGCTCCACGAATCAACGATCAGCCGGGCCATCAAAGGGAAGTACGTTCAGACGCCGTACGGACTGTATGAAATGAAAACATTTTTCTCGGCGAAAGCTGAATCATCGGGGGACGGCGGCGCCTCCAATTATGCCGTAAAAGCGCATCTGGAGGAATTGGTCCATAAAGAAGATAAAAAGAAACCTTTTTCAGACCAAAAGCTTGCCGATCTGCTGCATGAACAATATGACATCCGAATCTCAAGGCGCACCGTCGCCAAATACCGTGACCAATTAAATATTCCGCCGTCATCGGCGAGAAAACGGTACAGCTGAAACCTCCCCGAGCCAAACCCCGGGGAGGTTCTCCGTGTTACGGGATCATCCATGAAAACAGATGATGCTGTAAAAATGTAATAAGACAGACGAGCAGAAGCAAAAACAGACTGTGCTTAATCGTAAAGCGGAAAAGGTCGGCTTCCTTGCCCGCCAGACCGACAGCGGCACAGGCAACCGCAATGGATTGCGGAGAAATCATTTTTCCGGTGACACCGCCTGATGAATTGGCGGCAACGGAGAGAACCGGGTCCATTCCGACAGAGAGCGCCGTCACCTTTTGCAATCCGCCGAACAACAGGTTGGCCGACGTATCAGAGCCGGTAATAAATACGCCGAGCCAGCCGAGCACCGGCGAAAAAAAGGTAAACATCGCGCCCGTCATGGCAAGCGCAAGACCGAGTGTCGTGCTCATGCCGGAAGCATTCGTCACATAAGCGAAGCCGACAACAGAAACAATGGTCACGACCGGAAGCGTTAACTCTTTCACCGTTTCTATAAACGCTTCGCCCCACGTCTTCCACGACATGCCGAGGGCGAACTTGGAGATGACGGCGGCAATCAGAATCGCCGTTCCCGCTGAACCGAAAAGCTCAAGTTTGTACACGGCTTCAATCGGCGTGCCGTCCGCCTGAAGAATCTGCTGATTTACAAATGGTACGGGAGGCGTGAAGGTCAATGCACGCCCGGCTGCATTCAGCCAGGAAAGCCACATTGACGTTCCTTCGTAATGACCGGTTAAGGCAGCCTTCACGCCGGGAATCCCCCAGACGGATATCATGGCCGTCAGAAGAAGGAAAGGAGACCACGCTTTAAACACCGCGGCGCCCCCGTACTTGATCGGCGCCCGGTCAGCGGCCGCTGCTGATTCCCGTTCTGCCGCGAAACGAAAGGCCGTTTTCGGTTTCCAAAATTTCAAAAACACAGCGAGCGCGGCCATGGAAACAAGCGCCGACAGCACATCCGGCAGCTCAGGCCCTAAAAAATTCGAGCTTGCGTACTGCACGGCCGCAAAGGAGACGCCGGAAACAAGAATGGCCGGCCATATCTCAAAAGCCTTTTTAAACCCGCTCATCAAAATGATTAAGTAAAGCGGAATAAAGACGGATAAAAACGGAAGCTGCCGGCCGACCATTTGAGAAATTTCCATTGCCGGTATCCCGGTCGGACCTTCGACAGCGGTAATCGGAATGCCGATCGCGCCGAAGGCAACGGGCGCCGTATTGGCAATCAGGCAAATCCCCGCCGCATACAGCGGCTGAAAACCAAGTCCGACGAGCAAAGCGGCCGAGATCGCGACGGGAGCGCCGAAACCGGCGGCGCCTTCTAAAAACGCCCCGAATGAAAAGGCGATGAGCAGCGCCTGCAAACGCCGATCATCTGTAATTGAGAGCACCGAACTCCGGATAATCTCAAACTGTCCCGTTTTCACGGTGATTTTATACAGAAAGACCGATGTGACGATAATCCAGCCGATCGGAAGCAGCCCGTACACCGCTCCCTGAGAAGCGGACATCACCGCTTTTTCCGCCGGCATGCCGTAAACAAATACAGCGATTAAAAGTGAAACGGCTAACGTGAAAAGCCCCGCGATGTACCCCTTCATCCGTTTCACCGCAAGCGCCCAAAAAAAGAAGATAATCGGCACGAGCGCGCAAGCTGCCGATAAAAGCAAATTTCCCCCTAAAGGAGCGTACCCCTGTGTCCATTGCATCCCTAAAAAACCCCTCCTTATGTCATGTAAGCGATTACTTTTTATGATAAGGTCATCTGATGACCGGGTTAATTAGCATTATATTTTGAAAGTTTTGAAAGTACAATACTTTTCTTGAACAAATTGTCTGAACCTGTCGGCGGTGCGAAAAAAGAAGTATAATAGACGATAAACATCAAGATTCACAAGTGACGGGGTGATCGCGTTGAAATATAAACAAATTAAAACGAAAAAAATCTACGAAGAAGTCGCTGACGCATTGCTGGAGAAGATAAAAGCGGGCGAGCTTAAGCCGGGTGAAAAGCTTGATTCCGTTCAGGCGCTTTCTGAGAGTTTTCAGGTCAGCCGCTCGGCGGTCAGAGAAGCGCTGTCGGCTTTGAAAGCGATGGGGCTCGTCGACATGAAGCAGGGAGAAGGCACATACATAAGAGAATTTGAGCCGTCTCATGTTTCCCAGCCGCTTTCTTCCGCCCTCTTGATGAAAAAAGAGGACGTCAAACAGCTGCTCGAAGTCAGAAAGCTGCTTGAACTCGGCGTCGCCGCCATGGCCGCTGAAAAACGCACCGAAGACGATTTACAAAAAATCCGCCAAGCTCTCCTGGAGATGAAAGGCATTGACGGAGACGAAGAATTGGGCGAAAAAGCGGATTTCTCCTTTCACATGGCGCTGGCGGAAGCATCACAAAACGGGCTGCTCAAGCATCTCATGAATCATGTCTCCGCGCTTCTTTTGGAAACAATGAGAGAAACGAGAAAAATTTGGCTGTTTTCTAAACGAACGAGCGTGCAGCGATTGTATGAAGAGCATGAACGCATTTACAGCGCCGTCGCCGCCAAAGACGCGGATGAAGCGGAAGCGGCGATGACGGCGCATCTGACGAATGTGGAAGAAGTGCTGGGGGCTTATTTTGAAGAAAATGTATAGAAGCTGACTTGTGAAAGGGGATAACATCACATGCAGGCCGAATCTTTTTTTTCTGACCATGTAAAGAAAGCTCTGACAAACGATCCTCCCGGGGAATGGATGCCGGCAGTTCCGAAAGCGTGCATCCCCCTGCATTCCGGCTATCCCGATCCCGCACTCGTTCCTGATAAGGAGCTGAAAGAAGCCGCCGCCCGCCTTCTGGATGAGGAGCGCGATCTGCCGCTGCATTATATGGGAAGCCCGAGGACGGCCGTTTTAAAAAAGCAGATTCAAGAACGGTTAGCCACCCGCGGCATTCACTGTCGGGACGATGAGCTGCTCGTGACGTCAGGCGCCTGTCAGGCGATAGATCTGGCAGCCCGGGTTTTCCTCGATGAACAAACCGCCGCTGCCGTTGAAGCTCCGGTCTATATGGAAGCGCTCGAGATTTTTAAAAATTACACACCGCATATCATGAGCATTCCGACAGATCAAGAGGGCCTGCAAACAGAAACATTAGCGTTCATGCTTGAGGAAAGAAAACGAAAAGGGCTTCTGATTCCCCGTCTTCTCTACACGATACCCGCTTTTCAGAATCCTGCGGGAACCGTAATGTCAGCGAAGCGGAGAACCCGCCTGCTTCAACTTGCCGAAGCGTATGATTTTCTCATCTTGGAGGATGATGCATACGGTGAGCTCGGATTCACTGATATTCCGCCGCCTTTGAAAGCTATGGATCAAAACGGCCGGGTGCTGTACGCCGGTTCATTATCAAAAGTCATCGCCCCGGGTATGAGGATCGGCTGGATTGCAGGGGACGCCGCATTCATCACGGCATTGTCATGGTTAAAAAAAGACTTAGGCCACCCGTTTTCCCAAGCGGTGACCGCCGTCTATCTGGAACAAACGAATGTGGAAGAACGGCTCGCCGCCTTGCGGGAAGCATATCGAAGCAAACGTGATGTTTTGCTCGCCGCATCAGCGCGATATCTTCCGGAATCCGCATCCTGGCACGTGCCTGAAGGCGGTTACTTTGTATGGGTGAAAGCGCCTGGGGCGGATACATCCGCAATGCTGGCGAGGGCTCTTTCTCACGGCGTTTCCTATGTACCCGGTAAATATTTTTTTCTGCATCAGGAAGACGGTGCCGAATATCTTCGCCTGTCGTTCAGTTATGCCGGTAAAGCCGCGATAAAAGAGGGTGTGCAAAAACTGGGACGTCTGCTGGAAAACGGGGTGTAGAGCAGCATGAGGAGCTTTCGGGCTTCTCTTTTTTTGTCCCCTTCAGCACATCAGGCGAAAGGATTTTTCAGAAAAACCTTCCAATCCATATTCAGAATAGTGTAGGATATTCATAGAGCTTTCCTAAAAACAGGTCATCAGATGACCGGATCACATATTGAGGATGAAAGAGGGGTTCATCATGAAAGTCTCATTATTTGTCACGTGCCTTGTGGATATGTTCCAGACCAATGTCGGAAAGGCGACGGTTGAGGTGCTGGAACGGCTCGGGTGTGAGGTGGATTTTCCCGAGGGGCAGATTTGCTGCGGGCAGCCCGCATACAACAGCGGGTATGTGACGGATGCGAAAAAAGCGATGAAGCGGATGATTGCCGCGTTTGAAGAAGCGGAGTACGTTGTCAGTCCGTCAGGTTCCTGTACGACGATGTTCCGTGAATATCCGCATCTGTTTCAGGACGATCCGAAGTGGGCGGCAAAAGCGCAGCAGCTTGCGGACAAAACATATGAGTTAACAGATTTTATCGTCAACGTTCTCGGGGTGGAGGATGTCGGGGCGGTGCTGCAAAAAAAAGCGACAGTCCATACATCGTGCCACATGACGAGGCTGCTCGGCGTGTCGGAGGAGCCGATGAAGCTTTTGCGCCATGTCAAGGGGCTCGAGCTGACCGCGCTTCCCGGAAAGCACCAATGCTGCGGATTCGGAGGAACGTTTTCTGTGAAAATGGCGCAAATCTCTGAACAAATGGTGGATGAGAAGGTCGCCTGCGTGGAAGACACGGAGGCCGAAGTGCTGATCGGGGCGGATTGCGGCTGTCTGATGAATATCGGCGGGCGTCTTGACCGTAAGGATAAAAACGTCAGAGTCATGCACATCGCCGAAGTGCTGAACAGCAGATAACACGGGAAACAACAAGGGGGGAAAATCATGGCGATGAAAATCGGTACCGCCGCTTTTAAAGAGCGGGTATCAGAAGGAATAGATAATGAGTTTATGAGAGGAGCCGTCTCCGGAGCGCAGGAACGGCTCAGGACAAGAAGGCTTCAGGCGGCCGAAGAATTGGGAAACTGGGAGGATTGGCGTTCCCATGCGGAAGAAATCAGACAGCATGTGCTGGACAATCTTGATTTCTATTTGGAACAGCTCGCCGAAAACGTCGCCAACAGAGGCGGACATGTCTTTTTCGCCGAAACGGCGGAAGAAGCGTCCTCCTATATCCGCGATGTCATCCGGCAGAAAAACGCCAAAAAAATCGTAAAATCCAAATCCATGGTGACAGAAGAAATCAATATGAACGAAGTGCTTGAGGAAGAGGGCTGTGAAGTCACAGAAACGGATCTCGGCGAATACATTCTCCAGATTGACGACCACGATCCGCCGTCACATATCGTTGCTCCCGCTCTTCACAAAAACAAAGAGCAGATCCGTGACGTGTTTAAAGAGAGACTCGAATACAAACAGACGGAAAAACCGGAAGAGCTCGTCATGCACGCGCGCAGCGTTCTCCGGAAAAAATTTCTCGAAGCGGATGTCGGCATTACAGGCTGCAACTTTGCGATCGCGGATACCGGATCGGTCAGTCTCGTGACGAACGAAGGAAACGGCCGTCTTGTGTCCGCGCTGCCGAAGACGCAGATCACCGTGATGGGAATGGAGCGGATCGTTCCGTCATTTTCTGAGTTTGAAGTGCTTGTCAGCATGCTGACGAGAAGCGCGGTCGGCCAGCGGCTTACAAGTTACATTACGGCGCTGACGGGACCTCGTCAGCAAGGAGAAGCTGACGGGCCTGAGGAATTCCACCTCGTGGTTGTGGACAACGGGCGTTCCCGCATACTCGGCACGGAATTTCAATCGGTGCTGCAATGTATCCGCTGCGCCGCCTGCATCAACGTCTGTCCCGTGTACCGGCATGTCGGCGGACACTCGTACGGGTCCATCTATTCGGGTCCGATCGGCGCCGTCTTATCGCCTCTTCTCGGCGGATATGACGAATACAAGGAGCTCCCGTACGCATCTTCCTTATGTGCGGCCTGTACGGAAGCATGTCCCGTTAAAATTCCGCTGCACGAGCTGCTGCTCAAGCATCGGCAGAACATCGTGGAAAAAGAGGGCAAAGCGCCGATCAGCGAAAAACTGGCGATGAAAGCCTTCGGGCTCGGCTCGTCATCCCCGTCCCTTTATAAAATGGGATCGAAATGGGCGCCTGCCGCCATGACGCCGTTTACGGAAGATGACAAAATATCAAAAGGGCCGGGGCCGTTAAAAGAATGGACGGCAATACGGGATTTCCCGGCGCCGCATAAATCGAGATTCAGAGATTGGTTTAAAGACCGGGAAAAACAAAAGGGGGAAGAATGATGATGAAAGGGACGGTTACACATCAGGAATCCTTTTTAAACCGGATCGCCGAAAATCTGGGCAGAGAGCGCAGAAAATCAGGCGTGTCCCTGCCTGAATGGAAGTATCAGCCTCAATATCAAACGCATGCGGACTGTACGGAAGACGATCTTGTCACGATGCTGAAAGACCACTGCGTCAACATTCATACCGAACTGATCGAAACGGATGCAGCCGGGCTTTACGACGCTTTGCGCACGCAGGTGAACCGTTTTGAAGGAGGGCCTGTCATCATTCCGAAGGACAGCCGGTTTGAAACGTACGGCTTGCAGACCCTTATGACAGAAGAGTGGCCGGATGAAGGGATTCCCGTTTGGGAATGGGACGCGGAACAAGGAGCGAAAAATATTGAAAAAGCGGAACAAGCGAATGTGGGCATTACATTCAGCGAGATCACGCTTGCGGAATCAGCCACCGTCGTTTTGTATGCGTCAGAGCATGCCGGCCGTTCCGTCAGCCTGCTTCCGACCACCTATATCGCAATCATCCCAAAATCTTCCATTGTGCCGAGAATGACACAGGCCAGCGATATACTGAAACAGCAGATCAGAGACGGCGTCACCGTTCCTTCCTGCATCAACTATATTACTGGACCGAGCAACTCGGCCGATATCGAAATGGATTTGGTTGTCGGCGTCCACGGACCCGTTAAAGCCGCTTATATCCTTGTGAATGACCGATAAAAAAACAAACCCCGGTTTTCGGCCGGGGTTTGTTTTTATATAAACGCGTTAATGATCATGATAAAACAGATCGCACTGACAGAAATAATCGTTTCCATCGCCGTCCATGTCAGGAACGTTTCTTTTACTGTCATTCCGAAATACTCTTTAATGAGCCAGAAACCGGAGTCATTGACATGTGACAGAATCAAAGAGCCCGCTCCCGTTGCCAAAACGAGAAGCTCACTGCTGACGCCCGGCATGACAGATGCAATCGGTGCAACAATGCCGGCCGCCGTCATCATGGCGACAGTCGCTGAACCTGTGGCGACGCGGATGACCGCCGCGATCGTCCAGCTTAAAAGAACGGGAGAGAAGCTTGAATGCTTCGCCATGTCAGCGATATACGTGCCGACGCCTGAATCAATCAGGACGTTGTTAAAAGCGCCGCCGGCTCCGATCACAAGCAGAATGGAAGCGATCGGCCCGAGACAGTCATTGCTGAATTTTAAAATGCTTTCTCTGTCAAAGCCCTGATAAAAACCAAGGCTGAAAAAGGAGTAAACCGTGGCGATCAAAAGCGCCGTGACAGGGTCGCCGATAAATTTAAAAGTTTCATAGAGCGCGCTTTTTTCCGGAAGCGCAATTTCGGCAAGCGTTGCCATAAGCATCAGGATCACCGGTACCAATATCGTAAACAATGTATTTGCGAATCCCGGAAGCTTGCGTTTTTCATTCCGTTCAATAAATTGTTTTTTCAACAGTTCGGGAACGGGTTTATGAATGCGCTTACCAATCCATTTTCCGTAAAGCGGCCCCGCGATGATGGCAGTCGGAATGCCGACGATTAAAGAAAACAAAATCGTTTTTCCGACATTGGCGTGATAAATGCCGACAGCCGCCATCGCCGCCGGGTGGGGCGGAACCAATCCGTGCACGACGGAAAGTCCCGCAAGGAGCGGAATCCCGATCGTCACTAATGAAACGCCGGTTTCAATCGCAATCGTAAACAAAAGCGGCACGAGCAGGACGAAGCCGACCTGGAAAAAGACCGGGATGCCGACGATAAAAGCGACGGCCATCATCGCCCAATGCACTTTCTTTTTGCCGAAGCGGCTGATCAGGGTGTGGGCGATACGCTCCGCACCGCCTGATTCAGCCATCATTTTTCCGAGCATCGTACCGAGGGCCAGCACGATCGCAAGCAGCGACAGCGTATTGCCGAGCCCGGTTTTCATCGAAGCGATAATGTCCGGCAGATTCATGCCCGTTGCGAAACCGACAAGGATGGATGTAATCAAAAGACTGATAAACGGATTTAATTTAGCGACCGTAATCAATAAGAGTAAAACGATAATAGCGGCAATGACAATAAACAGTAACATGACCTTTTCACCCTTTCAAAGAAGAATTAACGGCTTTGTTTGAGCTGAAATTCACTGATGACGTCAAATTCATCTTTGAGCTTGTCATACAGCCGCTCGTATAAGTAAAACAGCTCAATATATGTTTCGCTGTTTTTGACGTTCGGTTCATGGCGGTGAGAAATTCTGATCCAGTCCTGAACATCCTCGATCCGTTCCATTTCGCCAAGGCTGTGCAAAGCGAGAACGGCCGCTCCGAGCGCCGAGGCTTCGTAACTTTCCGGAACGAGGACTTCCCGTCCCATCGTATCGGACAAAATCTGCCTCCAAAGCGGCGATCTCGCAAATCCTCCCGAAGCCCGCACGTCTTTTGCGGGGCCTGCCAAATCTCTCAGTGCGACACCGATTGAAAAGACGCTCATGATGACGCCTTCCAGCACCGCTCTGATAAAATGCTCCCGTTTATGGCGGAGGCTGATGCCGAAAAACGTTCCGCGGGCATTCGGATTCCAAAACGGCGCGCGCTCCCCAGATAAAAACGGCAGAAACAGCAATCCCTCAGAGCCTGCGGGCACTTTATCAGCGATATCAATCATTAAATCGTACGGATCAATGCCGAGCCGCTTCGCCGTTTCGACTTCCGGAGAAGCGAATTCGTCTCGAAGCCAGCGCAGCATAATGCCTCCGTTATTCGTCGGGCCTCCGATGACCCAATGCTTGTCAGTCAGCGCGTAACAGAATGTCCGCGCTTTTTCATCCGTAATCGGCGCATCCGTCACCGAACGCACGGCTCCGCTCGTTCCGATCGTAACGGCCACTTCGCCTTTGCCGATCGCGCCGACTCCAAGGTTGGCGAGCACGCCGTCATTTGCGCCGATAATAAACGGTGTATCCGCATGAATGCCCATCCGTGCAGCGATTTCCGGCGCAAGGCCGCGCAGCTGATGAGTGGTCGGCACGATGTCCGACAGCTGATCTTCCCGGATTCCGGCAATCCGGAGCGCTTCTTCATCCCAGGAAAGCGTATCTAGACGGAACAGCCCTGTTGCCGAAGCGATCGAATAATCGACGACATAAGTTCCGAAAAACTCGTGCAGAATATATTCTTTAATACTGATGAATTTGGCGGTTTTCGCGAATGTCTCCTTGTCCTGTTCTTTCATCCACACAATTTTGGAAAGCGGAGACATCGGGTGAATCGGCGTACCCGTTCTTTTATAAATATCAAAACCGTTCATCTCTTTTAAAATCCGTTTTGATTGCTCGGCGCTGCGGTTGTCCGCCCAAATGATGCTTTTGGTCAGCAGGCCGCCGTTTTGATCGACAGCTATCAATGAGTGCATGGCGGTGCTGATGCCGATTGCAAGCAGATTGTCAGGACTCAGTCCGGCCTTTGTGACGGCGCCCCTGATGCTTCCGATAACCGCTTCCAAAATGTGCTCAGGATCCTGCTCGGCCCATGCCGGCTTTGGCTGTATTAAATCATAGTGAACCGAATGCTTGGCTAACACTTTGCCTCTTGGTCCGAACAGAACGGCTTTCGTACTGGTCGTGCCGATATCCAGACCGATAACAGCTTGGGTTTCCTTCATAATATATCCCGCCTAATCTGATTGAATAATAAGATAGATTGATAATGTATGCCCTTACAAAGTCAATTATAGGAATAATTTTTTTATAAATCAACGATGAAGAAGAAAATTTTTTTCATAAAATTGCCTCAATTCCCGCTGTATCGGTATTCTCTCTTTTGAAAAATAAATATTCAGAAAGCGATTACAAACGTTTGTGCGCGATCATTTTTCTGATTCGCTGCAAGTTGGCGAGCGTTTTCTCCTGCCGCAGCCGGGCCGTGGCGAAATACAGTGTATCAATGACCGACAGCTGGGCAAGCCTTGCGGACATTGCTTCCGTTCTGAAAGCCGTCTCCCTTGTTGACGTATACAGCACCACGTCGGAAATCTGGGTGAGCGGCGACTTTTGGTAGCTTGTAATGCCGATCGTACCGGCGCCGAGCGATTTGGCCATTTTCACCGCGTCAAGCACGTCCTTATTGCTCCCCGAATGAGAAATGCCGATGACTGCGCTTTCGGGACCGAGAAGACCCGCTGACATCGCCTGAAAGTGAGAATCCGTGTGTGCGATGCAATTTATACCCGTACGCATAAATTTGTGATACGCGTCAGTGGCGATCAGCCCGGAACCGCCGTTTCCGTAAAATTCGATTCTGTCTGCGCGGTGGATCATTTCTACCGCTTTTTCAACGTCGGCCGGATCTAATAAATGAAAGGTATCGGTCAGACCGGAAATGTTTGTGCGGAAAACTTTCTGGATGATGACTTCGATATCGTCGTCGGGGCTCATTTCTTCATGAATGTGCTGCACCGGCTCCTGAACGATCTCCTGAGCAAGCGCGATTTTTAAATCCTGATAGCCGGAAAAACCGAGCCGTTTGCACAGCCTGAAAATCGTCGCTTCAGAGCTTTTCGTTTTTTCCGCCAGCTGAATGATGGAAAGGTGAACCACGTCTTTCGGTTCCTTCACGATATGGTCTGCAATCGCTCTCAATTTTGGCGACAAACCTTTGCTGGCCGCCTGAATCTTCCCGATGCTGCTTGAATTCACAGGGGTCATGCTATAACCTCCCTACTCGAATGTAAACGCATACTTTTATGATAAAGCAAGTTTCAATATAAGGAAAACAGAATTTTAAAATTGTTTTTTCAATTTTGTATATAAAAAAAGAGAAAAAGCCGCCGATGATAGAAAGTGAGGAGGCACCTGAATGAAAAAAGTATGGATTCTCGTCATATCATTCGGCATTGCGCTTGCGCTGTTTTTATACGCAAACACAAAGGTGAAAGCGGAAAGCGCGGCGCCCGGAAAGCAAAGCCTTGTGTCCGGATTTCAGCTGAAATTTCCGAATCACCGGGTAGGACAATAGGCGGCAAAAATTAGTATTGACTTTGAAAATAGAAGACTGTATATTATGATACTATATTCAGAAAATAAAAACTCAAGAGATTCATTTAACATAAAACACTGTGAACGGGAGCAGTAAAAGAATCCAGTCAGAAAAAGAGAGCCGCGGGTTGGTGCAACGCGGACTGATTGTTCTTTGAACTCGCCCGGAAGTGGCAGGGCGGAACGGAATTGTCGGAATATTCCCTATGTCCTAACGGCTGACCTTCGTTAAAAGGTTTTTAAGCTGGATTCCGGATATTCGGGATCAACAAGAGTGGTACCGCGGCTGCCTGAGGCACGCCGTCTCTTTTCCTAAAGAGGCGGCGTGCTTTTTTATGTGATGAACACTTTTTGCGAGAGGGCGTGTGATAGATGGAAAAGGACAAGCAAACGTTAAAACGGACGATGTCGTCCAGACACATTATGATGATGGCGCTTGGAGGCGCGATCGGGGCCGGGCTCTTTAAAGGCAGCAGCACGGCGATTGATGAAGCGGGGCCGTCCGTGCTGCTGGCCTACCTCCTCGGCGGAATCATTCTGCTGTTTATTATGCAAGGGCTGGCCGAAATGGCAGTCAGAAACAAACATGCAAGGACGTTCCGTGATTTGGTTCAGCAGTCTCTCGGGTCGTACGCTGCATACTTTTTAGACTGGATCTATTGGAAAATGTGGGTGCTCAATATTGCCGCGGAGGCGGTCGTAGCCGCCATTTTCATTCAATATTGGCTGCCGGAATGTCCGATATGGATATTGGCTTTGATCATTTCCATCGTGGTGACGGTCGTAAACATGCTTTCTGTGAAACTGTTTGCCGAGACGGAGTACTGGCTCGCGCTTATTAAAATTACAGTGATTGTCATCTTTATTTTATGCGGGATTCTGCTTTTATTTTTCTCATTCGGCAATCACACGGCGCCGGGGCTGTCTCATTTAACGGATCACGGAGGGTTTTTCCCGCATGGAGCGGGGGGCGTCATTACGGCGATGCTCGTCGTGATCTACTCATACGGCGGAACGGAAATCATCGGCGTCACGCTGGCGGAGACAAAAAATCCCGAAAAGGTGATCCCGAAAGCTGTCCGAAGCACGTTAACGCGGATTGTCGCTTTTTACTTGCTGCCGTTTTTCATCATCGTCAGCCTGATTCCTTGGAATCAAGTCAACAGCGTTCCCGAAAGCCCGTTTGTCATAGTATTTAAGATGATCGGAATTCCGGGTGCCGACCATATTATGAATGCCGTCATTCTTCTTGCGATTATCTCGTCTATGAATTCGGGACTGTACGGATCATCCCGCGTCTTGTTTACGCAGGCTTCTGACGGCCGGGTGCCGAAAGTTTTTTCAAAACTATCGAAGAAAAAGGTTCCCGTCTATGCGATTCTGACTTGTACGTCATTTTTATATGTAGGCGTCCTGATTTCTTTATTCGCAGGAAGCCGGACGTTTAATTATTTGATGGGTTCACTCGGCTATACCGTGCTGTTCATCTGGCTGATTATCGGATTCGCCCATTTGAAATCAAGAAAACATTCAACAGAACAGCCGGCTTATTACGTCAAATGGTTCCCGTATACGACATGGTTCGCGGTGCTTGCGCTTTTAGCCATCCTGATCGGCGTAATTGCGACGACATCCATCGTCATCACATGCATCACCGCGGCCATCTATCTCCTCATTACGGCTGCGTATCTTGTGAAAGGGAGACGTCAATAAATAAAAAAACTCTTGCCCCGCGGCAAGAGTTTTTTTAATGAACGGCCTTTTTTTCTGCGGCCAGAGCAGGTGTTTTCAGTTTCTTCGGTGTTATATTCACTAAACAAATGCTTGTGACGATCAGAAGCAGTCCGGCTAAAAGGCTGACGGTAAGCGGCTCATGCAGGAATATCGAGCTGACGACAATGGATATGAGCGGGATCAGGAAGGTGTAAGAGGCAACCTTGCTTGCTTCCCCTGAACCGACAAGCGTAAAAAAGGCGAGCCAGCCGAGCGCGATAACAAAAACTGAAATGAACAGAAGGCTCAGAATGAACGGAGCTTTCCATTGAATGGCTGAAAAGCTTTCTGAAAAACGGCCGGAGCTGACAAGCAGTACGCCGCCGATCAGAAGCTGAAGAGCGACCATCCAGATAGAATCCGCGCGTCCGCCCGTTCTTTTCACATATACCGTGCCGAGCGCCCAGCTGACCGCAGAGCCTAAGGCCAAAAGAATGCCGGCGATGGAAATATGGCCTCCGAAACCGGCTGCGCTGATGACGGCGACACCGGCAAAGCCCAGAATAAGACCGGCTATTTTTAAAGGATACATCGATTCCCCGAGCCACAGCCAAGAAAAAACGCCCATTAAAACCGGCTGGAAAAACACGATGGCTGAAAATAAGCCGGCAGGCAGGTAATTCAATCCGACCGTTTGCAGGCCGTAAAATAAAGTAATATTTAAAATGGCAGAAATAAGATAGATCGGCCACGTTTCTTTAAAACGCAGCTTTTTAAAACGGGGCAGCGCCACCATTAATAATAGAAGTCCGCCGATCAGCGTGCGGATTCCGGCAAACAGAAGAGGCGGCGAATAGGCAAGCGCGGCCTTTGTCAGCGGCCAGTTAATTCCCCATACCGTGACTAGAAACGCCAGCATAAGAGCCGTCTGTATTTTCGAAAGCTGTTTCACGTCGTTCACTCCTTGTAGAACAATTCCATCATATGATACGGTAATCAGTAAGATAAATAAAATGAATCTTTTTTATAAGGAGCATAAGTAAAACGTTATGACAATTACACAACTGCGGGTTTTTGTTCAAATCGCTGAAACGGGAAGCTTTACAAAAGCGGGGCAGGCGCTGAATATGACGCAGCCCGCCGTCAGCCATGCCATCTCTGCGCTTGAGTCAGAGCTCGGCATCAAGCTGATCATCCGCGAGCGCCGCAACGGCGTAAGGCTCACGGACACGGGCGGAAAAATTCTCGTCCATATCAGAGAGGTGCTCAAAGGCATAGAAAAAGCCGAGCAGCTGGCGGCCGCGGAAAGAGGTCTTGAACAGGGAACGATTCACATCGGCACATTTCCGGCCGCTTCCGCTTATTTCATTCCAAAGCTGATCAGCGTGTTTAAAAAACGGTATCCGAAGCTTGAACTGGTGCTTCATGAAGGAACGGCGGACGAAGTAAAAGAATGGCTGCAATCCCGGATGATTGACGCGGGCATTCTGCTGTTCCCGACAGAGGATATGGATTCCTTTCTGCTGAAAAAAGACAAAATGGCAGCGGTTATGCATAAAGATCATCCTCTCGCCGCACGCTCAACCGTAACGATAAAAGATCTGGACGGTGAACCGATGGTGGTTTGCGAAGGCGGTTACACGTCACCTTTTGCAGGCCTGTTTAAACAAGCCGGTGCCGAACTTTGCGCCGCCTTTACCGTGTTTAATGTCAGTACGTCCATCAATATGGTGCGGGAGGGGTTGGGCATGGCAATCTTATCCGATATGTCCATGGCCGGCAATCCCCTCCCGGAAGAAGTGGTGATTAAAGAGTTTGCGCCGGATGTATTCAGGGAGGTGCAGCTGGCGGTTCCTTCCATGAAAGACGCATCACTTGCCGCCAAGCTTTTTATTGATGTCGCCGAGGAGCTGTTCATCCGTAAGAAAACCGCCGCTGACTGATTGTTCGAAGATCATCGAATCAAATTGTTTAACTCACGGGAAAAGCTGTGGTAAGGTGTGTGGTAAAGACCTTGTTTAAGATCTGCTTACACTAAACCGCAAAGGAGAAAACGATGGCTGAACATACATTGAAAGATACTGCGTTTTCCGTATTGAATTTATCGCCGGTCGTACAGGGAGGAACGGTTGCTGAATCGTTCCGCAACAGCATGGATTTAGCGCGCCGCGCCGAGGAGTGGGGCTATAACCGCTATTGGCTGGCGGAGCATCATAATATAGAAGGTGTCGCCAGCTCGGCAACGGCGGTGCTGATCGGCCATATCGCCGGCGGCACGAAAAAAATCCGCGTCGGTTCTGGGGGTATTATGCTGCCGAATCATTCGTCACTTATAATCGCGGAGCAATTCGGAACCCTTGAAACGTTATATCCAGGGCGGATTGACCTCGGACTCGGGCGTGCGCCGGGTACCGACCAATTAACGGCGAGGGCCTTAAGAAGAAACATAAACAGCGGGGAGGATTTCCCGGAGCAGCTTGAAGAATTGAGAAATTACTTCAAACCGTCAGGCAATGTGCGCAATCAAGTCCGCGCCATTCCGGGCGAAGGGCTGGACGTGCCGATCTGGCTTCTGGGCTCAAGCGGCTTCAGCGCGCGTCTTGCGGGAGAGCTCGGGCTTCCGTTCGCCTTTGCGGCTCACTTTTCACCGAAAAACACCGTGCCCGCCCTTGAGCTGTACCGCAGCTCCTTCCGTCCGTCAGACGTACTGGATCAACCGTACGCGATGGTCGGCGTCACCGTCATTGCCGCCGATACGGATGAAAAGGCGGAGCATCTGGCAACATCGCATTATCAAAGATTTTTAGACCTCGTCCGCGGCACGCCGAACCAGCTGAAGCCTCCTGTTGAAGACATGGATCAAATCTGGTCGCCGTATGAAAAAGCGATGGTCAATGAACAGCTCAGTTCAACGATCGTCGGCGGACCGGAGCGTGTGAAGGAAAAGCTGGAAAGCTTTATCCGGACAACACAGGCGGATGAAATCATGGTGAATTCAGAAAGCTTTGAGCATGCCGACAGAATGAGATCATTTGAGATCATCGCCGAATTAAAAAACAGCTGAGCAAAAAAAGCAATGTGCCGCGCACATTGCTTTTTTTATTCGCCGATCAGCTTGACTGAATTCCGGATGATGAGTTCCGGTTCATACACGACGTCATCCTTCTTCGGTTTTTTATGTTCTAAGCAGTCGATGACGTATTTTGCCGCCGCTTTCCCCATAATGGATTTCGGATGCTTGACAGAGGTGAGCTTCACCTCGGAAATCTGGGCGAAATGTGAATCATCATAGCCCATGACCGATACGTCATCAGGCACCTTTAACCCGAATTCTCTGAGAAGATTAATCGTCTTCAGCGCAATTTCGTCATTGTAGCAAAGAATGGCCGTCGGATGTGACCCGCTGTTTTGCTCAAGGGTATGCTTAATTTTTTGGAGAAGCACGGTTTCTTTTTCCTCAGTCGTGTAAGTCACGATCATGTCCGGAGACGGAAAAATCCCGCGCTCCCGATGCGCCTGAAGATAGCCGTTCATCCGTTTGACGCCCTGCGTGTCATCCGCTTTAAAGATTCCCATAATGTGCGTGTGGCCGAGGGACATGACGTATTCGCAAGCCATCATGCCGCCTTTGACATCATTGACGGAAAAGCTCGGTGCGGCCAGCTCCGCATAAGAAGCGTTAATCATGGCAAACGGAATGCCGTTTTTCTCCAGATTGAGATAGTAGCCGATGTTGGGCGTCTGCAGCGCGCTTTTTGTAGGCTCGACAATCAGCCCGTCTATATTTTTGGACAGCAGGTTTTCAAGGCCGCGCCGTTCACTTTCTGTATTGTTGTTGGTGCTCGTCAGCAGCATGGAATAGCCCTGTTCGCTTAAATACGATTCGATTCCCCTGATGATGCTCGGAAAAATATAGTCTGATATGTACGTTGTAATGACGCCGATCGTTTTGTTTGAATGCATGGCTGATTTCGCCGTGCGTGAAGCGACAAAGGTGCCTCCGCCCTGAACGCTGTACAGCAGCCCTTGCGAGACCAAATCTCCGATCGCCTTTCTGATGGTATGGCGGCTGACGCCGAACTGCTGCATCAGCTCATTTTCCGTAGGCAGCTTTTCGTCCGGCTGTATTTTTCCTTGATTCAGCCATGAACAAATTTCTTCTTTTACTTGAGCATATTTCGGTAGCATATCAATTCCTCCAAAATGTATACGGACAAATTCCAGTATAACATAGTAAGCCCTTTCATCAAGCTGTAAAAATAATTGACAGATTATGAAAAACTGCTTATTCTTTATTTGTACGTACTAATTTTCCTTATTTTTAGATAAAATTCTTTATAAGTACGTACAAATGTGGCGATTCTGAAGAAAACAAAGCAACATCAAGCGCCGCACTCAGATTTGTAAGCGTTTTTATTCTATTATTCGCGGGAGGGTAAAATTCATGAAGAATCACCCGGCACCAATTGGCTCAAATGTACCTGTCACTCGGCAGCATTCCAAGTGGTTTGTCATTCTCATCTCATGCGCGGCCGGACTGGGAGGGCTTTTGTACGGTTATGACACGGCGGTGATTTCCGGCGCCATCGGTTTCCTGAAAGATTTGTACCGCTTAAGTCCTTTTATGGAAGGGCTCGTGATTTCAAGCATAATGATCGGCGGTGTTTTCGGCGTCGGGATTTCCGGATTTTTGAGCGACCGTTTCGGACGGAGAAAGATTTTGATGGCAGCGGCGCTGTTGTTTGCGGTGTCAGCGGTTGTCTCTGCGCTTTCTCAAAGTGTGTCTTCCTTAGTGATCGCCAGAGTCATCGGCGGTCTGGGAATCGGCATGGGCTCCTCGCTTTCTGTCACGTATATTACCGAAGCCGCTCCGCCGGCAATACGCGGCAGTCTGTCTTCACTGTATCAGCTGTTTACGATATTAGGGATTTCCGGCACTTATTTTATTAACCTCGCCGTTCAGCAGTCCGGCTCATATGAATGGGGGGTGCACACCGGCTGGCGGTGGATGCTCGCTTACGGCATGATTCCGTCCGTCATCTTTTTTATCGTGTTGCTTATCGTGCCTGAAAGCCCGCGCTGGCTTGCGAAAGCGGGGCGCCGGAATGAAGCCCTCGCCGTGCTGACGCGCATTAACGGCGAGCAGACCGCGAAAGAAGAAATCAAACAAATCGAAACGTCTTTACAATTAGAAAAAATGGGGTCATTGTCTCAGCTGTTTAAACCGGGGCTGAGAAAAGCGCTTGTGATCGGGATTCTGCTGGCTTTATTCAATCAGGTCATCGGCATGAACGCAATTACGTATTACGGGCCGGAAATTTTCAAAATGATGGGCTTCGGACAGAATGCGGGGTTTATCACGACATGCATCGTCGGTGTCGTTGAAGTGATTTTCACCATTATCGCGGTTCTTTTAGTCGATAAGGTGGGCCGGAAAAAGCTGATGGGGGTCGGATCTGCCTTTATGGCGCTGTTCATGATCTTAATCGGGGCATCCTTTTATTTTCAGCTGGCGAGCGGTCCGGCTTTAGTCGTCATCATATTGGGATTCGTCGCCGCTTTCTGCGTATCAGTCGGGCCGATTACGTGGATCATGATTTCGGAAATCTTTCCGAACCACCTCCGCGCACGCGCCGCCGGTATCGCGACGATATTCTTATGGGGGGCCAACTGGGCGATCGGCCAGTTCGTGCCGATGATGATCAGCGGGTTAGGGCTCGCGTACACCTTCTGGATATTCGCCGTCATTAATATTCTCTGTTTCTTGTTTGTCGTGACGATCTGCCCTGAGACGAAAAATAAATCATTAGAAGAAATAGAAAAACTCTGGATAAAATGAAAGCGTTTTACGACAAAAGTCCGCTCCGGCGGGCTTTTGTCTGTCACCTTCATTCCGTTTCTGTATATAATGACTGTATCAAGGAGATACTGGAAAATCCTGCGAAGAATGTCGACGAATTGACCTTTAACAGTTGAATTAACAATGTCATCCTGTTAAAATAATTAAAGAAAGCAGACATAATTTTTTTTGGCTATGATGGGACGTTTTTTGTCATAGCGGGACATTTTCTGTCCAGTATGAATAGGAAGGAACGTTTGAGTCATGAACCAGTTAATACAAGCTCAAAAAAAATTATTGCCTGATCTTTTGCTTGTGATGCAGAAAAGATTTGAAATCTTGCAGTATATCAGGCTTACCGAACCGATCGGCCGCAGAAGTCTTGCAGCCAGTCTCGGATTGACCGAGCGCGTTCTCAGAAGCGAGGTTCAGTTTTTGAAAGAACAGAATCTCATCGATATTAAAACAAACGGCATGACAATGACGGAAGAGGGCTACTCACTGCTTTCGATTCTGGAAGATACGATGAAGGATGTTTTAGGATTGACGCTTTTGGAAAAGACATTAAAAGAGCGGCTTAATCTGAAAGACGCCATTATCGTTTCCGGAGACAGCGACCAATCTCCTTGGGTCAAAAAAGAATTAGGGAGAGCGGCCGTTGCATGTATGAAAAAGAGATTTTCAGGCAAAAATATCGTCGCTGTAACCGGCGGTACGACAATTGAAGCCGTCGCCGATATGATGACGCCGGATTCAAAAAACCGCGAGCTCCTGTTTGTGCCCGCAAGAGGCGGTTTAGGCGAAGATGTGAAAAACCAGGCGAACACCATATGCGCGCATATGGCGGAAAAGGCTTCAGGCACTTACCGGCTTTTGTTCGTTCCCGGGCAGCTGTCACAAGGCGCCTACTCATCTATTATTGAAGAGCCTTCCGTAAAAGAGGTGCTTCACACGATTAAATCAGCGAGTATGCTCGTTCACGGAATCGGCGAAGCTAGAACAATGGCGGAGCGAAGAAACACGCCTTTGGAAGATTTGAAGAAAATAGATGACAATCATGCGGTGACAGAGGCATTCGGCTACTACTTTAATGCGGACGGAGAAGTCGTTCACAAGGTGCATTCAGTCGGAATGCAGCTTGATGACCTCGATGCCATTCCCGACATTATCGCGGTAGCGGGCGGATCATCAAAAGCAGAAGCAATTGAAGCTTATTTTAAAAAGCAGCGAAACACGGTTCTCGTCACGGACGAAGGAGCCGCAAAGAAGTTATTAAGGGATAACAGTCCCTCAATATAAATATCTCTCACTTATTTAAAGGAGGAAATAATCATGGCAGTAAAAGTCGGTATTAACGGTTTTGGTCGTATTGGACGTAACGTATTCCGCGCAGCATTAAACAATCCTGAAGTTGAGGTAGTAGCGGTTAACGATTTAACAGACGCTAACATGCTTGCTCATCTTTTACAATATGATTCCGTACACGGAAAATTAGATGCAGAAGTTAAAGTTGACGGCAGCAACCTTGTTGTTAACGGCAAAACAATCGAAGTTTCTGCTGAGCGCGATCCTGCGAAACTCAGCTGGGGCAAACAAGGCGTTGAAATCGTAGTTGAATCTACTGGTTTCTTCACAAAACGCGCAGACGCTGCGAAACACTTAGAAGCAGGCGCGAAAAAAGTTATCATCTCTGCACCTGCTAACGAAGAAGATATCACAATCGTTATGGGTGTTAACGAAGACAAATACGATGCGGCTAACCACCATGTTATCTCTAACGCATCTTGCACAACAAACTGCCTTGCGCCGTTTGCAAAAGTACTTAACGACAAATTCGGCATCAAACGCGGTATGATGACAACTGTTCACTCTTACACAAACGATCAGCAAATTCTTGATCTTCCGCACAAAGACTACCGTCGTGCGCGTGCAGCAGCTGAAAACATCATTCCTACATCAACTGGTGCTGCTAAAGCAGTTTCCCTTGTTCTTCCTGAACTGAAAGGCAAACTGAACGGCGGAGCTATGCGTGTGCCGACTCCAAACGTTTCTCTTGTTGACCTAGTTGCTGAACTGAACAAAGACGTAACGGCTGAAGACGTAAACGCAGCTCTTAAGGAAGCGGCTGAAGGCGATCTTAAAGGAATCCTTGGCTACAGCGAAGAGCCATTAGTATCCGGAGACTACAACGGCAATGCTAACTCTTCTACAATCGATGCTCTTTCTACAATGGTTATGGAAGGCAGCATGGTAAAAGTAATCTCTTGGTACGATAACGAAAGCGGCTACTCTAACCGCGTTGTTGACCTTGCAGCTTACATCGCAAAACAAGGTCTTTAATTCATAGCTCCCGGAAAGGGCCGGACTTGGTTCTTTCGGACAGAAACGCTATAATGAAAGCGGACAAGGGAAGGGGACGGACTCCCTTTCCCTTTTTCCATGAGAACCGGCTTTCAGAAAGCGCCGGATTGCTGCAGAACGTCCGCGTTTTGAAGTTTCCGCGGCACTTTCGTTTTCTGAGCCGCCTGCCCTGGCTCAGAAGACGATCTGCCCCGTGCCCGGAAGCTGCAATCTGCCCCGCGGCGGAAGCATCATGAGGCGTTTTCACGTTTCACGTTTTTCGTGCTATGCAAACCATTTTGAAGGAGGATCTCCTAAGGCATGAATAAAAAAACAGTAAAAGACATCGACGTAAAAGGCAAAGTCGTATTCTGCCGCGTTGACTTTAACGTTCCAATGAAAGACGGGGAAGTAACAGACGATACTCGTATCCGCGCTGCGCTTCCAACAATCAAACACCTTGCAGACCAAGGCGCGAAAGTCCTTCTTGCGAGCCACTTAGGCCGCCCGAAAGGCGAAGTGGTTGAGGAGCTTCGTTTAACTCCTGTCGCTGCACGCTTAGGCGAACTGCTCGGCAAAGAAGTGAAAAAAGCGGATGAAGCTTACGGCGATGCTGTAAAAGCACAAATTTCCGAGATGAAGGACGGAGACGTTCTTGTATTGGAAAACGTACGTTTCTATCCTGGTGAAGAGAAAAATGATCCTGAACTTGCAAAAGCATTTGCTGAGCTTGCGGATGTATATGTCAATGACGCATTCGGTGCTGCCCACCGTGCTCACGCATCTACAGCCGGAATTGCCGAGCATCTGCCGGCGGTTGCAGGATTCCTGATGGAAAAAGAGCTTGACGTTCTCGGCAAAGCCGTGACAAATCCTGAGCGCCCGTTTACGGCAATCATCGGCGGCGCGAAAGTAAAAGACAAAATCGGCGTAATCGAAAGTCTGCTTGATAAAGTGGACAACCTGATCATCGGCGGAGGTCTTGCTTACACATTCGTAAAAGCGCTTGGCTATGAAGTCGGTAAATCTTTGCTTGAAGAAGATAAAATCGAACTTGCAAAATCATTCATGGACCGCGCGAAAGAAAAAGGCGTTACATTCTATATGCCGGAAGACGTGCTCGTTGCTGATGATTTCTCTAACGATGCAAACGTTCAAATCGTGCCGATCTCTGAGATTCCAAGTGATTTAGAAGCGATCGACATCGGAACGAAAACCCGCGAAACGTACGCTGAAGTTATCAAAAACAGCAAACTTGTCGTATGGAACGGACCGATGGGCGTATTCGAAATCGACTTGTTCGCTCAAGGCACAAAAGCAGTGGCTGAAGCATTGGCAGAGGCAAACGATACATACTCTGTCATCGGCGGAGGAGACTCTGCGGCAGCCGTTGAAAAATTCGGCCTTGCTGACAAAATGAGCCATATCTCAACAGGCGGCGGCGCATCCCTTGAATTCATGGAAGGCAAAGAGCTTCCGGGTGTAGCTGCGCTGAACGATAAATAAAAACTGCTATAAGGAAGTGGAACAGATGAGAAAACCAATTATAGCCGGTAACTGGAAAATGAACAAAACACTCGGCGAAGCTGTCAGCTTCGTTGAAGAAGTAAAATCTTCCATTCCAGCAGCAGACAAAGCGGAAGCCGTTGTTTGCGCACCAGCTCTTTTCTTAGAAAAGCTGACTTCTGCTGTTAAAGGAACTGACCTGAAAGTCGGCGCCCAAAACATGCATTTTGAAGAAAACGGTGCGTTCACAGGTGAAATCAGCCCGGTCGCTCTGAAAGACCTTGGCGTGGATTACTGCGTCATCGGCCACTCTGAGCGCCGTGAAATGTTCGCTGAAACTGATGAAACAGTTAACAAAAAAGCGCATGCCGCTTTCAAACACGGCATTGTGCCGATCATTTGCGTAGGTGAAACGCTTGAAGAGCGCGAAGCCGGAAAAACAAATGATCTTGTTGCCGATCAAGTGAAAAAAGGTCTTGCGGGTCTTTCTGAAGAGCAAGTTGCCGCTTCCGTTATTGCGTACGAGCCAATCTGGGCAATCGGAACAGGCAAATCTTCTACAGCGAAAGATGCTAACGACGTCTGCGCACATATCCGTAAAGTCGTTGCTGAAAGCTTCAGCCAGGAAACTGCTGACAAGCTCCGCATTCAATACGGCGGCAGCGTAAAACCTGCAAATATTAAAGAATATATGGCAGAGTCCGATATTGACGGTGCTTTGGTCGGCGGCGCAAGCCTTGAACCGCAGTCATTCGTTCAATTATTGGAGGAAGGTCAATATGAGTAAAAAACCAGCTGCACTCATCATTCTTGATGGGTTCGGATTACGCAATGAAACAGTCGGAAACGCAGTCGCACAAGCGAAAAAAACGAATTTCGACCGTTATTGGAACCAATACCCTCATCAGACGCTGACGGCATCAGGCGAAGCAGTCGGACTGCCTGAAGGACAGATGGGGAACTCTGAAGTCGGTCATTTGAATATCGGCGCAGGACGTATTGTGTACCAAAGCTTAACACGCGTGAACGTTGCCATCCGCGAAGGCGAATTCGAACGCAATCAAACGTTCCTTGACGCCATCAAAAACGCGAAAGACAACGACAAAGCGCTGCACCTGTTCGGCCTTCTTTCTGACGGAGGCGTACACAGTCATATCAATCATTTATTCGCGCTGCTGAAGCTTGCGAAAAGTGAAGGACTGACGAAGGTGTATATTCACGGTTTCCTCGACGGCCGCGATGTAGGTCCGCAAACAGCGAAAACTTACATTCAGCAGCTGAATGAGCAGATCGAAGAAATCGGTGTCGGCGAAATCGCCAGCATTTCCGGACGCTACTACTCCATGGACCGCGACAAACGCTGGGACCGTGTGGAAAAAGCGTACCGCGCAATGGCTTACGGCGAAGGCCCGTCTTACCGCAGCGCGATGGATGTAGTCGACGATTCTTATGCGAACGGCATTCATGATGAATTCGTCATTCCGTCCGTCATCACAAAAGAAAACGGTGAACCCGTTGCGAAAATTCATGACGGCGATTCTGTGATTTTCTATAATTTCAGACCGGACCGCGCCATCCAGATTTCAAACACGTTTACCAACAAAGATTTCCGCGATTTCGACCGCGGTGAAAATCATCCGAAAAACCTGTATTTCGTCTGCCTGACTCACTTCAGTGAATCTGTTGACGGATATGTGGCTTTTAAACCGGTAAACCTTGACAATACGGTCGGTGAAGTATTAGCACAGCACGGGTTAAAACAGCTTCGCATTGCAGAAACTGAAAAGTATCCGCACGTTACGTTCTTTATGAGCGGCGGCCGCGAAGAAGAATTCCCGGGCGAAGAGCGCATCCTCATTAACTCGCCGAAGGTCGCGACATATGACCTGAAGCCTGAAATGAGCGCGTATGAAGTGAAGGATGCTCTTGTAAAAGAAATCGCGGCTGACAAGCACGACGCGATCATCCTGAACTTTGCAAACCCTGACATGGTCGGCCACTCCGGAATGGTCGAACCGACGATTAAAGCAATTGAAGCAGTGGACGAATGCTTAGGCGAAGTGGTTGACGCCATCATCGCTAAAGGCGGACATGCCATCATTACCGCTGATCACGGTAATGCGGACATTCTGATTACAGAAACAGGCGAACCGCACACTGCCCATACGACAAACCCAGTCCCTGTCATTGTGACGAAAGAAGGCGTGACGCTGCGCGAAGGCGGAATCCTAGGCGACCTCGCACCAACGTTATTAGACCTTCTCGGTGTTGAAAAACCGAAAGAAATGACAGGAACATCTTTAATTCAAAAATAAGCGTAAATCAAAAGGAGAGACAAACTCATGCCATACATTGTTGATGTTTATGCACGCGAAGTCCTCGACTCCCGCGGCAACCCAACAGTTGAAGTTGAAGTATATACAGAAACAGGAGCTTTCGGCCGCGCATTAGTGCCAAGCGGAGCTTCTACAGGTGAATACGAAGCGGTTGAGCTTCGTGACGGCGACAAAGACCGTTACCTTGGAAAAGGCGTGTTAACTGCTGTTAACAACGTAAACGAAATCATTTCTCCAGAGCTTCTCGGCTTTGACGTAACTGAACAAAACGCAATCGATCAGCTTTTAATCGAGCTTGACGGAACTGAAAACAAAGGCAAACTCGGTGCGAACGCAATCCTTGGCGTATCTATGGCTTGTGCGCGCGCAGCTGCTGATTTCTTACAGATTCCTCTTTACCAATACCTTGGAGGATTCAACTCAAAAACGCTTCCTGTACCGATGATGAACATCGTAAACGGCGGAGAGCATGCTGACAACAACGTAGACATTCAAGAATTCATGATTATGCCTGTAGGCGCGCCTAACTTCCGTGAAGCGCTTCGCATGGGCGCTCAAATCTTCCACAGCCTGAAATCAGTTCTTTCTGCTAAAGGAATGAACACAGCTGTAGGTGACGAAGGCGGATTCGCTCCGAACCTTGGTTCTAACGAAGAAGCGCTTCAAACAATCGTTGAAGCAATCGAAAAAGCCGGCTTCAAACCTGGCGAAGAAGTGAAGCTTGCTATGGATGCTGCATCTTCTGAGTTCTACAACAAAGAAGACGGCAAATACCATCTGTCTGGCGAAGGCGTTGTGAAAACATCTGCTGAAATGGTTGACTGGTACGAAGAAATGGTTTCTAAATACCCAATCATCTCTATCGAAGACGGACTTGACGAGAACGACTGGGAAGGCCACAAACTTCTTACAGAGCGTCTTGGCAAAAAAGTTCAGCTTGTCGGTGACGACCTTTTCGTTACAAACACGAAAAAGCTTGCTGAAGGTATCAAAAACGGCGTAGGCAACTCTATCCTGATCAAAGTAAACCAAATCGGTACATTGACTGAAACATTCGATGCGATCGAAATGGCGAAACGCGCGGGCTACACTGCCGTTATCTCTCACCGTTCAGGTGAAACTGAAGACAGCACAATCGCTGATATCGCTGTGGCAACTAATGCAGGACAAATCAAAACAGGTGCTCCGTCCCGTACGGACCGTGTTGCGAAATACAACCAGCTTCTTCGCATCGAAGATCAGTTGGCTGAAACTGCTCAATACCACGGTATCAACTCTTTCTATAACTTGAATAAGTAATCGAAAAAACCTCCCCATGGGGAGGTTTTTTTATATATCTGCATAAAGCCTTACCATGTCGCGGCACTGTATCCCGTTTTCGAAAATCTCCTCTTCATAATGCCTGATGAAAAAATCATGGTCGATGGCTTGAAGTCTGAAGCCACATTTTTGGTAAAGGGCAAGCTGGCCTATACTGGAGTTGCCCGTTCCAATTTCAATAGTCGCCGCTCCCATTTGTTTTGCCTTATTCACGGCCTCTTCTATGAGCTTTCTGCCGATGCCATTGTTGTGCATTGATTCTTTCACCGCAATATTGACGATTTCTACTGTTTTTGGTCTTGTTTTCAAAAGGACGAAGACCCCTGCAAGCTCGTCTGACGTCCAAGCCGTATAGCATTCTCCTCTTACAAGATAATCATCGACAATCTCTTTCGACGGATCGGCCAGCAGCAATAGTTCATACAGCGCTTCATCCGGCTCCGCGGCTTTTCGGATGCTCAGTTTTTGCATGTCCGTTTCTCCTCCTCCGTTATGATCGACAGCTATTTTTCAAAATAACTCCAAAATCATTCTACTTTATTATAAAATATGAAACATAGGAAAAGTTATACAAGTTTTGCAGATTGAATAGGAGGAAAGTCATGTTTTTTTGTAAGTATTGCGGCCAGCAGAACAACGAAGAGGCGCATTTCTGTAAAGAATGCGGAAAACCGATCGGGAAAGGAAGCCGGCTGGAGCGGCAGGCGGCTGAATCCGCATCACAGCCGAGAAAGCCGATCCCTAAAAAAACGCTCTTCCTATGGGGAGGCATTGCCGCAGCGCTGATCTTATTGATTGCCGCATATAAAACCGGAGCCTGGCTGACATCTGAAAAAAGGCTCACAGATCAATTCGAACAGGCGGTTCATGACGGGGACACGAAAAAGCTCGCAGCCCTGCTCACTCCTTCAGACAAAAAACTGAAGCTGAATGAGACCAATGTCAAACCGCTCCTTGCATACGCAAAGAAACACGATGAACTGCTGGCATCGCTTCGCGGCAATTCATCAGAAAAAGATGCGGTATACGTCAAAAAAGAGGGAAAAACCCTTCTTTTGTTTGACCATTACGAACTGAAAGTCGATCCGGTTTATTTCCGCGTCACAAGCAATTATAAAGGCGCCGATCTTTATATCAACAGCGAGAAAACAGGTACGGTCAAAAAAGCCGATGAAACCCAAATCTTCGGCCCGTATGCACCCGGTGTCTACACGGCGGAAGCCAAGCTTAAAAATGAGACGGTTGACGTTGTCAAAAAGCAAGAGGCAGAGGCGGCCGGCAGCCGGAATGTTGAGTTTGACCTGCCGTTAGACGCCGAGGATGTGACGTTCACTCCGGCAGACAGCTTCAAAAGCGTGAAAGGCGATCTGCTGATAAACGGCAAGTCCGTCCATAAAGATCCGTTTACATCCGTTACATACGGTCCGCTCTTAACTGACGGTTCCATGACAGCCGCCGTGGAGGCTGATTTTCCTTGGGGGAAAATGAAAACTGCCGATGTTCCGATCAACAGTACTGATGTGGACTTAACGCTTATCCCGGATCAAGATACACAACAAACAATCATGGACACGATTGTCAAAACAACGAAGCAGTATACAAAAGCGATGGCAGACGGAAATACTGATCAGATGACCGAGGCTGGTTCCGCCTGGAAAGAGCAGACGAAAGAAGCGGTATCCGGCATGAAGAGTTCCGGCACCTTTTTGAAGGATCAGTATAAAGAGACAAGCTTTGATCTGGATTCATTTGCGATTTCTCAAGAGAACGGCCGCTGGCAAGTAACTGTTACGGGTAAAGAGCTTCATGAGTCTGCTTATTTCGACGGGAATACGAAGCCTGATATGGAAGAGGCTGAGCCGAGTTTTCACTATGTACTCTCATATGATACAAAACATAAAAAATGGGTTTTCGAAAAAGCTGATCCTGCCTCAGATTCTTCCGGGACAAATGTAAAAAAAATAAAAAATGACCAGCCGAATACCTATACATCCGCATGGGCATCATCCAAAGGAAATACAGCTTCAGGCAGCGTGACAAACGAGCAAGTCACATCGTTTATGACTGATTACCTGACAAATCAATCAAGCGCCGTCAGCCTTAACAATTTTGCCATCATGGCGGGCAATTTAGAAGAGGGGAGCCCTTTGTATGCTGATCAGCAGAAACTGGTCAAAAAACTGCACAGCGAGGGGACGACCGAAGTATTTAATGAAGTGAATGTCAAAAGCTTTTCACAGAAAGGCTCCCATTTGACGATTCACACGTACGAGGAGTTTTATATTACGAAAGCCGGCGGCAGTCCGAAGCTCAGAACATACAATTGGACGTATGGCGGCGTTGTTAAAGACGGAAGAATTTATTTAACATCCATTCAATAAAAAAAACCCCCGCGCCAATCAGGCGGCGGGGGTTTCCGTTTTTAAAAGAAGAAATAATTCATGAGTTCTTTTATATAATGCTTGATCGTGAATTGAAACGTTACGCAAATGATCAAATAGATGACGATAACAGAATAAATGATATCCGCCTTAGTAGTGAGCTGATGCTGATAGCTCGCCAGCATGAGCGGAGGCACGGCAAACGCCGCTCCTAAAAGACCGACAGCCAGAATGGTGAAGCAAACGGTTGTATGAAGCAGCATAAAAATGAGGGCAAGAAGCAAAATAGCTGTAAACGGAATCAAAAAGGCCCCGAATCTGGACAGCGAATCTTTAAATGACACCTGCGCGCCGCCGGCCTTCAAAGCGATAAAAATCAAGAGATACAGGCAGAAAACGCATAATGCAAAGGTAAGCGCCGGTTTGATCACAACCGCGGTAAAACTGACGTCACGAAAGCCGTCTGATAGGAGAATATAAAACATAATCGGCGTCACCAGGCAGAAAAGCACCATGTTGATGATGCTGCTGACAAGCTGTTCGCCGCCTGTCGTTTTACATGTTTGGTACGGTCTCTTTAACACATCAAGCACGAATAAGGCAAATTGCTTTGAAGCCTGCTTAGCCGCGGCGCCGGCCTGAGCGGCCTGGCCTTGCGTTTGGCCTGCGCCTCCCTGCCCGGGCTGGGGCGCCCCGCACTTTTCACAAAACTTTCCGCCATCAGTATGATGGCCGCATTGAGAACAATACATTCTAAAACTCCTTTTACAAGTAATATAGGGATTTTGTTCAATATTTACATTATAAAAGAAAATAGGGCGGATGTAACGGAGTTTTCTAAAGATATACAAATCACTTTCTCTATGAATTGATAATAGAGAAAAAGTACCCATTATGGTAGAATTTTAATGGAGCTGATAGATATCATGTCTCTCGGCGCATTGATTCAGAGTGAAAAAGGAAATTAACGCATGCTAAAAAAATTGAAAATGCTTTATCGGCTGTTGAAATTCGGAAAAGGCTTATGGAGATAGCAAACAAAAAAACCGTCCTTACAAGGACGGTTTTTTTCTGTTTCCGGATCGTCCGGCTGAGGTTAAAAAGCAGACCCCGGGGTAAAAACCATGCATAAGAAACAGCGGAGAACAAAACATAACTCAATAATGGCAAGCCATAAGGAGGTACGCATGTTTTCATTCATCATTCATGTCTTCATTTCACTGTTTGCAGTCTCCAATCCCATCGGAAACGTGCCGATTTTTCTTTCACTGACGGAAGGGTACTCGGAGAAAGAACGGACAGCGATTGCGCGCAAGGCTTCCGTGCTGTCGTTTATCATCTTGGCGGCTTTTTTAATCTTCGGCCATCTGATCTTTAAACTGTTTGACATTAACATTCATGCCTTACGTATCGCGGGCGGCATTTTTATTTTCGGCATCGCTTATAATCTTCTGAACGCGAAGAAATCTCATGTACAGTCTCTCCATCATGAAGAGAAAGGGGAGAGCAAGGAGAAAGCCGATATATCCGTGACGCCTTTGTCGATTCCGATTATCGCCGGTCCCGGTACGATCGCGACGGTGATGAGTCTGTCGGCCGGCCATGGCGGCATCTTCCATTACATCAGCGTGCTTATCGGCATTGCGGCCGTCATCGCGATGACGTTCATCTTCTTTCACTATTCTTCTTTCATCAGCAATAAGCTCGGGAAAACCGAAATGAACGTCATTACCCGACTGATGGGGCTGATTTTGGCGGTGGTGGCGATCGGCATGATAGGCGCCGGTCTGAAAGGCATGTTCCCGATATTGGTTTCCTGACTTAAAAAAAAGCAGCGCCCGGTTATCTTCGGGTGCTGCTTTTTTCTATTTTCGGCACATGCTGAAACACTTCTTCACTCTCAAAAAATTCTATCAAACGGCTCAGCCAGTCATAATAATGGAGCCAATCCGTCAGTTCATCCAAAAGCTGGCGGGCTTTTTCTTCAATATCGGGACTGAGATTTTCCGATTCCAGAAGCTCAGTCAGCTCGCGGTTCAGCTTTTTATAGAGCATTTTGTTTTTGCTGACCGCCTTTGTCCAATTTGCCGTAAACAGGGAGATAAACGTCTGGTAATAATCACGCTCGACGTCGTAAAGGTCTTTCCGAACGCCTTTTTCAAACACTTTTTCAGCCAGATTGGCATCGGTCATTTCGCGGACCACCTGGCTCATCCTCGTTTTGCTCATCCCGGTCGCCTCTGACAGCTCATTTAACGTCATCGGCTTGCGGTTCATATAAATAATACCGAGCACACGTCCAAGTGTGGCCGGCATTCCGAATGTATGCATATTCTCGGCGATTCTCTCAATGAGATGCTCTTCAGCATGCCCGATGATATCAAGAGCGTTTTTTTCCACGGCTGATCATCCCTTCACTGGCTTTTCATGCTGACAATATATCATATTTTTTACAGTTGATGAAAAAGATGATGCGGCAGGATATGCGAGCTATCGGGAGCGATTGTAAGAACATCCGCATTGTCAGCGGGATAACATGAAAAAATACGTATATTGTATATAATTTCAACACATTGTAAACTTTTTATTTTACAAATTTCATCTTATAATAAAGATTATACTTTTCAGAAAAATAACGGAACCCTTCGGAGGTGCGCGGATTGCTGAGATTAGAAAATGTATCGAAAGTCTATAAAGGCGGAAAAAAAGCTGTTAACAGCATTGATTTAAATATCGAAAAAGGCGAGTTTATTTGTTTTATCGGGCCGAGCGGCTGCGGAAAAACGACGACGATGAAAATGATTAACAGACTGATTGAGCCGTCATCCGGTAAGATTTTTATCGATGGCGAAAACATTATGGAGCAGGACCCGGTGGAGCTGAGACGGAAAATCGGCTACGTCATTCAGCAGATCGGACTTTTCCCTCATATGACCATTCAGCAGAACATTTCCCTCGTGCCGAAACTGCTGAAATGGCCGGAACAAAAGCGGAAGGAACGGGCGCGGGAGCTTTTGAAGCTCGTCGATATGGGCCCGGAATATTTAGACCGCTATCCTCACGAGCTGAGCGGCGGACAGCAGCAGAGAATCGGCGTGCTGCGCGCCCTTGCAGCGGAACCGCCTCTTATTCTTATGGATGAACCGTTCGGAGCGCTTGATCCGATTACGCGGGATTCCCTTCAAGAAGAATTCAAAAAACTGCAAAGAACATTGAATAAAACGATTGTGTTTGTAACACACGATATGGATGAAGCTATTAAGCTGGCTGACCGGATCGTCATTTTAAAAGCGGGAGAGATCGTTCAGGCCGGCACTCCTGATGACATTCTCCGGAATCCGGCTAATGAGTTTGTCGAAGAATTTATCGGCAAAGAACGGTTATTGCAATCAAGACCGGACATTGAACGCGTCGAGCAGATGATGAACAAAAAGCCTGTCACCGTTACGGCGGACAAAACGCTTTCGCAGGCGATACAGGTGATGCGGGAGCACCGTGTCGATTCCCTGCTTGTCGTTGATGACCTGAATGTGCTGCAAGGGTATGTCGATGTCGAGATCATTGATCAGAACCGGAAAAAAGCGAGCCTCGTCGGCGACGTGCTCCGCTCTGATCTGTATATGGTCGAGCAGGGGACACTGCTGCGCGATACCGTACGCAAAATTTTAAAGCGCGGAATGAAATATGTACCCGTCGTTGATGAACAAAGGCATTTAGTCGGAATTGTCACGCGGGCGAGCCTTGTCGACATCGTTTACGATTCAATCTGGGGCGAGGAAGACCAGCTGGTGACAGGCTGACAAGGGGAGGAACGCTTACAATGAATGAAATGATCAAGTTTTTGCAGACGAACGGCGGAGAACTGTTATATAAAACGTGGGAGCATTTATACATTTCGATCATCGCCGTCATATTAGGCATTGTCGTCGCCGTTCCGCTCGGAGTGGCGCTGACGAGAATGAAAAAGGGCGCAGGCGCCGTCATCGGCGCCGTCAACATTGTGCAGACCTTGCCGAGTCTCGCGATACTGGCATTTTTTATCCCGCTGTTAGGCGTGGGAAAGGTGCCCGCGATCGTCGCGCTGTTTTTCTATTCGGTGCTGCCGATTCTCCGGAACACGTATACAGGCATTCAAGGCGTAAACAAAAATCTGCTGGAATCGGGAAAAGGCATCGGGATGACGGTCTGGGAGCAGATCAGGCTTGTGGAACTGCCGCTTGCGGTTCCGGTGATCATGGCAGGCATCCGCACATCCACCATTTATCTGATCGGCTGGGCGACGCTTGCTTCCTTTATCGGGGGCGGCGGGCTCGGAGACTATATTTTTATCGGCCTGAATCTCTATCAGCCTGAATATATTATCGGCGGCGCCGTGCCCGTCACCATTTTAGCCATTATCATTGATTATCTGCTGGCGGCGACGGAACGGAAGGTGACGCCGAAAGGGCTGAAAGGACTGAAGGAAGTATCATAAGGAGTTGGCTGTTTTGAAAAGAAATCAAAAGAGATGGATGTGCGCACTGGCGCTGTCGGCTGCTCTGCTTCTAGGCGGCTGTTCCCTTCCCGGCCTGAGCGGGGCTTCCGATGATACGATCAAAATCGGGGCGCAAAGCATGACGGAATCAGAAATTATCGCCAATATGATCGCACAGATGATTGAACACAATACAGACTTGAATACGGCATTAATTAAAAACCTCGGATCGAACTATGTCCAGCAGCAGGCGATGCTCGGCGGTGAAATCGATATCGCCGCGACGCGCTACTCGGGAACGGATTTAACGAGCACCCTCGGCATGGAAGCGGAAAAAGACCCGAAAAAAGCATTAGCCATCGTCCAGAAGGAATTTGAGAAACGCTTCCATTACAAATGGTTTGATTCTTACGGATTTGAGAACACATACGCTTTTACCGTCACGAAAGAGCTTGCGGAAAAAGATCATTTAGACAAAGTGTCCGATATTAAGAAGCATGCGGATCAATTTAAGCTCGGTGTAGACAATGCGTGGCTGAAAAGAAAAGGTGACGGCTATAAAGGCTTTATCGACACGTACGGCTTTGAATTCGGCACAACCTATCCGATGCAGATCGGACTTGTATACGATGCCGTGAAAAACGGGAAAATGGATGCCGTCCTCGCCTATTCAACGGACGGACGGATCAAAGCGTACGATCTGAAAATTTTAAAAGACGACAAGCAGTTTTTCCCGCCGTATGACTGTTCGCCGGTCATTCCCGACAGCGTGCTGAAGCAGCATCCTGAACTGAAGGGCATTGTGAATAAACTGATCGGCAAAATTGATACGGAAACGATGCAGGGATTGAATTACGAGGTGGACGGCAAGCTGAAAGAACCGTCCGTCGTCGCTAAAGAATTTTTGGAGAAACATCATTATTTTGAATAAGAAATGAGGTGGGGCAAATGGAAGTGCTGCAGCAGCTCGGCACTTATTATTCTCAAAACGGCGCCTATGTGCTTCAGGAGTTTTACCGCCATTTTCTCATGTCGGTATACGGCGTTTTATTTGCGGCGATCGTCGGGGTTCCGCTCGGCATCTTCATTGCCAGGTACAGAACATTAAGCGGCTGGGTATTCGCGGTGACAAACGTGATTCAGACCGTGCCGGCGCTTGCGATGCTTGCGGTGCTGATGCTCGTCATGGGGCTCGGCGCCAATACGGTGATATTGTCGCTGTTTTTATATTCGCTTCTTCCGATCATCCGGAATACGTACACGGGAATCGCCAGCATTGAACACGCTTATCTTGAATCGGGAAAAGCGATGGGCATGACCAAATTTCAGGTGCTCCGCATGGTGGAGCTGCCGCTTGCGCTTTCCGTCATCATGGCGGGGCTGCGGACGGCGCTCGTCATCGCGATCGGCATTACGGCAATCGGTACGTTTGTCGGCGCGGGCGGACTCGGTGACATCATTGTCAGGGGCTCAAACGCCACGAACGGAACCGCGATTATTTTGGCCGGCGCCATTCCGACAGCGCTGATGGCCGTTATCGCAGATCTTGTGATGGCATGGCTGGAGCGGGCGCTGAGTCCGGTGAGAAAGAAAAAACGAACCAAAGCGCCGAATGCGGCATGAAAAAAACGCCTTGCGGGTCAGGGCGTTTTTTTCTTATGGCTTCGGAACATGCTTGAAAATTTCTTCGCTTTCAAAAAACTCGATCAGGCGGCTGATCCAGTTGTAGTAATCAAGCCAATCCTTTAATTCTTTCAGCAGTTCGTTGATTTTTTCCTCAACTTCTTCCGGCACGCCGTTTTCAAGGACGGCTGTCAGTTCGCGGTTCAGCTTTTTATGCATCATTTTATTTTTGCTGACGACCTTGCTCCATGTGGCCGTAAACAGCGTAATAAAGGTTTGGTAATAATCCTGCTCGACGTCGTATAAATCTTTGCGGACGCCTTTTTCAAACACTTTTTCCGCCAGATTGACGTCAAGCATTTCACGGACCGCCTGGCTCATTCTCGTCTTGCTCATGCCGGTCGCTTCTGATAATTCAGTTAAGGTCATCGGCTTGCGGTTCATATAAATAATGCCTAAAATGCGCCCCACCGTCGCGGGCATTCCGAATGTATGCATATTTTCAGCGATTCGTTCTATCAAATGATCTTCAGCTTGTTCGATTACGTGTAACGGATCTTTCTCCAACAGTTTCAATCCTTTCAGTCAGCAATTCCGATGTCAATATACCACATTTTTAAACCGGCGGAAATGCTCTTCCGAGAGAATTTGGCAGTAATCCGGAGCAATAAGAAGAACTTTGCCGGTCAATACGGGTTAATCAGTGCTTACACAACCTTTATATATAATATGGACAAATTGTAAACTTTTTAATTTACAAAGTTTAATTTATAATGGGAAACGTTCAATTGTCTGAAAAGTTAAATTTGAATTTAACGAATTGAATAAACTTAATCATGGAGGTGTGAGTGTTTGCTGACATTAGAAAATGTCTCGAAAATGTATAAAGGCGGGAAAAAAGCCGTCAACAGCATCAACCTGAATATCGCCAAAGGCGAATTTATTTGTTTTATCGGACCGAGCGGCTGCGGCAAAACGACGACGATGAAAATGATCAACCGCTTAATTGAACCGACAGAAGGCAGAATCCTGATAGAAGGCCGAAACATTATGGAACAAGACCCGGTGGAACTCAGAAGAAGCATAGGCTATGTCATCCAGCAGATCGGGCTGTTTCCGCATATGACCATTCAGCAGAACATTACGCTCGTTCCGAAGCTTTTAAAGCATCCTGCCGAAAAACGGAAGGAACGGGCGCGGGAGCTTTTAAAGCTCGTTGATATGGGGCCTGAATATTTAGACCGTTACCCTCATGAACTGAGCGGAGGACAGCAGCAGCGAATAGGTGTATTACGGGCACTTGCCGCAGAGCCGCCGCTCATCTTAATGGATGAACCGTTCGGGGCGCTTGACCCGATTACGAGAGATTCCCTTCAGGAAGAATTTAAAAAACTGCAAAAAACCTTACATAAAACCATCGTATTTGTTACCCATGATATGGATGAAGCCATCAAGCTTGCGGACAGAATCGTCATTCTGAAAGCGGGAGAAATCGTCCAGGCCGGAACGCCTGATGAGATTCTCAGATTTCCGGCGAATGAATTTGTTGAGGAGTTTATCGGCAAGGAACGGCTGATCCAATCATCCAGCCCTGATATTGAACGGGTGGAGCAGATCATGAATCCCGATCCCGTGACGGTAACACCTGAGAAAACACTGTCAGCCGCCATTCAGCTGATGCGTGCCGAGCGGGTGGATTCGCTGCTCGTCATTGATGAAAAGAACGTTCTCCAAGGTTATGTCGATGTGGAGATGATTGACCGCAATCGAAGACAAGCGGTAACCGTCGCGGAAGTGCTTGAACGGGATCTGTACACGGTCAGAAGCGGCACTCTGCTCCGCGACGCCGTCCATAAAATTTTAAAAAGAGGCATGAAATTTGTGCCGGTCCTTGATGAAGCCGGCCGATTAACGGGAATCGTGACAAGGGCAAGCCTCGTTGACATCGTCTATGACTCCATCTGGGGAGAAGAGAATCAGCTCGCGGTGATGTCATGAGGAGGCTTCAATTGATATGAATCAGACCGTGCAATTTTTACAGGCAAATGGAGGAGAGATGCTTTATAAAACATGGGAGCATCTGTACATCTCATTAATCGCCGTCATGGCGGGCATTCTCGCCGCCGTTCCGCTCGGCGTCCTGCTGACGAGGATGAAAAGAGGAGCCGGCGCCGTCATCGGCATCGTCAACATCATTCAAACCTTGCCGAGCCTTGCCATTCTTGCGTTTTTTATTCCGCTTTTAGGCGTAGGAAAGGTCCCGGCCGTTGCGGCGCTGTTTTTCTATTCCATGCTGCCGATTCTCAGAAACACGTATACGGGGATTCTCGGCGTCAATCGGCATCTTCTGGAATCGGGAAAAGGAATCGGCATGACGGCATGGGAGCAGATCAGGCTTGTAGAGCTCCCGCTTGCCGCTCCGGTCATCATGGCGGGCATCAGAACGTCTTCGATTTATTTAATCGGCTGGGCGACACTCGCCTCCTTTATCGGCGGAGGCGGGCTGGGAGATTACATTTTTATCGGCTTGAACCTTTATCAGCCGGAGTATATTATCGCAGGCGCCGTTCCGGTCACAGTGCTGGCGGCAGCCGTCGATTACATGCTGGGGATGACAGAACGGAAAGTCACGCCTGACGGGCTGAAGAGCATAAAGGATGCTACATAAGGAGGAGGTCTCTCATGGGGAATAGATGCAAAAAACGGCTGCTCGCAATCGCCTGTATCGGCATGCTGCTCCTTGGCGGATGCTCGCTCCCGGGATTGAGCGCCGCATCGGAGGATACCATTAAAATCGGCGCGCAAAGCATGACCGAATCAGAAATCATCGCGAGCATGCTCGGACAGATGATCGAACATCACAGCGGGTTGAAAACATCCGTTATTAAAAATCTCGGTTCCAACGCCGTGCAGCAGCAATCCTTGATCAACGGTGATATTGATATCGCCGCTACGCGCTATACAGGTGACGCGCTGACCGGGACGCTTCGCATGGAGCCGGAAAAAGACCCGGACAAAGCGCTGCGGCTCGTTCAGCGTGAATTTCAAAGCAGATATGACATGAAATGGTTTGATTCTTACGGCTTTGATAATACATACGTCTTTACCGTTTCCGGACAGCTTGCCCGCAAGTACCATTTAGAATCGGTATCCGATGTCAAAAAAGAAGCGTCTCATCTGAAATTCGGCGTAGATAACTACTGGATGAAGCTGAGAGGCAACGGATATCAGGATTTTATGAAAACATACGGAATGTCATTTGAAGGCACGTATCCGATGCAGATCGGCCTCGTTTACGACGCGCTGAAAAGCAGAAAGATGGATATCGCGCTCGCTTATTCCACCGACGGAAGAATCATCGCTTACGGACTGAAAACGCTGAAGGATGATAAGCAGTTCTTTCCTCCGTATGACTGTTCACCCGTCGTTCCGGATCAAGTATTAAAAGAGCATCCCGAACTGGAGGGCGTGATCAATAAAATGATCGGCGCGATTGATACAAAGATGATGCAGAAAATGAATTACGAAGTCGACGGCCGATTAAAAGAGCCGTCCGTCGTGGCCAAGGAATATTTAGAAAAACATCATTACTTTGAATAACGGAAAGGAGATGTGCGGATGGACACGATGAAGGAGCTGTTTACGTATTACGCTCAAAACGGCAGCTATGTTCTGTATGAGTGCTGGCGGCACTTTCTCATGTCGGCGTACGGCGTCGTTTTCGCCGCCGTTTTCGCCATTCCGGCCGGAATTGTGACAGCCAGGCACGGGCGTCTCTCCGGCTGGGTGTTTGCTGTGGCGAATGTGATTCAAACCGTTCCGGCGCTGGCGATGCTCGCCGTCCTGATGCTTGTCATGGGACTCGGCGCCAATACGGTCATCACGGCTTTGTTTTTGTATTCCCTGCTGCCGATTCTCAGAAATACGCACACGGGCATTATCAATATCGAGCACGCTTATCTCGAGTCGGGAAAAGCGATGGGCATGACGAAATACCAAATCCTTCGTATGGTGGAGCTGCCGCTTGCGCTTTCCGTCATTATGGCGGGTCTCCGAACGGCGCTCGTCATTGCCATAGGCATCACGGCGATCGGCACCTTCGTCGGGGCTGGCGGCCTCGGCGATATGATCGTCAGAGGGTCGAACGCGACAAACGGAACCGCCATTATTCTGGCGGGCGCCATCCCGACCGCGCTGATGGCGGTGGCCGCAGACCTGCTGATGGCGTGGCTGGAACGAGCCCTCAGCCCGGTGAAAAAACAAAAAAGAAAGCTGATCGTACGCTCAGCCTCATGAAAAAAAGCATTCTTCCGCGGGAAGGATGCTTTTTTTGATTTCTTGATTAAATTTTGATAACTGCGCTGTAAAGTCTTACTTATCAAATAACAAAGCAAAGGGGTAAATCAAATGAGCAACATCATAGAAACGAGACAGCTGCAAAAATCATTCGGCAGACAACAGGCAGTGGCTGATGTGTCTCTATCAGTAAAGCGCAACAGTATATACGGCCTGCTCGGTCCGAACGGCGCGGGAAAATCAACGACACTTAAAATATTGACCGGCATGCTGCAGCAAACATCCGGCGAGGTTCTGTTCGACGGACATACATGGAAGCGCGAAGACTTGAAAAGCATCGGTTCCCTGATTGAAGCGCCGCCGCTTTACAGCAACCTGACAGCCGCTGAAAATCTGAAAGTCCGCTGCGTTATGCTCGGACTGCCTGATTCAAGAATTGCGGAAGTGCTGGAAATCACGGGATTAACGGGAACCGGAAAAAAGCGCGCCGGACAATTTTCCATGGGAATGAAACAGCGTCTCGGCATTGCGTTAGCATTATTAAGCCGTCCGTCGCTCTTAATTCTTGATGAGCCGACAAACGGATTGGACCCGATGGGAATTCAGGATTTGCGGGAATTTATCCGCTCCCTCCCCGGACAGGGCATGACGGTTATTTTATCAAGCCACCTGTTATCAGAAGTCGAGCAGATCGCAGACCATATCGGGATCATCAGTGACGGCGTTTTAGGATATCAGGGAGAAATCAGCCGGGAAGATGATCTGGAGCAGTTGTTTCTGGAGGTTGTCAAATCAACACGGGAGAAAGCGGGGACAGGAAAATGATTCAGTACATGCAGGCGGAACATCTTACATCTAAAAGAACATTTATCAGAAAGCTCATCATTCTGATTCCGCTTCTGAACACGGCTTTTTCTTTTCTGCTGAATACGGCTTATTTTATGACGGGCACGTTCAATTGGTGGGCGGTTATTTTCATGCCGCTCATGATTGCTCTAATGTGCGGTTTATCTGTTAAAAAAGAGAAAAAATCTGCGAATGACCGCGCGGTGTACTCATTGCCGGCAGATTTAAAAAGCATATGGCTCTCAAAAATAAGCTTGATCGCGCTGTATTCACTCCTGTCGCAAATCGTTTTTTTCATCATCATGTTTTTACTTGGCCTTGTATTTCCGGGAATTGCTGCGCTGCAGCTGAAAGGCGTTGAAGCAGGCTCCCTTTTATGGCTGACGACGCTTTGGGAAATTCCGTTCTGCTTATGGATTGCCAGACAGTTCGGATTTACGGCAGTCATTCTCGTGAATATGATCGCCGCTTTTGTTTTGGGTATTGTGCCGGCGTCCAGTTCATTGTGGTGGCTGAGCCCATGGAGCTGGTCAGTCCGGGTGATGTCACCGATTCTCGGGATCCATCCGAACGGAATTCCGCTTCCCGCAGACAGCGGCTTATTAAACGGAAACGTGATCATTCCGGCTATTATTCTTTCTATTCTTTCTTTTATCGCAATAAGTTTGATTTCCGCAGTGTCTTTTTCAAAAGGGGGAAACCGGTCATGACCGTGCTTTTACGATATATGTGGGCCGATGTATTAAAAATGAAGCGCACGCCGCTCATATGGATGCATGCTGCGGCGCCGGTTTTATGCGCGGGATTTTTCCTTTTGTTTTTGTATATGTATGGAAGGATTCAGGAGCCTTATGAGCTGTACAGCGTCTTCTTCAGCGCGATTGCCGTTTTATACCCTTTCATCATCAGTATTGTCTGCGGCATGTCTGCCTCCGTCGAGGAACAGGCGGGCCATTTTCAGATGATGCTGGCGGTTCCGTATTCGAAAATCGTCAGTTTTGCGGGCAAGCTGCTTCTATTGCTGCTGTTGAATGTGTTATCGATAGGTCTTGTCATCTGTCTTTATTTGGCGGGGATGAAATTTGTTCTTCACATCAATGATCTCCCCTATCTTACGTTTTTAAAAGGAGGGGCGTGGCTGATTGCCGGCAGTATTCCGCTTTATATGATGTCTTTTTTTGTCGGCGTAAAGTACGGCATGGGACCGTCCGGACTTTTAGGGGGTGCGGGATTATTAATGGCGGCGCTCATGAATACGGGACTTGGCGATATCATCTGGCGTTTTTTCCCGTGGGGATGGAGCGTGCGGCTTTCAGGCCTTGCAGGACTGCTGCATTTTGACAAAGTCAAAAAAGAGTTCCTCCCTTATGTAAGATACGATATGAGATTCGGAGAAATAATGTTATATTTTTCTATAGTGATATTATGTCTGGCCGGCCTCTTTTGGTGCAGAAGATGGGAAGGGCGGCGTTCATATGAATAAAGGCAAGGAGCGATTCGGCCGGTGGCAAACATTTTAGCAATTGATGATGAAAAAGATATTCTCGTTCTGATCAGAAACATTTTACAGCGTGATCAGCATACAGTAACGATTCTGGAAAAAGCGGAGGATCAGTCATTGGATTTTTTTCAAGGCTATGATTTGATTCTTCTCGATGTCATGATGCCCGGAACGGACGGGATTGAACTCTGCCGGCGGATTCGGCCGCTGGTGGACAGCCCGATCCTGTTTTTAACGGCAAAGTCTGACGAAGAATCCATTGTGAAAGGCCTCATGACAGGCGCTGATGATTACATCACAAAGCCGTTCGGCGTACAGGAATTGATGGCAAGGGTAAACGCGCATGTCAGAAGGGAACGGCGTGAGAAGCATCAGACGAAACGGCTGATATCAGGCTTCATGTTTGATTTTGACAATAAAGAAGTGTGGATGGATGACCGGAAACTGCCTCTTACGAAAAACGAATATAAAATCGTTGAATTTCTGGCACAGCATAAAAACAGAACATTCTCACGGGAGCAGATTTACGAGGAAGTGTACGGCTTGGACGGCGATGCGCTCTATTCAACCATTACGGAGTTTATCAGAACCATCCGGAAAAAATGTAAAGAACACGGGGCTGATCCGATCAAAACGGTGTGGGGTGTCGGATACAAATGGGAATAGCAAAAGGAAAATCCAGCATCCGCAAAGAGCTTGTCAAATTTACCATCACGCTGTGTCTGAGCACGATGGGGGTGGCGGCATTATGTGTCGCCTTAAATGCCATTGCCATGAATGCCGGAGCGATCCTGCCCGCAAACTACAGCGAGCATGAGGCGGAACAGATCAAACCCCGCCTGAAATCAGCGGAAAAGATAACAGAAGATATGATTCCCGCAGGTATGACATACGCCGTTTTTGATAAAAAAACAAAGCGGATGACAAAAGGAACGATGACGGAACAAGATGCGGCCAACGCCAGAAAAAAGATTCAGCATCAGCCGTATTTTAATTATGCTCAAAAAGGATTCATGGTGATAAATCGGAAAGATGAATACGGCGTTCTCCAATATTCACTCAGGTCGGAATTTCAGTCGCCGCTGTTAAGGCGCTATCTGCCGAATTATGAATGGACGGGTCTTACGATTCTGATCACTTTGCTTCTTTTGACCGTTTTTATCGTGACGACGCGTTTCGCCAATCAGCTGAGACGGCATTTCAGCACACTCAGCTCCATTACGGCAAGCATTCAAAAACAGAATTTAAATATCAATCCAAAAAGGTCGCGTATAAAAGAATTTGACGATGTCATTGACTCTCTGCTGAAAATGAAAGATGCGCTTCAGGCATCTCTGGCGGCGCAGTGGGAGGCGGAGCGGATAAAGAAAGAACAGATCGGCGCGCTTGCGCATGATATTAAAATTCCGGCAACGATCATTAAAGGAAATGCCGAGCTGCTTCAGTTAACAGAGCCTGATGAGGAGCAGGCGGAATATGCGCAGTATATTCTGGATGCCGGAAACAAAATCGAGCATTATGTCGGACAGCTGATCCAGCTTTCCAAAGCGGAGGAGGCAGTTGCCGTTCATGTGGAATATACTGACCTCAAAGAGTGGATTCAAAACATATATCGTGACGCGGCGGCGCTTGCGGGGCCGAAGCAGATTGATCTCGTCCTCAGCGAACGGGGAATTGACCGAATAGAAGCGCCGATCGATCATGAGCTGCTCCACAGGGCGGTCATGAATATCGCGGCAAATGCCGTCGACTATACGCCGGAAGGAGGGGAAATCCGTGTGGACGTCCTGTGCACCGATTCCGCCCTCCATCTTGCCGTATCCGACAGCGGAAGCGGGTTCTCGCCGGAAGCGCTGAAAAGAGCGACACAGCTTTTTTACACGGAGGATAAAAGCAGACATTCGGCGGGGCATCACGGCATGGGGCTTACATTCGCCCATCATGTCGTACATCTTCACCACGGCGAATTAATACTTGAAAATCAGGAGTCTGGAGGAGCCCGGGCGGAGATTCGAATTCCGCTGGAAGGCGTCAGACAAAAACAAGCCCTGCACGTATGAGGGCTTGTTTTTCTGTTTAAGAAAAAGCAAAAATAAAAACGGCTGCCCGTTTGAGAGATCAGCCGCTTATGCGGAAAAGAGTTTATCAGGAAGGATCAATCCATTGTGAAGACCACTTGGAAATTTCCTCTAAAATAGGGGCTAATGCGCAGCCTTTTTCCGTTAATGAATACTCAATGCGGACAGGCGTTTCGGGGATAACATCCCGTTTGATGACACCTTCTGTTTCAAGTTCTTTCAGACGTTCTGACAAGACTCTTCCGCTTAAATTCGGAAGCGCCGCTTCAATTTCGCTAAATCGCTGCTGTCCGTTCAATAACTGAAAGACGATTAGAGCCACCCAGCGTTTACTTAGGATGTCGACCGCTTTTTCGAATCTGGGGCACATTTCTGATTGGTTCATGCTTTTTCACCTCGTCTTCTGCTATTATACCGCAAAATCGGAGGGAACGTATGTCTGGCGCTCGTTAAGTTGGGAGGGGATCAAAAAGAGGATGAGGAATCCGGGGAGCGCTTTTTCGCTTCAGCCGCGATAAAATCAAAGTATTTGCTGACGCTTTCAATATCTTCTTTTGTGAAGTGCTGCCACTTTTTGCTGTCAAACAGCGGCAGATGCTCCGCGCCTCTGTCAACGGCGGTCTGATAGATGGCGCAGATGGATTGATAGCTTTCGGATGTTTCGCGGATTTCCTCCTGAAATGCCTTGATGTGTCCGGCCCGCGCCATTAACTCCTCGTACGGAATTTTTAATGTATCCGCCAATTTTCTGATGGTCGCCGGTTTAGGAATGCCGCGGTGCCCGTTTTCAATTCTGGAAATGGTCGCCGAGCTGACGCCGGAATAGACGGCAAGCTGATTGACGGTAAGCTTCCGGGCGCGGCGCAGCTCTCTTAATTGCTTTCCGAATGTGTTCAATAAGATCGCCTCACATGTGCAAAGTCATGAGTCTTCATTTGTTCTTTTTTTGGCTTCCGCCGCTAAGAACGCAAAGTATTTATCAAGCAGAACCAAGTCTTCTTTCGACAGGTGCCGCCAGTTCTCCCGCTCCAATAGGGATAAATCATGCAGCTCATACGTTTCGGCTTTTTCCAGCAAGGTGCAGCCCGTGTCGTACGGGGTTCTCGTTTCCTGGACGGTCTCTATGTATCCCGCCGTCTGCATCAGTTCCTCATACGGGATTTTTAACGCATCTGCAAGCTTTTTAATGGTTGCAGGTTTCGGCACCCCGCGTTTGCCGTTTTCAATCCGCGAGATTCCCGCGGCGCTGACGCCTGAATACGTTGCCAGCTGGTTCACTGTCAGATGCCTTTTTTCCCGCAATGTCCGCAATTGTTTCCCGAAGCTTTCCACAGTCTCTCCCCCTCCCGCGGTCTATTTATATTCTAGTATGTTTATTGACTAAAGGGAATAGCCAGGCTGGAAAAGTATTGACAAAAGTTAACAAAAGCCGTATCTTATGTATAAGAAAGAAAGTATTTGACAGAACGGAAGGTGAAGAAAGTGGTCGAAAAGATACAGATCAGAAGAGATTATGTGCTGCAGTATATGGTCAATAATGACTACTCGTTAAACCAGCTCGCCCTGGAGATCGGAATATCTCCCGCCACACTGAGCCGTGTACTGAATGGAGAGCGGAGGCCGGGACAGCTGGTCATCGGAAAAATGCTCTATTACTTTGACATGAAATTTGAAGATCTTTTTTACTACGACTTTGTTGACAAAAGTCAATGATGATGGAAGATTCAAACGCATTTCCGTTTTTCTGACATGATGTGCACCGATACGGCGTGACATGCCTTTGTTTTTCATGTAAAATAGAAGCAATGTAGGCCAGTCAGTCTGGAGGTGTATGGGATGCACACATTATTGATTACCTTATTGGTTATCGTCAGTATTGCACTTATTATTGTCGTATTGCTTCAAACCAGCAAAAGCGCCGGTTTATCGGGTGCAATTTCAGGCGGGGCGGAGCAGCTTTTCGGAAAACAGAAAGCAAGGGGCCTTGATCTGATTCTTCACCGCACAACCGTTGTGCTGGCAGTCTTGTTTTTCGTGTTGACGATTTCGCTGGCGTATATCGTATAAGGCAATGTTTGTATAAGGTCTGATTTAATATCAGGCCTTTTTCTTGTTGAGAGACGGCGTTTGTTTCTCGCAAAACTGTGGAAAACTAAATTGAATGTGCAAAAAAGGGGTTATGAGCATGAAAATTGTGACACCAAAACCATTTACATTTAAAGGCGGAGACAAAGCGGTGCTTCTGCTGCACGGATTTACGGGAAATACGGCAGACGTCAGAATGCTCGGCCGCTACTTGAATGAGCGCGGCTACACTTGTCACGCGCCTCAATATAAAGGGCACGGCGTTCCGCCGGAAGAGCTGGTACATACGGGGCCTGAAGATTGGTGGAGAGACGTCATGGACGGTTATGAATATTTACGGTCTGAAGGCTATGAAAACATTGCGGCCTGCGGACTGTCGCTTGGCGGGGTTTTTTCATTGAAATTGGGTTACACTGTACCCATAAAGGGAATTGTTCCTATGTGTGCGCCGATGCACATTAAAAGTGAAGAGGTTATGTACGAAGGAGTTCTTTCCTACGCGCGCAATTATAAAAAATTCGAAGGAAAACAGCCGGAGCAGATTGAAAAGGAAATGAAGGAGTTTGAAAAAACACCGATGAATACGCTCAAATCGCTTCAGGAGCTGATTGCCGATGTGCGCAAAAACGTCGACATGATCTATTCCCCGACATTTGTGGTTCAGGCACGGCATGACCATATGATTAATACAGAAAGTGCGAACATCATTTACAACGAGGTGGAAACGGACGACAAACAGCTGAAATGGTATGAAGAATCAGGCCATGTCATTACGCTCGATAAAGAACGGGACCTCGTTCATCAGGATGTGTACGAATTTTTAGAGAAACTCGATTGGTAACAAACAGGAGGTCGAATAATGGAAAAAGAAGCGTTTATGGACCGTCTTCTCGCGTTTATGAAGGAAGAGGCGTACAAGCCCCTTACCGTTCAGGAACTCGAGGAGATGCTGAACATCACGGAAGCAGATGAATTTAAAGAGCTGGTAAAAGCGCTGGTGGCGCTCGAGGAGACGGGACAGATTGTCCGCACCAGAAGCAACCGCTACGGGCTTCCGGAAAAAATGAATTTAGTAAAAGGAAAAATTTCCGCGCATGCAAAGGGATTCGCGTTTCTATTGCCGGAGGATACCTCTTTAAGCGACGTGTTTATTCCGCCGAATGAACTGAATACGGCCATGAACGGCGATATCGTCATGGTGCGGCTCAATTCCCAGTCAAGCGGATCGAGACAGGAAGGCACGGTCATCCGCATCCTGGAAAGAAGCATCGACCGCGTCGTGGGCACATACACAGAAACGAAAAGCTTCGGCTTTGTCATCCCGGATGATAAGAAAATCACGAGTGATATTTTTATTCCGAAACATGCCAATAACGGCGCTGCGGAAGGCCATAAAGTCGTCGTCAAACTGACAAGCTACCCTGAAGGCAGAATGAACGCCGAAGGAGAAATCGTTGAAATACTCGGCCATAAAAATGATCCGGGGATCGATATTTTATCAATTATCCATAAGCACGGCCTGCCGGGGGACTTTCCGGCTGAAGTGATGGAGCAGGCAACAAGCACGCCCGATACCATCGATGAAAAAGACATCAAAGACCGCCGTGATCTCCGCGATCAGGTCATTGTCACCATTGACGGCGCGGATGCGAAGGATCTGGATGACGCCGTCACCGTGACAAAGCTTGATAACGGCAGCTACAAGCTCGGCGTCCATATTGCCGACGTCAGCCATTACGTCACGGAGAATTCCCCGATTGACAAAGAAGCGCTGGAAAGAGGGACAAGCGTGTACTTGGTTGACCGGGTCATTCCGATGATTCCGCACAGACTGTCTAACGGAATCTGTTCTTTAAATCCGAAGGTCGACCGGCTGACGCTTTCCTGCGAAATGACAATCAACCAGCAGGGACAGGTAACAGAGCACGAGATCTTCCAAAGCGTCATTAAAACGACGGAAAGAATGACCTATTCAGATGTCAACCGGATCCTCACAGAAGACGACGCCGAGCTGAAAGAAAGATATGAGCCGCTCGTCCCGATGTTTAAAGACATGGAACGTCTGGCGGAAATTCTCCGGGCGAAACGGATGGACCGCGGCGCCGTGGATTTTGATTTCAAAGAGGCGAAGGTGCTCGTCGATGAGGAAGGCGCCGTAAAAGACGTTGTCATCAGAGAGCGCTCAGTAGCGGAAAAGCTGATTGAAGAATTCATGCTTGTCGCAAACGAAACGGTGGCCGAGCACTTCCATTGGATGAACGTGCCGTTTATTTACCGGATTCACGAAGAGCCGAACGCCGAAAAACTGCAAAAGTTTCTGGAGTTCGTCACGACATTCGGTTATATCGTCAAAGGAAAAGCCGGAGACATTCACCCCCGCGCGCTGCAAAGCATTCTTGACGAAGTACGGGACCGTCCGGAAGAAACGGTGATTTCAACCGTCATGCTCCGTTCCATGAAGCAGGCGAAATACGACCCGCAAAGCCTGGGCCATTTCGGGCTGGCGACTGAATTTTATACGCACTTCACATCGCCGATCCGCCGTTATCCTGACTTAATCGTTCACAGGCTGATCAGAACGTATTTGATCAACGGACAATCGGACGAAGCGACTCAAGAAAAGTGGGCCGAACGCCTTCCGGAAATTGCTGACCATACGTCAACGATGGAACGGCGCGCCGTTGACGCCGAGCGGGAAACGGACGATCTGAAAAAAGCGGAATATATGCTTGATAAAATCGGCGAGGAGTTTGACGGCATGATCAGTTCCGTCACGAATTTCGGAATGTTTGTCGAGCTGCCGAATACGATTGAAGGGCTTGTGCACGTCAGCTTTATGACGGATGATTATTACCGTTTTGACGAGCAGCATTTCGCCATGATCGGTGAACGCACGGGCAACGTTTACCGCATCGGAGACGAAATCACGGTCAAAGTCGTCGACGTCAATAAAGATGAGAGAAACATCGACTTTGAAATTGTCGGCATGAAAGGCACCCGCCGTCCGAGAGAAACAACAGGCGACCGCAGAAAACGAGGCAGACCGGCGCGGAAACGCGTGTTAAACAGCAATACCCCGGCTTCACCGCCGAAATCGGAGGAAAAAGGGGAATGGTTTACAAAACCGAAGAAGAAAAAGAAAAAACGCGGTTTCCAAAACGCGCCGAAACAAAAACGCAAAAAGAAGAAGTAAATGCGAAAAGCAAATGGGGCAAAATGCTCTGTTTGCTTTCTTTCGCAAGCCGCATTTTCATTGTCGCGGAACGCTCCATTTGCTAAAATAAAGCGTATCGCACACATGAACGGTTTTTGCGGAGAGAGGAGGATAAGGCATGCCAAAAGGATCAGGCAAAGTATTATCGCAAAACAAAAAAGCAAACCATGATTACTTTATAGAAGAAACCTATGAAACAGGCATCGTGCTGCAGGGAACGGAGATTAAGTCCATCCGCGCCGGCCGCGTAAACATGAAGGATTCCTTTGCGAAAATCGAACGCGGCGAAGTGTTCCTCCACAACATGCACATCAGCCCGTACGAGCAGGGAAACCGCTATAACCATGACCCGCTCCGGACGAGAAAGCTTTTGATGCACCGGAAAGAAATCAATAAGCTGATCGGCCTGACGAAAGAGAAAGGCTATTCCCTCGTGCCGCTGAAGCTGTATTTGAAAAACGGCTTTGCCAAAGTGTTAATCGGCCTCGGAAAAGGGAAGAAAACATACGATAAACGCGAAGATTTAAAACGAAAAGACGCCAAAAGAGAAATCGAAAGAGCGTTCAGAGACAGACAAAAAGGCTTCTGATGCATGAGCCTTGATGTGATGATATGCCCTGTGCTATACTGTTCACACATCAGATTCACAGGCTGTTTATTGAAGACATTCCCAATTGAATTTGCCTGTGATCATGGTATAATAACAGTACAGCCAGTTGAGCAAGAGCTTGATAGATCTCCCGTATACCCTTAACAAGGGGACGTTACGGATTCGACAGGGATGGATCGAGCTTGAGCTGCGAGCCGAGAGGCGATCTCGTTAACACGCACCTAAATATAACTGGCAAAACTAAAAGTTTTAACCAAAACTTAGCACTAGCTGCCTAATAAACGCAGCGAGCTCTTCCTGACATTGCCTATGTGTCCGTGAAGAGCACATCCAAGTAGGCTACGCTTGCGTTCCCGTCTGAGAACGTAAGAAGAGACTGACAGACTAGCTCTCGGAAGGCCCGCCCGCAGGCACGAAGACGAGTGAAACACGAAATATGCAGGCTACGCTCGTAGACGCTTAAGTAATCGATGTTTCTGGACGTGGGTTCGACTCCCACCGTCTCCATACATAACAGAGGAACCGCAGTGCAGTCACATGACGCACTGCGGTTTTTTCATGCCGAAATCAAGGAGTGAAAGTGAATGGAAATCGTCATCATAGACGAAAAAGATGTTACAAGCACAGAAGCATTACACCGAATCTTAAAAGATCAATTAGATTTCCCGGACTATTATGGTGAAAATCTGAATGCCTTATGGGATTGTCTGACAGGCTGGATAGAATATCCGCTGACTTTGGTGTGGAAGAATTTTGAGGCCAGTCAAAAGGCATTGGGTTCGGATGCTGATGATGTATTAAGGATATTAAAAAAGGCTCAGGCAGAATTAGATGGTGAATTTTTCATTCAAATCGATCAGCCGTCAGCCGGGACAACGGACAGGCACTAAAAAGTGCGTACTTCCTCTCATCTATTTTTCTATCCGATAATAGGGACGGACTTCTTTATTCTAATGATGGGTTAATCTATAAAACAACAGACCATTATAAAACATTTCATAAAATAAAATAGTGGAAGGTGTTATTGATGTTAAAAGTCATCATAGACGGAAAAGATGTTACAAGCACAGAAGCATTACACCGAATCTTAAAAGATCAATTAGATTTCCCGGACTATTATGGTGAAAATCTGAATGCCTTATGGGATTGTCTGACAGGCTGGATCGAACTTCCGCTGACTTTGGTGTGGAAGAACTTTGAGGCCAGTCAAAAGGCATTGGGTTCGGATGCGGACGATGTCTTGGAGCTGCTTCAAGAGGCTCAGGAAGAGTTAGGGAATCGATTTGTCATTCAAATCGATCAGCCGTCAGCCGGGACAACGGACAGGCACTAAAAAGTGCGTACTTCCCCTCATCTATTTTTCTATCCGATAATAGGGACGGAAGGTTTCAGGCTTTCGATTTCTGTCCATATATAAGAAGAGACTTGCGATAGGGAGGAATGGATGATGGATTTGCAGTTGAAAGGGAAGACGGCGCTTGTGACAGGATCTACGTCAGGCATCGGGAAGGCGATTGCGGCTTCGCTGATTGCAGAAGGTGCGGCCGTGATCATTAACGGCCGCCGTGAAGAAAAGGTGAACGAAACGATCCGGGAACTAGAGAAACAGACGCCGGATGCCCGTCTCTATCCGGCCGCATTTGATTTAGGCACGGCGGAAGGGTGCGGCGCGATTTTTCAGCAGTATCCGGATGTGGATATTCTCGTCAACAATTTAGGAATCTTTGAACCTGCGGAATACTTTGATATTCCTGACGAAGAGTGGCTCCGGTTTTTCGAGGTGAATATCATGAGCGGCGTGAGGCTGACACGCCGGTATGCAAAGCGGATGATTGAACGGAAGGAAGGGCGGGTGATTTTTATCGCGAGTGAAGCGGCCGTCATGCCTTCTCAGGAAATGGCCCATTACAGCGCTACGAAAACGACGCAGCTGTCGCTGTCACGCAGTCTGGCCGAGCTCACGGAAGGGACGAATGTGACGGTGAATACGGTCATGCCCGGCTCCACGAAAACAGAGGGCGTCGAAACAATGCTCGAGTCGCTTTATCCCGGTGAAAACCTGACCGCGGTGGAGGCGGAGAGACGATTTATGAAGGAAAATCGTCCGACGTCGATCATTCAGCGATTGATCCGTCCGGAAGAAATCGCCCACTTTGTCGCCTTTTTAAGCAGCCCGCTGTCGTCTGCCATTAACGGATCTGCATTGCGGATCGACGGCGGCTTGGTGCGGAGCATTATATAAGATGAACGTAAAAAAACCCCCGTAAAGCGGGGGTTTTTTTAATGCGGATCACGCTGAAACCGGCCGATGATCCTGCTGATTAAATCTTTTGTGGCGCAGTCAAAATGCTCTTCTTTTTGGTTTGTCAACAGCCCGACCGGTGGTGAAATTGTTAAGTTATTGATCGGAATGACCTTCGTGCCCTCGATCGGTTCTGAGTGCGCCGTCGCCGTAAAGATTGAGACGCCGATATTTTCCCTGACATAGTATTGATGAGCCATGCTGCTGGTCAGCTCCATTTTTCGATAGCGGCTCCCGATGGCACGCTGCAGGTGCTGTTCAATTTGAATCCGGATCGGGCAATTGGCGGGCGTGAAAATCAGGCATTCATTTTCTAAATCCTCGAGATTGACGCTTGCTTTGTCGGCAAGGGGATGTCTGTCTGACACGATGACATTGAGCGAGTCATGGAAAAACGGATCGAAATAATTTTCCAGAATCAGCTCCGGCTCGCCGCATACGGCAAAATCAATGGCGCCCTCCAGCAGTTTGCGGCTGCATGTATTGGCATCATCCACGCTGACATTGACCGACATGTCAGGATAATCATGTAAGAAACCCCGCAGTACGGCAGGGAAGATCAGGCTTGCCGTCGGTTCGGATATGCCGATCTGAATAAGGCCGGCCTGGCCCTGTCTGATGTCGGCCAAAGTATGGTCAAGCACCTCGTATTGCGCGAGAAGCTGCCCGGCCCGCTCATGAAACAGCCGCCCCGCCCTTGTCAGTTTCAGCTTCTTTCCCCGTTCAAACAGCTGCGCGCCTACATCTTGTTCCAGCTGTTTAATCCGCATTGAAATCGTCGGCTGTGAGTAGTTCAGAATTTCGGCGGCCTTATAAAAGCTGCCTGACTGTACGATGGTATGAAACGTTTTAATGGTGCGTAATTCCAACGAAATCCCCTCCCGGCTGTTCATTAATTTTCTTGAACCTTTCCTTTACTTTTTTTGATTAGTCAAATAAATCAGTTTGTTTTATAGTATAAACAATCAAAGCTTAGTAAACAAATTGGAATTATATATTTTTGCGGGGAGAGTGACCGGAATGAGTGAAGACATATTTCGATTGGCTGAGAAAAAGGATGCGCCGGAGTTTTTAGAGCTGCTGTACAGCGCGTTTCAGCCGATCCGCAATTTGGAGATTGACTGGCCGTCGGCGCGGGCCGACATCGATATGGTAACAGAAAATATTGAAAATCATTCAGCCGTCGTGCTCGAACGGGACGGACGGCTTCTTTCAACAATTACGATCCGTTTTCCGTGGGAGAGTGACACGCCTCCGTCAAAATATCCGTTTGTCTGGTGGTTTGCGACGCTTCCTGAGCTGAAGGGGCAGGGCATCGGCAGCAAACTTTTGACTTATGTGGAAGAACACGTGCTGCGGGATACGCTGAAGGCCCCGGCCATCACGCTCGGCACTTCGGCGCGCAAGCATCCCTGGCTTGTAGATATGTACAGACGGAGGGGGTATGAAGTGTATTTTGAGCAGGAGAAAGACGGAGACATCGGAGTCATGATGAGAAAGGTGCTCATACCGGAGCGGTTTGACGCGTCGCTGTTAGGCACACCGAGCTGGGCGCAATGATAAAAAAACGGATCAGAGCCGGCTGTCTGCTTCTGCTGCTCGGCGTGCTGGCCGGGTGCGGGCAAGGAGAAAGCACAAAAGCGGGGAGCGGCGTGCAGACCGTCATTGTCGGCACGGGAACTGATTTTCCGAACATTGCTTTTATGGATGAAAAAGGCGAGCTGACCGGCTATGACATTGAAGTGATGAAAGCCATTGATAAACAGCTGCCGCAATACAAATTTGTCTTTAAGACGATGGATTTTTCGAATCTGCTCACAAGTCTCGGAAACCGGAAAATTGACGTGATCGCGCACAATATGGCGAAAAATAAGGAACGGGAGAAACGCTTTTTGTATCACAAGATCCCGTATAACTACTCGCCGATGTACATCACGGTGAAGGCGGATAATGACGCGATACACACGCTCCGGGATTTAAAAGGGAAAACCGTCATCGTCGGCGCGACGTCAAACGCGGCGGACTATATGACGGCATACAACAAAACCCACGGCAGCCCGATACATTTGAAATACGCCGGGCAGGGCAGCAATGATACAGCAAACCAAATTGAGACGGGACGCGCTGACGCCACCGTATCCACGCCGTTTGCCGTCGATTTTCAAAATAAGACGCACGCGTTCAAACAAAAAACGGTCGGTGATGTGCTGCTGGATACCGAGGTGTATTTTATGTTCAATAAAAACAGCCAAACCCTGGCGGACGATACGGATCGGGCGATTCAAAAGCTTGAGAAGGACGGCACATTGAAAAGGCTGAGTGAAAAATGGCTCGGCGCGGATTATTCAAAATCAAGTTTCACGAAATAATTGAAGCAGAAAACGGGGCGATCACATGAAAATAAGATTGGCGGTCATGTCATTAACAATTGCCGCAACGGCGGCGTTATCAGCCTGCGGCGCGGGCGGGGAGGCGGCATCAGGCAATCAGAAAAACGTGAACAACATCACGGTCGGCACGGGAACTCAATTTCCGAATATTTGCTTTATTGATGATAAGGGCAAATTGACGGGCTACGACGTTGAGCTGGTGAAAGAGCTTGACAGGCGCCTGCCGGACTATCGTTTCACTTTTAAAACGATGGATTTCTCCAACCTGCTTGTCAGCCTCGGCCAGCATAAAGTCGATATCGTAGCCCATCAAATGGAGAAAAGCGCCGAACGGGAGAAAAAATTTCTGTTCAATCAAGTCGCGTATAACAACTTCCCGCTGAAAATCACGGTGCTTCAAGAAAACGGGAACATTCACGGCATTGATGACTTGAAAGGGAAGCGGGTCATTACGAGTCCGACGTCAAACGGCGCGCTTGTGCTGAAGAAATGGAATGAAAAACACGGCAGTCCGTTTGAAATCGCTTATGTCGGCCAAGGCTCCAACGATGCGGCCAATCAGCTGAAATCCGGCCGCGCCGATGCGACGATTTCTACGCCGTTTGCCGTCGATTTCCAAAACAAAACGAGCGCGATCAAAGAAAAAACAGTCGGCGGGGTGCTGTCAAATGCCAAAGTGTTCTTTATGTTTAACAAAAATGAACAAACGCTGAGCGATGACATTGATAAAGCCCTGCAGGAAATCATTGATGACGGCACGCTTAAAAAGCTGAGTGAAAAGTGGCTCGGCGCGGATTATTCAAAGGAGCAATATTAAGTGAAAAAGAGAGGGATCGGCAATGGAAAAAGCGTTTGATATCAGTATGATCGCGTCCTTTGTGCCGACATTGCTCGGGTATTTGCCCGTCACGCTGTATATATTGGCGGTGTCTTTGCTGTTCGGCTTTCTATTGGGGCTGCTTTTGGCGCTGCCCCGCATCTATCGCATTCCCGTCTTGAATCAGTTTGCGAAGCTGTATATCTCTTTTTTCAGAGGAACGCCTATCATGGTGCAGCTGTTCATTGTATTTTACGGTATTCCGGCGCTCACGGCGCTCGCCGGGATTGATACCTCCAAAATGGACCCTTTGTATGCGGCCATCGCCACGTATGCGCTGAGCAGCGCGGCAAGAGCGGCGGAAATCATCAGGGGAGGTGTGAACAGCGTCGACCGCGGGCAGGCGGAGGCGGCGTTCAGCATCGGGCTGAACGGGGGGCAGACATTCCGGCGCATCATTCTGCCGCAGGCGCTTGTGCAGGCCTTTCCCAACATCGGAAATATGGTGATCGGTTTCTTAAAAGATACATCACTCGCTTTTTCGATCGGGGTGATGGATATGTCGGGCAGAGGACAGACCTTGATTACATCGAGCAATCATTCTTTAGAAGTGTATATATCGCTTTCTGTTCTGTATTATGCGGCCGCCCTTTTATTTGAACGTGTCTTCAGATGGGCCGAAAAACGAATCAAGAAAGATGAGACGCGCCTTGTGACGGTTTTTGACATGAGCGCGCACGGCTGAAAAGGAGGGAGAACAGTGGAGCTGGACATTCCGTTTATCGGCACTGCGATAAAACAAATGATGAAAACCGTTCCGCTTACATTGGCGATGACGGTCATTCCGATTATCACCGGATTTTTCATAGCTCTCGGCAATATCACGGTGCGTATATTCCGCATCAAATGGCTGCTGGCCTGCTCATCGTTTTACGTGTCTTTTTTCCGCAGCACCCCGGCGATTCTCCATATTATGCTGATTTATTTAGGGGTTCCGCTGATTGCCGATCAATTCAGCCGCGCGTTTCATCTCGGCTGGTCGGCCAATCAGATTCCGGTCGTCGTGTTTGTCATCATGGCACTGTCATTAACGGCAGGCGCTTATATGACGGAAATTCTCCGATCCGGGATCATGGCCGTCGATACAGGGCAGGCGGAGGCGGCATATTCAATCGGCCTGACGCGGGGACAGATGATTCGGCACGTGGTTCTGCCGCAGGCGTTCATGATATCGCTGCCGAACTTCACCAATATAGGCATCGGCTTTTTGCATACCACTTCCATCGCTGCAATTGTTGCAGTGCCTGAAATTACAGGAACGGCGACGATTGCGGCATCCGATAACTATGCGTTTCTGGAAGCATTTATCGGGGCGGCCGTGATTTATTGGGGATTAACGCTGATTCTCGAAGCTGTAAACAGTCTGGCGGAAAAAAGGGCAGCCAGATATCAAGGAGGCGCATTATGATCGAAATCCGAAACATTCAGAAACATTTTGGCAGTCATCACGTGCTAAAGGGGATCAATTTAAGTGTCCGGAAAGGAGAAGTCGTGACCATCATCGGCCCGAGCGGTTCCGGGAAAACCACTTTTCTGCGCTGCCTTAATTTACTTGAGCGGCCGGATGAGGGCGCCATTTCGCTGCACGGTGAAGTCATTAACTGCAAAAAGCCTGCCAAAAAAGACATTCTCAGACTGAGGAAGCAGACGGCGATGGTTTTTCAGCAATATCATTTGTTTTCGCATAAAACGGCAATTCAAAATGTCATGGAAGGCCTGACGGTCGCAAGGAAAATGAAAAAACCAGATGCATACGCCATTGCCGAGCGGGAACTGGCCAAGGTGGGGCTTCAAGATAAATTGCACGCCTATCCGAATCAGCTATCGGGAGGACAGAAGCAGCGGGTCGGAATTGCCCGGGCGCTTGCCATTCATCCTGATGTGATGCTGTTTGACGAACCGACCGCAGCCCTTGATCCGGAGCTTGTCGGCGAGGTGCTCGATGTGATGCTTAACATTGTGCGGACCGGCGCCACCATGATCATTGTCACACATGAAATGGAATTCGCCAGAAGAGTGTCCGACCAAATTGTGTTTATGGATGAAGGAGCAATCGTGGAACAAGGAACGCCTGAGGAAGTCTTTTACAAGACGAAAAAAGAAAGAACGAAGAAGTTCCTCCGCCGCGTGCTGCCTGATTACGGTTATGACATAAAAGAGCGCATAAAGGAGCCTGTCGTATGATTCGTTTAAGCATTTTAGACCAAAGTGTCACCGCGGAAAACCAAACCGCAGAAGAAGCCTTGCGGCAAACGGTGAAATTGGCTCAGGAGGCCGAACAATACGGATATGACCGTTTCTGGGCGGCGGAGCATCATAACAATGAAGAGATAGCGGGATCAGCTCCGGAAATTGTTCTGGGGTATCTTGCCGCAAGCACGAAAAAAATCCGTCTCGCATCCGGCGGGGTGATGCTGCAGCATTACAGTCCTTATAAAGTGGCGGAGCAGTTCCGGGTTCTGTCCGCCCTTGCTCCCGGCCGTGTGGCGCTTGGTGTCGGCAAAGCGCCCGGCGGATTTCAGCTGTCAACCGATGCGCTGCAGCGGGAGCTTATTCAGCCCGCCCGTTTATTTGAAGAAAAGCTTGAGGAGCTGACTCATTTCATCCGAAATGATTTTCCGGACTCGCACCGCTACGCGTCATTGCGGCCGGCGCCGCATACTGAGTATGCGCCTGACCTCTTTTTGCTCGGCGGCAGCGCGGAAAGCGCGATATCCGCGGCCAAACTCGGCATTTCCTTCGTTTTCGCCTATTTCATAAACGGTGAAGAGGCTGCGTTAGAAAAAGCGCGCCACGCCTTTGACGAGCATCTGCCGAAAGGGTCGAAGGCGGAATTTCACCTTGCGCCGATGGTATTTACCGCGCATACAAAAGCAGAAGCGGAAAAACACGTGGTATCGCGTGAGTCGGTCAAAATCATTCTCGAAGACGGCAAAAAGGTGAATGTCGGTTCCCGGGAACAAGCGGAAGCGTTTCTTGAACAAGTCACGCAGCCATATAAGCTGATTACACAAAAGACGGGTGTGATTGCCGGGACAAAAGAAGAGGCCGCCGCCGAGCTGCGACGATTATCCGTTCAATACAGCATTACTGATTTTGTGATTTTGTCGCCTATCAAAAACGCTGAGGAAAAACGATTGTCTTACCGGCTGTTAAGCGAAGCGGTGCAGCCGGCCCCACAATTATAGGAGGGATGAACATGAGTCATGAAGTAAACGTAGTGGTCTGGAGCAAACAGGGCTGCTCCTATTGCGATGAAGTGAAAGGATATTTGCGGGAAAAAGCCGTTGCATACGAAACAATTGATGTGACAGAGCGGGATGAAATGCGCGACGTGCTGCAGACGAAGTACGGCATCCGTCATGTCCCCGTCGTTGAAATCGGCAGCGGTGACAGCCGTGTGTATCAGGCCGTTACTCAAGTCGGCATTGAACATGTAGAACGGGCGCTTGCCGATTACGAGGGGAAAAAGGGGGAGAGAAAATGAACCGGACGGATCTTATTCAATTCGGAGCTATGATTCACGGTGTCGGCGGCACAACGGACGGCTGGCGTCATCCCGACGCCGATCCGACAGCAAGCACGAATGCGGCGTTTTACAGGCAAAAAGCGCAGACTGCTGAAAGGGGGCTGTTCAGCTTTGCTTTTATTGCGGACGGCTTGTTCATTTCTGAAAAGTCCATCCCGCATTTCTTAAATCGGTTTGAGCCGATCACTATTTTATCGGCGCTTGCCGCCTCTACAACCCATCTTGGTTTAATCGGCACATTTTCCACATCGTTCACTGAGCCGTTCACCATCGCAAGACAGCTGATGTCTCTTGACCATATCAGCGGCGGCCGGGCGGGCTGGAATCTCGTCACCTCTCCGCAGGCGGGAGCCGCGCGCAATCACAGCAAAGAAAGCCTTCCCGACCACAGCCGGCGCTATGCCATCGCCCAGGAACATGTGGACGTGGTGCGCGGTCTGTGGAATTCCTGGGAAGAAGATGCCTTCGTCCGCAACAAAGAAACCGGGCAGTTTTTTGACCCTGACAAACTGCATCGCCTGTATCACAAAGGCGAGTATTTTCAAGTGGAGGGCCCGCTGAATATCGGCCGGTCCAAACAGGGAGAGCCGGTCGTTTTCCAAGCGGGGTCTTCAGAAACCGGCCGGTCGTTTGCCGCGAGGAATGCAGATGCAGTCTTTACGCACTCCAATTCACTTGAGGAAACGAAAGCTTTTTATGATGATGTGAAGAAGCGGGCGGCGGATTACGGCCGGGACGCTTCCAAGCTGCGGATCTTTCCGGGAATCAGTCCGATTATAGCCGGCTCACAAGAAGAAGCGGAAGCGAAATACCAAGAATTCGCCGAGCTGATTCCGATAGAGAACGCTGTTAAATATGTGGCCAGATTTTTTGACGATTATGATCTGAGCCGTTTTCCGCTGGATGAGCCGTTTCCTGATTTGGGCGACGTCGGGAAAAACGCGTTTCAAAGCACGACAGACCGTATCAAAAGAGAGGCGAAAGCCCGGAATCTTACGCTGCGTCAAGTGGCGCGCGAAGCCGCGTTTCCGCGAACCCATTTTATCGGGACGCCGGAACGTGTAGCGTCATTAATTGAAACATGGTTTCAGCGGGAAGCGGCGGACGGGTTTATCATTCACTCTGACATCCCCGGCATGCTTGAAGCCTTTGTGGATCAAGTCATACCGATCCTTCAGGAAAAGGGGCTGTACCGAAAAAGCTATCCGGCCGATACACTGCGGGGGAATCTCGGATTGGATATTCCGGCCTGCAGACCCAATCCGATTTTGAGCAGAAACTGAGGTTTCTGCTTTTTCTGCTGCTTGCTATTCCCGTCATTACAGCCTTTTCAAAAAAATATACTAATTTCGAGATATTATTGTTGCTAAATGATTTTTTTGTAACTATAATTATTACAGAACTGATCAGTATAAAAAAACATTCATATTTCATAATAAATGTGTGTGTAATCTGAAAACGAAAGGGCTGTTTATAATGGCAAAAGTACTTTATATCACTGCTCATCCTCATGATGAAAAGACATCTTACAGCATGGCGACAGGAAAAGCGTTTATCGATTCTTATAAAGAATCAAACCCGAATGATGAGGTTGTACATATCGACCTTTACAAAGAGAACATTCCTCATATCGACGCGGATGTATTCAGCGGCTGGGGAAAACTTCAATCCGGCACAGGTTTTGAAGAGCTTTCTGAAAACGAAAAAGCGAAAGTCGGCCGTCTGAACGAGCTGAGCGATCAATTCGCGGCAGCTGACAAATACGTATTCGTCACACCGCTTTGGAACTTCTCATTCCCGCCGGTTATGAAAGCGTACCTTGATTCTGTGGCTGTAGCCGGAAAATCATTCAAATATACAGAGCAAGGCCCGATCGGTCTGTTGACAGACAAAAAAGCGCTCCACATTCAGGCGCGCGGAGGCTATTACTCTGAAGGACCGGCGGCTGACATGGAAATGGGCCACCGTTACATCGGCATCATGATGAACTTCTTCGGCGTTCCTTCTTTCGACGGATTAATCGTTGAAGGCCATAATGCTGAACCGAATAAAGCACAGCAAATTAAAGAAGATGCGATTGCCCGCGCGAAAGAAGCCGGAAAATCATTCTGATCTTAAAAAAACCTCCCCGCCGTACGGCTGGGAGGTTTTTCATATTAAAGGGCAATCGTCCGTTTTTGTTCGCTGCTTTTCATCGCCGCTTCAATGACACGGATGACATCGATGCCTTCTTTTGCCGTAACGGGAAGCGGTTTTCCGTTTAAGATGCTGTCTGCCAGCAGTTTGTAGTACGTAAGGTAAGAGCCGTTCTCAGAGGGGATTGTTTCTGTATGCCTTTTCTCATCCGCTGCGGTTGTCAGCTCTCCGAAGTTGTCAGGATCATCGGCGCCCCAGCTGTCGTCAACCGGCTTTTTGCCCGCTAAAAGCGCATCTTCCTGCCCATCCATTCCGTATTTGATAAAGCTAGCATTCCGTCCGTGAATCTGATAGCGCGGGCCGCTTGCCGCATTCATGGAGCCGGATTGAAGGATGACTTGAAGCTTGCCGTAATGGAGGGCGGCCAGAAAATAATCAACGGTTTCGCTGTTGTCCCGCTGCTTCATCATATGTGCGGTGACGGATTCCGGCATTCCGAAAAGCAGAAGTGTCTGGTCAATAATATGTGAACCGAGATCATACAGCGTTCCCGTGGCGGGTCCGTTCTTTTCGCGCCATTTTTCCTGTACAACCGGGTTGTATAGATCGTAGCTGACTTGATATGTATGAATGTCTTGAAGCGCCCCGTCCCGAATCAGCTTTTGTATTGTTAAAAAGTCATTGTCCCACCGCCGGTTGTGATACACGCTCAGTAAGACGCCTTTATCTTCAGCCGTTCTTCTCAGTTCCTCCGCTTCTGCTGAAGTCGCCGTCATCGGTTTTTCCACGACGGTGTGTTTTCCCGCCAGGAGACATTTCATCGCTGATTCATAATGCATTCCGCTCGGTGTCGTGACGATGACGAGGTCAATGTCAGGATCACCGGTAATGTCTTCAATCGCGCGCACGGCTTCAGCCCCCGGCAGATCACGTTTGACCTCCTCCGTTCTGGACGTCATGACTTTTTTGATCTGATAATCATCAAGGACGTCCAAAAGCGGCGCATGAAAGACTTTACCCGACAAACCATATCCCAATATGCCAACCTGTATCGTTTTCAATGAATTTCCCCCTCTTGATATGTGATAACAATATATACCCCGCGGGTGTACTGGTAAAACTTGTGTGTTGAAAATTTTTTACACCGGATTTTCAAGTCTGTATAATGAAGATAACGAAGAAAAAAACCGAGGTGGAAAATGGACAAACATACCGAGCATCAATCGTTAAATCATAAAAGCGCCAAAGAAAAAGACCAGATCCTGAACCGGCTGAAACGGATTGAAGGCCAGGTCAGGGGCATTCAGAATATGGTGGATAACGAACGATACTGCGTGGATATTCTCGTGCAGATTTCAGCCGTACAGGCAGCCATGCAGAAAGTCGCGTTTCATCTGCTGGAAGATCACGCCCATCACTGCGTAGCCGGCGCTATTGAGAGCGGAAACGGGGAGCAGGCGATTGCCGAGCTGCTTGACGTTGTGAAAAAAATCGCAAAATCGTAAAATAAAATGTTTTGAAATACCCTACAGGGGTATGGTAACATGAAGAAGAAAAAACAAGACGTGGAGGGAATCATCATGGAACAAAAAACACTGCAAGTCGAAGGCATGTCCTGTCAGCACTGCGTCAAAGCAGTAGAGACCGGAGTAGGAGAACTGAACGGAGTGACGGCGGTTCAGGTGAAATTGGAAGCCGGACAGGTGGATGTGACGTTTGATGAGAACAAAGTCTCCGTATCAGATATAAAAGACGCGATTGGAGATCAAGGTTATGACGTCGTATAGGATTTATCGCGCTGCGGAAACGGGCGCGGTTTTCTTTTATCATAATTATACCCCCCTGGGGTTTATGAAGAGAGATGAGGACATTGAGTGAACCGAAAGAAATGACCATTCAAGTGGGGGGCATGACATGCGCCGCCTGCGCTTCAAGAATTGAAAAAGGGCTGAAACGGATGGACGGCGTTAATGACGCTTCCGTCAATCTTGCGCTTGAGACTTCAAACATTTCCTATCACCCTGACAAAATCGAAGCAAGCGCCATAAAAGAAAAAATTGAAAAACTCGGCTATCACGTCGTGACGGAAAAAGCCGAGTTTCAGATTGAAGGCATGACGTGCGCCGCTTGCGCCAACCGGATTGAAAAGCGCCTGAACAAAATAGGGGGAGTTGACAGCGCACCGGTGAATTTCGCACTGGAAACAGTCACCGTTGAATACAATCCGAAAGAGGTGACACCGAAAGAGCTGAAAGAGACCGTGGCAAAACTCGGCTACAGATTAGACGAGAAGAAAGCGGTTGATGGAGACGGCGGATTATCCCAAAAGGAGAAAGAGCAGCGAAAACAGCTGATCAGGCTGATATTTTCTGCCGTTCTCTCCTTTCCGCTTCTATGGTCGATGGTCAGCCATTTTTCTTTTACTTCTTTTATCTGGATGCCGGATATCCTGATGAATCCGTGGCTGCAATTCGCGCTTGCCACCCCGGTGCAGCTCGTCATCGGCTGGCCTTTTTATACGGGAGCGTACAAGGCGCTGAGAAACAAAAGCGCCAATATGGATGTTCTCGTTGCGCTCGGAACGACGGCCGCTTACGCATACAGCTTGTACATGACGATTGCGTCTCTCGGACGAGACGGACATGTTGAGGGGCTTTATTATGAAACGAGCGCCATTTTGCTGACTTTGATTTTGCTTGGAAAGCTTTTAGAGATGAAAGCGAAAGGCCGCTCATCAGAAGCGATTAAAAAGTTAATGAAGCTTCAGGCGAAGACGGCGGCGGTTGAGCGGGAAGGGAAGGTACAGGTGATTCCGATTGACGAGGTCCGGACGGGGGACATCGTATACGTGAAACCGGGAGAACGCGTCCCTGTCGATGGCGAAGTGATTGAAGGCCATTCCGCAATTGATGAATCGATGATTACGGGAGAGAGCATGCCTGTCGATAAGTCTCCCGGAAGCACCGTCACCGGGGCGACGATCAATGCAAACGGCTTTCTCAAAATCAGAGCGGTGAATGTCGGGAAAGATACCGCGCTTGCACACATTATAAAAATCGTGGAAGAAGCCCAAGGATCAAAAGCCCCCATTCAGCGGCTCGCGGATCACATTTCAGGCATTTTCGTCCCGATTGTGCTGGGGCTGGCCGTGCTGACTTTTCTCATTTGGTATGTATGGGCGGCGCCGGGACAGTTTTCTGAAGCGATCGGCAAATTCATCGCCGTGCTTGTCATTGCCTGTCCGTGCGCACTCGGGCTCGCCACTCCGACGAGCATTATGGCGGGCTCCGGCCGCGCAGCTGAATTCGGCATTCTTTTTAAAGGCGGAGAGCATTTAGAAAAAACACAGCGTCTGACGACAATCGTACTGGATAAAACAGGAACGGTGACAAACGGCAGACCTGTTCTGACAGACGCCGTGCCGGCAGAGGGAATGAACGAAGAGGAACTCCTGCGGCTGGCGGCGGCCGCCGAAACGGGATCAGAGCACCCGCTTGGAGAAGCCATCGTGTCAGGAGCCGAAAAACGGGGGATTGCCATCCCGAAAATCACCCGGTTCCAAGCCCGGATCGGTTCCGGAATATACGCCGAGGCTGACGGCAGAACGATTCTAGCCGGATCAAGACGGCTGATGGAATCAGAACACATTGAACATGAGGCGCTGCTTCCGCAAATGGCCCGCTTGGAGGCGGAAGGAAAAACGGTGATGCTTATTGCGGCAGACGGCAAAGCGGCGGGGCTTATCGCAGTCGCCGATACAATCAAAGAAACATCTCCGGCCGCGGTGAAACGCCTGAATGATATGGGGCTTGACGTCATCATGATGACCGGTGACAACAAAAAGACCGCAGAAGCCATTGCAAAAGCCGCGGGCATCGGCAGCGTGATCGCCGAAGTGCTTCCCGAACAAAAGGCGGCGGAAATTTCCCGGCTGCAAAAAGAAGGCCGGCGCGTGGCGATGGTCGGTGACGGCATCAATGATGCTCCGGCGCTGGCTGTGGCCGATATCGGAATGGCCATCGGCACCGGCACAGATATCGCAATGGAAGCGGCGGATATTACGCTGATCCGCGGTGACCTGAACGGCATTGCCGACGCCATCGGCATGAGCAGGCTGACCATGAGAAACATCAAGCAGAATTTAGGCTGGGCATTGGGATACAACAGCATCGGCATTCCGATTGCGGCATCCGGCTTTCTGGCCCCGTGGGTGGCAGGCGCTGCCATGGCGTTCAGCTCAGTATCGGTCGTGCTTAATGCTTTGCGTTTACAGAAGGTGAAAAAAGACAAAATGGGCTGATGCCTGTTTTGTCTTTTTTATTGACACTTTATTCAAAGCCTGCATATAATAGAGAAAACACATATATGAGTATATGTTCATATATATAAATTCGTTTAGCTGTATTGATGTTATGGGAATCCTATTACGGAAAGTAGGGTGAGTCGAAAATGAAAGCAGCCAAAGGTGAATTTGTTTTAGACGGACTTGATTGCAGCAACTGTGCAAAAAAAATAGAAAACGGCGTAAAAGCCATTGACGGCATAGACGGCTGTGCTGTCAATTTTGCGGCAAGCACCATCACGGTCTCAGCCGGCGGCAAAAACGAGCAATGGATGAAAGACGAAGTCGCGAAAAAAGTAAAGTCCATTGATCCTCATGTGACCGTCCGTGCGAAACATGAAGATAAACCCGGCGAGGATGAATACCGCAAAAAGCTGCACCTGATGTTAGTGAGGCTGGCAGCGGGAGCCGTTTTGGCCGTCATCGCTTACTTCGCGCACACGGGCGCCGTCCTTGAGTTTCTGCTCTTTTTTGCTTCATATTTGATCATCGGCGGCGATATCGTAGCCAGAGCGGGAAAAAACATTGTCCGCGGCCAGGTATTTGATGAGCATTTTCTGATGGCGCTTGCCACGATCGGCGCATTTGTGATTCATCAGTATCCGGAAGGCGTCGCGGTCATGCTGTTTTACCAAATCGGTGAATTGTTTCAGGGAGCGGCCGTCAGCCGATCCAGAAAATCGATCAGCGCGTTATTGGACATCCGTCCTGAGTACGCCAATGTGAAAACGGAAAACGGCATGACTGCCGTTCCGCCGCAGGACGTCAAAGTCGGACAGGTCATCGTCGTGAATCCCGGAGAACGGATTCCGCTGGACGGAAAGGTGCTGAGCGGTTCTTCGATGGTTGATACATCCGCTTTAACGGGCGAATCCGTGCCGAGAAAAGCGGAGCCGGGGCAAGATGTGATGGCCGGATTTATGAATCAGAACGGCGTGCTTCATATTGAAACCTCTAAAGGATATGAAGACTCTGCCGTGTCAAAAATATTGGATCTGGTCGAAAATGCGGCCGGACGTAAAGCGAAAACGGAAAACTTTATTACGAAGTTTGCCAAGTATTATACACCGGCCGTTGTCATTGTTGCGGTGCTTCTCGCCTTTTTACCGCCGCTTCTCGTGCCTTCAGCCGCGCTATCCGACTGGGTGTACCGCGCGCTGATTTTCCTTGTGATTTCTTGTCCGTGCGCACTCGTCGTCTCCATTCCGCTCGGGTTTTTCGGCGGTATCGGGGCTGCGTCTAAAGCAGGGGTGCTCGTGAAAGGCAGCAACTATTTAGAAGCGCTCAATCAGGTGGCATACGCCGTGTTTGATAAAACGGGAACCTTAACGAAAGGCAATTTCGCCGTTACTGATATCAAGCCGGCGGCGGGATTTACGAAAGACAGCCTGCTTCATGCGGCCGCGCTTGCGGAAGTCCATTCCAATCATCCGATTGCTTCTTCCATCCGTGAAGCTTACAATCAACCGCTCGCGGCTGAGGAGATTGAAGAATATGAAGAAATACCCGGACACGGCATTCGGGTGAAAACCGGCGGATCAACGATTTTGGCCGGAAATCAAAAACTGATGGCAAAAGAACAAATCGCTTCCGGCACAGCTGAAAATAACGGAACCGTCGTCTATGTCGCCGTTGATCAGCGGTATGCGGGGGCGATCGTGATCGCCGACGAAATCAAAGAGGACGCCAAACAGGCCATTGCCAATTTAAAAGCGCTCGGCGTGAAGCGGACAGTGATGCTGACGGGTGATTCAAAGCAGACCGGAGAAGCTGTCGGCCGAGAGCTCGGTATTGATGACGTGTACACAGAGCTTTTGCCGGGTGACAAGGTAGACCGCGTCGAAGAACTTGAAGCGGCGCTTGCACCGAATGAAAAACTGATGTTTGTCGGCGACGGGATTAATGATACGCCTGTGCTTGCCAGAGCTGACATCGGAGCTGCCATGGGGGCTCTCGGCTCTGATGCCGCCGTCGAAGCGGCCGATGTCGTCCTGATGACAGACCAGCCGTCAAAAGCATCCGAAGCGATCCGGATTGCACGCCGCACACGCCGGATCGTCTGGCAGAACATCGGATTTGCTTTAGGCGTAAAAATCATTTTTCTCCTGCTTGGCGCATTCGGATTTGCCACCATGTGGGAAGCGGTCTTTTCAGATGTAGGCGTCACGCTGATCGCCGTTGCCAACTCGATGCGCGTCATGAGAGTGAAAGCGGAATAATTGTCAAAGATAATTCGTTTTTCAGGGTTTTCTTAAACAAGGTTGTCTTGGTAAAATAGAGAAGCGGGCCATCCGGCATCCGCTTCTTTTTTATTTTAAAAACAATGAGGTGTCTGAGTGAAAAAGAAACAATCGTCTGCGAAATTTGCGGTGATACTGACGTTAATCGTTGTCGTTTTATTTGCGGCCATCGTAATTATTAACAACCAAACGGAAAAAGCGGGCGAAACAGTCGCCGAACAGCCTTCCATTAAAGGACAGCCCGTGCTCGGCAAAGACAGCGCGCCTGTTACGGTAGTTGAATTCGGAGATTACAAATGTCCGTCATGCAAAGTATTTAACAGCGATATCTTTCCGAAAATCAAAAAAGATTTTATCGATAAAGGCGACGTGAAATTTTCATTTGTGAACGTCATGTACCACGGAAGCGGCTCGCGTCTGGCGGCTCTTGCTTCAGAAGAGGTGTGGAAAGAAGACCCGGCATCATTCTGGGCTTTCCATGAAAAGCTGTTTGAACAGCAGCCGTCAAGCGAACAGGAATGGGTCACGCCTGCATTGCTTGAAAAAACGGTCAAAAGCACCGCGAAAAAGGTTGATCCTGACAAGCTGAAGGAAAACCTTGATAAAGAAACCTTTGCAAAAGAGCTGAAAGCTGACACTGACCTGAATGATAAATTAAACATTACGGCGACACCGACGATTTATGTAAATGACAAGGTGATTAATGACTTCTCTAAATATGATGAGATTTCAAAAACGATTAAGAAAGAGCTGAAAAATGAAAAATAGAATCGTGTTTTTATATGCTTCTTGGGTGATAGCTCTTGCTGCCATGCTCGTCAGCCTTTATTTCAGCGAGATCAGAAAATTCATACCGTGCGAGCTGTGCTGGTATCAAAGAATTCTCATGTACCCGCTTGTCCTGATTTTAGGAATCGCCACCTTCCAGGGTGACACGCGCGTGAAAAAATATGTGCTGCCGATGGCCGTCATCGGCGCATTTATATCGACCATGCATTACCTTGAGCAGAAGGTGCCCGGTTTCAGCGGCATCAAGCCGTGTGTCTACGGCGTGCCTTGCTCATCTGAATATATTAACTGGTTCGGTTTCATTACCATTCCTTTCTTGGCATTGACGGCATTTATTCTCATTATTATCTGCATGTGTTTTGTCAAAACGGAACGCACGGCAAAATAAAGAGCCTGCTCCATGGGAGCGGCTCTTTTTCTATTATTTGTACCAAGCTTTGTTTGTCTCAATCTGTCTGTTATGGGAGCTGTCCCAAATATCCACGGAATAGGCATAATCATAATTCATGACGCAGCGGATGCCGCTGCCTTGGGCGTCATGCTGAAGTCCGAAGTTATGGGAAAACTCGTGCTGTGCCGCTTTCGCCGTGTTGGCCGTTCCTTGATCAAGGTTCACGCTGAAAGCAGGGCCGCTCGGTTTGCCGTTATATACATACGCGATACCGCCGGCGTCAAAACTTGATTTTGCGGTAAAACCGACGACAAAATGATAATTTTGATTTCTGAAGCTGCCTTGGAGATTCGATAAAATCTGAGAACTGTTTGAGCCGGAAGAATTCCAAGCCTGCACGGCCTGTACGACGAAATCAATGTTGTGATCACGGTTAAAAGCGACATCCGCCTGCTCCACGATCTGGACGATTCGCGTTTGCCAGTCGCTGTATTTGGCGCGGTATTCAGCGTCCGCCACCGCCAGCACTCTGACCTTCTGGCTGCCCGTACCGGCTTTAGTTGAGGCTTTATCCTGACTGACATTGGCATTAAATCGTTTCGTGCCGACCTGCTTGCCGTTTTCATCCAGAATTTTTGTGTCAACCGTCTGTTCAACTTGGACCGGGCCCTTCAGATCTTTAAAATGATCGGCTTTCGGAAGCGGGTTCGTATACACCGTTTTCGCCGGCTCCGCATGAGTGTGCGAATGTGTATGGCTTTCGGCTGACGGCAGGCCGGGAATTAATCCGGCGGCCAATAAAACAGGAAAAACAAGTGAACTGATTTTCATCTCATAACCCCCTTTTTGTTAGAGAAAGTATTCAATGAAACTTCTAATAAACCTTCCATTAAAGTATAAAATAGGAAAATACTCTCGCTCTCAGCCGTTGCGGGTGAGGTTGTCCCGGATTAGGAATCAGAATCTTTCAAAAATAAGGTTGATTTTAAGAGAAAGCGATTATAAAATCTAATGGTCGTCAGAAAATTTAACAAATAAAAAGGAGCATATGGAATGGCCTGGGAGCTGCTTAGTGTAATCGGCATCATTGCGTTTGCGGTCAGCGGAGCGATTGTTGCGATGGAAGAGGAGTATGATATTTTAGGCGTGTATATTTTGGGGATTGTAACGGCGTTCGGCGGAGGAGCCATCCGAAATCTGCTGATCGGTGTTCCGGTCTCCGCCTTGTGGGAGCAAGGCGCGTTTTTTCAAATCGCTCTCGCATCAGTTACGATTGTCTTTTTGTTTCCGAAGCTGCTGTTAAGGCATTGGAGTAAATGGGGCAACCTATCCGATGCCATCGGGCTTTCGGCGTTTGCCATCCAAGGCGCTTTATATGCCGTGAAAATGGGCCATCCGCTCAGTGCGGTGATTGCGGCAGCGGTCCTGACCGGCAGCGGGGGCGGCATCATACGGGATCTTCTTGCCGGACGAAAGCCGCTTGTGCTGAAAGCGGAAATTTACGCGGTCTGGGCCGCGCTCGGAGGGTTAATCGTGGGCCTCGGCTGGGCCGGGGATGCCGCCGGTTTGTATGTGCTGTTTCTTGTGCTTGTGGCATGCCGCATCTGCAGTTATGTGTTCAGGTGGCGCCTGCCGAATCGTTCCTATCATATAGATCAGTAAAAAAACCGATTTCACAAAAGAAATCGGTTTTTTTTCATAACGGCTTCTGATAAAAAAAGACGCCCGATATGATAAGAAAAAGGGTATTTGACCATAATGCTGAATAATATGTTGCATATATGTTTGTATGATGAAAGCCGGATTTGTCAGCTTGATGTCGGAGGTGCCGCTGATGGCAAAACGTGATAAAGAGTGGAAAGAAGAGCAGGAAAGAATCAATTTTGTCATGAAGGAACTGGAACAGAAACAAACTCATCTTGAAGCCTCATCGGGCGGATTGAAGCAGGATATTGTGGGCTTGAGAAAAACGTTTTGGGATGATGTCACCGTGAATATGGATGATGCCCACGAAGCGGCTGAGACATTTTCAAGCATTAAACAGCAGGCAGAAATGCTTTCAGAACGTGAACGGACGCATCGGCTTCAATATCGGCAGCTTCAAAAAATCCAAAAGCTGAAAACCTCTCCTTACTTCGGCCGTGTCGATTTTACGGAAAAAGGGGAGTCCTCTTCCGAGCGGATTTATATCGGGCTGACTTCTTTGATGGATGAAAACAACGAGCAATTTCTCATTTACGATTGGCGCGCGCCCATCTCATCTCTTTACTATCAATATTCCCCGGGAAAAGCCCGCTATGAAGTTCCGGAAGAAACGATAGAGGGAGACATCACACTGAAGCGGCAGTTTATCATTAAAAACGGGACGCTTAAAGCGATGTTTAATACGGATATGACGATTGGTGACGAAATGCTGCAAGAGGTGCTGAGCGGCCATTCCGGACAGCATATGAAAAACATCGTGTCAACCATCCAAAAAGAACAGAACGAAATCATCCGGGATGAAAAAAGTAAATATCTCATCGTTCAGGGAGCTGCCGGAAGCGGGAAAACATCCGCAGCGCTTCAGCGGGCCGCTTATTTGCTGTACCGCGGGCGCGGGGTGCTTGATGCCCGTCAGATTGTATTGTTTTCCCCGAACATTTTGTTCAACAGTTATGTGTCCGCCGTATTGCCGGAATTGGGAGAAGAGAATATGGAGCAGGCCACCTTTCAGGAATATATCATCCGCCGGCTCGGACGAAAGTTTGATTGTGAAAGCCCGTACGAGCAGCTTGAATATTGCCTGACTGAACAAAACCAGGACGCACTTTCCGTAAGGATCGCAGCCATTGCTTACAAAGCATCATCAGCTTTCCAGGCCATGATTGACCGCTATGCCGGCTCGCTTTCCGGCTCGGGCCTGATGTGTAAACAGATCAGCTTCCGGGGAGACATCCTGATTTCAAAAGAGCGGATTGAAGACTATTTTTATTCGCTTGATCAGCAGCTGCCGATTCCGAACAGAGCGGAGCTGACGGCGGAATGGCTTCTCGCGGAAATCAGCGCTCTCGAAAAAAAGGAGCGTAAGAAGGAATGGGTCTTGCAGGAGAGCGAGCTGCTTGATAAGGAAGACTATGCTGAGGTTTATCAAACACTCAAGAAGCAGGCGGCAGATGATGAACCTGCATTTGACGACCATCAGCGCGAACAGCGGCTGCTTGGCGCCATTATTGTCGGCAAAGCCTTTAAATCGATTAAGCAGGCCGTCAGACGGCTCGGCTTTCTCGATATAAAACGGATGTATCTCGGGCTGTTTTCAGACTGGGGAGCTGATGAAAAGCCCGATCATTGGGAGAGCATCGGCGCTTTGACCAGAAACGCATTTGCAGAACGGTCACTTCCGTATGAAGATGCCGCTCCGTATCTGTATTTTCAGGATCTGTTAGAAGGAAAAAGAAAAAACACACAAATGAAGCACGTCTTCATTGATGAAGCGCAGGATTATTCCCCATTTCAGCTCACGTATATTCAGAGCATCTTCCCAGCGGCAAAGATGACGGTGCTCGGTGATGTCAGCCAGGCGATTTATGCCCACACCATTACGGGCCCTTCTTCCCTCGCCGGCTGCTTTCGCAATGGTGCAGAAAAGTATGTCAGCCTGAAACGGACTTACAGATCGACGCGGCAGATTGTTGAATTTACGAAAGCGCTGCTGGCTGACGGCGATGACATTGAGCCTTTTAACCGGAACGGGGAAAAACCGCGTGTTTTGCGGACGGATACAGAAAATGCGCGGCAGGAACAATTGGCGGATACAATCCGGGAGCTCAGACAAAAAGGCTGGGAGACGGTCGCCGTCATCTGCAAAACGGCCGCGGAAGCCAAAAAAGTGTTTCAGGCGGTCAGCGCCGGGAGCGGTGTCCGCTTGATCAATAAAGAAAACCAGCCTTTTCAAAAAGGGGTATGCGTCATTCCCGTGTATTTGGCAAAAGGCATTGAGTTTGACGCCGTCATTGCCGCTGACGCCTCTGCTGCCCAGTACAAAAGCGAACATGACCGTAAGTTGTTATATACGGCCTGTACGCGGGCGATGCATCATCTGACCGTATTGTCTCCGGGAGAACCCTCTCCTTTTATAAAAGAAGTGCCCGCCGGCTTATTCGTGTAAGCCCTTTGCCAAGTGCAAAGGGCTTTTTATCATTAGTAATCTTAATCATTGTCATCATGATTATATATTTTACTTACATACAAACTTTCGGTAAAGTTTCAATTAGAATATTATTTTGACAATTCCTATAGAAATAACGTACGTTACGTTTAATTCCTTGTGAGGTGGATATCGTTGCAACTTCAGGTCATGAACAGTCCGTTTAATCAGGAGCAGGCAGAGCTCCTTAACCGCCTTCTGCCGACCTTGACAGAATCACAGAAAATCTGGCTGAGCGGTTATTTGGCTGCGGCCCGGTCCGAATCCGGTGAAACAGCCGCACCCGCTGCTCAGGCTCCAGCAGAAAGCCCGGCAGTCTCAAGAGAAGTGACCGTATTATACGGATCGCAAACGGGAAATGCGGAAGGTCTTGCGAAACAGACGGTAAAGACGCTTGAGGAACGGGGATTCCAGGTCACCGTCGCGTCGATGAACGATTTTAAGCCGAATAATCTGAAAAAAGTAAACAATTTACTGATCGTGGTGAGCACGCACGGAGAAGGCGATCCGCCGGATAACGCGCTGGCCTTTCATGAATTTCTTCACGGCAGACGCGCGCCGAAGCTTGAAGCGCTCCGTTATTCCGTTTTGGCGCTCGGGGACAGCTCGTATGAATTTTTCTGCCAGACCGGGAAAGAGTTTGACGAGCGTCTTCAAGAGCTCGGCGGCACCCAGCTTGCGCCGCGGGTTGATTGCGATCTTGATTATGATGAGCCGTTTTCGGAATGGCTTGACGCGGTCATCGGCGGTTTGAATGAAGGAGCGGGAAATCAAACAGCCGAAGCGCCTGCCGAGACGCCGGCTCTCGGTGAATCCGTTTATTCTAGAACGAATCCGTTTCGGGCGGAGGTTCTTGAGAACATCAATCTGAACGGACGCGGTTCGAATAAAGAAACACGCCATCTCGAGCTTTCGCTTGAAGGATCGGGCCTCGCGTATCAGCCCGGAGACAGCCTCGGCATCTATCCGGAAAATGATCCGGCGCTCGTGGATGAGCTGATCAATGAGCTGAAATGGGACCCGAAACAGGAAGTGGCGGTGAATAAACAAGGAGAGCGCCTCCCGCTGAAAGATGCGCTTACTTCTCATTTTGAAATAACCGTCTTAACAAAACCGTTCCTGCAAAAGGCCGCACAGTTTACGGCTGACCAAAAGCTGAGTGAACTTCTGGCCGAAGGAAACGAAGAGCAGTTGAAAGCATACATCAACGGCCGTGATCTGCTTGATCTCGTCCGGGATTTCGGTCCGTGGGAAGCTTCCGCGGAAGACTTTCTTTCCATCCTGCGTAAAATGCCGGCCCGGCTCTATTCGATCGCAAGCAGTTTAGAAGCGAATCCGGAAGAGGTGCATCTGACAATCGGAGCGGTCAGATATGACGCGCACGGCAGAGAACGAAAAGGCGTCTGCAGCATTCTTTGTGCGGAAAGACTCCAGCCGGGAGATACGCTTCCGATTTACATTCAGCACAACCAAAACTTCAAGCTGCCGGAAAATCCGGATACACCGGTCATTATGGTCGGGCCGGGGACAGGCATCGCGCCGTTCCGTTCCTTTATGCAGGAGCGTGAAGAAACCGGAGCTGAGGGGAAAACATGGCTGTTTTTCGGGGATCAGCACTTTGTCACTGATTTTCTGTACCAGACGGAATGGCAAAAATGGCTGCAAAACGGTGTTCTCACAAAAATGGACGTCGCTTTTTCTCGGGATTCGGAGGAAAAGGTATATGTGCAGCACCGCATGAAAGAACAAAGCAAAGAGCTGTATGAATGGCTGCAGCAGGGAGCCGCCGTATACATCTGCGGTGATGAACAGCATATGGCGCATGACGTGCACCAGGCGCTTCTCGATATCATTCAGGAAGAAGGCGGCATGAGCCGTGAAAAAGCGGAAAGCTTCCTGGCAGACATGCAGCAGAAAAAACGCTATCAGCGTGACGTATATTGATTTTGGTTTGAAAGGAGCTTATTCAGCATGGTGAACAACATTTTAAAAGCGCCGGAAGGCCCTCCAAGTGATGTTGAGGAAATTAAAGAAAAAAGCGATTATTTGCGCGGCACATTGAAAGAAGTCATGCTCGACCGGATTTCAGCCGGCATCCCGGACGAAGACAACCGGCTGATGAAGCATCACGGAAGCTACTTGCAGGATGACCGCGATCTCCGTAATGAGCGTCAAAAACAAAAGCTTGAACCGGCTTATCAGTTCATGCTGCGCGTTCGGATGCCAGGCGGCGTTTCAACTCCGGAACAATGGCTTGTCATGGATGAACTGGCGCAAAAATACGGAAACAATACATTGAAGCTGACAACGCGTGAAACGTTCCAAATGCACGGAATTTTAAAATGGAACATGAAAAAAACGATTCAGAAAATCAATGCGGCGCTGCTTGATACCATTGCGGCCTGCGGAGATGTCAACCGAAACGTCATGTGCGCTTCAAACCCGTACCAGTCTGAAATTCATGCGGAAGTATACGAATGGTCGAAGAAATTGAGCGATGACCTTCTTCCGCGCACGAGAGCCTATCATGAAATCTGGCTTGATGAGGAACGTGTGGCGGGCACTCCTGACACGGAAACGGAACCGATGTACGGGCCGCTGTACCTGCCGCGGAAATTCAAAATCGGAATCGCCGTGCCTCCGTCCAATGATATCGATGTCTTTTCTCAAGATCTCGGCTTCATTGCCATCGTGGAGGAAGGCCGTCTTATCGGATTCAACGTGGCAATCGGCGGCGGTATGGGAATGACGCACGGCGATACGGCCACTTATCCGCAGCTTTCAAAAGTCATCGGCTTCTGCAAACCGGAGCAGCTGTATGATGTAGCGGAAAAAACCATTACGATTCAGCGCGATTACGGAAACCGTTCCGTCAGAAAGAATGCCAGATTCAAGTACACCGTTGACCGTCTCGGGCTGGAAAACGTAAAAGCCGAGCTGGAAAACCGCCTCGGCTGGCAGCTGGATGAAGCGAAACCTTATCATTTTGACCATAACGGCGACCGTTACGGATGGGTGAAGGGTGTAAAAGGGAAATGGCACTTTACAATGTTTATCGAAGGCGGCCGCGTCACGGACTATGAGAATTACAAGCTGATGACGGGATTGCGTGAAATCGCCAAAGTCCATACGGGAGATTTCCGTCTCACTTCTAATCAAAACCTGATTATCGGCAATGTCTCGAGCCAGAAAAAGAAACAAATCAGCGCATTAATCGAACAATACGGTCTGACAGACGGCCGGCAGCATTCCGCCCTCCGCCGCAGTTCAATGGCTTGCGTCGCGCTTCCGACATGCGGGCTCGCCATGGCCGAAGCCGAGCGGTATCTGCCGAAATTGATTGATAAGATTGAAGACATTGTTGACGAAAACGGGCTGCGGGATGAAGAAATCACCATCCGTATGACCGGGTGCCCGAATGGCTGCGCCCGCCATGCGCTCGGCGAAATCGGATTTATCGGAAAGGCGCCCGGAAAATATAATATGTATTTAGGAGCGGCGTTTGACGGCAGCCGTTTGAGCAAAATGTACCGGGAAAATATCGGTGAAGAGGAAATCCTGAGTGAGCTTCGCACTATTCTCCCGCGCTACGCGAAAGAGCGTGAGGAAGGCGAACACTTCGGCGATTTCGTCATCCGCGCGGGCATCATTAAAGCGACGACAGACGGCACGAATTTTCACGAATAAGATGAGCTAAGGATAGAGACACACTGACGGTGCGTTCTCTATCCTTTACTAAGCAGCATAAACGCTGCACCGCGTCATGAAACAGATGACGCAGCTTGCGAAAAAGCCTGTTTTCAGAGAAAACAGGCTTTTTCTTTTTCCGGAAAAAATGTAGCTGAAGGCAAAAAAGTTCGCCGTGAGCACGTTATGAGAAATTTTAAATAAAAACGGGTAAAATAAAAGAAGAATGGTTGCGTGCGGAAAATATATTGAATCTGCCCGATCATCGGCTCCGGCCTTTGGCAAAGGCAGAGAACAGGCAATAATGATATGATGCAGCAGATGAAGGAGGTCATGCTTTGGACATATTTTTAGTCGTACTCGTACTTTTAACCATCATCGCGATCTCAAATATCGTAAATCGGTTTGTCCCCTTTATCCCGGTGCCTCTGATTCAGGTGGCGCTCGGTATCATTGCGGCGTCATTTCCGCAGGGGCTTCATTTTGAACTGAATACCGAATTGTTTTTTGTTTTGTTTATCGCTCCGCTGCTTTTTAACGATGGAAAACGGACGCCGCGTGCGGAACTTTGGAATTTAAGGGCGCCGATTTTGCTGCTTGCGCTCGGGCTCGTGTTTGCCACGGTGATTGTCGGCGGTTACACGATTCATTGGATGATTCCGAGCATTCCGCTGGCTGCCGCGTTCGGGCTGGCGGCGATACTGTCACCGACTGACGTTGTCGCGGTCAGCGCGCTGTCAGGGCGAGTGAAGATGCCAAAAGGCATTCTGCGTCTCCTTGAAGGAGAAGGACTGATGAATGACGCATCCGGCCTGGTCGCTTTTAAATTTGCGATTGCGGCAGCCGTGACGGGCGCATTTTCGCTGGCGCAGGCCGCCTTCAGTTTCGTTCTGATTTCAGCCGGAGGTTTACTCAGCGGTGTCGTCATTTCTTTTTTGATTATCCGTTTCCGGCTGTTTTTGCGCCGCCTCGGCATGCAGGATGTCACGATGCATATGCTGATTCAAATTCTGACGCCGTTCGTCATCTATCTCGCGGCTGAAGAAATCGGCGTTTCCGGCATTTTAGCGGTTGTGGCCGGCGGCATCACGCATGCGGTGGAGCAGGACCGTCTTGAATCAACGATGGTCAAACTGCAAATCGTCTCTTCAAGTACGTGGAATATTATTTTGTTCATTCTGAACGGTCTTGTTTTCGTTATTTTAGGTGCGCAAATACCGGATGTGGTTTCTGTCATCTTTAATGATACCGCGTTTAACAATATGATGGTCATCGGGTACATTATCGTCATTACGCTGACGTTAATGATTCTCAGGTTTTTGTGGGTGCTGTTTTTTTGGAACGGCAAGTGGTTTTTTAACAAGGATCAGAGTATTTATAAACCCGGCCTGCGCTCGACCCTGCTGATTTCGGTTTCAGGCGTCAGGGGAGCGGTCACGCTTGCGGGTTCCTTTTCCATTCCTTACGTGCTCTCTGACGGCTCGCCGTTTCCTGAACGGAATTTGATTCTCTTTTTAGCCGCGGGCGTTATTATGTGCACATTGGTGCTGGCGACAATCGTACTGCCGATTTTGACAGATAAGCCGGAAGACAATGTGAAAGAGAAGAAAGTCAAATTGCTGACAGCGAGACGGAAGCTGATAAAAGCTGCCTTAACCGCCATTAAAGAAAATATGAATGAGACAAACAAAACGGCTTCTTTTGCGGTCATTGCCGAATACAATGAGAAAATGAAAAATCTCAGGTTTCAGCAGTTCACCGTCAAAAACCGCACGAAAAAAGATGAGCGGAAAGTCCGCGCCCAAGGGATACAGGCTGAACAGGAAGAATTGCTGCGGCTGATTGAGCGGGGCGACATACCGGAAGAAACGGCTGACAGCCTTCAGGAACGGTTTGATGAACTGGAAGTGCTGTATACGAATCCGTTTAAAGTCGGCTTATCTAAGAAAAAGCTGAAACGCCTGATGTACTGGATCTTTTTCGGTGAACAAAAAAAGCCGGAAATGTCGATTTTAAATGAAGAAGGCCTCATCCGCACCACGAGGGTTAAAACGGCAAAAGCGGCCATTGAAAGCCTGAAAAAACACATGACTGAAGAAAATAAAGATGTGACGCTTGCCGTCATTTCCTTTTACAATCACTTGATTTTCAGGCTGGGGCACTCGTATCACGAACAGAGTCCGAGCCGCCGTTTTGAAAATCAAAAACTCGAAATCAAACTGCGGGCCGTGCAGGCCATCCGCAACGAAATCCAAACATTATTCGAAGAGCGGGAAATTTCCCGCGATATGTCACATGAGCTTCGCCAATACATCAATGATGTGGAAGCGGCCATGCTTGACGGAGGTGAATAAAAAAAGTCCGGCATCTGTTCGCCGGACTTTTTTTGATTACGGACGATGGAATTCGACGTGATCGCCGTCGCGGTCAAACCAGCCTCTGAAGGCCCAGTTGATCCAGCCGCCATCACCTTTATTGGTGAAGCTTCCGTCTTCAAACACCCAAATGCCGTACGTGATGCCGTCATAAACGGCGGAACCGTAAAACTGAACGCCGTTAAAATGATCTTCATATTCCTGGCTTAAATTAAACACCATGACGTTATATTTTTGTCCGGAAGCGTAGAATGAAGATTCCATTAAGTTTTTGACGAAGCCGTCACGGTTTTGCGCCGACTTAATCGCGTCAGCAATCGAATTGCCGATGCCGAGCAGGTCAACGTCAATGTTTAATCCGACATCTTTTGCTGAGACATCTGATGATTGCTGTGCCATGTTTTGAGGGACCGGGGTTTCTTTTGCGGATACAAAGGACAGAGGAGTCAGAGACAAAGCGGCGCCAAGGGCAACGGACATCGGGATACGCATACGTTTCATATGATTTCCTCCTTCAATTGTGTGGTGGCTACAGTAGCGATTTACCCGGACAGTTACCCGGTTAACCGGAATTTTTGAAAAATAGGAAAATAATAACGGCAGTGGTGCTTGGGCACTAAAGATGGTTTTTGTGATAACGATGAGCGTATAATTGGTTTCTTACGGCGGAAATGTGAGATAATAATAACCGTTTACATAATGACTAGAAAGGATGGTTCAACGTGGCAAAAAGCTTAAAAGATACTGTAAAGCTTCATAATGGCGTTGAAATGCCGTGGTTCGGCCTTGGCGTCTTCAAGGTGGAAAACGGAAGCGTAGCGGCGGACTCCGTCGAAGCGGCAATCAGAAACGGCTACCGCAGCATTGATACGGCGGCTATTTATAAAAATGAAGAGGGTGTCGGCGAAGGCATCAGAGCTGCGGGCGTTGCCAGAGAAGAGCTGTTCATCACGTCAAAAGTGTGGAATGAAGATCAAGGATACGAAACGACACTTGACGCGTTTGAGAAAAGCCTTGAGCGCCTCGGCCTCGATTACCTCGACCTTTACCTGATTCACTGGCCGGGCAAGGATAAATATAAAGACACATGGCGCGCTCTTGAAAAGCTGTACAAAGACGGCAAAATCCGCGCCATCGGCGTCAGCAACTTCCAAGTGCATCATTTAGAAGAGCTGCTGAAAGATGCTGAAATCAAGCCGATGGTCAACCAGATTGAATTCCACCCGCGCCTGACTCAAAAAGAAGTAAGAGATTTCTGCAAAGCGCAGGGCATTCAAGTGGAAGCTTGGTCTCCATTGATGCAGGGACAGCTCCTCGATAACGAAGTGCTGTCACAAATTGCGGAAAAACATAACAAATCAGTTGCTCAAGTGATTTTGCGCTGGGATCTTCAGAACGAAGTCGTTACCATTCCGAAATCCATTAAAGAGCACCGCATCATAGAAAATGCCGATATTTTTGATTTCGAACTGTCACAGGAAGAAATGGAAAAGATCAGCGCATTGAACAAAGACGAGCGTGTCGGCCCGAATCCGGACGAGCTTCTGTTCTAAGAAAAAACAGCCCTTTACGGGGCTGTTTTTCTTTACATAAATGTCTGTGTCTGACGTTTTACGCTGAACCTGTATGCGGCTATTAATAACAGGGCGGCGGCGAAGGCTCCCAAAATGATGATGTTCAGCATCAGGCTTTGGAGCGTGCGGCCGTGCTGCAATTGATCGACCGTATCGAGCACCCAGCGCTGAGGCAGAAATTCGGCGATTGTCTGCACCGTTTTCGGCATAATATTGCTCGGAAAGAAGCAGCCGGCGAGCAAGCATGTCGGCACGACGATCAAATTCAAAAGCGCCGATGTTGAAGCGCTGCTGTTGGAAAAACCGACGGCAATAAAGGCGATTCCGATCGCGCTTAATGCAAACAGCATCATCAGGACGAACAGCTGCCACAGCGGGAATGACGGATGAATATGAAAAGCGGCGCCCATAAAGAGAACGGCGAATAGAATTTGGACGGCCATGATAATGATATTCACCGCCGCGTTTGCCAGTACATACTGCTTTGATGTGATCGGCGTTGACAGAAGCCTGTAGTACGTCCTGTTTTCCCGCTCTTTAATCATCAGTTCCGTCAGGTTGCCGGCGGAATAGAGCATAATGATAATGAGATACCCGATGACTGAGTAAGTCATTTCTTTATGGTTCGATGTATCTTGTAAAACAGCGGACTCCGTTTGAATCGGAGAATGCTTGAAATCGGCGTACATCGCCTGAAAGGCCTTTGCGTCCCCGCCGGAAGATTTGCCGATTGAGGCGGCGCTGTTCATATAATTGTACAAATAAGAGCTGACATATCCGGTGACCTGGGCGCCTTTCAGCGAGGTCATGCCGATGTGAGCCGGTTTCCCGTCTTTTACGCTTTGGGAGAAGCCTTTTTCAAACGTAATGAGCGCCTCCATTTTTCCTGAAGCGATCTTGGATGTGGCGGACGCAGCCGTTTCCTCCGAAATCTTCACATGATCCAGTCCTTTTAAAAACGTGACCGTATCCTGTGCCACTTCTCCGCCGTCCTGATTGAGAATGCCGATATTGAGCGTTTCGGCTCCGCCGTTGGCATTGGTCATGAAGGAGAGGAAGACGCCGATCAGCGGAGCCCCGATATAAAGAATAAGCTGTTTTTTGCTTTTTGTAATCCCTTTGAGAGTGTGTGCAAACAGCCACCAGAAGTTTTTCATATTACAATCCCTCCCGTCTTTGAAACGTAAATGCGGCGATCAGCAAAAAGAGTGCCGCCAATGCTGTATTTAAACCGAGTGCAGGCCATGCCGCTGATACATCATTTGCGTAAATGATGTTGTTAATCGCCTTATTGATCCATGATAAGGGCGACAGGACGGAAATTCCTCCGCCTTCATATTTGTAATAGGCGCCGCCGATAATGGACATCACCTGAACGATGATGACGGTGATTAATCTGGCGCTTTCGGGTTTTCTGGTCAAATAGCTCAGGCTGAGCCCGAAGCTGACGGCCAAAAGAATTTCAGAAACGAGAATCAGAAGCACAAGGCCCATGTGGCTGCCCCAATTCGCTTTTAAGATAAATTTGCTGAAGGCGACAACGGCAAGAATCGTCAGAACATTCACAGCCAAAATGCCGAGCATCTTTCCGAGAAAGATATCGCTTTTCCGGAGCGGGGCGGCGATCAGGCGATCCGCGGTGTGCCGTATTCTTTCCCCGCGGAATAAGGTGCTTGCAAAAATCGAGGCGTACAGCCCGATCATCGTCGTCATGGATATCGCGTAAAAATCTTTCGCTTTCGGTTCTTTCGCTTTGTGTAAAGACGTCTGCTTCATATAATCGCTTTTGATTTGTCCGGCGGAAGGTGCCTTATGCGCCTTGTAAGCGGCGGCGCCTGCTTTGTATTGATTGGTAAAAGCGGTCAGCATACCTTGGACAATCGTGCCGTTTATGCCGCTCCGGTCATTTGTATAGACTTGAAAACCGGTGTTTTTTACAGTGACGAAAGCATCCGCCTGATTTTCTCGAACCTCGTTTTTGCCTTTTGCCTCCGTGGCCGCTTTTTGAAAATAGACATGCTCTTTTTTTGCGGCTTTCATAAACTTAGTAAAATCATGAGAAAGAGGGCCGTTTGACTGGTCCGTATATACGACCTCGATGTTCCCGACCGTCACCTCTGAATCAAAGGCGTTTGATAATGCCGCAGTGAAAATCAGCATGAAGACGATCGGAAAAGCAAGCATGAAAATAAAAGTTCGTCTGTCGCGGAAACTGATTTTGATTTCTTTCACGGCGATGTGCAGAATATTCATTTGCAATCCTCCTTTCAGTGAGGTCAGTCGCGCAGGCTTCTGCCTGTCAGCGTGAGAAATACCGTTTCTAAGTCAGGGGCCTGTTCCTGCAAGGAGCGGATTTCAATTCCTTTGTCCATGAAGTACCGGATCAGGCGGTTTAAATTGTTGACCCCTGTGTCAGAGCTGATTTTCACGCTGTTTTCTTCCAGTGTGGCGGCTCTGACGCCTGGCAGCTCCTGAATATCGCCGAGGCTGATGCCGTTTCCGGATGACAGCTCAATCACGACGTCCTTCGTGTCGGTAATGATGGAGGTCAGCTGTTCTTTTGTGCCTTCTGCGATGACTTTTCCGTGGTCGATGATGGCGATGCGCGTGCATATTTCTTCTACTTCCTCCATGTAGTGGCTCGTGTAGATGATCGTGCAGCCCATTTCATTCAGCTTTTTCACTGATTGCAGAATATAATTTCTTGATTGCGGGTCAATGCCGACCGTCGGTTCATCCATGATGATCAGTTTCGGCCGGTGGGCAAGGGCGCAGGCGATATTGAGCCTGCGCTTCATTCCGCCGGAAAAATGCTTCGGCAAATATTTGTGTTTATCGCTCAAGCCGACGAATGTCAGGGCTTCCTCGACCCGTTCTTTCAGAGCCGCCCCTCTCAGGCCGTACAGCCCGGCGAAGAACTTCACATTTTCATAGGCGTTTAATTCTTCGTAAATCGCGAGGTCCTGAGGGACGATGCCGATATTCATTTTCGTTGCTTTGCTATATTTGAAAATATCTTTTCCGAGAAACAGAATGTCTCCGCCTGAAGGTTTTAAAAGGCCTGAGATCATATTGATCGTCGTGCTTTTTCCGGCTCCGTTTGCGCCGAGAAACCCGAAAATCTCACCTTCTTTTACGGCAAGCGACATCTGGTCAACGGCGGCATAATCACCGAATTTCTTACTCAGCTGTTTGAGCTCCAAAATGTTCATGTTTCCACCTCTATGTCTTATGATGCTCTTATTATAAAAAAAAGAATGAACGGCCGTTAGTGCAGCTGTTCATTCCTTTGACATGAGAATCTTCATATTTTTCACATGAAAACATTCACTTATTCAACCGGAAGCAATGTCGTGACGGAAAAACCGGCCGTGCCGTCAAAAATAACGGTTCCGTGCAAAACGGCCGCCCGTTCTTCCATACCGAGCATGCCGAGGCCTTTTTTAAAGCGGACGGCGCCGTTTCCGTTATCTTTCACTTCCGCTTTCACGGCTTTGTTCAGCACATGGATATCAATGAAGATCTGTGTGGCATCGGCGTATTTCATTGCATTGGTCAAGGCTTCGGTTACGTTTTCCTGAATGACTCTCCAATGCATTTGCGTCAGTCTGTCCAAATCGCCTTGATGCGTAAACGGAACCGGCATCCCGTTTTTGGCCGAAAATTCATCAATAAACGTTCTTAATCTGTGAATGCCCATTTGTTCAGCGGGCGGTTTCATATTTTTAAGCGTAATGCGGATATCCTCTATGCCTTCTTTGGAAATGGTAATGGCGTTTTGGAGCAGTTCAGCCGCTTTGTCCGGATGGGAGCCGAGCATCCGCTTCGCCGCTTCCATCTGAATGAGCGCGCCTGTCATGGAATGGCCGATTTTGTCATGGATGGCTTGGGACAACCTGTTTCTTTCTTCGAGTTTGCCGGTATACTCCGATTGTTTGATATATTCTGTGCTGCTGTGCAGCTGTTTCGTCAGTTTTTCAATGCTTGAGCGCATATTGTCTGACTGCTCTTCATATTTTTTCAGCCGGTCGCTGGACCGGGCGGCCAAAACGAATATCGCCAAGCAGAACAAGGTCATGACGATATAAGTCGGAAGGTCGCCGTACGAGATAAATAAAAACGGCAAAAACACGAGCAGGCAGAACACATAGCGGTGAACCGGATATTCGGCAAGAACGGCAAAAATGGCGGGCGGCAAAAGAAATAGAAACGCCGGATGGCCTAAGGCGGAAAGCCAAGCGGTCAATGCCAGCGTCATGAGGATGATCCCGCGCCTCCAAGCGGGCGGCCTGATCATGCAGACCGCAATGCCCAAAGACAGATAAGCGAGCAGAAACAAGACGGCGTACGGCGTGTAAGGGCGGTCTGCCGATACGAACAAAAAAGCCGTATAAAAAATGGCGATCAGTCTGCTCATCAGCATCCAAAAATCCATACCGTTCAACGCCCGTTATCCACCTTCCCGGTGATATAATAAATCGCGATCTGCGTTCTGTGCTCAAGCCCTGTTTTCCCTAAAATAGATGAAATATAATTGGCCGTCGTCCCTTCAGAAATGAAAAGCTGTTTTGAAATTTCCCTGTTCGACAGTCCTTTCGCAATAAGCGACATGATACTGAGCTCTCTTTCAGTAAACTGGCTTTCATCAATCTGATGCGCTGCTTCCGCCGGCCGGAAAAGGCTGTCTTTTATTTTATCCAGCACGGTGTCCTGAAGAATGCTGTGCCCGTTGAAAACGCTTTTGATCGCATCGCGTATCCGTTCCGGTTCGGTATTTTTTAATAAATATCCTTTCGCGCCGTTTTTAATCGCTTCTAAAATATACTCATCGTCGTCAAATGTCGTCAGGATCATCGGCTTCGTATCCGTTTCCTCCGCGATCCGTTTTGCGGCTTCGACACCGTTCATCACCGGCATGCGGACGTCCAGCAAGGCGATATCGACGGGATTGTGTTTACAATACTCTGCCGCCTCGAGTCCGTTTTCCAACGTTGCCGATACAGTAAATTCCTCATATGTATGCAAAATGATTTTCATTCCTTCTCTGATGAAAGAATTATCATCCGCGATAATGACATTAATCTTCATGGCCGCACCCTTTGTGTGTTTTTTGTTTCATTATATACCATCCGATTTTAAATCAAAAAGCCTTCCGGCGAAAGGTGCGCGGAAGGCGGATCGGTCAAGCGGGTTTTTTCAATTGAATGAAAAACAGCATCAGGAAAGAAATGATCACAATACAGATCACCCACACCCAGGCGAGTGTTTCATTGCCGGAGTCCATCGCGACGTAAATCGCTGTCGGCAGCGTTTGGGTGACGCCGGGAATATTTCCCGCAAACATTAAAGTCGCCCCGAATTCACCTAGCGCCCTTGCAATACTGAGAATGCTTCCGGTCAAGAGGGAGGGAAAGGCAAGCGGGACGGAAATACGGGTGAACACCTGCCATCTGCCGGCTCCGTCTACTTTCGCCGCTCCCTCGATGTCGGCATCAACCGCGGCGAAGCCCGTTTTAGCGGACTGATACATAAGCGGGAAGGCAACAATGGCCGAAGCGATCACCGCGGCCGACCACGTGAAAATGACGGGCTGGTGAAAAATCCGCTCAATCGCCCGGCCGATAAAGCTGTGTTTCCCGAAAATAATAATGAGAATGAAGCCGACAACGGTAGGCGGAAGAACGAGCGGGAGCATAAACAGGGTCTCCACAGCCGTTTTTCCGGGAAATCGCGCTTTCGCCATCCAGGCGCCGGCAAGCGTCCCGAGAATGATGACGGCGATGCCTGATGTCAAAGCCACCTGAAACGACAGTACGACGGGAGTGAAAAACTCCGAAGCCGTAATGTTACTTGGCAGTAAATCCATATTTCTTAAACACTTTCATCGCTTTATCTGACTGCAGATACTGATAAAACGCTTCTGCTTCTTTACGGTGCTTTGTATCCTTGACGATGCCGAGCGGATAAACGATCGGATCGTGCGTTTTCGCCGGCGCTTCATCGGTGATTTTCACCTTTTTCGAAATCAGCGCGTCTGTTTTATAGACAAGCCCGGCATCGACATTTCCGGTTTCAACATAAGAAAGCACCTGGCGAACGTCTTTTGCATAGACGACTTTATCTTTTACCTTGTCCCACAGGGATAATGCCGTCAATGACTGTTTGGCGTATTGTCCGGCCGGAACGGATTCAGGCGTGCCGAGCGCAATTTTTTCCGTGCTGTCTTTTTTCAGGTCATTCAGATGTGTCAGGTGTGCGCTGTTTTTCTCAGGCACGATCATGACGAGATCATTTTTCAAAAGATCCGTGCTGTCCTTTTTATCGATATCTCCGTCATGAACGAGCTTTTCGAATTTATCTTCGGCTGCCGAGAAGAATAAATCAGCTCCCGCGCCTTGTGAAATTTGTTTTTGCAATGTGCCTGATGATCCGAAGTTGTCTTGAATGGTTACGTTTGAATGAGATTTTTCGTAGTTGGTCTGGATTTCTTCAAGTGCATCCTGAGCGCTGGCTGCCGCAGAGACGGTCAGCGTGACTTTTTCGTTTTGTCCGCCTTTGGACGATTGTCCGGATGAGCAGCCCGCAGTTGCGAGGAAAACGGCCATAGCCGCAGTTGTGAGTAGTGTCGCTTTCTTTTTCAACATTGTGCACCCCTTATAGCTAAATATCATTAGATCAAACTAATTATAACGCAATTGTACGTGATGGTGCGGTTTTTTTTCAATATCTGAACAGTTATAATAAAAACGGAGCGTGATAATATGACGGAAGCCACTTCCTATACAATAGAAGAAGTTGCGGGCCTTTTGAAGGTCTCCAAACTGACAGTATATGATTTGATAAAAAAAGGACTCATTCCGGCGTACAGGGTCGGAAGACAGATGAGGGTCGATGAAGAGGACTTAAAACAATATAAAGCAAACATGAGAATGTCAAAAAAGCCATCCGCAGCAGAAGCGCCTGACCCGTCCCGCGGGCGGGAGCCGGAAAAAAGGCAGTCCGTTATCATCAGCGGGCAGGATGTGTCGATGGACCTCCTCAGCAAACAGCTGGAACAAACAATACAGGCGGCTCCGCTCCGCAAGTACAGCGGCAGTTTGAACAGCCTGATCGAGATGTACCGCGGGGCCTGTGACATCGTCAGTCTGCATTTATACGATGGGGAGACGGGGCAGTATAACATCCCGTACGTGAAGCGCATTCTTTCAGGGGAGCCGTTTGCGCTTTTTCATGTCGTGCTGCGGCAGGCCGGATTATATGTGAAAAAAGGTAATCCGCTGAACATTCAGGGTTTTCAGGACATGAGCCGAAAAGATGTCCGCATCGTCAATCGCGAAAAAGGATCAGGCGCGAGGGTGCTGCTGGATGAACAGCTCAGATCTTTCGGCATTACGCCGTCTGATGTCGCCGGCTATCATGACATTGTCACGGATCATCTGTCAGCGGCTTCACAAGTATCAAGCGGAAAGGCGGATATCGGAGTCGGGTCGCAGCATGCGGCGCATATGGCGGGCACGGACTTTATCCCGGTGATCAGTGAGCAGTACGATGTGGTCGTCTTAAAACAAAACCGGGAGCTTGTTCAAAGCGTGCAGGACATTCTTAATTCTGAGGAATTCAAGTCTCAGCTTTCTCAATTATCCGGATATGATACGAAAATGACCGGACGGCTTATATATGAAACATGAAAAATCCCTCCATATAACGGAGGGATTTTTTTATTGCTTATAAAACCGCAGCAGGTCGCCGTTTAATATTTTATCGGAAAGCATCAGCTCTTGTTCCGCTTTTTCTTTCTCATCGCTGCACGCGCTCATGTCAGAAAGCGGTTCACCCGTTTTACGGCTGTAACACGTATTTTTCGTATAAATATGATCATCCGTGATAAAGCTGCCGTTTCTCAGTACCGCAAACGGGGTCCGCTCTCTGGAAAACAGATCATTGCCGAACTGAATGCTGCCCTTCGTTTCAATGCCGAGCAGGTGAAGCAGCGTCGGTCTTACATCAACCTGTCCCGCGGCCGAAGCAATCGTTTCCGGCGCACGGTCGGTCACCCCGGGAATATGAATGATAAACGGCACGCGCTGAAGCTGAACCGTATCAAACGGAGTGATTTCCTCTTTCCCTAAGAATTCGGCAAGTCCTTGATTATGGGCTTCGGATATACCGTAATGATCTCCCATCAGGACGATCATCGCGTTGTCATACAGTCCTTCTTTTTTCAGCTTCTTGAAAAAGTGTTTCAGGGCCTCATCTTCATAGCGGACCGTCGTCACATAGCGGTTTAATAACTCGCTGCTTGTGTCCGGTTCCTCAATGAGCTGATCCTGTTTATCAATTTCAAAAGGAAAATGGTTGGTCAAAGTCAGCAGGCTCGCGTAAAACGGCTGCGGAAGCTTCTTTAATTTTTCCGCTGACTGTTCGAGAAATTCCTTGTCCTTCAGACCCCAGCCTGTTGAATTTTCCTGTGTCACCTTAAATTCATCCGCGTCGAAAAAACGGTCGATTCCGAATGCCTCGTACATCTCATCCCGGTTCCAAAAGGTCTTATGATTGGCATGCAGAACGGCTGAATAGTATTGACGGTCTTTTAACATATGGTACATCGTATTGAACCGGTGGCCGCTTTTTGTAAAAAAAACGGCGCCGCTTGAAGACGGATACAGCGAATTCGCAGTAATGAATTCTGAATCTGAGGTTTTTCCCTGTTCAGTCTGCTGATAAAAATGAGTGAAGTCATAACTTTTTTTCCGCAGTATATTTAAAAACGGGGTAATCTCCCGCCCGTTGACCCGCTCATCCATTACAAAACGCTGTGTTGATTCGAGCGTCACAAAAATCACATTACGCCCCTTTGCGAGCCCGAACTTTGATTCGGACGGCCTGCTGTAGTCGGCTTGAGTGTAATTTGCGACCGCCGCAAGGCTGTCTTCATCGGCAAACGCTTTAGCCCCTGCATTCAGCGTCTGCGAAATGGTGTCATACAAATGAAAGTGGAACAGGCCGATTCCTTTTACGAGCGCTTCACGATCAAAAGGGTGCTTGAACAGCTTCGGCTGCTCGGCCTCAGACAGCGCAAGGTTGCACAGCATGAGGCCGGCTGATGCCCACGCATACGCTTTAACGGTACGGGTGCTGGCTTTACCTTTATCGGCTTTATGCCTTTTACCAAGATAAAACAAAACCGCAATATCCAAAAATAAGGCGATATAAAGCGGGTGAAACAGCTCTTGGACGCTGCTTCCCATATCACCCATATTGCTCGCCTGAAACAAAACCGGTATGGTGATAAAATCAATATAAAACCCGTAAAACACCGTATTCGCGATTAAAATTCCCGTCAGCATCACATTTGCCGAAAGCAGAAAGATCCGCTGTTTTTTTTCTGTCAGCAGCAGGGCGATGCCGAACAGCGGCACAATGAAGCTCAGCGGATTAATGAGAAGCAGACATTCCTCAAGAACCGAATTGTTCTGCAGATCAAAACCGAGCTTATAAACGGCATAGGTTTTCATCCACATGAACAGGATGGACAGGCATAAAAACCGATGATTGCTGAAAAAGGTTTTCTTCATATGTATGACTCCTCACCCTAAAAGCGAAAGATGCTTTTTGTTTAAGAGATGCGGCCGTGAACCAGTTCGTATAAATAATAGCAGGATACAATCGTTAAGCCGGCCAGCACAAGCTGCTCCGAAAAACTCCCCGTTCTCATATAAAGGGGAAGACGGAAGCGGATGGCGGACGGAAACAGCAGTTTAATGCCGTTGACGGTCCATGCGTCAAGCACAAGATGGCTCGCCATTCCGATCATCAGTCCGGCGGAAATGCTCGGATTCGGAATATAGGTTGCCGTAATGAAAAACATAATAAGCATAAACAGCAGGCTGTGTGTAAACGTTCTGTGGCCGAACACCGTGCTTACGATTTTGGACAGAACGGGCAGCGTCCTGCCGATTTTGCTTTTCGTATGGCATATGTCGGGAATCAGCGCCCCGAGGGCACCCGCTGAGGTCATAAGGACCGGATCATACCCGTAATAATACGCAATTGCGGAACAAGAAGCGATGCCTCCCATGATGTGTGTTTTTCCTGTCATTTTTCGCTTCTCCTTTTTATTTTTGCCAAAATCCCCTGAATTACAAATATATCAAGAGAATGCATGTTTGATCAACAAACTTTACCTGTTCCGCCAAAAGGAAGGAGACGCGGATTCCGCATATTCTGCCGCGGAAAAAGACACATTATAGGTGTACCTATATTTGATAAAGAGGTGATACAGATGGCTTTCTTTAACAAAGAAAAAGGAAAAAACAGCGATAAAAACAAAAATGTCATTCAAGGCGCGCTTGAAGACGCCGGTGCAGCTCTGAAAGACGATCCGCTTCAAGAAGCTGTTCAAAAGAAAAAAAACAACCGCTGACCATATAAGACGGGTAGGGCGAACGCTCTATCCGTTTTCCATCTAATTTTTCCCTTTGACAGATCTTTTTATCTCTGATAACCTCTGAGTAGAATTGAATGATAAAAATCCTCACTCTTTCTCGGTGAGGTAGAGGTTGCGCTTGATGATGAGTCGCACATGCCAGGCTGATAGGGGCCGCAAAACATGTGTTAAAGGCATCAGCGCCGAAGTGTAAAGAAAGCCGATCCTTCTTTATGCTGGGACTGTATCTGAATAAGTGCAGGACTGCCGCGTGCTTTTTCGCGGAGGGCTATCCGGAGATCAAGGGTGTGTGTGTTTCTTTAAGCATGGACTTTTGTTCAGGCTTTTTTTGCGTGTAAATATGGTCTCGGGGTCTGGTCCGTACGAATGAACAACCAGGAGGTACAGGAATGGAACAGACGAAAAAATGGGGTTTTTGGTTATTAACGGCGTTTGTCGTAGGAAATATGGTAGGCTCGGGCATCTTTTCGCTTCCGAGTACGCTCGCAAAAATCGCGAGCCCGTTCGGCGCCACATCGGCATGGCTTTTAACGGGAGCCGGTGTGTTAATGATCGCGCTGGTCTTCGGCCACTTATCCATCCGCAAGCCTGAGCTGACGGCGGGGCCGCAAAGCTATGCGCGTGCGCTGTTCAGCGATCGGAAAAAAGGGAATGCAGCGGGCTTCACGATGGTGTGGGGCTACTGGGTGGCGAGCTGGATCAGCAACGTGGCGATCATCACGAGCCTTGCCGGATATTTAACATCATTTTTCCCGATTTTAACGGATAAGCGTGAAATGTTTTCGATCGGCGGTCAGGCGGTTACGCTCGGCCAGCTGCTGACGTTTGCCGTATGTACGGTTTTATTATGGGGCACTCACACGATTCTCGTCACCAGCATTAACGGTGCGAGTAAATTAAATTTTGTCACGACGTTTTCAAAAGTATTAGGATTTATCTTCTTTATCATTGCAGGTTTGTTTGTGTTTCAAACGTCGTTTTTCGATCATTTTTATTTTCCGGTTCAAACAGGTCCTCACACAGTTGAGGGAATCGGCGGACAGATCCACAATGCGGCGATTTCAACATTATGGGCGTTCGTCGGAATTGAATCGGCAGTCATTTTATCCGGGCGCGCCCGTTCGCAGCGTGACGTGAAACGCGCCACCATTACCGGATTATTGATCGCTCTCAGCATCTATATCATCGTAACATTGATTACGATGGGCGTGCTTCCGCATGGTAAGCTTGTCGGCTCGGAAAAACCGTTTGTTGACGTATTGTACGCGATCGTCGGCAGCGCGGGAAGCGTCATTATGGCGATTCTGGCGATTTTGTGTCTGTTCGGAACGATGCTCGGCTGGATTCTTCTCGGTTCTGAAGTTCCGTATCAAGCGGCGAAATCAGGAGACTTTCCCGCTGCTTTTGCAAAAACGAATAAACAGGGCAGCCCGGTTGTGTCGTTAATCGTAACGAACGTGATGTCACAGATCTTTATCTTTTCGGTTATTTCCCGGACGATCAGTGACGCGTTTACGTTTTTAACGACGGCGGCGACGCTCGCTTATCTGATTCCGTATCTCGTGTCAGCGTTTTACAGCCTGAAGCTCATTTTTACGGGTGAAACGTATGACGAGATAAAGGGTTCAAGAGTAAGAGACGGTATCATCGCCATCCTTGCCTGCATTTATTCTTTTTATGTCATTATTACCGGAACGGCCGATTTAACGACCTTTATTCTCGGTATCGGGCTGTTCTTCGTCGGTTTGCTGTTATATCCTTTCGTCTCAAAGAAATTTGCAAACAACAGACAATCGGTATGACAAAAAGACATCTCACGTCTGTGAGATGTCTTTTTTTGTTTGCGGCAGCTGATTACTTTTTGACGGCATGTATATAATGAATGGTCTCGAATGCGGTTAAATGGTCAGTGCGTCCGCTGAAAAAACGGTCATTGACGTCCGCCGGAGATAAATGTTCATAAATAAGCAGACCTGATGATTCTAATATTTTTTCGATTTCTTTATAACTGAAACACGATAACATCGGTTCTCCGCTTGCTGCAGCCATTTTCACCATGTTTTCCACTCTGTTTGACAGTCCTCTTTCTTCAAAAAGGGACTCATCTGCATAATCAAACACGATAGAGCTTCCCGGCGGGACTTCAGCAAATAATTGTGTGAGCAGGCGGGCGAGATGCTTTTTCGTAAGATAGTATGACACACCGAGCAGGCTGAAAAAGGTTTTTTGGCGTGAAAAACCTTCCTGATACAGACGGCTGAAAGAAAGCGAAGCGGCGAAGTCCATCGGTACAAAATGAAGATGATGGGAAATACCGAGATTCAGATGTTTCAATCTGTTTATTTTGTCTTCCTGTGAAGCGGGATGATCGATTTCAAATATGTCTAAGGCGTTTGTCATCTCAGGATGCCTGAAACAAAAAGTATCGAGCCCCGCGCCAAGGATAACATACTGTTTGGCCCCGAGCTTCACTTCATTCAAAAGCACTTCTTCACAATATGCGGCACGGGCTAACGGTGTAGGAGACAGCTGTACTTGAGTCACCCATTTTAAGATGTCATCCGGTTGGCCTTGAAGCCTCTGGGCCATGTCTTTGCTGAAAAATGATATACCTTGAATCAGATGATCGCGGATGTCCGAATGCTCTTTTTCAGAAATCAGATCTTGTGCCATAAAATCATCAAATATCACCGGGGTGTCGTATTTACTGTGGTACGCCCTTCCGAAAGCGGACAGAAGGGAAGTCATACTCGCCTTGTTTTCTTTCATATAAAATCCTCCGTTATTTACATCAATCTCCGGCCGGGAGAATCTTATTATACATGTTAATCCAAAAATGTAAATTATAGCATAGGTGCCGTTTATTATTTACATGGTGCTAGGAGCCTGTCCTACTTTTATAATTTAAGGTATTTCTTAACTGTTCATTACATGAAAGTAATGTTCTGATGACTATACTGGATGATGGAAATATGATCCATTCCTAAAATGCTTGGCAAAACCTAATGGAATCATATAATATATAAACTAAACTTTGCGATTAAGGTGTGAGAAATTTGTCTAAAAAGCACGAAATAATATCAGCTGCAAGAGAGATTATTTATTCTAAGGGATATCAAGCAACCTCTATAAATGATATTCTTGTGGCTGCAGAGATTGGAAAAGGCCAATTTTATCACTACTTCTCATCTAAATATGATTTAGGATTAGCAGTAGTGGAATCTATAGTCCATGAATGGCAAACAGAGTTAATATCAGATATTCTTCAGTCAGATAATACTCCAGTAAATAAGTTAAATATGATGTTGGACAGAACACTTACTTTTCATACTGAAGTGAAGAATAAATCAGGTTGTCCTATAGGAAACTTAGCCATTGAAATGAGCGAGCATGATGAAACGTTTCGTGTAAAAATTCAACATTTATTTGAATGTTGGATAGGGGCTATAGAGATTACATTAAATGAAATGGTTGAACAAGGTCTGTTAGATTCCTTTGATACTAAAAAAGATGCTCAAGCAATTGTAGCTATGATTGAAGGAGGAATTTTGCTAATGAAAAACCAACAAAACGTCAACTTTTTAAGTGACATTATAGAAGTAATCCGAAAACAATTTAATCTAGAATAGTCAACTGTTTTTTTCTTGCAATATTGTTTTTCTTATGTTAAGCTCTTTTTGTACCGACTGGTAGGTACAATCCTGTGCTGAAGGAGAGATAAACAATGGCAAAATTAAATGGTGTTGATATGAGTATTATTGAAGGTTTAGTGGAGCAATACAAAAAAAATCCTGCTGAAGGTACTGGAAGTTGGTCATCTTCTGTAAAATGGGATAATGGATTCCATGTTGAGGCAAAAGTAGGTGATCATGCTCCTATTCATGTTGATGAGCCAAAATGGTTAGCAGGCTCCAATAAGGGAGCAAACCCAGTGGAATATTTATTAAGCGCACTAGGTTCTTGCTTGTCAGTGGGGTTTATTGCAACTGCTAGTGGAATGGGAATTAAGATAAACTCATTAGAAGTAGAGGTTTCAGGACAACTAGATTTGAATGTCTTTTTAGGATTAAAGGAAGGAAATCCTGGTTTTGATGAAATCAATGCGCATTTTAATGTCGATAGTGATGCGGATGAACATCAGATTGAAGAACTTGTTGCACAGGCCATGAAACTTTCACCTGTAAAAAATACAATCCAAAGAAATGTTCATGTTCAGGCATCTTTAAGTCACAATAAGAAAAAAGAATAATTATAAGAGTATTTTTCAAAAGTTACTGTACCAAATAGTAGGTACAGTAACTTGCTTATAACTGACTGAAGGAGTGCAACAGATATGTATTATTCTAAAGAACATTTATGGGTAAAGGTTGATAACAGCATTGCTATCTTAGGAATTACTGATTATGCTCAATCAACGCTTGGAGAAATTGTATTTCTAGAACTCCCAGAAGTGGGAACTTCAACAGTGAAAGATGCTAGCTTTGGGAGTATTGAATCAGTTAAAACTACATCTGAGCTTTTTTCTCCGATTAACGGACAGATTATAGAAGTGAATACAGAATTAGAAGATAGTCCAGAATTTGTGAATGAATCACCTTATGATAAAGGGTGGTTACTGAAAGTAAAAGCTTCTAACACAGAGGAGATAAAAGAACTTCTAAAGGCGGAGGAATACGATAATTACGTAAGTCAAATTTAAATAATTTAATTAAAGGAGTGTTCATATGAAAATTGAAGTTTGGTCTGATGTAGCATGTCCCTTTTGTTATATAGGTAAACAAAATTTAGAAAAAGCATTGAAACAATTCGCTTTTAAAGATGAAGTTAAAGTTGAATATAAAAGTTTTGAATTAGATCCTAGTGCGCCAGTATATAACGGGCAAAGTTTTTACGAAAAATTACTTTCTAAATTTGGGGATGCCGAACAAACAAAACAGTTCCTTGAAAACTTAACTCAAAGTGCAAAAAAGGTTGGATTAACATTTAATTTAGAAGGTTTGAAACCAACTAATACGTTTGATTCCCACCGCTTAACAAAATGGGCAAAAACAAAAGGAAAAGAAGCTGATATCTTGGAAAATCTGCTTAATGCACACTTTACTGATTCTAAGGATGTAGGTGATCATGAAACCCTTGCAGATTTAGCAGAGGCTTCTGGTTTAGATAGACAAGAGGCTCTGAAGGTCCTAAATGACAAGTCTCTTTATGCAGATGAGGTAAGATCAGATCAAATAGAAGCTAAGCGTTATGGTATCTCTGGAGTTCCCTTTTTAATTATAAATCAGAAATACGCCGTTTCAGGTGCACAACCAGCAGAGGCTTTCTTAGAGGCACTCAACAAGGTATGGGAAGAAGAAAATCCGTTACTGAAACTTAAGAATATATCAGTGAATAATGAGGATGACACACTATGTACTGATGGAAGCTGCGGAATTCCTCCAAGAAAAAAATAAGTGGGGCAACCAATTTTTCTTAGATGAGTTTTTTAAAACTCTAACTTCTCTTCCAAAACTAAATATAGATCTGGTCTGTTTAGCAATGGCAGTTTTAAGTTTAAACCTATTAAAGACTAGTATTAGGAGGGAGAGGTCTAATGGTAGAAACAGTTGAATTAACATCTTTAGATTCAATAGATAACTTTATCCATCATAATAAATTTAGTTTTTTGTATATTTCAAGGCCGGATTGTGGAGTATGCCATGCAGTCTTGCCTCAACTCAGAGAATTACTGGATAAATTTCCACATATCAAATTAGGGTATATCAATGCTTACAACGTAGAGGAGATAGCCTCAAGGTTTTCAATTCTTACGGTTCCTGCACTCCTTTTATTCATTGAAGGAACTGAATATTTGAGAGAAGCACGCTTTGTTCATTTTGAACAATTAGAAAAAAGACTGGAAAGAGTAAGTGAAATCTATATCACATGATGTTTTAACAATGTTAAAAATGATGGCAATCAAAAACTAAAGGAGTGTTTAATATGTCTAATTTGAATGTAAAACTGAATGCTGTTTGGAAAGGAGGAGTAGAAGGTAACGGCACCATCAAATCTCAATATATTGATACACCCATTGCTATAGGAACAGAGTATGGAGGTAATGGGCAAGGAGCATCACCTAAAGAAATCCTTGTGTCATCAGTACAAGCTTGTTATGTAGCAACATTAGTGTCTATGGTTGAATCAAGAAAACTGCCAGTAGTGAGTATTGAGGTTGATTCTGAGATGGTTGCTTCTGACAGTAGTTTTGATATTATCCATTATCCTCGTGTTGTTTTATCTGCTGATGCAACAGAAAAAGAAGTACAGTCAATGCAAAGAGTGAATGAAGCAGCTGATAGAGCATGTATAGTAGGTAACATGGTCAAAAAAGCAGGCGTAGAAATAGAAGTCAAAGGTAAAGTGTCTACTCTTTAATCGATTCAATTAATTATTAAAAAAAGCTTTTTACAACTCAGGAGGAAAAACAAAATGACTATAATCAAAGTAACAGATGGTAATTTAGAAAAGAACTTAAATACAGATAAAGTGGTTTTACTAAACTTTTCAGCATCTTGGTGTGGACCATGCCGGGTTTTTGCTGAGACATTAGAGGAGTTTGACAAAGAGTTTGGTGATAAAGTACAAGTTGTTAAAGTTGATGTGGATGAGAATCCGGAGCTTGCTGCAGAATTTGGTGTAATGAGTATCCCTAATACACGCTTCTATTTTAATAATAAATTCGAAAAACCTTTTACTGGTATTGTTGGTATTGTGCAATTAAAAGAAGAAGTTTCAAAAATTAAGTCCCTTTAATCAAATGTGCATTATTGAATTCTTTTAAAGGAGGGAGATCACATTGGAGGAAATGAAAATTTATGATGTCATCATAGTTGGGGCAGGACCCGCTGGAATGACAGCAGCAGTTTACACTTCACGTGCTAATTTGAACACATTGCTTATTGAACGTGGAATACCTGGTGGACAAATGGCTAATACGCAGGATGTAGAGAATTATCCTGGTTTTGATCATATTTTAGGTCCAGACCTCTCTAATAAAATGTTTGAGCACGCCAAAAAGTTTGGTGCTGTATATGAATATGGAGATATAAAAGAAATTATAGATGAAGGCCGTTTAAAAAAAGTAGTAACTACAAAGAAAGAATTTTATGCAAAATCTGTTATCATCGCTACTGGGGCAGACCATAAAAAGCTTGGAGTTCCAGGGGAGAATGAGCTTGGTGGTTTAGGAGTTTCATATTGTGCAGTATGTGATGGAGCATTCTTTAAAGGACGTGAACTTGTTGTTGTGGGTGGAGGAGATTCGGCTGTAGAAGAAGCTGTGTATCTTACACGTTTCGCTTCAAAAGTCACCATTATTCACCGTCGAGATCAGTTGCGTGCACAAAAAATACTCCAAGAAAGAGCATTTAGCAATGAAAAGATTGAATTCATTTGGAATAAAGAAGTTACAAGTATAAATGCAGGAAATGGAACAGTGAATACAGTAACGTTAAAAGATACAAAAACAGGGGAACAATCTCAATTCCCTGCAAATGGTGTATTTATTTACGTGGGTACACTTCCGTTAAATGCTGCATTCAAAAACTTAGATATAACCAATGAAGAAGGTTATGTAGTGACGGATGAAGCAATGGCTACTAAGATTCCTGGTATTTATGCAGCTGGAGATATCCGTGATAAAACCCTGCGCCAAATTGTCACAGCTACGGGTGATGGATCAATAGCAGCTCAAAGCGTCCAACATTATATTGAAAACCTTGAGAATTCATAAGAAACAACATTGATCTATTTTGGTAATATATCATCACACCTAATTGTACCGAATAGTAGGTACAGTCAGGTGTGAAATAAAAAAGTTAGAGGGGAAAATTATGAATCAGAACGATAGTTTATACAAAAAATCACATTTTAACCGTTTAGGTGAATTTAGTACACTTTCACCTGAAAGCTTTAAAACATTTGTAGATTTTGACAGAAAAGCGTTATCTGAAGGAAAGTTAACAGCTAAATTAAAGGAATTAATTGCAGTTGCTGTTGCTCATACGACTGGATGTCCCCATTGTATTGATTTTCATGTTAAACAAGTTAAAAAACATAGAGCTTCTAGGGAGGAAATGGCTGAATCAATTATGGTAGCAACTGCCTTGAAAGCAGGGTCTGCTCTTGCTCATGGTGTCAATGCTTTAAACGCTTATGATGGAACAGCTGATGATGAATTATTTAGAGCTCCTTATATCAACCGACTAAAAGAGTTTTCTCAGTTAGATGGAGATGCCTTTAAAGCGTTTATGACTTTTGACCAACAAGCGATGAAGGCGGGATTACTTAGTGTTAAGGAAAAAGAGTTGATTGCTATAGCAGTGGCACATACAACAGGGTGCCCTTACTGTATTGATATCCACACTAAAGCAGCCAAAAAAGCGAAAGCAACGAGAGAAGAAGTTGCTGAATCAATTATGGTAGCAACTGCCTTGAAAGCCGGATCTGCTCTTTCTCATGGAGTTAATGCATTAGTTGCATATGATGAATAATCTTATGGAAGGTTATGTACTGTTGGCAGCTGTGCCATTCCCCCAAAAAATCATAATAACTTTTATTAGATAACGAGAGTAGAAAGAGATAATCTTTATAAAAAACAAAATGAAGGAGATATAAAAATGACAAAAATTAATGGAGTCGATACAAAAGTTATTGAAAACTTAGTAGAAAATTACAAGAAAAATCCTGAGGAAGGAATGGCAGGATGGTCTTCTTCGGTAAAATGGAAAGATGGATTTTACGCTGAAGCGCATGTAAGTGACCACAAACCCATTCCGATTGATGAGCCAGATTGGTTCTCAGGATCTAATAAGGGTCCAGGCCCAGCTGAACTTTTATTAAGTGCTCTGGGTGGTTGTTTATCACTTGCATTTATTGCAACAGCTAGTTTAAAGGGTATTAAGGTGAATTCCCTAGAAGTTAGCACTTCAGGACAATTAGACTTAAATGTAATGTTGGGCTTAAAAGAAGGAAATCCAGGTTTTAATGAAGTTGATGTTCAATTCACGGTAGATAGTGACGCAGACGATAAACAACTTGAAGAGTTAGTTTCAAAAGCAATGGAAATTTCTCCTGTAAAAAATTCACTAGAAAGAAATGTTCACGTGAATTCAACGCTTAAACGTAACAAGTAAAAAAAGCTTTATGACAAGGCCGACCTTACTTTACCTTTGTATAACTAATTTTAAAAAGAACGTAGATATACCCGACATATTCCATGCGTAATGTCTACGTTCTCATACGTTGCAGGCAGAATTGGAAACGCGAGGGGAGGAAAAAACCCCATTATGTCTGATGTGAACAGTATTAATAGATGGAGAGCTCTATTTTTGATTGCATTGGCTGAACTATTTGCCCTCAGTTTATGGTTTAGCGCTTCAGCCGTTCTTCCCCAATTAAGACATCAATGGGGAATGAGTGCAACAGAAGGGTCATGGATGACCACATCCGTACAGGTTGGATTCATTATTGGAGCCATTTGTTTTGCTTTTCTAGGGTTGGCAGACCGTTATAACCCAAGAAAAATATTTGCTATTGCCAGTATATTCGGAGCTGTTATCAATAGTTTATTTACTTTAAGCACCGGAATGGTAATGGGATTAAGTTTTCGTTTTCTAACAGGAATTACTATGGCAGGTGTTTATCCAACTGCCGTGAAACTACTCTCTACTTGGTTTCAAAATAGACGAGGATTTGGTATTGGAATCCTGATTGCAGCTCTGACATTAGGTTCTTCATTGCCACATCTTTTTAATTTATTTATTCCGAATGTCAGCTGGAAGATATTAATGCTGGTCAGCTCTTTATTAGCATTAATCGCAGCTGGTATTATGCATTGGGGTCTTCCGGATGCTCCGGAGTCTAAAAAAGAAGTAGCTACTGTGTCGATAAATACACTCAAATACATTTTAAAAAATCGACCTGTAATGCTAGCTAACTATGGATATTTTGGTCATATATGGGAATTGTATGCTATGTGGACATGGCTTCCATATTTCTTAACAGCCAGCTTTAAAGCATCCTTAAAGGGAACAACTTTACAAGAGACCAGTACACTATTTGCATTTTTAACAATTGGAATTTCGGGGGCTATAGGTTCGATAATAGGTGGATTATGTGCTGATAAAATTGGAAAATCACGACTTTCTATGATTGCCATGATTGTTAGTGCTGTATCTTCTTTATGTATCGGACTTACCTTTGGTCTTTCTATATGGATTACCGTTATTGTAGCAATCATTTGGGGGATATCAGTTGTTGCAGATTCAGCACAATTTTCAGCAATGGTTGCAGATTTCGCAAAATCAGAATGTGCAGGAACTGCCTTGACATTTCAAATGGCTATAGGTTTTCTTATTACGGTCTTTTCTATTTATTTGATTCCAGTCTTTGAAGATATCGTAGGGTGGAAATGGGCATTCTCCATCCTTGCGATCGGTCCTGTTATAGGAGTTTGGGCAATGATTTCTCTAATCCGTTATAAACATTAAACGATGTACTCATTTTGTTTTTTAACACAGTAATGGCATTTATTTTTCGTATTTAAGAGAACTTGACAGATTCTCTTTCTATTTTCACTTGTTTAATCTTTGTTCTTTAATTAAAGCAATCCTTTAGTTGAATAGGAACAGCTTAACTTTCACCCCTGATTTTTAACACTATTCTTGTTATTATTCCCACTGCATAAGTGAGGAAGTTCCATGAAATTATGGAGCTTTAGGAACCAACTGTTGGAGTAACAGTACAGTATCAGGCTTAATCTTAAAAACTTTAACATAGCAATGGATTTTCCGGATTTCCTAACCGTTACTGATTATCGCATTAGTGTTTGGTGATTCTTTATGCAAAAATGTAACAGAATCAACAAAGCCGAGAAAAATAGTTTCGGTAAAGGAGGGTGAATGAGGATAGACAAGAAGTTACTCACGGAAGCTGGTTATAATGCGTTGAAGAAAGAATTACTTTATTTAAAGAAAAAAAGATGGAAAGAAGTTAGTGAAAAAGTTCTAGAGAGTAGAAATTTTTGTGATTTTAATGAAGATCCTGAGTATCAAATTTCAGTAGATGAATTTGCTGCACTTAAAAAGAAAATAAATGATTTGGAATACATTATAAAGCAAGCAAAAATAATTAAAAATGCAAATATACGAGAAGTAGGGATCGGATCCATTGTCACTGTTAAAGAAATGACAGGAAAATATGAAATGCATCTTAAACTTGTTAGTTCTGCAGAATCACATTTATCTGAAAACTATATATCTGATGAGTCTCCAATCGGAAAAAGTCTAATTGGTCACAAATTAAATGATGATGTAATAGTCATGACCCCTTCTGGAATGATACATTTATTAATCATTGAAATACAGTGATTTTTTTCTTAAGCTACTCTGTTGTACTCTATTTTAAATAAGGTAGATAATTGATGGTTGGTAGTAACAATTGTGCTTTGTGAATGAAAATGGTGAATATACGTCTTTTTATTTTTTAAAAGATACAGGGTTGCAAAAACCTAAAAAAGCATGCTAATATAGTATTGTACCGACTGGTAGGTACAAAAGTTTGGTTGTTGATAGAAGGAGGTTAAGTGATTACACCAACAGAACTGTATTATTCCAAGGACCCTATTTGGGCAAAAGTTGAAGATCGAGTACGTTTGGAGATTACAGATTATGCTCAAACAACGATTTGATGAAATTGTATTCTTAGATCCCCCGAGGAAGGGAATTCATTATCGATAAACAATAGCTGTGGTGATGTGGAGTCCATTAAAACTACTCCGAACTTATCTCATCCTTTAGATTCTAAAAGTAAACACAGAATTAGAGGATAGTCCTGAATATGTAAATGAATCCCCTTATGATCAAGGATGGATGCGAGATGTTCAAATGGATAATATAGATGATATCCAACATCTTATACGTGCTAAAGAATACAAAGATTATGTATATGAAAAGAATGGAGGGAATCATGATGGAAAATTTACAATCAATGGATCATTTTGAGAAGTTAAAAAAAACAGAGCGCGTTGTCTTTATGTTTTCAGCGGACTGGTGCCCAGACTGTCGGGCGATCGAGCCAATTTTGCCGGACATTGAAGCAAATTATTCGGAATATCAGTTTATTTATGTAGACCGGGATGACTTTATTGATTTGTGCATAGAACTGAATGTATTTGGTATTCCAAGTTTTATCGCTTATCATAACGGAGAAGAAGCAGGGCGGTTTGTTAGCAAGGCTCGAAAAACACAAGAAGAAATCGAAACATTTCTTAACAGCTTGTCCGCTTAATCTGCTAACATAAAATTGTACCAAACGGTAGGTACGGATAAATGGAATTAGAGGGAAGAATTATTAGTCAAGACGATGTTAAACAAGTTAAAAAACATAGAGATTCCAAAGAAGAAGTTGCTGAATCAATTATGGTAGCAACTGCCTTGAAAGTCGGATCTGCTCTTGACCATGGAGTTAATGCATAATGAATAAGTCTTAAAGTATAAAACTTGGAGGTTTTTATGAATAATTTTCAGTCAGTTGAAGCTCTTTTTAAACCATTCGAAATGGGAAATCTGAAACTATCTAATCGTATTTTGATGGCACCTATGACGCGAAACTTTTCTCCAAATGGAGTACCAGGGGAGGATGTCGCTGCGTATTATCGTCGTAGAGCTGAAAATGGTGTTGGACTTATTGTGACAGAGGGTACGTTTATCAACCATCCTGATGTTGCATCCGAGGTGCCAGCATGGCAGGAGGACGTACCACACTTATACGGTGAAGAGGCGCTAAACGGTTGGTCAAAAGTAGTTGATGGGGTACACGAGGCCGGTGGGAAAATTTTCTCTCAATTGTGGCACATGGGTGCACGAGGCAACGCTAATGATTACTCAAAACAAGAAATTTTGGAATTGGTTGAAGCTTTTGCACAGGCAGCAGCCAATGCTAAAAAGGTTGGTTTTGATGGCATTGAGATTATGGCAGCCCATGGATTTTTAATCGATCAGTTCTTTTGGGAAAAAACAAACACACGTACCGATGAATACGGTGGCGACATAGTTAAGCGCACACGCTTTGCGAGTGAGGTCATCGCAGCTTGCCGACGTGTTGTTGGACCAGATTTCCCAATCTCGTTGCGAATCTCACAGTGGAAATATGATTTCTATACAGCAAAATTAGTAGAAACTCCAGAAGAACTAAAACGTTTCTTAACGCCATTAGCTGATGCAGGGGTGGACATCTTTCATGCATCTATTCGTCGCTTTTGGGAACCTGCATTTGAAGGATCTGAACTGAATCTGTCAGGATGGATTAAAAAACTGACAGGAAAACCAACAATTACAGTTGGCTCTGTCGGTCTTGATGGCGCTGATTTCGTGGATTTCTTCGCTACTGGAGAAGAGGCCAATGGCAAAGCCAACAAAATGGGCAATTTGATCGAGAGATTAGAACGTGAAGAATTTGATTTGATAGCGGTGGGTCGCGCATTATTGGCTGATCCTGACTGGGTAAACAAAATCCGAGACGGACGAACAGAAGAATTAATTCCGTTTACGCGTGAGGCAATTGAAACATTAAATTAAACAGAGCTTAAAAAATAATAAAGAACCCATTTTGATTGATTATTTTAAAATGGGTTCTTTTTATTACTTTCAGATAAAGATCCCATAACACTAGTACTTAACTTTTAGTGATTGATTTTGTAAGGTATATGAAATTAATGGGAATTTTTTCGAGTTGAGTCTTTCATATGGTTGTTTACTACAGAAGCTATTTTCATGAAGTTTATAAAATCTTCTGTTGAAAATTGATCCAGTCTACTCAATATTTTTCCATATTCTATTCGATCAAGTTCTTTGTGATACTTATAAGCTTGTTTCCCTTTTTCCGACAATTCTATGATAACTTCTCGGCTATTGGTTGGATTTTTATATTTTATAACCAACCCTTTTTTTAATAATTTATCCACCATTTGAGAAATGGCACCTTTTGTTTTATTGGTAAGCTTCACAAGGTGCGAAGGACTAACTTTCACATTTTCTCCAATTAAATCAATGGTATGTGCTTCAACCATATATAGTTCATCTTCTGTTCCATATTTTCGAGGTATGTTTTCGTATGCGCTCGTGTTACGAGAGAGTTCATAAATAGATTCTAGTAGCTCATTAAAAATTTCTTCTCTTGTCTTCATACATTTCACCTGGTATCACTTTAGTTATTTATTCCTCAGTATAGCATACCTATTTACTCTTAATTGAACATGAACAACATAGCCCATATTTAATTTTTGACGGTAAGCCAGATTTAAGACCCCATACTCAAATTGACTCCTGAAAGTTTAGGTGCTAAACTGTTAGGAGTCAATTTGAGATTTAATTACTCATTTAGAAAGGATATGGTAAAGATATGTCTTTCAAACAATTTAGCATCTTACTATTGCTGGCTAGCCTTTTTGGTGCATCATTTTTATTCATCAAAATAGCTTCACCTTCATTAGGCCCTTTATTTCTTATTGAAAGCCGTGTAGGAATTGCAGCTATCTCTCTTATTATTTTTGCACGATTACTAAAACAAAAAATAGAAATCAAGTACAAATGGAAAGAGTTAATGATTCTGGGTGCCATTAATGCAGCCATTCCATTCGTTTTAATTGCTTACGCTGAGTTAAACCTTTCCGCGTCACTTGCTGCTATTATTAATTCTACAACTCCCTTGTTTTCCGTAATCATATCTATTTTATGGCTTAAAGAAGGTAAAAATATGCGTACTTTCCTTGGTATTATTATGGGGTGCATAGGAGTAGGAATCCTGGTTGGTTGGAGTCCTATTCAACTAAATGTAAAGGTTATATTATCAATAGTAGCTATTTCTTTAGCAGCTTTATTCTATGGAATAGGAGGAGTATATAGTAAAAGAGCTTTTCAAGATATGAAATCTTTTGATTTAGCTATTGGACAGCAATTAGGAGCAAGTATTGTTTTACTGCCTTTTGCACTCCTTGATATGCCTAACAAGTTACCAAGTATAGGTGTGACTATTTCAGTTTTAGGATTAGCCGTATTTTCTACAAGTGTTGCTTATCTTCTCTATTTTTATCTGATAAAAAATATAGGTCCAACTAAAACCGTTAGTGTAACCCTATTGGTACCCATATTCGGTATAATCTGGGGTGTTTTATTTTTAGATGAACGAACTACCTTGAGTACTTATATAGGCTTATCGGTAGTATTAATGAGTATACTCTTAGTGTCTAATACAAAGCAGAAAGTATCTAATATACCCGAACAAGTAGTTAAATAGAGAAACTCTTCTTAATTAAATGGGGTGCTAGATCCCTAACTGATAGAAGAGTGACTTATATGCTATTGACTCTTTAGTTACTCTATTCTTCATAATGAGAAAGGAAATCTGAAATCAAAATTTGTAAATTGTTTATTTTAACCAGGTAAATTAACATAAGTTAAAAGAAAGAGCGATTAAACCATTTCATAGCAAAATGGGTAGTAGAGAACTAAACTCTGTGATATTATTACTTAATATTCAGAATATAAAGACGAGTGAAACGAGGGTATAATGATGGAGAAAAAACATTCATTAGGGTTTGAAACAATTGCTCTTCATGGAGGGCAAGTACCTGACCCCACTACAAATTCTAGAGCAGTCCCTATTTATCAAACAAGCTCATATATCTTTAACGACACAGATCATGCTGCAGATTTGTTTTCTTTAAAAGAACCCGGAAATATTTATACACGAATCATGAATCCTACTCATGATGTTTTTGAGCAACGTGTTGCCCTAATGGAAGGCGGCGTAGGGGCATTAGCAACTTCATCGGGACAGTCAGCTATTACATATTCTATTTTGAATATTGCAGAAGCAGGAGATGAAATTATCGCTTCCAGCAGCCTGTATGGGGGGACCTATACTTTATTTGCTCATACTTTTCCAAAGCTAGGAATCAAATTTCACTTTGTTGATGTAGACGATCCAGCTCAATTTCAAGAAAAAATGAATGACAAAACAAAAGCTGTGTTTATAGAAACGATTGGAAATCCTCGAATTAATATTGCGGATATTCAAGCAATTGCCGATATTGCACATGCAAATAATGTTCCGCTTATCGTTGATAATACATTTGCCTCCCCATATTTATGCAGGCCAATTGAGTATGGAGCAGACATTGTGGTTCATTCAGCTACCAAATTTATTGGCGGCCATGGAACCTCTATCGGCGGTGTTATTGTAGATTCTGGAAAATTTAATTGGGCGAACGGAAAATTTTCAGGTTTGTCAGAACCAGATCTAAGTTATCATGGGCTAGTTTATACAGATGCACTGGGATCGCTAGCTTATATTACAAAAGCACGCGTTACGTTGCTTAGAGACATTGGAGCTTCCGCTTCGCCATTCAATACATTTATGTTTCTTCAGGGATTAGAAACTCTTCCTCTGCGGATGGAGCGCCATGTAGAAAATGCCCTTAAGGTTGCACAATTTTTAGAAAAACATCCCCATGTCTCATGGGTTAATTATCCAGGCCTTGCATCAAACCCTTATCACGAACTTGCCCAAAAGTATTTGCCAAAAGGAGCAGGATCCATTTTCACATTTGGTATTAAAGGCGGGGTGGAAGAAGGGAAGAAATTTATTAACAGCGTGAAGATTTTCAGTCATTTGGCGAATGTTGGCGATGCGAAATCACTGGTTATTCATCCTGCCAGCACGACCCATCAACAGCTGGATGAAGAAAGTCAGGTAAAAGCCGGTGTTACTCCGGATATGATTCGTCTTTCTATTGGTATTGAAACGATTGATGATATTCTTTACGATTTAGACAACGCTCTCCAAGCCAGTCAGCAATAACAATACCTGCAGCTCCTCGCAAAATAAATCCTCCTAAACCATTTGATAAACAAATTTCATATAATTGATTAATAGAACTATATGCTATGGTTTACAAATGGTTAAAACTAATTGACAACAGAATTGATGAATTTTTTTGTCAAGTTTTAAGCGTAATAAAAAGCCGCTGTGACAGCGGCTTCGGGGTTACTTTGTTAAGCTTTTTGTGATGTAGTCGAGCTGGCCTTCAAGTGAGATCGGGTCTGAGAAATAGAAGCCGATCGGATCAATGCGGTAGACATGGTTTTGTTTGACGGCATCGAGGTTCTTCCAGATTGAGCTGTCAAGCACGCCTTTGTCGTCACCGCCGGCCTGCCATGGCCCTATAAAGATGTAGTCTCCCGCGAAGTCAGGCAGTTTCTCGAGTGAAATGCTGGCGTAGCCCGGTCCTTGATTAATGGCTTTTTCCTGCGTCAGTTTTGTGGCCTTCAGCCCGAGTTTGTCATAAATGATGCTTCCGCCGCGGCCGAAGTCTTTACCGAATACATAGATGTCTTTCCCGTTTGTCTGCATGATGGAGATGGTTTTTGAGCCGACCGCTTTTTGAACCTTTGTTTTAGCGGCAGCGGTTTTCTTATCCCATTCAGCCAGCCATTTGTCTGCTTTATCTTCAGTGCCTGTCATTTTCGCAAACTCTTTGAATTGATCAATATTGCTGAGCTTGTCATATTTAATGGCGATCGTCGGCGCGATTTTTTCCAGTTTTTCAATATCGGCGCCTTGTGTCGTCCAGACAACGATTAAATCCGGCTTTAAGTCAATGATTTTTTCAACGGACGTGCCGTCGCCGATGTTTGTCACACCTTTTGTTTTCCCTTTGTAATAAGGGTTTTTAAATACGTTTTGCGGCGCGCCGACAACATTGATGCCGAGCTGTTTAAAGTCACCGTAGTAGCCGTCAGCCATGACGACGACCCGTTTCGGGTGCTTCGGAATTTTAATATTGCCGTTTTCGGCTTTATACGTGATGGTTTCTTCTTTTTCAGAAGAACCTTTCGTGTCTGAAGAATTGCCGCATGCGGCCAAAGCGGCGATGAGCAGCATGGCAATCAGCGCTGCGCCGATTTTCTTGTATGTATGGAACATCTGACATTCCTTCTTTCATAAAAATTAGTGATAAAGAGAATCATTATCAGTGTGATTATATCACTGCTTTCATAGAGAAGCACGCTCTTTTTTAAGAAAAACTTTCTTTTTTTATATGAAATTAGGTCTATTAAAAGAGAAGATAAAAGTGCTATACTGAAACAAGTCATTGATAATCATTATCATTACCATTCTTGTTTTGAGAAAGGAAGAACGAGTGTTGGGTCTATTGAAAAAGAAACAGACAATGACGGCTCAAGGGGCATCAGGGAGTGAAATCCAGTGGACGGCGCGTTCATTCCGGGCGGCTGTGCTGCTGTGTGCCGGTATTGCGGTTTTATTGATCGGCGCGGCTCTGTCTGTTTCCATCGGAGCTGCCGATATTCATCTGCGGACGGTGTGGGATGCTCTCTTTCACTTTCAGCCGCAAAATACATCTCATCAAATCATACGCGATCTGAGGCTGCCGAGAACCGCCGCCGCCGCGCTCGTCGGGGCTTTTTTAGCTGTGTCCGGGGCGATTATGCAGGGGCTGACGCGGAACCCGCTTGCTGAGCCTTCCATTATGGGCGTGACGTCGGGGTCAGGATTTGCGATCGCATTGGCATTTGCTTTTTTTCCGGGGCTCTCTGCCGCTGGGCTTGTTTTGTGGTCCTTTGCGGGAGCGGGAATCGGAGCGCTTATTGTGTTTGGCATCGGCCTGTTTTCAAAAGGCGGGCTGACACCGGTGAAGCTCGCGCTGGCCGGTACGGCAGTCGGCTATTTCTTAACGGGGCTTTCAAGCGCGATTGCGATCCGTTTTGATGTCGCCCAGGATGTGAAGTTCTGGTACGCCGGAGGAGTCGCTTCCGTGAAATGGGAAGGCGTGCAGCTGCTGTTGGCGGTCGGGGTTATCGGACTTTTGCTGGCATTTCTGATTGCGCGCTCAGTGACGGTGCTGAGCTTGGGTGAGGAGCTGGCCAAAGGGCTCGGGCAGTACACATCGCTTGTGAAAGTAATCGGAATGTTTGTCGTTGTCCTCTTGACAGGGGCTTCAGTCTCAGTCGCCGGAGCCATTTCTTTTATCGGATTGGTGATTCCGCATATCACCCGATTTTTAGTCGGGGTAGATTACAGGTGGATCATTCCCTGTTCGGCGGTATTCGGCGCCGTTCTGTTAGTCTTCAGTGATATTGCCGCAAGACTCGTCAATGCGCCGTTTGAAACACCGGTCGGCGCTTTAACCGCTCTTATCGGCGTTCCCTTTTTCTTTTATTTGGCGCGCAGGGAAAGGAGAGGGCTGTAATGAATGTAAAATCGAAAAAACCGCTGGCGGTCATGGCCGTTACGTTTTTGCTCATATGCATCGTCTTTTTTATCAGCTTAAACATGGGTGTGATCCGGATTGCGCCTCTTGATACGCTGCGTGTCTTTTTCGGACAGGGGGATGCCCGGGATCAGCTCGTTTTATTTGAATTCAGACTGCCGCGCATGGTGCTGTCATTGCTGGTCGGCGCCGGAATCGCGGTTTCAGGCGCGATTTTTCAAAGCGTGTCTCAAAATGACTTGGCGGAGCCGGGCATTCTCGGTATTAACGCCGGGGCGTCTTTGGCGGTCGTTTTGTTTATCTTCTTTTTCCAAGGATCAGCTGTTGATTTAAGCATGGCCGGTACATGGCTGCTTCCGGTGAGCGCTTTGGCGGGGGCTTTTCTGGCTGCTCTGCTCATCTATGTGCTGGCTTGGAAAAAAGGCGTTTCACCTATCCGGCTCGTTTTGGTCGGGATCGGCGTCAATGCGGGGTTTAATGCGCTGCTCTTGATTTTTCAGCTGAAAATGGACCCGCGGGATTTCATGCAGGCGCTTGTATGGATTTCCGGTTCGATTTGGAACGCCAATTGGAAAATGGTGCTGTCCATTTTGCCGTGGCTGCTGGTTCTTTTACCGTTCAGCCTCTATAAAGCCAGGTATTTAAATGTGCTCCAGCTCGGTGATCAGCTGGCGGCGGGGCTTGGCACCCGGGTTGAAAAGGAGCGGCGCGTTCTGCTGATGTGCGCCGTTGCCCTGACCGCGTCATGTGTTGCGGCAGCCGGCGGAATCGCTTTTCTCGGACTCATTGCGCCGCATTTGGCCAGAAGGCTTACCGGCCCGCGCCACCAGACGCTTATCCCGGTTTCGGCTTTAATCGGAGCATTTTTATTTCTGCTTGCCGATACGCTGGCGAGAAATGTGCTTGCACCGTCCGAAGTTCCCGTCGGCCTGGTGATTTCCGTGCTCGGAGCGCCGTATTTTGTATATTTGCTGATGAAAACGAAATAGAGGAAGGAGACTGCCGCGATGAACTCATTATCGGCGGAACAGCTTACTGTCGGTTATGGCGACCGTTTGATAGCGAAAGAATTGGATATCGCCATACCGAAAGGAAAAATTACAACGCTGATCGGTCCGAACGGCTGCGGAAAATCGACGGTTCTCAAAACGATGTCAAGAATCATGAAACCGAAATCCGGCGCCGTCTATTTAAACGGACAGGCGATCATGCAAAAATCCACGAAAGACATCGCCAAGGAAATGGCAATTCTTCCGCAGACGCCTGAAGCGCCGAGCGGGCTGACGGTGTACGAACTTGTTTCTTACGGCAGGTTTCCGCATCAGTCCGGAATGGGCCGTTTGAGTGATAAAGACCGTGACATGATCAAATGGGCGCTTGAAGAGACGGGGATGGCCGAATTTTACGACCGGCCGATCGAAGCGCTTTCCGGGGGGCAGCGGCAGCGTGTGTGGATCGCCATGACGCTCGCTCAAGAAACAGAGCTGCTGCTTCTTGATGAACCGACCACTTATTTAGATCTCGCCCATCAGCTTGAAATTTTGCAGCTGCTGGACAAATTAAACAAAGAGCAGGGCCGCACTATCTTAATGGTCATTCATGATCTGAACCATGCCGCCCGTTTTTCCCATTACATGATCGCCCTGAAAAAAGGGCGCGTCATCAAGGAAGGAACGGCGGAGGAAGTCATGACTCCCGGCATATTGGAAGACGTGTTTCAGATTGACGCACAGATTGTAAAAGATCCGCGCACGAACAAACCGGTCTGCTTAACCTACGATTTAATCCGGCATGAAAACGCAACGGTATGATGAAAAAAACGCAGAGCCATTCCGGCCTGCGTTTTTTTATTGCGCCCGGGGCTGCTTTTGTCCGGAGACGCATTTATCCAAAACGAAAAAAACCCCCGCCACAATCAGCTCCTCCGTCGTTGACAGCCAAATCTTTTCAATCAGTTTATCCGTCGTATACGCGGTCATCCAGAGGAACAGCAGCTGAACGGTGCTGGCTAAAAGGAGAAAAGGCAGCCTGCCCGTCCCGAAAAAGGTAAAGCTATGTATCATCAGCCGCTCAAGCGGTTCAAAACATAAACCGAGAAAAATAAAAAGCACGGAAAAAAGCAGGACGTACGCCATCGATCCGTAGCTCGTCCCGGCTAATGAAAATACAGCCATCATCACGATGAAATACCCGAATAATACGGCAGCGGCTGCCAGGGCATACCGGAGCACATGAAGAAAAAACATTTTCGTCCCGTTTTGATTGATCATCTGTTCAGCTCCTTTTCACACAGAGGAGACTTGCAGAGACGGAACTCTGCAAGTCGATGTATCTTCAGCATTTCTTTTTGACGACAGGGTGTTTCTCTTTCGAAAGAATATCCGTAAAGTCTTTGCCCAGATCCAGATGCTGCTGGACGAATTTCTCAGGAAGCATGGCAAGCCATTGGTTCAGGGACACATCGGCATAGTGGTCATCCTTGAAGATTTCCAGGAAGACGAGCGGCTCATCTCCCAAATTCTCCACATAGTGGCCCATTGCGAACGGAACGTAACCGACATCCCCGGCCTGATAGTTAAATGTTCTCGCATGGCCGTCCGATGCAAAAACCGTCATCCGTCCTTTACCGGAAATATAATACTGCCATTCATGCGTGTTCGGATGCCAGTGCAGCTCTCTCATTGCGCCCGGTTCGACCACGACAAGCGCTGAAGCGATCGTTTTGGACACTTTGAAGTTTGTGGAATCCGCGATATATACTTTGCCGCCATCCGTCTCAGCAGTCGGGCCTTCATCCAGCAGGCGGTAAGTGAACGGATATGGCACTTCACCGTTCGGGCCTTCCACAATGTCATCTTTCAGCTTCCCGGGAACCGGCTCTTCAAAGATATATTTTTCTTTCCCGGGCAGGCCGGCGAGGTCTTTTTCTGAAACCCCGAAGTTGTTGGCGATGACATCAAGCGGTGTGTGGGCAAGCCAGTCAGTCACTTGGAATGTGCTGTTTTCTGAGAAGGAACCGTCATCAAAAACCAAGAGGAATTCACAGCCTTCTTTCAGCGCCTGAATGGAGTGCGGCAGGCCTGACGGGAAGTACCACAGATCTCCTTCCTTCACGTCATCGATAAAACTGCGTCCCTGTTCATCAACAATCGTGACCCGCGCTTTGCCCGTCAGCATATATGCCCATTCCGCTTCTTTATGCCAGTGCAGCTCACGGATGGCGCCCGGTTTTAAACGCATGTTGACAGATGCCAGATTTTCAGAAATCGGCAGCTCGCGAACGGTCACCTCACGCGCGTATCCGCCCTTTTCCAGCCGGTTGTGCACATCTGAGAAAGAGAATTTCATATTATCCACTGTGCCGTGATCCGTTTCCGGCGGCGTCAGCATATCCGGATTTTGGCGGTCTCTTTCAAGGTTGCGCGGTATCGTGACGGTCGCCCCTTTGTCTCCTCTGATCGGCTGCGGGATATTGCAGTTGTTTTCTTTTGACATGTAAATCGTCTCCTCTCAAGCTTTGTTTTTTCAGAAAGAGAATGTGAAAGGCCTTTCGTTTTCCCTTCTGCTTTGTTAAGTGATGCGTTCCGATGAAAAGTCAACTTCGTGTGAAAATTAATTTTTCATTTTCTGATCTTTCAGTTCCGTCATCAGTTCGATCAGGGCGTCAAACTTCTTCTCAAACCGTGTGAGAAGATACATGGCAATCAGAGCCGGAAAGCCGAGATTGCCGATCTGTCTGACCGCTTCTTCTATAAAAACCTGATCCATTATCAGCCACCTCCTGACTTGACCTGCAGTCATGTATATAAGTGAAAGAAAGAGCGGCTCCTGTAAACCTGATATCCCGGTTGAGGGTCTTTTTTTTGTTCCGGCAAATCCGGGACATAAGGAGTACGGAATCTTAGTCGGAAAGGAGTAGTTTACTTTTTTTTGCTTTCTTTCATTTAATTTAAATAGGGGGCGGTTTTATGGACTATCAAGTTCTTTTACGGTCAAAATGCAAGGAAATTATGAAACATCCGATCGTTAAACATTTTTTAAGTGACCCAAAGCATTACGAGAAATTTAAAAATGTGCTGGAACATTCAGACGAGAAGGATGCAAAATCACTGGACGACCATTTTAAGCAGTTTTATAAGGAAATCCGGATCATCAAATATATGAACTCTATGATCCGGATTTTCTCCATCGATTTTGACAAACGCATCCGTAAAAATCAGAAGCGCTATCCGCTGACGGTGGATCAGCCGGAGGGAGGTGAAGCGCTTCCCTATGAAATGGGAAAAGACGCGTATGAAGAGTTTCTGCGGAAGCAGGGGGATTTGAGCCAGCATGTCCAAAACCGTGATTTATACGAAGCGCTTCAGACGTTAACCGATAAACAAAAAAGCGTGCTGACGAATATTTATCTTCACGGAGCGACGATGAAGGAGATTGCCGAGTCGCTGGGTGAATCACGGCAGAACATTTCCAATATTCATAAAAAAGGGCTCGACAATCTCAGAAAGCAGCTGGACAAGCAAAAAAAGGGGGAAAATAAGCAGTGAACGGGCCATTTGACTTCAACAAAGAGAACACAGATACCGACGAAATGGAACTTTTGATTTCGCGTTTTTCGCCAATGATAAAAAAAAAACTGAGCAATACATCATACCAGGAAAGAGAAGATCTTGAACAAGAATTGAAGATTAAAATAGTTGAAAAAGCGGACATGCTGTTATGCCAGGAAGTGCCGGGTTTTTGGGAATTTATACTTCATCTTATAAATGAAAGCTCCTGACAAAAGCGGCGGGATGATTGATATTCCGCTCTGACAACGTGAGAAAAACGAGAAGAGATGTCCGTCTCGTTTTTCTTTTCTGTTTCCCCGCAAGACCTCCGCACTAAAAAGATACCAAATCTTATCCATATAATGATATGATGAAAAAAACAAAGAGAAAGGAACGTCCAAGGTGGAAAATGCGTCAATTTTAATTGTAGACGATGAGAAGGCGATCGTTGATATGGTCAAACGCGTTCTCATCAAAGAAGGCTATCACAACATTAAGACAGCCGGAAGCGCTGAGGAAGCGATCGAGTTTGTTAAACATGAAACCGCGGATCTGCTCGTGCTGGATGTGATGATGGAAGGCATGTCCGGTTTTGAAGCATGCACCGAAATCCGGAACTATACCGACGCTCCGATCTTTTTTCTGACTGCCCGTTCTTCTGATGCGGATAAGCTGTCAGGATTTGCATTGGGAGCTGACGATTATATAACAAAGCCGTTTAATCCGCTCGAATTGGCGGCGCGGATCAGGGCGACGTTAAAGAGAACCTATAAGCGCGAAGAGAAAACGGCGGTAAAGACGTATTCATACAGCCATTTTTCCTATTCGCCGCAAAACGCCGAGCTGATCGTCGGGGGCGAGCCCGTCAGCTGCTCCGCACAGCTTCTGCAGCTGCTTCAATATTTCTGTGAACACCCTGATGTGGTACTCTCAAAAGATCAGATCTATGAAAAAGTATGGGGATATCCGTCTTACGGCGATAACAACACCGTCATGGTGCATATCCGCAAACTCAGAGAAAAGATTGAAAAAGACCCCAGCAATCCGTCTTATATTGTAACGGTGCGCGGCCTCGGCTATCGGTTTATTCCCGATCAAGGAGAAAAAGGAACCCGGTCATGAGAATGCGCGGAAAATTTCTGCTCCACTTTTTCGGTCAGCTGCTGCTTGTCATCCTGCTGATGTCCGTTTTGGCCGTCGCTTCTTTCTTCTATTTGGATTGGCGTTTCAGCGAAGCGGAAGCCAATGCGGGACTGACCAAAGCGACGGCAGACTCGTTTGAAGCGTGGCTTGATAAAAATGAAGACGGCACATGGGATGTCGATGAATTTTTAAAGATGTCAGTCAGAAAGCAGAAGGGCTGGCTGCAGATCATTAATGACAATGAAAAAACGGACTACGCCTACAGAGTGCCGAAAGACGTCCCGAGCCATTACAGCAGAAAAGACCTCTTATCCATTTATCAGTACCGGAATTTTGACAACTACAAGCTGAATTACTGGACGGTCACGATAAATGATGAGACCTATTTGATTCTGTTCGGCTGGAAATCCGCCAGTGAGCAGCTTCTCACTTACATCGAATCACAGGAGCCATCCCTCGCTTCCCTTTCTCAATATAAAAAAAGCACGGTTGATTATATTAAACGGGAAAAAGGGGCGGTCTACCTTCTCGAAGACAGCGGCAGACTGCTCGGGGATATCAACAGCACGAAAAAAGAACGGAACACCGTCAATGAGCTTGAATTGCTGAAATACAGTTCCAAGCCGTGGAATTACAAACGGGAAATTTCTTTTAAAAGACTCGATAAAACGAAATGGATGGTCGCGTCGGTGCCGAACCCCGTGTACATCCCCGATCACGAGTTTAACAAATCATTTTTGAGAAATGTGATGAAAACCCTCTTCCTCTTGATCGGAATCTTAGTATTTATGATCTGCATCCTGACCATCTGGTACTCTTTCCGTTTCGGCTGGCCGCTGTTTCATACCATCAAATGGCTCGTCAATTTATCAAAGGGCCGGCTTGAAGAGCCGAAGAACCGCAAAGGACAGCCGGTCAGCAAAAACAAAAAAGGCAAAACAAAGCAGCCGTTCCGCTTTTTCGCCGAGATTTTCGAATCGATGGATCAGCTGACCGACACGCTGAAGCGGGATAAGAAAAACAGAGAAAAAATCCAGGCGACAAGGGAAGAATGGATCGCCGGGCTGAGCCATGACTTAAAAACCCCGCTGAGCACGATTTACGGCTACAGCATGATGCTTGAATCGAAGCAATACGACTGGACCCCGGAAGAAGTCAAAGAAATGGGGCAGATCGTCCGGGAAAAATCAGAATATATGTCCAAGCTGATTGAGGACTTAAACTTAACGTACCGCCTCAAAAACGCGGCCCTCCCGATCGAACGGCGGCTGATCAACGTCGTGCCGTTTATCAGAAACGTCACGAACGATTTCACGAAAAATACGTTCTCGGAAGGCTATGACATCGCCTTTGAAACCAAAAAGGAAGACATTCTTTTCGCCATTGATGAAGCGTGGTTCCGCCGTGTTCTGGAGAATCTGCTGGCAAACGCGGTTAAGCATAATAAGAAAGGGACCGCCATTCGGGTCGTGCTTGAGGAATCAGCCGAACAGCTCATTCTGAAGGTGAAAGATAACGGAAGAGGAATGGACGACGAAACGATTCACCAGCTGTTTAACCGTTATTACCGGGGAACGAATACGAAAGGCCCGTCAGAAGGAACGGGACTCGGGCTCGCCATTGCCAAGGAGCTGGTTCATCTTCATAACGGAACCATCCATGTCAACAGCAGAATCAGCGCCGGAACGGTGATTACGATTCTTTTTAAAAAAGATTGAGTTTGGACGCCGCTTTGTCGGGAATAACAATAGAAGACTGACAAGCAAAAGAGGTGTTCACACATGGAAGCAGCATTACGAGCAGATACGAGAGCAGTTATCGGAGAAGGCCCTTTATGGGATAAGGACAAGCAATGCCTGTACTGGGTGGATATACTGGGCAGCCAGCTCCATATCTTCACTCCGGCTGACGGAATCAACCGTTCCGTTAAATTCAAATCATTTGTCACGGCTCTGGCCTTGTATTCAAAGGAAGAGCTGGTGATGACGATGAAAGACGGGTTTTACCTGTACAATCTTCGGGAAGATACATTGACGAAGATGAAGCAGCCGAGAGACATGCGGGAAGATATCCGTTTCAATGACGCAAAATGCGACCCGTCCGGCAGATTATGGGCGGGAACGACGAGCATGGAAGGCAAAGAAGAGGAGGCTTCGCTGTACCGTCTGAATACGGACGGCAGCCTTGCCAAAATAAAAGACCAGGTCTCCACCTCGAACGGTTTGGATTGGGATCGGGACCGAAACTTGATGTACTATATCGACACTCCGACGCAGGAAATCGTCTGTTATGCATACGATCCTGAAACCGGAGCCGTATCAGATCCGAAAACGGTCTACCGCTTTCCGGAGTCGCAAGGATCTCCCGACGGAATGACCATTGACCGTGACGGAATGCTGTGGGTGGCTCTGTTCGGAGGCGGCCGTGCCGTCCGGATTGACCCGTTTTTGCATAAGGAAATTGCATCTATCGACGTTCCGGCGAAATACGTCACCTGTTGCGCGTTCGGAGGCAGAGAATTGAACACGTTATACATTACGACCGCGACGGAAAAATTGACGGAAGCCGAAAGACTTGAGCAGCCGCATGCGGGCGGCCTGTTTTCAGCAGAGCTTGAGACGGGCGGCTGGGAGCCGGTTCCGTTTGCAGGCATGATGTAAAAAAAGCCCTGGCATATGGGGAAGTTCCCATTGTGCCGGGCTTTTTTGTGTTAAATGGAGCGGATGATGCCGCCTTCAACCCGCTGTGCGGTGCCGTTAATGGCAGAAGCCGCTGATGAAGCGAGAAATACAATCGTATTGGCGACTTCTTCCGGGGTTGCATAGCGCTGAATCAATGATGTCGGTTCATTCACTTTAAAATAATCCCGGACGAAGCTGTCCGTGTCTTCTCCGGCAGCCTTTGCGGCTCCTTCCATGTAAGAAGCGACGCCTTCGGTCCATGTCGGTCCCGGCAGCACGGAGTTGACCGTGACATTTGTGCCTTTCGTCATTTCCGCCATTCCCCGGGACAAGCTGATTAACGCCGTTTTCGTCATTGAATACGGAATCATTTGCGCAAGCGGTTTGACTCCGGCTTCACTGGAGATGTTCAGAATCCGTCCGCTGTTTCTTTCGAGCATTTGCGGCAGAAAACGCCGGCACAGGCGCACGGCGCTCATAACATTCACTTCAAAATACCGAGTCCATTCGTCATCAGACACCTCAGCGAAGTCCTTTACTTCAAAAAAGCCGAGGTTATTGACGAGAATATCGACTTCCCCGATTCCGCCGGCGCGCTTGATCAAGTCATCCGCCTCATCCTGACGCGATAAGTCCGCAGCGATGCCGTGGACCGTTCCGTAAGCGGAAAGCTCCTCAACCGTCCGTTCCACAGTTTCTTTTTTTCTTCCGTTTACAATCACCTCGGCGCCTTCGGCTAAAAAGCTTTTTGCCGCGGCTTTTCCGATCCCTGAAGTTGATCCTGTAATCAACACGAGCTTTCGTTCAAGCTGTAATTCCATGATAATCCTCCTTTTTACACCATTGTGTAACAGTATACATGATGAATTTTAGTGTGTACGAACAATTTGCTTTCATGCAAAAAGGCCGGATATACAAGCCTTAAAGACTTATAGTATAATTACTGCGAAAAAAGGATACGAATGTCAAAGAGACAATCGTTTACCATAATCAGGGGGAGTTAAAAGAATGAAGAAGATCACTGCCGTCTGGGCGGCGCTCTTGGTCACCGCCTTTGTGATCGCCGGCTGTTCCGGCGCACAGGAAGAAGGAAGCGCGGCCAAACAAAAAGCCGTCTCAACCGAAGCATTCCCGGTAACCATTAAGGATGCCGCGAACGAAAAAGTAACCATAAAGCAGGCACCGGAAAAAATCGTTTCCCTCATGCCGAGCAATACGGAAATTACATACGCGCTCGGACTGGGAGATAAGGTCGCAGGCGTCACGACAAATGATACATATCCGAAAGAAGCGGTAAAAAAACCGAAAGTCGGAGATATGAATGTGAACGCTGAAAAAGTCATCGCGCTGAAGCCGGATCTCGTGCTTGCCCACGCGTCCTCTATGTCCGCTTCCGCCGATGCGATGAAGCAACTGAAAGATGCGGGCATCACCGTCTTAACGGTCAATGATGCGCAATCGTTCCAAGACGTGTACAAATCAATCAGCATGATCGGAAAAGCGGCCGGCAAAGAAAAGCAGGCGGATAAGCTGATCAAATCGATGAAATCCGACCTTTCCGGCATAGAAAAGAAAGCGGCGGCCATTTCTGAAAAAGACGAAAAGAAAGTATTCGTCGAAGTGTCTCCTGACGGCTACACGACGGGGAAAGGCACGTTTATGAACGAAATGCTTGAAGATATACACGCGAAAAACGCCGCCGGCAGCCAGACCGGCTGGGTTCAGCTGACGGATGAAGCGATTGTCAAAATGAATCCGGACGTCATCATTACGACAGACGGCGTAAAGGCCGCTGAAGTGGAAAAACGCGCCGGCTGGGGTGCCGTCAATGCGGTCAAACACCACAATGTCTATTCTGTTGATCCCGACCTTGTCACACGCTCAGGCCCGCGCCTTGTCAAAGGGGTCGAGAAGCTTGCAGAAAGCGTTTATCCTGAAACGTTTAAAAAGTAACCGCCCGCTGGCCTACACGGTCAGCCTGCTGTTTTTAGCCGTTTGTACGGCACTCGGCATTTCAATCGGCAGTCTGCATATTCCTTTATCCGACGTTTTTTGGATCGGGATCGGCCGGACATCCTCGGCTGACCCTATGAATGTAAATATTATGATGAATATCCGCCTGCCGAGAGTCGTTCTGGCTGCCCTTGTCGGAGCCGCGTTATCCATTGCGGGAGCGGCGTTTCAGGGACTTCTGAAAAATCCGCTCGCCGACCCTTATACACTCGGGGTATCTTCGGGAGCCTCAGCGGGAGCCGTTATCACCTTGTTTTTCGGCATTCAGATTCCCGTCATCGGCCGGTTCACACTACCGGTTGTCAGCATCGCCGCAGCCATTGCGGTCATGGCGGCGGTTCTGTTTTTCAGCCGCCTCGTTCATGCGTCGATGTCGGTTTCGACGCTCATTTTGACAGGCATCATCATGAATTCTTTTCTCGGGGCTCTCATATCGCTTGTGATCGCTTTAACGGGCAATGATCTGCTCCCGATTGTCCGCTGGCTGTTAGGAAGCGTGTCAATGAGGGGCTGGGGCTATGTCGCGCTGTTTCTGCCTTTTTTTCTGGCCGGGACGGCGCTTCTGCTTATCAATGGCAGAGAATTAAACATTATGACTTATGGAGAAGAAAAGGCAAGGCTGTTAGGCGTCAGTACGGGAAAAAGAAAATGGCTGATGATCGCCGCCGGATCTCTGCTGACGGGAGGAGCGGTTGCCGTCTCGGGGACGATCGGATTTGTCGGCCTTGTCATTCCCCACGTGACACGGCTTTTGTGGGGGACGGATCATCGCCATTTACTGCCGCTGTCAGCATTGACGGGCGCCGGGTTTCTCATTTTGGCGGATTTGTTTTCCCGCACCGTCATTGAGCCTGTCGAATTGCCGATCGGCATTATGACGGCTTTGGCGGGAGCGCCTGTGTTTGCCTTGATTCTGCTTCGCCAGCATCATGGAGGGAAACGCTTATGATCAGGGTGAGCAGCCTGTCCGGCGGGTACGGAGGCCGGATGATTGTAGAAGATGTCAGCTTTACCGCCGGAAAAGGTGAATTTGTCGGCATACTCGGTCCGAACGGCTCGGGAAAAACAACGCTGATGAAATTGCTGACGGGAATGCTCTCTCCGTCAAAAGGCGAGGTGCTCGTAGCAGGCAGGCCCGTCGGCGGATACAAGCCGCGGGAACTTGCGAAAATCATGGCCGTTTTGCCGCAGCATACGGAGCAAGCTTTTACATTTACCGTTAAGGAAACAGTGTCCTTCGGCAGATATCCGTATCAAAAAGGACTCTTCAGACAGATGGATCAACATGACGAAGACATTGTCCGGGAAGCGATGGAAATGACGGGCATCGACCGATATGCGCAGCAATCCGTCCGCAATCTGAGCGGCGGGGAGCGGCAGCGCGTCTTTCTGGCGCAGGCGCTGGCTCAGCAGCCTGAGGTGCTGTGTCTGGATGAGCCGACGACCTTTCTTGATCTCAAATATCAGAAAGACCTGCTTGATACGGTGAAGCGGTTGACGAGAGAAAGAGGCCTGACGGTCATCAGTATTTTTCACGACCTAAACGCCGCAGGCCAATATTGTGATCAGCTCCTGATGATGAAAGACGGACGCGCTTTTCCGAAGCAGACGCCGGATCAGGCTTTGAAAAAAGAGACGATTGAAGACATTTACGGCATCACCGTCAGCGCTGTTGCCCAGCAATCGTCACCGAAACCGCTGATCGCTTTCATGCCGGAAGCGCAGGAGGAAAGAGAGCCTGTCAACGTTCCGTTCGCCTCTCTGATAAACAAAAGCGGAAATACCGTAACGCTTCATACAGAACGGCCGTTCAGAATGTTGTCAACCGCATCTGACGGCCCGGGCTTTTCGTGGAGCCGCCGGCTTTCCGGCTCAGCGGCCGCTGGTTTGATCTGCCGTACGTTTGATTCGGTCACAATTGCCGTGACTGCGCAGCATACCGTTTGGGTGCTGATCAGCGGACGTTTATCGGAACAGGGATTTGTACGGCTGTTAACGGCAGCGGCTGAAGCGAGAATGCAGGCTCTTTCCGGCAGACAGGCAAAAGGCGACATTGTCATTTGTGCCTTGCAGACAGGAGAGGCGATGGATGTCCCTCACGCGGAAAGAGCCGTCAGAAGAGGAACCGCGGCATGTGTAAAAGCGGCGGAAGAAGGAGGAATACAACGATGAAGCTGTATACGAAAACCGGTGATAAAGGACAGACAAGCCTGATCGGCGGCAGAACGGATAAAGACAGTCTGCGGGTTGAAAGCTACGGGACGATTGATGAGCTGAACAGCTTTATCGGGCTTGCGCTTGCGGAGCTTGATGATTGTGAGAATTGCGGTGATGTGAAAGCCGAACTCCGAAACATTCAGCATGAGCTGTTTGACTGCGGCGGCGACTTGGCGACGGTCACTGAACATAGAAGCTATACATTAAGAGAGACATCTATTTCCGCATTGGAAGACTGCATAGACCGTTACACGGCTGAAGCGCCCCCGCTTGAGAAATTTATTCTTCCGGGCGGGCATAAGGCGGCTGCTCAGCTTCACATCGCGCGGACCGTCACGAGACGGGCTGAGCGTCTCATCGTGAAACTCGGCAAAACAGAAGAGATAAACGATACGGTGATGCGTTACTTGAACCGCCTGTCTGATTATTTTTTCGCGGCGGCAAGAGCGGTTAACGCAAGACAGGGCGTTCAGGATATAGAATATGAAAGAAGCGCCGCGGTATTCCGTGATGATGAATAATGTTTTGTTCAGCCGGCATCAGCAAGCCGGCTGTTTTTTTATAGAGATATCCATCAATTGAACCTTTATTGACAGGAGGAAAATGTATCTTATGCATTATTGACTGAAAAATTAAAAAATGAGATATTATAAGAAACATTGTAAAATAATGGGGGATTTGATAGATGGATACATATAATAAGAGCGAGAGCATCTGGAATAAAAATTTCACCCTTCTGTTTATCTCAAGGCTAGTTAAATTGTCAGGCGACGGTTTTGCCTTTAATTCCATTCTGTGGTTTTTGATTTTTGACGGGGAAGGCGCGATCGGCACGTCCCTGCTCATTGCGGTCACGTTCCTTCCGGAGGCGATGCTGGCGCCGATTACCGGGCCTTTTATGAAGCAGCATACGCTGAAATTCTGGATGTATTTCTCCGACCTGACGCGCGCGGCGGTCGTGTTGATCATTCCGGTCTGTTACTTTAACGGTTTTTCTCCTTTATGGTTTGTCATGCTTCTCATGATTGTGCATTCAGCCACGGGAGCCGCTTATAATCCTGCATCTATCTCATTAATCCCCAATATTGTCAGAGAAAACAGCCTGCAGAAAGCGAATGCGGTCATCCAGTCATCAGGCCAGATCGTCAGGCTTGCCGCCATTACGCTGAGCGGGGTGTTCTTAACATTTATCAGTCCCGCTTATTCTTTGTTTATCGCTCTTATATTCTATCTTCTATCAGGTTTTCTCGTACTCTTTATGTCATACCAAGTCCAGCATGCCAAACAGGATACAGTCGCCGTCAGACAGCGCGGGACGTATTTCGGAAGGCTCAAACGGGGTTTCGTTCTTGTCAGGAAACACCAGATTTTATACCCGCTCGCCATCTATTGTATCTTCATGAATTTTGCGGCCGCTCCGTGGGAGGCGCTCTCTGCCGTTTATGTCGCCGAAGATTTAAACATGCCGCCGATCATCTACTCGCTTTTGAAAGCGACAGGCACGGGCGGAGCCTTTTTAATGGGTTTTATTTTGGCTAAGGTGAAGGTGAACAAATACGGTCTCCTGTTTGTGTCAGCGGGAATCATAGAAGGAGCGGCATTTTTCATCACCGGCCTCAACACTTTTCTGCCGCTCGTCTTCCTCGCCGCGTTTGCGTTCGGATCTGCCGTCAGCGCTATTAATGTGCCGGAATATACGATTATTCAGACGTCTGTGGACCATGATGACCAGCCGCAAGTCTATGCCGTCATCCATATGATCTCAAACATATCCATTCCGCTCGGCGCGGTTCTTTGCGGATACGCGGCTAACGCCTTCGGTCCCGGAAAAGTCATTGCCGCCGGCGGTCTCGTTGAAGTCCTGTCCGGTCTGGGAATATTGTTCTTTACGAAGCTGGCCAAAGCTGAACGCTCAGATCTCATCAGGGAAAAAGAAGCGAGCATCAGAATATAGATTTTTCGTGAAACGCCCTGCGCCGTCCGGTGCAGCGGCGTTTTTTTATGCGAAGGTCCGGGGGCTTATACGACTCCGGTCTGATATGAAAATCAATCTCTGACTCGTTTTGCCGGCCGCGGGATTTGTTTATAGTAAAGACAAGGAAAACGAAAGGAGGATCTGCATGAATATAAATGGTAAAACGGCAGGCGGCTTTCTGCTGATTGTGTTCGGACTTTCTGTCTTTTTCGGAGGAGGCCATTTCGCATTTATCATCCCGCTGGCGATCGGAGGCCTGATGCTTTACTGGGGAATCAAACGTTTTTCAAAAGGCCGGGCGGTATCGGGTATCATCGCGGGCGTCATCGGAGCTATGATTCTCGTCGGTTCTCTTCCATTTATCGTTGCGATCGGACTGGCCGGCGCCATGGTGTATTTCGGGTGGAAGATGATGAAGCAGGGCGGCTCAGATACCGCTTCCCGCCAGTATGAACCGGAAGCGGCATCACCGGGCTATCAATCCGGATTTGACTCTGAATGGGAAGAATTTCTGAAGAAAAAATAAGGAGGAAGACAAAATGGTCTTAAAAAGAATAAGAAATATGTTCGTCGCATCTGTTAACGAAGGGCTTGATAAATTAGAAAATCCGAAAGTCATGCTGAATCAATATGTGCGTGATATGGAAAGTGACATCGCTAAGGCGAAACAAACGATTGTCAAACAGCATACGATCGTCCATCAGTTTAAGAAAAAACAGGAAGACGCCTCCGAAACGGCGGCAAAACGGAAAAACCAGGCTCAGCTTGCTTTTGATGCCGGGGAAGAGGAGCTGGCGAAAAAGGCGCTGACTGAAATGAAATACCTTGAGGGAAAAGCGGCCGAACATGAAAAAGCGTATGAGCAGGCGAAAACACAGCTGGCAGAGCTGAAAGAGCAGCTGGAAACTTTAGAAACGCGCCTCCGCGACGTAAAGGATAAAAAACAGGCGCTCATCGCCCGCGCAAACGCGGCAAATGCGAAGGAACATATGAACGCTTCTTTCGACAAAATTGACAGCGAAAGCGCCTACAGAGAGTTCCTTCGAATGGAAAGCCGCATTGAAGAAATGGAAGTCCGCGTCAAATACGGCACTTCAGCTGAGGCGAACACAGAATACAGCCGCTCCCAATATTCAGACGAGGTGGAAGCTGAGATTGAAAAAATGCGCTCGCTTTCTCTGGAAAAAACAGAGCGTCAAAAAGCGGCTCATGAATAATGTGCACAAGGGAAGATCGGCGCGTTTACGCCTCTTCCCTATACGCACGTATCAATTATCCGGCTTTTCCTTTATAATAAAATGAATGAAAAAGGATGGAACGTAATGAAGCGTAAGATTGCCAAAGGACTGATGGCGGCGTCCGTTCTGATCTGCTGTCTGTTTTTGGTGAAAGAAGTGTTTGCCGGGCGTTTTTTTCCGCTGTACGAAACAGAAGCGGAATCGGCAAGCATACCGCCGCGTGCCGTCAACAGCCTGTCGGTTTCATCGGAACAGACGGATGTGAAAATCATCGCGGAAGCGCGGAATGATATCGCGGCAAACATGACGGGACCGGCGGGGAAAATGTTTGTCCAAAACAGGGGAAAGACCCTCAATCTTAAAGCGAAGGAGAAAGGGTTCCAATTTCTGAATCTCTTTCAGCGCCCTCTGCTGATTGTCCGCATTCCGTATGATTATCATCGGGACATCACCGTCCATACATCAAGCGGCAGCATTGCCGTCGACGGAAACAAGGGGCTGTCTCTTGCGCACCTCGGCGTCCGTTCTGTAAGCGGGAACATGTCGCTGAAGCACGTGAAGACGGATGTGTTTGAAGCGAAGGGGCTGTCGGGCAATCTCACAGCAGCAGGCCTTGCGGCAAAAACGGGGGCTGTCCGTTTATCCTCGGGACATGTCGGGCTTCAACATGTGGCGGGCGCCCTTGACGTGCGGGTCGCTTCTGGCAGTGTCGATGCCTCGCTTGAGACGGCGGATGCTCCCGTATCCGTCAGGCTTGCGAGCGGCAGCGCAGCGATCAGCCTGCCGAAAGACGGAAGTTTTACGGTGAACGCCGAGACGGCAAGCGGAAGGATTCGGCCGTCTTATTCCTTTGAGAAAACGAGTAAGGAAGGCGGGGCATTTACCGGCATGAAAGGCAGCGGCGCCAGGCCGATTGATATAAAAGTGACGAGCGGCAATATTGCACTGCAATAGTCAAGGAAAGGAGGGGCAAGCAGCTGATGGCAAAAAAACAGATTCTCGGACTTATCATCGCCTTATTAGGCGTCAGCATGTTTTTGCGTATTATCGGCATCGGCGACTTCTTGTTTTGGCCGCTCTTTTTTCTGATCACAGGCTATATTTTTAATAAATATTCCCGCGGCTGGCTCGGCTCCGTCCTCTATATCTTCGCCGCTTTTTTATTTTTGAGAAACCTGTTCAGCGCCACCTTTAACCTGTTCGGCTATGCCTTCGCCGCCTTTCTCATCTACGCGGGCTACAGGCTCCTGAAAGGAAAGCGCGTGTATGAACATAAAGAGAAGAAAATCAATCTTGAAAAAGAAGAGCAGCCAAAGCCTTCCGCCCAGACGGAAAGCAGACAGCCGGACCTCCGCAGCTTTTTTATCGGCGAGCTCCGGATGATGAAGGACCCGTTTGAGCTGAATGATTTAAATGTTTCCGGATTCATCGGCGATGTGAAAATTGATTTGTCAAAAGCGATGATTCCCGAAGGAGAAAGTACGATGACCATCAGCGGTGTCATCGGCAATGTTGATGTGTACGTCCCGCCGGATATCGAAGTGTCCGTCAGTTCATCGGCTTTTATCGGCGATATGAACCTGCTCGGCTCTAAGAAAAGCGGCATGAGCCCGAATCTGTATAAAGTATCGTCTGAGTACGGCGATTCGCCGCGGCGGATTAAAATTTCAATTTCGTTATTCATCGGCGATGTGGATGTGAAGTATTTATGAGGAAAAAATTACTCGCCAATATTCAGTGGCGCGCCATGCGGATGACCGCGGGACTCAGTCTGCTCCTTTGCGCGGTGTTTATTACGCTGATGCTGCTGTATTACGGGCTTGACCCGATGCTGCTGTTTTCTTCCGGCTGGTTCGGTATTCCGTTTGTGGTCATCCTGCTTTTGGCGTCTCTTTCGGCGGGGTTGATTTCCGGTTATGTATATGGCGGCCGCCTTAAAACAAGAATGGATACACTGATTGAAGCGGTTTTGAAATTTGAAAACGGCAATTTTGCTTATCGGGTGCCGCCGCTCGGCGATGATGAAATCGGTCTGGCGGCAGACCAGCTCAACGAAATGGCCAAGCGGGTCGAGCTCCAGGTCACATCGCTGCAAAAGCTCTCCAACGAACGGGCGGAATGGCAGGATCAAATGAAAAAATCGGTCATCACTGAAGAACGCCAGCGGCTGGCGCGCGATCTGCACGATGCCGTCAGCCAGCAGCTCTTTGCCATTTCTATGATGACATCCGCCGTCTTAGAGCAGGTGAAAGATGCGGATGACAAAATCGTCAAACGGATTCGCATGGTTGAACATATGGCGGGGGAAGCGCAAAACGAGATGAGAGCGCTGCTATTGCATTTGCGGCCCGTCACTTTAGAAGGAAAAGGCTTAAAAGAAGGGCTGATTGAGCTGTTAAAAGAGTTCAAAGCGAAGCAGCCGCTGGATATTGAGTGGGACATCAGCGATACGGGTGTGTCAAAAGGCGTTGAAGACCATCTGTTCCGCATCGTGCAGGAGGCGCTTTCCAACGTTTTCAGACATTCAAAGGCGACCAAGGTCACCGTCAGGCTCGGCGCGAAACATCAAAAACTTCAGCTTAAAGTCATTGATAACGGGGCGGGTTTTACGATGGATCAAGTGAAAGCATCCTCATACGGCCTGCATTCCATCAAGGAAAGAGCGAGTGAAATCGGCGGCATAGCGGAAATTATCTCCGTAAAGGGAAAAGGCACGCAGATCGACGTGAAAGTCCCGATTTATCAGAAAACAAAAGGAGAGAACGACAGTGATTCGAGTGTTACTGATTGATGATCATGAAATGGTCAGGATGGGTCTGGCCGCATTTTTAGAAGCACAGCCGGACATTGAAGTCGCCGGTGAAGCATCAGACGGGCAGCAGGGCGTCGATCTGGCCGCAAAGCTTTTGCCGGATGTGATTTTAATGGACCTCGTCATGGACGGCATGGACGGTATCGAAGCGACAAAACAGATCTGCGCGACACTCAATGACCCGAAAATCATCGTGCTGACGAGCTTTATTGATGACGACAAAGTGTATCCGGTGATCGAAGCGGGAGCGCTCAGCTATTTGCTGAAAACGTCCAAGGCGGCAGAAATAGCCGAAGCCATCAGAGCGGCTGCCAAGGGCGAACCGAAGCTTGAATCGAAGGTGGCGGGAAAAGTGCTGTCAAGGCTGCGCCATTCAGAGAATCAGCTTCCGCATGAAACGCTGACAAAAAGAGAACTGGAAATCCTCTGTCTCGTCGCGGAAGGCAAGACGAATAAAGAGATTGGTGAAGAGCTGTTCATTACGATTAAAACGGTGAAAACCCACATTACGAATATATTGTCAAAGCTTGATGTCAGTGACCGCACGCAGGCAGCCGTATATGCCCACCGCAATCATCTCGTGACATAAGAAAAGGAGAGCGGTGCCAGCACACTCTCCCGAGGAACGGGGTCATTGGGACATTCCCTTTGTTCCGAAATCCCTGATGGCGACTTTGACTTTGTATTCAATATCCGATTCACTGAAGTGATGATCCCAGTCAGAGGATATCTTTTTCCATTTATCGGGATAATGAATCCGGACTTGATCGCCTAACCCGGTAATATCCACTTTCAACTCATGCTGCATGTAATCAATGAATGCCATGACATCTGAATGAATGCTGCGTTTTACCGCGTTTTTGATTTCATTTATATAGGACTCCTTGAAGGAATCTTCTTTCGGGTTCCAATCCTCAGATAGACGGCCTTCAACAAACCGGGTAACGATAAACTTGAATTTTCCGTTTTTATATTGTGTTTTTACATCATATTTGCTGGAAAATACCTCGAAAGACAAATAATAATTGTCATGCTTTGCAAACGTAACGCCTCCCTTTACCGTGCCTGTGAACAGGTTCATATTCTGGACTTGTAAAGGAGTTAGATTCGCATACCAGAATTTATTTTTAATAATGGTAGCGCCCCAGATTTCCAGTCTGCTGCCCACTTTGCGAACTTGAGGAAGGGCAAAGGTCTCGCCCTTGGCGATTCTCTCGGATATTTCCCCCAATGTCACGGGCTCCATCATCCGGATGGTGACCGCATTATTCTCCGTTAAGTCATAGATCGTATTTGACGCAGGCTCTCCCTGGTCACTGATTTTGAAAATATCTTTCGTTTTATCCGGCACCGTCATCACATTGCAGCTTCTTCTCGTACCGTTGTCCCTGATAAATTGGTTCATCAATGCGTCAAGCGGGATGTCGTCCTTTAACAGCGCCTCGGAAAACAGCATGATACGCAAGTGCTGGGAGAAAGCGGGGTGATTTTTTAATGATGCCGTTCGTAAGGCTTGATGGACGGTTTCTCCGGAAGTGGAAGTCACCTTTGTCGTGTCGCTCCCTGACGACGACTGCTGGGAACTTGCTTTTTGCGGAACCAGAATCTGCTGCGTCACTTCCACGTTTTCTTCCTCGGGTTTATCGAGCCCGACGCCGATAACGAGACTCAAATCTTCTATATTGCGGCTGTCCCAGCATCCGGCTAAAAGCAATGTGCAAAGAATGATTACGATATATTTCTTCATTGCGCTTTTTTCACCTTCCTTTTCACAGCGACGACTGCAAACATCAGTAAAGGCAGCAAAAAGAAAACCAAGAAGATATAGCCTAGAATATCACTGAACAGCATCAGCTTGTTAGCGTCTTTGGGCATCAATGATCCGAAGAATGTCGCAATGCCTACGAAAATGATGCCCTTTTTGTGCTTCAGCCCGAAAATTTTATTAAGACCCGATGTCGCGAAATATCCGTACGATACATAGGTGGCGAAAAATTGGATAATCCAGACGGCAAGCAAAAAAGACTCGAATCTTTCGATAAAAAGCCCTTTGATTTCAAATGATTGAAAAAGCGCAATCGTAGGCCAGATCATTGTTTTGACATCCTGGGTGGTTAAGGCGCCGACGACGAGCACGTAGGTAATGATGTATAAAATAATCGGGATGCCAAAGCCCATGGCCGACATACGGAACGTGTGCTTTTTATTTTTGATGTGCTCAGGGAGAAACAGCATAATCTCAATTCCTAAGAATGAAACAGAAACGACGGTCAAGGAAGCCATAACGGGAGAAAACCCCTGTCCGAGCACCGGCCGCAGGTTGTCCAGATCAAATATTTTAAAGCTGAAAGAAAACACCACCAGCAAAATAATGATCGTAATCGTTAAATAGAAAGGAAAGAGCCTGCCGAGATCGCTCATGCCGCCGATAATTAAATAAACGGAACAGGCGATAAAGATAAACAGCGTAACCGGCACGGGCGTTCTCTCCAATAAAAAGAACTTGACCATTTCCGCCATCGCCCGGGCTTCGAAGCTGGCGACTCCTATAAAATAGAGACAGATCATAAGATTGACGATATTTCCCGCCCATTTGCCGAGGCCTTCGTTCATATAATCAAACAATGATCCGTACTGATGCTTTTTCATAATGAGCGTATTGAGATAAATCAAAAAGATAAAGATGACGCCTTCCAGACATAATGCAATCCAGCCGTCCGGCGAATTCGCCCTTGATGACAGCGACCGCGGCATGGTAAGGAGTCCCGCCCCGAGCATCGTGTTGGAAATCAATGCCGTCCCTTGATAGCTAGTAAGCTTATTGAGAGTTGTTTTCTGGCTCATTTACGTTTTTCGCCTCTTTTGGTTGATTTTTAATAGGGAGACGGAGAATAGAGTCGTTTGCGTTTTTTAAGCTGAAAAATCCATTCGGCGAGAAATACGGAGAACCGAAGCTTCGCTGTCTCGATAAATGAGTGTAGATCGCCAGCATAAATAAAATCATGCCGTACAGCCCGAAAGCTGCGGCGGTAAACATCGAAATGAAACGGAGCACACGGAATGACAGACCCATCCCGTACTGCGGCACCGTAAATGAAGCAAGCGCGACAATGCTGACCACGATGACCATGATGGAGCTGACAATATTCGCTTCAACGGCCGCCTGGCCGATGACGACTCCGCCCACCAATCCGATCGTCTGGCCGAGCGGGCTGGGAAGCCTCAAGCCCGCTTCTCTCAGCAGCTCTATCGTAATTTCCATTACCATCGCTTCAATGATAGGCGGGAAGGGAACGTTTTCTCTGTTCGCCGCGATGGTGACTGCAAGCGATGTCGGCAGCAGCCCTTGGTGAAACGAAACGAGGGCGATATAAATGGACGAAAAAAACAGCGTAATAAAAATAGACGTAAACCGCAGCACCCGGATGAGCGAGGCGGAAATCCACCGTTCATAATAATCATCGGGAGACTGCATTAAAATTCCTAAAGAAGCCGGAACCACCAGCGCAAACGGCGAGTTGTCGACAAGGATGGCGACGCGGCCGTTGAACAAGGCGGAAGAGACTTTATCAGGCCGTTCCGTATTTTGTATTTGCGGAAAGGGCGAATACTTATTATCCTCAATAAGCTCCTCAAGCGTTCCGGAATCCTGGATGTCGTCCATCTTCACTTCGCTGAGGCGCTTTACAACATCGCTGACGACAGACGGGTCCGCCTTATCATCTATGTACATGACAGTGGCGTATTTTAACTTATTTTCTCCGATTGGAACCTTTTTCGTTTTCAGCTTCGGATGGTTCGTGCGCTGCCTGATCATGGCGACGTTTGTATCAGAATCTTCTATGAAGGCGATTTTCGGACCTCTTACGACCTTTTCGGATGTGGGTTCATTCACGCTTCTTTTTTCTCTTTTTCCCGTGGACAAAATGTATACGCTGTCAAGTCCGTTAATAAACACGGCGCATTTTCCCCGCAGAATGGAGATGACGGCTTCCTTCGACGTAAAGACGGGACGGGCGTCGATCTTATCAAGACGTTTCGTCACCGTATCCAGCGTCAGAGTGTCTTCCTCCCGAAGCAGCGTTTCAATCGCCTCTTTTATTTTGTCTTCGTCGTTCATTTCACTCAGATACATATAATAAAAAACAAGCCCGTTCGGAAGCATCTTTTTATTTTGAACCAGGTCATCATTCTGCTCTACGTGGGGAAGCACCAGTGCCAGATTAACGTGTATGTATTCCTTGAATTCCGATTGCGCCATCGACAGTCACCCGCCTTCCAATCCTTAATTGAGGTTATCTTTTCCTGTTAAAAAAATGATATACTATGATAAAGTATTTAATGGTACAAGTTTTTTATGAAAGCGGAGGAGAGATGTGGCACAAGTCAGACTGGCAGGAAATGCCGAAGAAATTGAACAGCTCATCAAATCATTTGAAGCGCATTACGAAGTGGCTTACACGTCGAAAGAATACCGTAAAACAAATCCGAAGTATAAATACTCTAAGGATTCGCGCGTCTATCTTGAGCTGAAATTAAAAACGGCCAATGCCGAAAAATAAAAAGGGTTTCATCTGTTACTGGCGAATAATACTCAGGGTGAAGCAACTGTTATGGAGGGATACATAAATGGACTACAGAATTGAAAAAGACACCATGGGAGAAGTTAAAGTTCCGGCAGATAAATTTTGGGGCGCTCAGACACAGCGCAGCAAAGAGAACTTCAAAATCGGTTCAGAAAAAATGCCTCAGCGTGTTGTGAAGGCGTTTGCAATATTGAAAAGAAGCACAGCGATCGCCAACGAACGCCTCGGCAACTTAGAGTCTGAAAAAGCACAGGCGATTGCCGCTGTATGTGACGATGTTTTAAACGGCAAATACGACGATAACTTTCCGCTCGTTGTCTGGCAGACGGGAAGCGGCACGCAAAGCAACATGAACATGAATGAAGTGGTGGCCAACCGCGCGACTGCTTTATTGAAAGAAAAAAATTCCGAGCTGAAGATTCATCCGAATGATGACGTTAACCGCAGCCAAAGCTCAAACGATACATTCCCGACGGCGATGCACGTTGCGGCGGTTCTTGCCGTATATGAGCAGCTCGTTCCGGCGCTTGATCAGCTGCGCGCGACGCTTGATGAAAAAGCGAAAGCTTATCAGGATATTGTGAAAATCGGACGCACGCATTTGCAGGACGCCACTCCGCTGACGCTCGGACAGGAAATCAGCGGCTGGGTATACATGCTTGACCGTTCGAAAGAAATGATTCTTGAGTCAACGGAAAAAATCCGCGCGCTTGCCATCGGAGGCACGGCAGTCGGCACGGGAATCAACGCCCATCCGCAGTTCGGTGAATTCGTCGCGGAAGAAATCACAAAAGTAACGGGGCAGACATTCAAGAGTTCGCCTAACAAATTCCACGCGCTCACAAGCCATGATGAAATCACTCACGTTCACGGCGCGTTAAAAGCATTGGCTGCCGACCTGATGAAGATTGCCAACGATGTCAGATGGCTGGCAAGCGGCCCGCGCTGCGGAATCGGCGAAATCGTCATTCCTGAAAATGAGCCGGGAAGCTCTATCATGCCGGGCAAAGTCAACCCGACGCAAAGTGAGGCGCTGACAATGATCGCCGCGCAAGTGATGGGAAATGACGCGACAATCGGATTTGCGGCCAGCCAAGGAAACTTCGAGCTGAATGTCTTCAAACCGGTTATTATCTATAACTTCCTGCAGACCGTGCAGCTGCTCAGTGACGGAATGAATTCCTTCCATGACAAATGCGCTGTCGGTATTGAGCCGAACCAAGAGACGATTCAGGAAAATCTCTCTAACTCATTAATGCTTGTTACGGCGCTTAACCCGCACATCGGTTATGAAAACGCCGCGAAAATCGCCAAGCTTGCCCACAAAGAAGGCCTGACGCTGAAAGAAGCGGCATTACAGCTGAACCTTCTGACAGAAGAACAATTTAATGAAATGGTGCGTCCGGAAGATATGGTGCACCCGAAAGCATAAAAAGAAAGAACGGCTGCAGTCATTGCGGCCGTTCTTCTAAATAAACTGCTGTTTCAGTAAAAATCTGAGCTGTTCTGCATCTTCAGCCAGCAGGTCGGATTCCTTCAAATTCAAAATCATTCCTTTGATGATTGCCGGTTTCGGCGACTTTTTCTTCATTTCCGCTTCCAGAATATCCAAGCTCTCGGTGAATTCAGATGCTTGCGTCTTATCCATCGTGCCGATGCGCGTGCGGAGGGTCTGCAAGATCGATTGGCTTAAAGGATCGGGCTGCCCGTTATGAAGGGGCCCAAACAGTGAGCTTGCCTCATCAAGAGAAATAAACGCTTCATCATGTCTGTCCGCCATTCCGTTTACGATGTCATCAATTCTGTGAATCACGGTATTTGCCAAAAGCGAAGGCTGTACGGACCGGCCGGTCAGAATGAGATATTCAAGATACATCTGACTGATTCCTTCTATTAAAAAACAAAGCTCGGCTGTGTATGGTTCAGCTTTTTCTCCGTAAATCGCAAGAAGACTGTCGATATGAAACTGCAGGATCGACCGGCGGATTCTCTTTCCGCACTGCGCCGCTTCTTCGGTATAAGGAAGTGAACCGTCTTTCATCTGCACGGTAATAAAATCCTGATGGGCGAGAATCGATTCGTAAAACACCGCAAGCTGTTTTTGGTAAGCGGCTCTCGGACTGTCACCCTCCGTTTGGATCGTCGTGATTCGGGTAAACGTTTTATCATAGTAGTAATTCAGCATGGATAGGAGCAGTGCTTCTTTGGAAGGAAAGTAAAGATAAAAAGCGCCTTTTGAGATTTTGCATTCATCGGCGATTTCCTGAACCGATGTAGATTTGTACCCTTTTCGGGCAAACAGTTTGATTGCTGCTTCAATGATCAGCTTTTCTTTTTCCTTCAATGGTTCCACCCTTTCGGAGCCAGGAGGCTGGCTTGTGCTTCTCATGTATGACTATATGGTCATATTGATATTCCGTAAATTTAACCTGATTGTAACTTGTTTTTTTGTTTTGTTTTATTTATATTATAAAGTGAGCTGACCGAATGGTCAAAGTTCTGGCGAAAGGGTGAATCTGAAAATGAAAGAATTAGATGAAATGATCAGCCGCTTGCGAAACAGAGGAATTAAAGTCGAAAAGGTGAAATATCCGAAAAAGACAATTTGTGAAAAGAAATGGGTTCATCAATGCCAAAAACCGCTGAAAGCAAACTACAGAGATTTTAACGGCTATTCCTTCACATAAAAAAAGACTGCAATGGAACACTACAGTCTACTTTGGTATGATAATTTGGTAGATTACACCCGATTGGTCATTTTCAATTGAAATTGATGCTTTATGCAGGGTTAAAATCCGTTTTACGATGCTGAGTCCTATGCCGAACTCGCCTTTCTTCCCTTTATTAAAAGGCTCGTACAAGCTGGATAGCATCTCATCCTCGATCGGAGGCCCGTCATTTTTAACCGTCATGACAATCTGCTGCTGATTTTGGCTGATCCGAATGTGAATCGCCGTTTCTGCATAGCGGATTTGATTTTCGAGAATGTTTTCAAGAAGTTTGCTCCATTGTTCCGGATCACCGGGCATCATTAATGCATCTTCTGTATCAACGGTCCACGATAATTCCTTCCGGGCCCATTTGAGCCGTTCAATGACTTCTTCCGTGACCTTCACAATGTCAAATGTCTCATGGTGCACCCGCTGCTTCATTAAATAATCAAGCTTCGTTAAATATAATAAATCCTTAATTTTCTTCTCAAGTTTTTCTGCTTCGCCTTCAATGACATCAATTGTGGTTTCCAGATCCCCCTTAGGAAAAATCCCGTCCTTTATTGATTGAGTATAGCCCCTTATCACCATGACAGGCGTTTTTAAATCATGAGAGATATTTTGCAGGAGCGTTCTTTCCGTTTCGTCTTTTTGCACCAGCTTGCTCCGCATGTCTTCAATGGTATGGCCTAATTTTCCGATTTCGTCTTTCCTGTCGACGATGACCGGATCATCCCAATCCTGTTTTGAAATCCGTTTGACATGCTTCTCTAAGGAAACGAGCGGGCGCGAGAGATATTTGGCAAGCCAAATCGCCGGAATCCAGCTTAACAAAATCACGCCGGCAATGATAAAGAGCAGCTGCTTGAACAGGGTGAATGCCAGATCATCACGATAAGAATCAAGGGCGTAAGACAGCATCATCGCATCCTGGCCGTTAATGGTGAGGCCTTTTTTAATGACGAAAAACACTTTTTCACCGCTGATGTCCGCGCTGTATCGTTTCGTGACGCTGTGCTGGCGGCCCGCGAGCTTGTACACCTTATGGATAAAGGAAGAAGAAAAGTAGTTCAAGTCTTTGTCACTGGCCGATTCCTCCCGTTCCGGCAGAAGAACGTGCTGAACGGATCGGAAAGTCGTCGGCGCGGTCGCATCCTCGCTGTAATATCCCCGCTCGATCGATCCGGGCAGCCGGTACTCCGTCAGTACATGCTGTTCATTTTCAATGGTCGTATACGTTTCATCCGTGAAAAAATTACGCAGCGTATTTGAGAACAGCACGAGAAGCAGAATCGAAATGGCTAAGAGGATGCCTGAGATGACCACCCATATTTGAAAAGCAAGCGGCTTATTTTTCATGACGTCATCATCCTGTAGCCGAATCCGTAAATGGTTTCAACCTTTAACCCGGGCATTTTTTTCCGCAGCCTCCGCACAAGATCATCGACCACCCGGTCAGTGCCGAAATAATCATGGCCCCATATATTCAGCAGGATATCTTCTCTGGAAAAGGGGTGTCCTTTATGGTGAAGAAATAAAAGCAGCAGATCAAATTCCTTAGACGTCAAATTGACCAGGCTGCCGGTTTCATCATAAACCTCTCGGGCATCTTCGATCACATTGTAGGAAGAAACGGTGATGCCGGTTTTCTTTGCGGCGGGCTGTTCTTTATACACGAGCTCGAGCAGCTTCTGGACCCGTATAATAAGTTCTCTCGGCAAAAAAGGCTTGGCGATATAATCATTGCTTCCAAGCTCTAACCCGAGGACTCTGTCAATATCGGCATCCCGCGCGGAAATGAAAATAACCGGCACATCGGGATCTTTTTCTTTTATTTCTTTTATCAATGTATAGCCGTCCGTATCCGGAAGCATGATGTCAAGAATCCACAAGTGGGGAGACGGCTGCATCTGCTTTCTGGCATCTTCGCCTTTTGTGAAAGATGTAATGTTCCAGCCTTCATTCTCTAAATATTTTGTGAGCAGTTCATTCAGGTTATCCTCATCTTCAACTAGATAAATGGTGTATGACAAGGCATTTCACATCCTTTCAACGTCATTATACTAGTTTTAACATACTCAAGCCGCATTTTCATAATTTCACATATTCTTTTCATTTTTATCCCACAATGTTTGTTTATGATGTGTATAAGGGAAGAAAGGAAGAAAAAAAGCGGGGAAGATAACATGTTCAAACACATTTTGTTTTGGAGCTTTGCTTTTCTCCTTATTATTGGGACAATAGAACTTGTACATGCGATGAATATGTAATCGATAGAATGAAAACATGCTGAAGGAGTGTGCGTGAATATGAACGATCATCGAGATGACGGCAGAAGCCGCGATCAGTCAGATCTTTCACATACGGAACAAAACAGAAATGAACAGCAGCAGATCAGCCATCAGGAGCCCGAGCTGCTCGAAGGGCCCGTCTCGAAAGAAGCGGAAAACGAGACGGCGGCCGGTACGGAATTTGAAAAAACGGCTGCCGTGAAAAAAGAAAAAAAACGGAGAGCCGCTTGGCTGAGCCCGATTTTAGGCGGCATTATCGGCGGCGGCCTCGTGCTTGGCATTGTGCCGAACCTGCCGGGTGAGCAGCATAAGACAGAAGCCGTTTCTGATACGAAACAAGTTCAGTCTTCGAATTTTACGTCAACGCCTTTGAAAAATACCTCAAGCGTAGCGGATATGGTGGAAGACTTGGAGCCCGCGATTGTCGGAGTGTCCAACTACCAAGCTTCGCAAAGCAGCCAGTTCGGACTTGACGGCGGTTCAAGCTCTGAAACGGAAAGCGGCACGGGGTCAGGCGTCATCTTCAAAAAAGACGGCGAAAAAGCGTACATCATTACAAACAACCATGTCGTAGAAGGTGCGAACAAACTGTCGGTCACTCTTTACAATGGGAAAACCGAAACGGCAAAGCTTGTCGGAAAGGATGCCATCAGTGACTTGGCTGTATTGGAAATCAGCTCGTCCAATGTCAAAAAAGCGGCCAGCTTCGGGGATTCCTCCAAGCTCCGCATTGCCGATAAAGTGATTGCCATCGGCAACCCGCTCGGCCAGCAGTTTTCCGGCACCGTCACACAAGGTGTCATCAGCGGGCTGAACAGAACGGTAGACGCCGATACATCCCAAGGCACGGTGGAAATGAACGTGATTCAGACGGATGCGGCGATTAACCCCGGAAACAGCGGCGGCCCGTTAATCAACTCAAGCGGCCAAGTTATCGGGATCAACAGCATGAAAGTCAGTGAAAACGGCGTGGAGTCACTCGGCTTTGCCATTCCGAGCAATGATGTAGAACCGATAGTCGACCAGCTGCTTGCAAAAGGAAAAGTCGAGCGCCCATTTTTAGGTGTGCAGATGATTGACATGGCGCAAGTGCCGGAAACTTATCAGGAAAACACGCTCGGACTGTTCGGCGACCAGCTGTCTAAGGGTGTTTACGTAAAAGAAGTGCAATCCGGCTCACCGGCTGCGAAAGCGGGCATCAAATCAAATGACGTCATTGTACAATTGAACGGCAAAGATGTCGGCAGCAGCGCCGATATCAGACAGATCTTATATAACCAGCTGAAAATCGGCGATAAAACGACTGTTCAAGTTCTCAGAAACGGAAGCAAAAAGACGCTGAACGTCACATTAACGAAACAAACCGAAAGCGCAAGCTGAACGCATAAAAAAAGCTGAACCTTCAACTGAGGTTCAGCTTTTTTCGTCATTCTCCCAAGTAGGCTGACAGCATCCACACATGCTTGTCCGCTTCTTCAACTAATCCGACAAACAGGTCGGCAGTTGACGGGTCATTTTGTTCCTCGGCGATGCCGATGACAAATTTTGATTCGCGGCTGATTTGTTTATAGTCTTGAACCAGTGATTCCACCATTTCAGAAGCCGTTTTTTCCTGGCCTTCATCCGTAATGGAAGCTTGTTCAAGGTAAGTGTGTAAAGTCGCCGCAGGCTGTCCGCCGATGGCCAGAAGTCGCTCTGCGATGGCATCCGCCGTTTCCGCCGCTTCGTTATATAGCTCTTCAAATTTTTCATGAAGCGTAAAGAAATGAGGGCCTTTTACATACCAATGGAAGCGGTGCAGTTTAGAGTAAAGGATAAACCAGTTTGATAATTGTGTGTTCATTGATTTCTCAACAAGAGTTTCAGTTTTTTTCGCGTTTTGTGTATTCATATTCATCGTCCTCCCTGTGATCTGATAATTTAATTATATCACATATTAAATAAAAATCAATACTAAATTATAATAATTATAATTTAGGTTTAAGTGAACAGCTTTTTCTTTATAATCGATTCCCAGGCGGACCACGGAAAGAGTGAGCGGAAAGCCAATGTCAGCTTAACGCCCCTGCCGATCGGATACCGCAGTTTCTTCAGCCGTTTCCTTTGTGCCAATTGATAAATCAGCTCCGCTACGTCATCAGGATCGCCGCTTTTGGATGCGTTGGCTTTGAAGTAAGCTTCTATTTGCTGATAATAGCGGTAATAAGGCGAATCTTTGCCGGGTGCCGTAAGATGATTGGAGAGAGACGTTTCCCATATAGATGTTTTGTAGGAGCCCGGTTCTATTAAAGCGGCATCAATTCCTAAAGGCAGCAGTTCGAGGCGCAGGCTCTCTGTAAACCCTTCAACCGCGAATTTGGAAGAGACATACGGAGATAGAGCCGGGAAACCGGTCAGTCCGCTGATACTGCTGATATTGAAGATTTTCGCCCCGCTATGTTTTCGCATATAAGGCAGCACGGTTTTTGTGACGTGAATCAGACCGAATACATTTGATTCATACTGCTGTCTGTAATGTTCCATCAGCACATCGTCAATAAACCCCCCGTACGCAGTGCCGGCGTTATTGACGAGCAGGTCAATCGGTCCGAAACCGCTGATGGTGTTCCCGAAGTCAGACACCGACTGCTCATTTGTCACATCTAAAGAAACGACCGTAACATGTTCGGATGCACCCGCTTGAGCGGCGGCCTCTTTCAGTATTTCAGCTTTCTCCGGCTGTCTGGCTGTTGCGATGACGTGATAAGACCGGGCGAGCTTCAGCGCTGTCAGCAGCCCGAATCCGCTCGTCGCGCCGGTTACAATGGCAATTTTTCTGTTCATCTTATAATCCTCCCCGTTTGTTCTTATCTCATAGTGTATAACATCTCGCGGAAAGAAGGAGAAATCGTTCGGAAATATGTCAGAATTGTTTTATAATGGAGTCAGCTTCGGATAGAAAGGGGTAAAGAAAAGATGGCATTAGAGGGATTGAAGGAAACATGGGATTTAAACTCCATTTTTGAGGGCGGGAGCCGGTCGGAAGAGTTTCAGCAATACATACAAGAGCTCAAAAAGCATCTAAGCGCTTTTCAACATGCGGTTGAAGCGTTTACGGTTCCGACGCATGCGGATGAAAGCCGGGAGATGATCAATCTGATTGATAGGTTTGAACGGTCAGCGATCATGATCAGGCAGGCGGGAGCGTTCGTCGGCTGTCTTCAGGCTCAGAACACTCATGATCAGAAAGCGAATGAATGGAGGGCGCGGATCAATCAGCTGAGCAGTGATTTTAAATCCGCTCTGGTCACCCTTGACGATACACTTGCCCGGATTGACGAGCCGGTCTGGGAGGAGCTGCTGCAAAAACCGGAACTTCAGGATCTCACATATGTTTTAAATGAGAGAAGAGATCGTGTCAAAGAGAAGCTCAGCGCTTCAGAAGAAAGGCTGATTGAAGGCCTGGCCGTTGACGGCTATCACGCATGGGGCGACCTGTATAATGCGGCTGTCGGCAGAATGAAGATTCCGTTTGAGGATAAAGAGCTGTCGGTCGGCCAAGCGGAAAATATGATGGCGCACCCGGACCGCCGCATCAGACATCAAGTGTTCAAAGAGCTTAATGAAGCGTGGAAAGGAGAAGAGGAGCTTTTCGGCAGCACGCTGAACCATCTGGCCGGCTTCCGCACGGAAATCTATAAAGCGCGGGGCTGGAAAAGCGCTTTGGAAGAGCCGCTTGCGATCAACCGGATGAAAAAAGAAACGCTGGATGTCATGTGGCAGGTCATTACCGATCATAAAAAGCCTTTTGCCGAATACCTGAATCGAAAGGCGTCTCTTTTAGGGCTTGAGCGGCTGAACTGGTATGATGTGGACGCGCCGATCGGCGAGGCTCCGAAAGAATATACATATGATGAAGCGGCCAATCTGATCGTCAGCCAATTTTCGACGTTTGGCAAAAAGCTGTCCGCATTTACGGAAAAAGCGTTCCGTGATCGGTGGATAGAAGCGGAAGACCGCAGCGGCAAACGGGTCGGCGGTTTCTGCACCAGCTTTCCCGACAGCGGAGAATCCCGGATTTTTATGACGTTTTCCGGAAGCGCTTCGAATGTATCGACGCTGGCGCATGAGCTCGGTCACGCGTTCCATCAGGAGGCCATGCTTCAAGTGCGGCAGCTGAACAGAGCCTACGCTATGAATGTCGCTGAAACAGCCTCGACCTTTGCGGAAATGATCGTCGCCGACGCCGCTTTGAAACAAGCGGAGACAAAGGATGAAAAGGTGTTCTTGCTTGAAGATAAAATTCAAAGAAGCGTAGCCATGTTTATGAATATTCATGCGAGATTTTTATTTGAAACGCGTTTTTATGAAGAGCGCAAGCAGGGCGTCGTTCCGGCTGAGAAACTGAATGAACTGATGGAAGCGGCGCAGAAAGAAGCATTTTGCGATTCATTAGGGGAATACCACCCTCATTTCTGGGCGTCAAAACTGCATTTTCATATTACGGGAGTGCCGTTTTACAACTTTCCGTATACGTTCGGTTATTTATTTTCGCTTGGAATATATGCAAGAGCTCTTCGGGAAAAAGCGGATTTTGAAGAAAAATATATCGCGCTTTTGTGTGACACGGCTTCGATGACTGTTGAGGATTTGGCGATGAAGCACCTTGGAGCGGATCTGACGGAACGGTCGTTTTGGGAAGACGCGGTCCGCCTTGCCGTACAGGATGTGCAGGAATTTTTAGAGCTGACTGAATGATAATCTGGAGATGAACCGGCCGGAGTGTTACCGCTCCGGCTCTTTTTTGTTTAATGAATGACAGCCGCCTCCCTTGGAAATACCTAAAAACGATCGGAATGGAATGGGAGTGAATCGCATGAAATGGATCAGAACGGCGGGCGTTTTATGTCTTACGCTGATGCTGATTGCCGGCTGCCGATTGAATGAAGAAAAACGGGAAGCGGAACAAGACAGCACACCCGTGTCATCCGCGAAGCCGGTTCCTTACAGCAGCTTTGCCCTTCGCGTCAGCTACGGAGCCGGAGAGCATAACCGCTATGAAGGTTTGTATGAAAGAAAAAGCGGTCATGAAAAGGCGGACATCCGGGACAAGCTCTCAGGGGTTCACAGAGAGGGCGAGGAAGCGCTTGATGAAATGAAGATGATCCTCGGAGAACTTGCCGTAAACAGCCGGATGCAGGAAAGCGAGGTCGTCCGGCAGGTGCTCTCGGCTTTTAATTTAGACAGCCGCTATGACCATTTTTATCTGAAACTGAAAAAGAACGACGGAGAAATGACAGAAATAAAAAAATAACCGCCGTCCGCTGCTTTTTTGCCCAAAACTAATTGATAATGATATTCAGAGTCATTAATTTCTGTTACAATATAATCATGATCTCACGTTGAATGTTTAGGCAATTTGTTTATATACATAGTGTTTGGGAAACTCAAAAAAGGAGCGGTTAGCGGTATGAGTGCAATTTCTACAGAGACGCTGAGCTTAGGGTACGGAGAAACTGTTATCATTGACGAATTGGATGTCGCGATTCCAAAAGGCGAAATAACTGTATTGATCGGAAGCAACGGCTGCGGAAAATCGACGCTTTTACGTTCATTGGCCCGGCTGATGAAACCGAGGGGCGGTTCTGTGCTTTTAGAAGGAAAAGCCATCGCTAAGCTTCCGACGAAGGAAGTGGCAAGAGAGCTCGCTATTTTGCCGCAGAGTCCGTCAGCTCCCGAAGGCCTGACGGTGCATCAGCTTGTGAAGCAGGGAAGATACCCTTATCAAAGCTGGCTGAAGCAATGGTCCAAAGAGGACGAAGACGCAGTGGCAAACGCGCTTAAAGCGACGAAGCTTGAGGAAATGGCCGACCGTCCGGTAGATTCCTTGTCAGGCGGACAGCGCCAGCGCGCATGGATTGCGATGACACTCGCTCAGGATACGGATATCATTCTGCTTGACGAGCCGACAACCTATCTCGACATGACGCATCAAATTGAAATTCTTGATTTGCTGTTTGAATTAAATGAAAAAGAAAAACGCACAATCGTCATGGTGCTGCACGACCTCAATCTGGCATGCCGTTATGCCCATTATCTGGTCGCCATTAAGGATAAACAGATTTACGCAGAGGGCCGTCCCGAAGAAGTCATCACTTGCGAGCTTGTACAGCAGGTCTTTGCGATGAACTGCCAGGTAACGCAAGACCCGCTGTTCGGCACGCCGCTTTGCATTCCGCACGGACGCGGCAGATGTATCGTGCAGGAAGCGGCCCTCACCGCCCGATTGTCATAATCATGAAAAAGGGAAGGGAACGGTATGGAAGAGAAACTGCAGCAGCAGCTGGACGGCCTGCTTGAAAAATACACGGAACTATTGCTTGGCGAAACAACCCCGGATGTAAAGGAAGAAGTCAGGCAGTGGATTTTGTATACACATATCGCAAAAAGCATGCCTCCGCTCGTCAAACATTGGAATCAATCCTACCCGGACGCCAAAGAGGGCATCAAAGCTGCGATACAGAACATTAAACAGCTCAATGAAGCACACAGAAAAAAACAATAAAAAAGCTTTCGGCATCAAAGAGAGGTGCCGGAAGCTTTTTTTGCTGAAAAGGAATCAATAAAGGCGCCGTTCAATTCATAGCGAAGAACTTTAATGTAACGCACCCGTTTGTTAACGTATATTTCTTCCGCTTGCTGAACCAAGAAAAGAGGACCGCCGCAGCAATCCCTTTCTCTCTTTCCTATATATCACATTTCCTTTCGGATACGTAATAACTCTTCAAATGCTTTTATATTTGTATCAAAATTGGGCACTGTTTGAGATTCCTCGGCACATTTGACTTGTGCTACAACCAAATCATGAAAAGGTGTTGAAATGCCAGTACCTTCTGCCATTTTGAGAATAACTCCATTAATATAATCAATTTCAGTTTTGCGTTTTTTCTCAAGATCCTGGAGCATACTTGCTCTTAGCAGCCTAGATGGTTCCATGGCTGCCCTAAATGTTTGGATACGTTCAGGAATATCATTTTCGCTTCTTAATTCCAAAGATTCTATATCAAGGCCGCCCATTTTCGCAAATTTGACACCATTGGCGTGTCCAACCTTAATCGTCTCATCTGCGATATGAACTGCACTAACAATGCCGATTTCATGGTCAAGAATGTCTCCGTATTCTCCGTTTAATGCTGCTGATAAACCACTGAATGCATTATTGATAAGTAATTTTGACCACTTCGTTCCAACTAAATTATCGGAAATATGTGTTCCGCCGATAAGGTCTAAAACCGATTTAATACGCTGGATTCTTTCTGTTGTTTCACCATGTAATTCTCCAATTTGAAAAGCGTACTCTTTAAATTGAGTATACTCAGTTGTAAGTCTGGATACGCCCGGTTCAATAAACGTAGCACCAAATTCAACAGAACCTGCAATAACACGTTCATCACCAACGATCGAAGCGACTTTCTGTTCAGGTATACCGTTTTGCAAGGAACATACTACACTGTCATCCTTTAAAAAAGGCAGTAACTCCTTAAGAATGGAGTCATTATATAATTGTTTCGTCAGAAGTAATATGAAATCATACTTGCCTGACTTGTTTTCAGGGGTAATGGCTTTCACCTTTGCTTGAAATTCCGTTGTACCAATTACTTTAGCACCTATTTGATTTAAAGTATCTACATGTTCTTTGTATGAATCAATCAATTCGACATCCATTCCGCCAGCAGACAGATATGCTCCAACAATGGTTCCTAAAGAACCTGCTCCTAAAACTGCAATTCTCATTGTCAACGCTCCTTATTTTTCCTCTAAGTAGTTATAAACCGGCTGTGCTGCATTTAAGGTTAAATCCGTAATAATATGAGATGCTGAAACGACTTCTAATACAGGCAAATCTGCAAGAGGTGCCAGAGCATGTTCAAATAATTGAAGCCGCGCCGGTCCAGTCCAGGCACCTTTAACTTCTATATTCGTTATTTGCGTCCGCACCAAATCACAAACCCTTAAATCACCATTGTAATCAGTGGCAATCTTAACCATAAAATTAGGTCGGCAAATTTCCCTTTTCGCTTTTTCCTTATCCATTTCGAAATGTTTATATCCCATAGTCGCAGTTGCCACACGAAGACTGCCATAATCCAATGTGCCAACAAGAGTATCAGAGTCTATATACAGCTTAGGGGCACCCAATTTCTTTGGATATGCAGTAAGTTCCCGTCCGCTTGCAATAGCCGGGAAATTGTCAACATACATAGAATGTACATAATCTCCTTCTTCACCATTAAAGCTGACAGGGATGACTTGTCCTGCCTCTGTATAGGCACCAAGTCCGGAAACATCGGGCATCCACATGACTTCGAATTTCACTAAAGGTTCAGTAATTTGAAGAGGTTCCGGCACTGCCGCACGTAAAGCTTTTTCATCCGTTCGGTAAATAATATTTAAATATTCACGGTTAACAAATTTATAATTTGGGATAGGATAAGCAGGGGCTGTTAGTGGCGTACTTAAATTTTTTGCTATATCTTTCACATCAATTTTCATTGAATGACACCCTTTCCTTTTCTTTAACTATGCTATTATCTTACATTCGCATTTACATTTAATCCAATACATAATAAGGTATATATATATTTATTGAAATAAATGAGGGGGGGTGCAGACAGATGGAATTGCTGCAGCTAAAATACTTTCAGACAGTTGCCTATACTGAACATATTTCTAAAGCAGCAGAACAATTAAAGATTGCCCAGCCTTCTTTAAGCCTCACTATAAAAAGACTTGAGAATGAACTGGGAACAACCTTGTTTGAGAGAAAAGGCAGAAATATTAAGCTGAGTTCAGCAGGGAAAATTCTTTTAAAACATGTAAACAGGATTTTTACTGAGATTGAAAATGCACAAACGGAAATTCAATTGGAGGAACATCAAATTTCTGGCACCATCAGAATATCTATTTCCAATCCAAGATTCCTTGCAGGACTGATGAGTGAATATATCAACCGCTCTCCTCAATCAAAAATTCTCCAAGCAATCGGAGTTAAAAGCGAGATCATAACAAGTTTAAAAAAAGGGGACATTGATTTAGGAATAACAGGTCATCCGATTCAAGATGAAGAGATAGAGAGTTGTGTGCTGGTAAATGAAGATATCGTTCTGGCTTTGCCCTCAAACCACCGATTTACGGGTAAAACTGAAATTTCTTTACGTCTTGTCGCCGATGAACCATTTATTACCCTTGCTAATAATGAAGAGTACAGCGGTTTTACAGCCTCGCTTTGTGAGAAAGCCGGTTTCACCCCAAATATTGCATTTGAGGCGGATTCTCATTTACTGGTCGAGATTATAAAGCTGGATCAAGGTGTGGCGTTGCTTCCTATTTCAGTTTGCAGAACATTGGGGCTGAATTTTATAAAAGTGACTGATCACTCTGCTTCATATCCAGTCGGCTTATCTTGGTTAAGACATAAGCTGTTATCTTCTTCGGTAAGAAATTTTCGTGACTTTATTATGTCGTACTATAAAGATAACTATGAAATGTTTAAGGTTTATTAAAGGGTTTCATCATTATTTTTTTGAATTTTTCCCCCAATTCCAATGAGGCGGAAGACTGGCCATTCCCAGATGATATAAAAAAATCCCGCGGCATCCGCGGGATTTTTCTTTGTTAAACGGCTTTCGCCTTTTCTTCTTGTTTGCCTGTCTTTTTGTTTGTCAGTTTAATTGATTTAACAAACAGCGTGAGGATCAATCCGGCAGCGATAAAGGCCAGGCCTGTGAAAAACACGCTGTGAAGCGAATCCATCAGTGACGTTTTCAAAACCGGCACGATATGGGAAGAAAATGCGGCCGGGATCTGCTTAATTGATTCCTGGCTGAACAAGGATTGAAGCAGCCCTTCAGGATTCTTGTCAATCATACCTTTAAACTGGGCGGCAAAGGCACTTGCCTGTTTCGGGAGTGAGTCTAAGTAAGGCACCAGTCTGTCGGTTAAAAGGCTTCCTGATCTGGCATTCATGACAGCGCCGAGCACCGTAATGCCGAACGTTCCCCCGATCATCCGGAAAAATTGGCTTGAAGAGGTCACAACACCCAGCTCTTCTTTTGAAAACGTTTCTTGCAGAGCGAGTGTGAGAAGCGGCATGACGAGCCCCATTCCCAGACCGATCACGGCCATATAGCACGTCGCCGCGAGCTTGCTTGTATCCAGCTGCAATGTCGTTAATAAGAAGAAGCCGACGGCCATGATCAGCATGCCGATCATGATTTGCGGTTTAATACCGATCTTATAAACCAGCTGGCCTCCGATAATACTTGTGATAATCATAGATACCATCATCGGCGTCATAATCGTGCCGGACGCGGTGGCGCTGACTCCGATAATTCCCTGCATAAAGAAAGGAACGAACGTAACGGCGCCGAACATGCCGATACTCATGAAAAAGCCGATCAGATTCAGTACGGTAAACGTTCTGTTTTTAAACAGGTACATCGGCAGAATCGGCTCTTTTGCTTTGATTTCAGCGAAAATGAAGCCGACAATCCCGGCAAGCGCAAGCGCAAAGAGACCGAGAATCTGCCAAGAGCCCCATGCGTAATCCTTTCCTCCGAAGCTGAGCGCGAGGAGGAGGCTGACGATTCCGACGATCATTGTGAAAATGCCGGCGATGTCAAAGTTAATCGGCCCGGTCTGTTTTCTGCCTTGAAGTCCTCTTGCGATAAAGATCACGGCTAAAATTCCGACAGGCAGGTTGATATAGAAAACCCATTTCCAATTTAATGAGTCAACAATCCAGCCCCCGATTTGCGGGCCGATCACGGAAGCAAGCCCGTAAATCGCCCCGAAAAGCCCTTGGAACTTGGCACGCTGTTTTCCTGTGAACAAATCCCCGATGACGATCATAGCCATCGGCATCATGACACCGCCGCCGATTCCCTGAAGTCCGCGGAAAATAATCAGTTCCGTCATGTTGTTGGCCATTCCGCACAGTGCGGAAGCTCCCATAAAAATCAATAAACCTGACACATAGACGACGCGGCGCCCCAATAAATCTGCAAGTTTCCCCGCAATCGGAACGATCGTCGTCGAAGTTAAAAGATATGCTGTGGTCAGCCACGTCATCATGCTTAATCCCCCGAGGTCACCCACGATTTTAGGAATCGCCGTTCCTACGATGGTGCCGTCAAGGGCTGAGAAAAACATGGCGATGATTAAGCCGGTTATTAATAATGTGCGTTTTGGATCTTTCTTGTCAATGCTCATGTTTCGGCAGCTCCTCTTTTCTATTCGTTTTCTTTTTGATCAGCCGCGTATTTCTCGGCGGCTTCCGCTACTTTGCGGATGATGTTCACGGACTGAATCAGTTCATCGTCAGTCAGAACGGACAGGTTTCGCGCCAGTATCGCTTTCCGTCCTTCCACAACGTCTTCGAATTTTGTTTCGCCTTTTTTGGTGAGGCTGATGTCGATGACGCGTCTGTCCTGCTGGTTATGTTTGCGGACGATAAGTCCTTTTTGCTCGAGGCGGTCGGCCATCAGCGTCACTGCGCTCGGCTTTACCTCCATGCGTTCCGCAATTTCGGAAACTTTGCAGCTCCCGTGTTTTTTCAGGCTGGCTAAAACAAATAATTGGGCAGGCGTCACCTCGTGTTTTGCCATGCTTTCCACCATTTCAGGCTGTATGTTTTGCAGCAGCGTCTGAAGAGATTTCTGGATGTCAGACACATATTGATCCGCGTTTTTCATAACTCCTCCTCATCTTGTTCCTTGAGAAAATAATTAACATTAGTTAAATATAAATAAGGATTAATGATAAGTCAATCTTTTTGTGCAAAAATAAAAAAAGGATTGATGCTTGTCGAAAACATCAAATCCTTCTTCGTTTTACTGCTGATAGGGAGACTGCTGCTGAATGGTCTGCCGGAACTTCTCATACGATTGCTGAAGCTTTTGGGTATCGGCTGCTTCAATGGAATACCAGCCATTTTGAAACATCACATCGTATAATCTTCTTTGCGCTTTTTGTGACTCATCGAAAATCGCCTGAATATCTTGATAAAGAGACTCGTGGCTGAACTCGTGCAGGGCTGTGCAATATGAAGACGTGATGTATTTTTCCGTCGTCAGCAGCTCATTCACCAAGTCTCTGTCATTCATTTGCGCCGTATTGGGCACGGGCGTTTGCGGATTCGTGATTTTTTGATTTTGCTGTTCCATGTATTGTCCTCCTATTGCATATAGCCTGTTGTTGTCTGTCCGCCTTGATCGGGGTTCAAGCGGCCCAATATGTGCTGATAATGCTTCTGATGCATCCGGCCGATCTGATCAAGCTCTTGTTTTAACGTCTGATTCTGGCAATGTTCCGCCATAAAATGCGCTTTTTTCATGGCAAGCAGATTCCAGTTCAGCATGTCCTCAAGATACAAATGGTCTTTCGTTGAGATGACGGCAGGCGGCAAGTTTCCGTGCTGCTCTTGGTTGTTCATATAAACGCCTCCTTCAATTCTGTTCTTTTTAGCTTTCTCTGCGATCAGGATTTCATACACGAATAAAAGAAAAAGGAGGGAGTTCATCCTTGCTGCGGAACATATGTTTATTTTTGTCGAAAAATAAAATGCTTACAAAATTCGCCCAGGCTTACGGAATCCGCTTCGGCGCGGGAAGGTTCGTTGCAGGGGAAACACTCACGGAAGCTGTGAAAACGGTAAAGCGGCTGAACCAAAAAGGGCTGTCGGCTTCGATTGATTATCTAGGTGAATATGCGGGTTCAGAGAAGGATGCGAAAAGGACGGCGGAAGAATGTAAAAAAGCAATCAGGGCGATTGCCGAGAATCAACTGGATTGTGAGCTGTCTCTGAAATTAACATCCATCGGTCTGGATATTTCCGAGAAACTCGCGGAACAGCATGTCAGAGACATATTGACGGAGGCAAAAGAACGCTGCGTGCCTGTAACGATTGATATGGAGGACTATTCAAGATGCGGCCGTACACTCGAGCTGTATAAGCGGTGCAAGCCGGATTTCCCGATGCTCGGCACCGTCATTCAGGCTTATTTGTACCGGGCAGCTGAAGACATCAGCGGTCTGATGCCATACAAGCCGCGGCTCAGGCTTGTAAAAGGCGCTTATAAAGAATCGGCGGCCGTTGCATTCCCTGATAAAAAAGCAACCGATCTTCATTTTCAGCAGCTGATTAAGCTGCAGCTTTTGAGCGGCCATGAAACGGCGGTGGCGACTCATGACGATGACATCATTTCTTATACGAAAACACTCATCAGCGAACATCAAATTCCCCGGGAGCAGTTTGAATTCCAAATGCTGTACGGCATCAGAACGGAGCGCCAGAAGGAGCTTGCCGAAGAAGGATACAGGATGAGGGTGTATGTCCCGTACGGAACCGATTGGTACGGGTACCTGATGAGAAGAATCGCCGAGCGCCCGGCAAACGCGGCGTTTGTGCTGAAAGGGATCTTCAAAAAATAACGGCTGCTCCAAAAAGCAGCCGCAGCATGTTATTCCATGTTGTCTTTTTTATATTGCTGATTTTGGCTCGTCCGTTTGCCGCCGCCGTATTTTTGCTTCGGTCCCGCATTTCCTTTCATGCTGGCCGCGCTCACTGCGGCAGAAGACGGATCTTTTCTCCCTCGCACCATTCCCTTCACCTCCGGGTTTAAGTTTCCCGCCCGCGCCATGGAACATGCGGAAGCCGAAAAATTTAAAAAAATTCCATATTTGCTATTGAAGTCATCCTGAAAATCTTTTAAGATGAAAGAAGAAAAGGGTTTCATTTTTTTTGCCGAAAAAATGAATGACTATTCATTCAAAGTTCAAGGGGGATGACTCATGCACAAGTTTATAAAGAAAGCAGCCGTTCTCGGATCAGGCGTCATGGGGTCCGGAATTGCCGCGCACTTGGCTAACATCGGAATTCCCGTCCTGCTGCTTGATATTGTGCCAAACGAGCTGACAAAGGATGAGATGAAAAAAGGGCTGACATTAGAAAGCCCGGAGGTCCGCAGCAGGCTGAGCCGATCGGCCATGCAAAAGCTGCTGAAGCAAAAACCGGCGCCGCTGACTTCGGCTGCCAATCTCGACTATATAACTGCGGGGAATTTGGAAGATGACGCAGCTCAATTAAAGGATGCTGATTGGATTATTGAAGTCGTCGTCGAAAATCTTGACGTAAAAAAACAGATTTTCTCACTCGTTGATGAATACCGGAAACCGGGAAGCATCGTGTCGAGCAATACGTCCGGTATCTCCGTCACAAAAATGGCGGAAGGCCGATCTGCCGATTTTAAAGCCCATTTCTTAGGAACCCATTTCTTTAATCCGGCCCGCTACTTAAAGCTTCTGGAAATCATTCCGATTCAGGAAACAGATCCTGACGTGCTGGAGTTTATGACTTCATTTGCAGAAAACACGCTCGGGAAAGGTGTCGTCATCGCGAAAGACACGCCTAACTTTATCGCCAACCGCATCGGTACGTACGGCCTGCTGGTCACGGTAAGAGAAATGCTTTCTTCCGGCTGCCGCATCGGCGAGGTGGACACGGTGACCGGGCCTTTGATCGGCAGACCGAAAAGCGCGACCTTCAGAACCCTTGACGTTGTGGGGCTTGATACTTTCGCCCATGTGGCAAAAAATGTGTATGATAAAGCCGACGGCGCTGAAAAAGACATGTTTAAGCTGCCTGAATTTATGAATGACATGCTGAAAAACAATTGGCTGGGCAGCAAATCAGGCCAAGGTTTTTACAAAAAAGAAGGTAAAACAATATATGAACTCGATCCGCTGACCATGACATACGGTGAGCGCTCGAAAATGAAGACGCCCGCTTTAGAAGCCGCCAAACAGGCAAAGGGTGCCAAAGGCAAAATGAAAGCGCTTATATACTCCGATGACCGCGCCGGACGCCTGCTTTGGAATATTACATCGCAAACACTCTTATACTCAGCCCGGCTTTTAGGTGAGATCGCTGATGATATCAAAGCGATTGACGACGCCATGAAATGGGGCTTCGGATGGGAGCTCGGCCCGTTTGAGATGTGGGATGCCATCGGCGTCAGAAAATCAGCGGAGCGGCTCGAAGAAGAAGGCGCAGAAATCCCCGGCTGGGTGAAAGATATGCTTGATCAGGGCCATGAAACATTTTATATGAAGGAAAACGGAACACCATTTTACTATTCAGACGGCCAATACAGGGCTGTGAAAGAAAATCCGAAACGGATCAGCCTGCAAACGTTAAAAGAAACAAAAGGCGTTATCACTAAAAACAGCGGCGCAAGTCTGATTGATCTCGGCGATGATGTCGCGCTGCTGGAATTTCATACGAAAAGCAACGCGATCGGCTTAGACATTATTCAGATGATTGACAATGCGCTTGAGGAAACCGAGCGGAATTATAAAGGACTTGTCATCGGAAACCAAGGCAGACATTTCTGCGCGGGGGCAAACCTTGCGATGATTTTGATGGAAGCTCAGGATGATAACTTCATGGAAGTCGATTTTGTCATCCGCCGTTTTCAGCAGACGATGCTGAACATCAAATACAGCGCTAAACCCGTTGTCGCGGCGCCATTCGGGATGACACTCGGCGGCGGCACGGAAGTCTGTCTCCCGGCGGCACGCGTTCAGGCGGCGAGCGAATCGTATATGGGTCTTGTTGAAACCGGCGTCGGCCTTATTCCGGGCGGCGGAGGAAACAAAGAGCTGTACATGAATTATTTGAACGGCGGAAGTGAACTGATGGACGCGGCCATTAAAACCTTCGAAACAATCGCGCTTGCCAAAGTGTCCGGTTCGGCACACGAAGCCCGTGATATGCAGATTTTGTCCGCGGCAGACCGTGTCAGCATGAATCAGGATCACCTGCTGCACGATGCGAAACAGCTGGCTGCTTCCTTATATGACAGCGGATACCGCCCGCCTGCCCGCAAAAAAGTGAAAGTCACCGGAGAAACCGGCTGTGCGGCATTACTGCTCGGAGCAGACCAAATGAGACGGTCGGGTTATTTATCCGATCACGATATGAAGATTGCGAAGAAGCTGGCCCATGTCATTGCCGGCGGAAGAGTCCCGTTCGGCACGGAGGTTTCAGAAGAATATTTACTCGAGATTGAAAGAGAAGCCTTTTTAAGCCTCGCTGGCGAGGCGAAATCTCAAGCGAGAATGCAGCATATGCTCGTCAAAGGCAAACCTTTACGGAACTAGGAGGGTGTTTATGAGAGAAGCAGTCATTGTGGCCGGTGCGAGAACCCCGGTCGGTAAAGCGAAAAAAGGATCGCTTGCAGCCGTTCGTCCTGATGATTTAGGCGCGCTTTGTGTAAAAGAAACGCTGAAACGGGCAGGCGGCTATGAAGGAAATATCGATGACTTAATTATCGGCTGCGCAACACCTGAAGCCGAACAAGGATTAAATATGGCGCGGAATATCGGTGCGCTGGCGGGGCTTCCTCATACGGTGCCGGCCATTACGGTGAACCGCTACTGCTCTTCCGGGCTCCAATCCATCGCTTACGGTGCTGAAAAAATCATGATCGGCGCGGGTGACACCGTCATTGCGGGCGGTGCGGAATCCATGTCGCAAGTTCCGATGATGGGGCATGTGACACGGCCGAATATCGCTTTGGCGGAGCATGCGCCTGAGTATTACATGAGCATGGGGCACACAGCGGAGCAGGTCGCCGAAACGTACGGCGTATCCAGAGAAGACCAAGATGCATTTGCCGTCCGCAGCCATCAGAATGCCGCAAAAGCCCTTAAAGAAGGCAAATTCAATGACGAAATCGTGCCGGTTGAAGTATCGCTGACAGAAGTCGGTGATGACCATAAGCCGCGGAAAAAACAATTTACCTTTTCACAAGATGAAGGCGTTCGTCCCGGCACATCGGCTGACGTCTTGGCGAAGCTCCGTCCGGCTTTTTCTAAAACGGGAACCGTGACGGCCGGGAACTCTTCACAAACAAGTGACGGCGCGGCGGCTGTCATGCTGATGGATCGCGAAAAAGCATCGTCGCTCGGGTTGGCGCCGCTTGTCAAATTCCGTTCCTTTGCCGTAGGCGGCGTTCCGCCTGAGGTAATGGGGATCGGTCCGATTGAAGCCATTCCGCGGGCGCTCAAGCTTGCCGGACTCGAATTACAGGATATCGGGCTTTTTGAATTGAATGAGGCCTTTGCTTCACAGGCCATTCAAGTCATCAGATCGCTTGGGATAGATGAAGAAAAGGTGAACGTCAACGGAGGCGCCATCGCGCTCGGACATCCGCTCGGATGCACGGGAACGAAGCTGACCCTGTCACTCATTCATGAAATGAAACGGAGAAACGAGCAATTCGGCGTGGTGACGATGTGCATCGGAGGCGGCATGGGCGCTGCCGGCGTATTTGAGCTCATTTAAAACAAGGGGGAAACGAAGCATGAAACAGGAAACGGTCAACGTCAAAAAAGGCGGCAGCTTTCTGATTGAAGAGACGGGATATGATCAAATATTCACTCCGGAGGACTTTACAGACGAACATAAAATGATCGGAAAAACGACAGAAGACTACGTCGTAAACGATGTGCTTCCTTATATTGATGAAATTGAAAATCATCAGTTCGAGCATTCGGTCAGACTGCTGAAAAAAGCCGGAGATCTCGGCCTCCTCGGAGCAGACGTGCCTGAAGAGTACGGCGGCATCGGCCTGGATAAAATCAGTTCAGCCTTCATTACGGAAAAGTTTTCACGTGCCGGCAGCTTTTCGCTGTCTTACGGCGCTCACGTCGGGATCGGCTCATTGCCGATCGTGTTCTTCGGAACGGAAGAACAGAAAAAAACCTATTTGCCGGACTTGGCTTCAGGACAAAGAATCGCGGCATACGCCTTAACTGAGCCCGGTTCAGGTTCAGATGCCCTCGGCGCGAAAACGACGGCTGTTTTGAATGAAGCGGGCACACACTATATTCTTAACGGAGAAAAGCAATGGATTACAAACTCCGCCTTTGCAGATGTCTTTGTCGTCTACGCTAAAGTGGACGGAGATAAGTTTTCCGCATTTATCGTAGAAAAGAACTATCCGGGCGTGTCAACGGGACCGGAAGAGAAAAAAATGGGGATTAAGGGTTCGTCGACAAGAACGCTGATTTTAGATCAGGCGGAAGTCCCGAAAGAAAACCTTCTAGGCGAAATCGGAAAAGGCCATGTCATCGCCTTTAATATCCTGAATATCGGGCGCTACAAGCTTGCCGTCGGCACAATCGGCGCTTCAAAACGGGTGATTGAGCTGTCCGCCGCTTATGCAAACCAGCGCCGGCAATTTAAAACGCCGATCTCAAGCTTCACGCTCACTCAGGAAAAGCTTGCGACGATGTCAGCGCGGCTTTACGCCATGGAGAGCTCTGTATACAGAACAGTGGGCTTATTCGAAGATAATATGAGCAGACTGACGGAAGAGGAGCAAAAAGACGGACGCGAAGTCGCGAAGTCAATCGCCGAGTACGCGATTGAATGCTCGCTCAACAAAATGTGCGGTTCTGAAACGCTTGATTACATTGCCGATGAAGGCGTTCAAATTCACGGCGGTTACGGATTTATGCAGGAATATGAAGTGGAGCGCGCTTATCGCGACTCAAGAATCAACAGAATTTTTGAAGGCACAAATGAAATCAACCGCCTGATCGTAACGAGCACGTTCCTGAAAAAAGCCGTAAAAGGTCAGCTGCCGCTCTTTGAAAAAGCAAAAGCGCTCCAAGAAGAACTCATGATGCTGATGCCTGAAGAGCCGGGCTCAGAACCTCTTGAACAGGAAAAATACATTGTCAGACAGGCGAAAAAGATCGCCCTCTTGACAGCGGGTCTCGCGGCGCAGAAATACGGCAAAGAGATCGAAGGCGAGCAGGAAATCATGGTGAACATTGCCGATATTGTCAGCGCGCTTTACGCTTTGGAATCTGCCGTCCTCAGAACGGAAAAAGCAATTGCGGCGGACGGTGCCGAAAAAGCCGCGCAGAAGCTGTTATATACGGAAATCTTTGCTCAGGAAGCCCTTCAGAACATTGAAGCGCACGCCAAAGAATCACTGATCGCCATGGAGGAAGGAGATTCCCTCCGCATGATGCTTTCCGTGCTGCGCAAACTGACGCGCCTGACGCCGAAAAACCTCATTCAGAAAAAACGTGAAGCGGCAGCCGCCGTCTTCCGTGAAGAAAAATATACGGTCTGATCACATGCTGAAAGCGCTCCTTCATCAGGGGCGCTTTTTCATGAAGCAACGTTATAGGTTTTTACAAGTGATTGTGTTAAAATAACGACGATCATTTACAAGGGGTGAAGAAGATGTCGTTAAATTTTTACTGGTACCCTAAATGCGGAACGTGCCGTAATGCGAAAAAATGGCTGGAAGACCGCGGTAAGGAAATAAACGAAATACATATCGCGGAGGAAACTCCGTCGAAAGAAGAAATTAAAGACCTCTATGAGAAGAGCGGTCTTGAGCTCAAAAAGTTTTTCAACACGAGCGGAATGAAATACCGCGAGCTGAACTTAAAGGAAAAACTGTACCATATGTCAGAGGACGAACAGCTTGAACTCCTGGCATCAGACGGTATGCTCCTGAAACGCCCGATTACGACAGACGGCGAAAAAGTCACTGTCGGCTTTAAAGAAGACCAATTCGAAAAATATTGGATGTAATGCCAGGTTCAAAGAATTATGGTATCTTCTTATTATAAGAAAAAAATGGAGGGATTTAGATGAGCACACCGAAAGAAATGCGTTATTCCAAAGAGCACGAATGGGTCAAAGTTGAGGACGGAAAAGCCCGTATCGGGATTACACATTTCGCGCAAGCCGAACTTGGCGACATCGTCTTTGTCGAGCTTCCGGAAGTCGGCGCCGAAATTAAAGCGGACGAGCCATTCGGCAGCGTGGAATCCGTCAAAACCGTATCCGAACTGTACGCACCGATTAACGGAACGGTGACGGAAGTGAACGAAGACCTTGATGACAGTCCTGAATTCGTAAACGAGTCTCCGTATGAAAAAGCGTGGATGATCGTCGTGGAACCGGCTGATGCTGAAGAAATCGAAAACCTCATGACTTCCGAGCAATATGACGAAATGACACAGGAAGACTGATCGGATAGCAAAGGGGCCATTTGGACATTCTATCTGTAACGGGAGGTGTCTAAAATGGCTTTTGATAAACAAAAGGTCGATGTGACGGAGAACGTTACGGGCCGCTTTCAAAACGGCCGGTTTTCCTTGTTTCATGAAAATGAAGCCATCGGCGAGATGACAGGCATGGACCAGTACGAGCTCAAACAGGGCTTTTCATTTGAAAATCAAAAATTTTATAAAACAGCCGATGTCATAAACGGCAGCGATCCGAAATATGTCGATTGCGATTATGAGAATGGCTGGTGTTAACAGTTGGCGGTGAATTTCACTGCCTTCTTTTTCAATCTGACGCTAAAACAATCGGCAGGTGACGCGCTTATGTACAACGGAGATGAAAAGGTCATTATCGTAGAAGGAAAATCTGATAAAATCAAAGTCAGGGAAGTGCTCATCGAACCCGCGGAAATCGTCTGTACTAACGGAACAATCGGCCAAACCGAACTGGAAGATTTGGCGGACCGCCTGTTTGACAGAGACGTCTATATTTTAACGGACGCAGATGACTCCGGAGAAAAATTAAGAAAACAGCTGAAACGGGAGCTTCCCGAAGCGCGCCATATTTATATAGACAGAACATACAGGCAAGTCGAGTCGTGCCCGGGCCATCATCTCGCATCTGTGCTGATCAGAGCCGGCTTTGATGCTGACACTGTATTTTTGAAAAAGAACGACCTGAGGTGGTAATCATGAAAGAACTCCAAGAAAATGAACTCGAATCGATTCAGGATGACGTTTATCTCCTGTATTTGTACACCCCGTTTTGCGGCACATGCCAGCTGGCGTCCAAAATGCTTACTGTCGTCGAAGAAATGCTGCCCGGCGCCGCCTTCTATAAAAACAACGTGAATTATTCCCCCGCATTCGCCAAAGCCTATCAGATTGAAAGCGTTCCGTGCTTTTTGCTGTTTAAAGGCGGAGAGCTTGTTGAGAAAGGATACGCCTTCCGCTCCGTTTCCTATTTATATGAGCTGATTAAACAAAAAACATCGCAAACGTTCCCGATGTGACAATATTTACAGGAAAATGTCGTGCGGTTTATAAAGGGTTCTGTCCGTTAAAAAGAGAAAGTGTATGTATGGCCATTAAAACGGGAGGTTATACGAGTGGAGAAAATAGAAGTTTCAGAGAATGACGGACAGCATCTGTTTTTGAAACCGCTATTAAACGCCTCAACGCTGCTGATTACATTCCAAGGAGAAACAGAAGCCTTAACGGTCTCAATTAACGGACAGGGAGAAATGAGGAAAACGTCGGTTTCAAAGGAAAAATCTAATTTGACCTTTTACGGAAACCAGACGGAAATCATCCATCTCCTGCATGGTGATGTCTCTTTGCAAAAGCTTATCCAAAGCGGAAAACTCAAAGTGAAAGGATCATTCAGAGCTCTGCTGAAGCTGGAGGCCATCCTCTGGCTGACAAACGGATTTTTTCAGGCGATCAGTAAACGGCCGTAACTGCCAATCTACTATGTGACAATAGCTTCCAATATTTATTTTATTGACTTTTTATCATTCGCCGTGCTATTCTACAGTAAGAATTTCCGGACGAAAATACGATATGTTTTCTCTTATCAAGAGAGGTGGAGGGAAGTGCCCTATGAAGCCCGGCAACCATCAACAATGTTGAAATGGTGCCAATTCACTCGAAGCGGTCTGCTTTGAAAGATGAGAGAAAGGCCTTTTTCAATCAGCCTTTCTGCTCATTTATGCAGAAAGGCTTTTCTTTTGCGGAGAAACCCGGAAGATTTCTTAGAATAGTGTAAGGCGGGTGATTGCTTTGATCCATCTTCAAAATGTTTCAAAAATTTACAAAGCGAAGCATGGGGATGTCAATGCTGTCCAAGATGTCACTCTTGATATCAAAAAGGGCGAAATATTTGGAATTATAGGATATAGCGGAGCTGGTAAAAGTTCCTTAATCCGTCTCCTGAACGGCCTTGAAAAGCCGACGTCGGGAACCGTGGAAGTCGCGGGGACGGAATTAAATAAAGTAAGCAGCCGCGGACTGAGAAAAGCGCGCCAGGAAATCAGCATGATCTTCCAGCATTTTAACCTTCTGTGGTCGCGCACCGTCCGGGAGAACATTATGTTCCCGCTGGAAATCGCCGGCGTGAAAAAAAGCGAACGGATCCGCCGCGCTGATGAATTGATTAAACTGGTCGGATTAGAGGGGAAAGAAAAATCTTATCCGTCGCAGCTGAGCGGCGGTCAAAAGCAGCGTGTCGGCATAGCCCGGGCGCTCGCCAATAATCCGAAAGTCCTTCTGTGCGATGAAGCGACATCAGCGCTTGATCCGCAGACGACCGATTCAATTTTGGATCTTTTATCCGATATAAATGACAGACTCGGTCTGACGATCGTGCTCATTACCCATGAAATGCACGTCATCCGAAAAATCTGCAACAGAGTCGCCGTCATGGAAAACGGGAAAGTCGTTGAAGAAGGCGAAGTACTCCAAGTTTTCAGAAACCCGCGCGAACTGATGACCAAGCGTTTCGTTCAGCAGGTGACAGAACCGGAGGAGACGAAAGAAACCATCCAGCATTTTCTGCAGGAAACAGCGACAGGAAAAACGATTCAGCTTTCATTTGTCGGGCAGGCCGCCGAGCAGCCCCTCATTACGGAAATGATCCGAAACTTTGATGTGGACGTCAATATTCTGCAGGGGAAAATTTCACAGACGAAGGACGGAGCCTACGGTTCTTTATTCATTCATATTGACGGTCAGGAAAAAGAAGTAGAAAACGTGATCCGGTTCATCAAAGACAAACAGGTAGAAGCAGAGGTGATCACAAATGTTTGAAAAATGGTTCCCGAACGTTGATATAACCGAGCTGTGGACGGCCACATACGAGACCCTTTATATGACGGTCATCGCATTAGTTTTTTCATTTATCATCGGAGCGATTCTCGGTCTTCTGCTCTTTTTAACGGGCAAGGGAAGCTTATGGGAAAATAAAATCATTAACACCGTGATCGCGGCGGTCGTTAATATTTTCAGGTCTATTCCGTTTCTTATTTTAATTATTCTGCTTCTCGGCTTTACTAAGATTTTGGTCGGATCGATTTTAGGACCGAACGCCGCATTGCCGGCGCTGATTATCGGCTCCGCGCCGTTTTACGCCCGTCTTGCGGAAATTGCGCTGCGGGAAGTCGATAAAGGAGTCATTGAAGCTGCCAGATCAATGGGAGCAAAGACATCGACGATTATCTTCAAAGTGCTGATTCCTGAATCAATGCCTGCGTTAATTTCAGGCATCACCGTTACGGCCATCGCCCTGATCGGATCTACCGCCATTGCCGGCGCCATCGGTTCAGGCGGACTCGGAAACCTTGCATATGTAGAAGGCTACCAGTCCAATAATACGGATGTAACGTTTGTAGCGACAGTATTTATACTCATCATCGTCTTTATCATTCAGATTATCGGTGATGTAATTACAAATATAATAGACAAAAGATAAGGGAGGATTTACATTGAAAAAGATTGTATTAAGTGCGCTGCTGCTTGTGTTCGCGGGAGTTTTGGCCGCCTGCGGATCAAACGGCTCAAATAAAAAGGAAATCGTCGTCGCCGCGACAAAAACACCGCATGCTGAAATCTTAAAAGAAGCGGAACCGCTCTTGAAGGAAAAAGGCTACACATTAAAAGTAAAAGTGCTGAACGATTACAAAATGTACAACAAAGCGTTAGCTGATAATGAAGTGGATGCGAACTTCTTCCAGCACGTTCCTTACCTTGAACAGGAAATGAAAGAAAATAAAGATTACAAACTCGTGAATGCCGGAGCCGTTCACCTTGAGCCATTCGGAATTTACACGAAAAAATACAAATCACTGAAAGACCTGCCTAAAGGCGCGACCATCATCATGACGAACAATGTCGCTGAACAAGGCCGTATGCTGGCGATGCTTGAAAAAGCCGGACTGATCACACTTGATCCGAAGGTAAAAACGATTGAAGCCACTACGAAAAACATTACGAAAAACCCGAAAAACCTGACATTCAAAAAAATCGCCCCTGAATTAACGGCGAAAGCATATAATGAAGAAGAAGGCGATGCAGTCTTCATTAACGTCAACTATGCGATTCAAAACAAACTGAATCCGTTAAAAGATGCGATTGAAGTGGAATCAACGAAAAACAACCCGTACGCAAACATCATCGCCGTACGCAAAGGTGACGAAAAATCAGAGAAAATCAAAGCGCTTATGGAAGTGCTTCACTCTAAGAAAATCAAAGACTTTATTGAGAAAAAATACGACGGAGCCGTGCTTCCCGTATCTGAATAAAGCGAAAACCCCGGATGAATCATCCGGGGTTTTTTTCGGGTATTAATCGGAGAACTGTCCATAATAAAAAGGAAGGTTAACGATTGGAGGGAATGGCAGTGGCCCAATACCAGGATAACGGGAAAAGCGTGCATGACGCATTGAAACAATATAAAGAAGGTTTAGGCATATTCGAGCAAAAAATGCCGATGATGGGGCGGAAGTTTAATGAATTTACTGAACAGTGTTTCTCTGCGGATTCATTAACTGAAAAAGAGAAACAATTAATCGCTCTGGGCATCAGCATCAGCGCTCAAGATGAATTTTGCATGATTTATCATACGAAGGGCTGCCTTGACCAAGGGGCGACAGAAGAAAACATCCTTGAGGTCATCGGCGTCGCGGCGGCATTCGGGGGCGGCGCGGCTCTCAGTCAGGGAGTGACCCTCGTGCAGCAGTGCATTCAGGAATTCGGACATACGACGCATTAGAAAGAGCAATCGTGTGAATACCGTTTTTCAGATAAAGCGAGCGCCGGTTTTCGGCACATTCGAAAGGATTCAGGGGCACACTCTCTTTGGCCGGAGCAGAGGATCATTGTTACAATAGAAACAAATATATGAAGGGATTGATTCATTATCTGCACCAGCCACGAGAGACTGGACCTTGACTATACGCCTGAAATGGAAAAAGCGATGCAGAAGTCACACGGCATCGGCTACGAGGAATACGGACGGCGTCTTTCAAAAAGGATGGAAGTCGAACGGCAGAGGGAGCTTGAATATCAAAAAAGCAAGTTCCTCGCAGCGCAGCTTAATGAGAAAATCGGTCAGTAAAAAAGGGTGGATTTCCGCCCTTTTTCTGTTTCAAACAGCTTTAATTACGCCTTGATCTTTGATAAACTTTAGGAATGTTCCGGGTAATATAAAAAGTTGTATTTACTTTTCATTTGTTATAAAATTAGAATGAGAATAAATTGAGAATAATGATTATATATTTTGGAGGTATAGATATGGCTGCTTCAACATTAACGATCAAGGATCTTCACGTTGAAATCGAAGGAAAAGAGATCTTAAAAGGTGTAAACCTTGAAATAAAAGGCGGCGAATTCCACGCTGTCATGGGGCCGAACGGTACCGGTAAATCCACGCTCTCAGCAGCGATTATGGGACACCCGAAATACGAAGTTACAAAAGGCAGCATCACGCTTGACGGCAAGGATGTACTGGAAATGGAAGTGGACGAGCGCGCTCAGGCGGGTCTTTTCCTTGCGATGCAGTACCCAAGCGAAATCAGCGGTGTGACAAATGCCGATTTCCTTCGCTCTGCGATTAACGCCCGCCGTGAAGAAGGCGATGAAATTTCTCTTATGAAATTCATCCGCAAAATGGACGAAAACATGGAGTTCCTTGAAATGGACCCTGAAATGGCGCAGCGTTACCTGAACGAAGGTTTCTCAGGCGGGGAGAAAAAACGCAACGAAATCCTTCAGCTTATGATGATCGAGCCGAAAATCGCCATTCTTGACGAGATCGATTCAGGTCTTGATATCGATGCGCTTAAAGTCGTTTCTAAAGGAATTAACAGAATGCGCAGCGAAAACTTCGGCTGCTTAATGATCACTCACTACCAGCGCCTTCTGAACTACATCACGCCTGATGTCGTTCACGTTATGATGCAGGGACGCGTAGTGAAATCCGGCGGCGCGGAGCTTGCACAGCGCCTTGAAGCGGAAGGTTATGACTGGATTAAACAAGAACTAGGCATTGAAGACGAAACTGTAGGCCAAGAAGCGTAAGCGTTAGGGGGATAATCATGACATTGGAAACGAAACTATCCGTAGATCAGGAATATGTCAAAGGCTTTTCCGAAAAGCATCAAGAACCTGCCTGGCTGAAAAACCTGCGCTTACAGGCTCTTGAAAAAGCTGAAGATCTGCCGCTGCCTAAGCCTGATAAAACAAAAATCACAAATTGGAACTTTACAAAGTTCAACAAGCATACAGTAGAAAATGCGCCGCTTGCTTCTTTAGAAGATTTAGCTGATGAAGCAAAAGCGCTGATCGATATCGAAAACGAAGACAAAACGTTATACGTGCAGCGTGACCAAACGCCCGCTTTTCTTTCTCTTTCTAAAGAACTGAAAGACAAAGGCGTCATCTTTACGGACATCTTAACGGCTGCCCGTGAGCACAGCGACCTTGTTGAGAAGTATTTCATGAAAGACGGCGTTAAGGTCGACGAACATAAACTGACTGCGCTTCATGCAGCATTAATGAACGGCGGGGCATTCCTTTATGTTCCTAAAAACGTTCAGGTGGAGACGCCTGTTCAGGCCGTTTACGTTCATGAAAGCAATGACACGGCATTGTTCAACCACGTGCTGATTGTCGCTGAAGATCACAGCTCCGTCACTTACGTTGAGAACTACATCAGCACGGTGAATCCGAAAGAAGCTGTATTCAACATTATCAGTGAAGTGGTCACAGGCGATAATGCCAGCGTGACGTACGGCGCCGTTGACAACCTGTCAGCAGGCGTCACAACATACGTCAACCGCCGCGGAGCCGCGCGCGGACGCGACAGCAAAATCGAGTGGGCGCTCGGACTGATGAACGACGGCGACACGATTTCTGAAAACACGACAAACCTCTACGGTGACGGCACATACGGCGATACGAAAACCGTAGTTGTCGGAAGAGGAGAACAGACGGAAAACTTTACGACGCAGATCATCCACTTCGGTAAGGCTTCTGAAGGCTATATCCTGAAGCACGGAGTCATGAAAGATGCCGCATCTTCCATCTTTAACGGAATCGGCAAAATCGAGCACGGCGCGTCTAAAGCAAACGCTGAACAGGAATCCCGCGTTCTGATGCTGAGTGAAAAAGCACGCGGAGATGCAAACCCGATTCTTTTAATTGATGAAGACGATGTAACTGCAGGACATGCGGCATCTGTCGGCCGTGTGGACCCGATCCAGCTTTACTACTTAATGAGCCGCGGAATTCCGAAAGAAGAAGCGGAGCGCTTAGTCATTTACGGATTCCTTGCTCCGGTGGTAAAAGAGCTTCCGATTGAAGGAGTTAAGAAACAGCTCGTCTCCGTCATCGAAAGGAAAGTAAAATAATGAATATCACCGATATTCGTGAACAGTTCCCGATCCTTCATCAGCAAGTGAACGGACATGACCTCGTGTACCTTGACAGCGCGGCGACTTCCCAGAAGCCGCGTGCTGTCATTGAAGCAGTGGATCAGTATTACAACAAATACAACTCCAATGTCCACAGAGGCGTTCATACTCTTGGCACGAGAGCGACAGACGGCTATGAAGGTGCGCGTGAAAAAGTCCGTAAGTTTATCAATGCGAAGTCAATGGCTGAGGTCATTTTCACAAAAGGCACGACAACTTCACTGAATATGGTGGCGCTGAGCTATGCCCGCGCCAGCTTAAAACCCGGTGATGAAGTGGTCATCACCCAAATGGAGCATCATGCGAATATCATTCCATGGCAGCAGGCTGTCAAAGCAACCGGCGCGACTTTAAAATATATCCCGATGCAGGAAGACGGCACGCTTTCGTTGGACGACGTCCGGCAGACTGTCACAAGCCATACGAAGATCGTGGCAGTCGCTCATGTGTCAAACGTGCTCGGCACGATCAACCCGATTAAAGAGATCGCCAAAATCGCTCATGACAATGGCGCGGTCATCGTGGTGGACGGGGCGCAAAGCACACCGCACATGAAAATCGACGTTCAGGACTTGGATTGCGACTTCTTCGCGCTTTCTTCCCATAAAATGTGCGGCCCGACGGGAATCGGCGTGCTGTACGGCAAGAAAGAACTGCTTGAGAATATGGAGCCGGCCGAATTTGGCGGCGAGATGATCGACTTTGTAGGGCTTTATGAATCAACTTGGAAAGAGCTTCCGTGGAAATTTGAAGCAGGCACGCCGATCATTGCAGGCGCGATCGGATTGGGAGCCGCGATTGATTTTCTTGAAGAGATCGGACTCGACGAGATTTCCCGGCATGAGCATAAGCTTGCAGCCTATGCGCTTGACCGTTTCGAGCAGCTAGACGGCGTGACGGTATACGGTCCGAAAGAGCGGGCGGGACTTGTGACATTTAATCTTGATGAGGTTCACCCTCATGATGTCGCGACTGTCCTCGATGCTGAGGGCATTGCGGTCAGAGCCGGCCATCATTGCGCCCAGCCGCTCATGAAATGGCTGGATGTATCTGCTACTGCGAGAGCGAGTTTTTATCTGTATAATACAGAGGAAGAGATCGATAAGCTCGCGGAAGCCCTCCAAAAGACAAAGGAGTACTTTACAAATGTCTTTTAATGCAAATTTAGATACATTATACAGACAAGTGATCATGGATCATTACAAAAATCCGCGCAACAAAGGGGTTTTGGATGACAGCATCGTCGTCGATATGAACAACCCGACTTGCGGCGACCGGATCAGACTGACAATGAAGCTTGACGGCGATACCGTTCAGGAAGCGAAGTTTGAAGGAGAAGGCTGCTCCATCTCCATGGCTTCAGCTTCCATGATGACGCAGGCGATTAAAGGAAAAGATATTGATACCGCCCTTTCCATGTCTAAGATTTTCTCAGACATGATGCAAGGGAAAGAGTATGACGACTCAATAGATCTCGGGGATATTGAAGCCCTTCAAGGCGTTTCGAAATTCCCGGCCCGGATTAAATGTGCCACCCTTTCATGGAAAGCACTTGAAAAAGGAGTCGCTGGCGAAAAAGGCGGCAATTAAAAGATTGGAGTGAAAATGGATGGCTAAAAAAATGCCTGAAATTGGTGAATACAAGTACGGTTTTCACGATAAGGACGTTTCCATTTTCCGTTCAGAGCGCGGATTGACAAAAGAAATCGTAGAAGAAATTTCACGCATGAAAGAAGAGCCTCAATGGATGCTTGATTTCCGCCTGAAATCTCTTGAGCATTTCTACAACATGCCGATGCCGCAGTGGGGCGGGGATTTAAACTCTTTAAACTTTGACGAAATTACGTATTACGTAAAGCCGTCTGAGCGTTCAGAGCGTTCTTGGGATGAAGTGCCTGAGGAAATTAAACAGACATTCGACAAACTCGGTATTCCTGAAGCTGAGCAAAAATACCTTGCCGGTGTTTCTGCACAGTACGAATCCGAAGTTGTGTACCACAATATGAAAGAAGATCTTGAAGAGCAAGGCATCGTCTTCAAAGACACAGACAGCGCGCTGAAAGAAAATGAAGACATTTTCCGCGAGCACTGGGCGAAAGTTATCCCGCCGACTGATAACAAGTTTGCGGCGCTGAACTCAGCTGTTTGGTCCGGCGGATCTTTCATCTACGTGCCTAAAGGCGTGAAGGTTGAAACACCGCTTCAAGCTTACTTCCGCATCAACTCCGAAAACATGGGTCAGTTCGAACGTACGCTGATCATCGTTGACGAAGAAGCAAGCGTTCATTACGTAGAGGGCTGTACGGCTCCTGTGTACACAACAAACTCGCTTCACAGCGCGGTTGTTGAAATCATCGTCAAAAAAGGCGGCTACTGCCGTTATACAACAATTCAAAACTGGGCGAACAACGTTTACAACCTAGTAACGAAACGTACGGTTTGTGAAGAAAACGCGACGATGGAATGGGTTGACGGAAACATCGGTTCTAAATTGACGATGAAATATCCGGCTGTCATTCTGAAAGGTGAAGGCGCGCGCGGCATGACGCTTTCTATCGCTCTTGCGGGCAAAGGACAGCATCAGGACGCGGGTGCGAAAATGATTCACCTTGCACCGAATACGTCATCCACAATCGTATCAAAATCGATTTCCAAACAGGGCGGAAAAGTAACATACCGCGGTATCGTCCACTTCGGACGAAAAGCGGACGGCGCCCGTTCAAACATCGAGTGTGATACGCTCATTATGGATAACAAATCAACTTCTGATACAATCCCTTACAATGAAATCCTGAACGACAACATTTCATTGGAGCACGAAGCGAAAGTATCAAAAGTTTCTGAAGAACAGCTTTTCTACTTGATGAGCCGCGGTATTTCTGAAGAAGAAGCAACAGAAATGATCGTTATGGGCTTCATCGAGCCGTTCACAAAAGAACTTCCGATGGAATACGCAGTTGAAATGAACCGTTTGATTAAATTCGAAATGGAAGGTTCCATCGGTTAATAGTAAAACCCCGCCATATGGCGGGGTTTTTTTGTTTATTGAATAGTGAAATTACCGTATTCGCTTGACCGGACATGAATCGGCCCGTTTAAATTGTAGTTCTTCTCTTTGACAATATCTCGGAAAACGTCGACACGGGCAACCGATTCTCTCCATTCATCCTGAGTGTCCTCATCCGACGGATTCATCAGATCGTCATAGCGCACATCCAAGAATTTATTGAGCCATTTCTTTTCATCAGTTCCGTCTTTCGGTGACCCGCCCATTTTTTTGTTCGTGCGTTTAATCAGGGCATAAAAGGAGTCCGGATCATCGCCGTCGCCATGCTGAATCACCGTATCGTACATCACTGCTTTTGCCAAGGCCGTTTTCAGTCCGGCATTTTCTGAACGTTTCATCGCCGGCTGATAATACAAGCTGTCATTTACCTTATCTTGGGCAGCGCGGAAGGCTTTATCATTGCCAAGTGAGCGCCAGGCAGAAGCGAATCCTTTCAGATTGCTGATGTCATCGCTTTCGTCCTTCGCAAGACGTCGCAATTCAGGCAAATACTTTTTCAATTTGTTATTCGGCACCGCTTTCGTGTATACTTCGACTACTTCCAGCGCATCTCCGGTAGCCGTCGTAAAGCCGGCCCGCCCGCAAGTGTAACCTCTTCCGTCATCCAACGCTTCAACATATCCGTATTGGATTTCCGTCTTTCCGTTTTCAAAGATGCTGGTCAGCTGTTCCGCCCGGCGCTTCTGATCCTTATTCAGCCCGGCCGCAAAAACCGTACCGCTCATCATCAGGGTAAAAAATATGGTGAAAATAAGAGATGAAACCGCCGTCTTCTTCCAAAAACCTGCTTTTTTCCTCAAGCTGATTTTCATTGCCATACCCCTTTCATATGTAAGTTACGCACTCAGTATACATGAGGGGGTTGTTTTTTTGTTGAAAACACACGAATTTGTCAATATTTTGAATCCTAAGCCCTATCCGGCGCTTCATAAAAAGAACGCAGCTTCATCAGACAGACAATCCCGTTCTCGCGTCATTCTCATCTGTAACATAGTCAACGCGGTGAAACCCGCATTGTACAGCCTGCTGAAAAAGGGCTTCGAGCATGTCCGGATCTTTGCAATATAACGTTACATACGAGCAATCTGCAATGAGAAGCACAAGTTCACAGGAACTCTCCAAATATTCCTCATACGTATTGATTTCCGTTACCATCCCGCCCGGGAAAGCTTTCAATTCAGCAAAAATCATATAATAAGGGTTTCCTTCCAGATGCTGACGGAGTTCTTGACCCTGAATGATGCGCTGATTTTGCGGAAACAGGTCTGTATCGGTGTCTTCTTTGAACTCAATATACGCCTCTCCATCACCGATAAACCACGTATAGGAAGAGATCGGGAACGGTTGTAATATATCTGCCGCAAACCGTCCGAATTGATTTGGGATGTTAAATGTAATGCCGCGTTTCATATGGTCGTATCTCCTTTCGGTTTTTGAATATTATGGTATAATATTTGGATAAATATTGAAAGGACTTGACGGTATGACAACACGATACGGCATTGATACGCCTTATGGAACTTTTGGGTTTATCTTTCTTGCGCTCCTTTATGCCGCAGGCACGTTATGCGGCATGATTCCTCTTTTCTGGGATTGCTGACGGGTGCCTTGTTTTTAGTGCTCGGTCTTTGGATGCTCTTGTATTCAACGGCCATTAAACTTTCACACCGCCACCGCATTCTTGCGCTTTCCGGTTTAAAGCCGGACATGAAGGTGCTTGATATTGGGACGGGACGGGGGCTGCTAGCCATCGCCGCGGCTCAAAAAGGCGCTGACGTCTCAGCGATTGACAAATGGTCAGGCTGGGATCTGGGCGGAAACGGGAGAGACGCATTCGAAAAGAACAGACGGGCAGAAGGAGCGCCGGAAATTGATTTGTATGACGGACTCGCGCAAGACATGCCGTTTCCTGATAAAACGTTTGACCTTGTCATTTCGCATTTTGTCGTACACAACATTTCAGGCAGAAAAGAGAGGGAACGGGCGATTGCAGAAATGGTGAGGGTGCTGAAGCCTGGCGGCACATTGGCCGTGTCAGATATAAAAAATACATCACAATACAGAGAGATTCTTGAGGAAAACGGCTTTCAGACAAGAACGTATTCCTTTTATTATACGTTTCCGTTTTCGAAACTCATCATTGCTGTCAGGACTCCGGTAGGAACCGGGCGCTCTATTTGTTAAAATAAATAAGACAAAACAGATAGAAAAGGTGTTACACATGAAGTCTTATATGATTATCGGGGCCGGCATTCTCGGTGCGTCCGCGGCTTATCATCTCGCAAAGGCCGGGGCGGATGTAACGGTCATTGACCGGAAACACCCGGGGCAAGCGACTGACGCCGCGGCGGGGATCGTTTGCCCGTGGCTGTCGCAGCGGCGCAATCAGGCATGGTATGCGATCGCAAAAGGCGGCGCCCGTTATTATGAACGATTGATACAGCAGCTTGAAGCGGACGGAGAAACAGAAACCGGTTATCAAAAGGTCGGTGCCGTCAGCCTCCATACGGATGAAAAAAAGCTCAGCCAAATGGAGGAAAGAGCTTATAAAAGAAGAGAGGATGCCCCTGAAATCGGTGACATTACAAGACTGACTCCGGAAGAAACGAAGGCGCTGTTCCCCGCGCTGTCGGAGGAATACGGGGCAGTTCATGTCAGCGGCGCGGCCCGGGTGAACGGGAGGGCGCTTCGTAAGGCGCTGTTAAATGCGGCCGTTAAGTACGGAGCGGCTGTTTACAATGAAGAAGCGTCAATATTGACAGAGGACGGTGCCGTCATCGGTGTGAAAACCGCAGAACGCACGCTTACTGCCGACCAGGTTCTCGTAACGGCCGGCGCTTGGGCGAGAGAGCTGCTTGAGCCGCTCGGCATCCGTTTTTCAGTATCATACCAAAAGGCGCAGATCGTTCATTTAGAGCTTCAGGGAGAGGAGACGGGCGGCTGGCCCGTCGTCATGCCCCCAAACGATCAATACATTCTCGCCTTTGACAGCGGCAGAATCATAGCGGGTGCGACTCATGAAAACGATACCGGCATGGATTTGCGGGTGACGGCCGGCGGCCTCCGCGAGATTTTTGACAAAGCATTAACCGTGGCGCCAGGCCTTTCAGACAGTACTGTAATAGAGACAAGAGTCGGTTTCAGGCCGTTTACTCCCGGCTTTCTTCCTGTCATCGGCAAAGTGCCGAATATCAGCGGACTCCTCGTTGCCAACGGGCTGGGCGCCTCAGGACTGACGAGCGGGCCGTATCTGGGGGCTGAACTGGCGAAACTCGCGCTCGGTCAGCAGACGGAAATTGATTTAAGCCTTTATGATCCGGCCGGGGCGCTTGAATAAAAAATAGCTTTTGGTGCATTCTTATGATAGGATGGAGCTTTAATGAATAAGAGGACGTGACCCATTTTGATAAAAATAAACCTTCCTGCTCCTGATGTAACCATTACGGAACGGCAGCAGTCACCGTCGGAGAATGAACCGGCGATTAAAGCGATTTACGGTTTCATTGATTTTCACCAAATTCCGAGAGACAAAGGCGGCATCTTTATGTTTTATAACATTCATGATGAGCTGCTGTTTGTCGGGAAAGCCCGTAAATTAAGACAAAGGATCAAAAAGCATTTTGAAGACAATGTGTCGCCTGTTAAACATCACAGGGACGAAGTGTATAAAATTGAAGTATGTGTCGTAAATGATCCGATGGAAAGAGAGATTTACGAAACGTACGCGATCAATACCCTTCAGTCGAAATACAACATTGAGAAAGTATTTTATAAATAAGAAAAACCGGAGCTTAAGGGCTCCGGTTTTCTTTATGTTTACAGTGCCAGCCACATCACGGCAATATGCACGATCAGCAGACAGTAAACGACGAGGAATAGCTGGACGACCTTTTTTCTGAATAACATGCAGATCATCATGAGCACAGGAAAAATCAGGACGCCGGCCGTTTTATTGATTGATGTATTCGGACGGTTTGACACGTCATAGTGAATGGCCATATCAGCAGGAAGAAACGGATAAAACACAATCGACAGAATAAAGGCGAGAACCACAGCTCCCCACAGCACTTTATCATTCATCAAAAACATATGAACACTCCCTTTTTTTACATATAATAGTATATTAGTTCGAAAAAAACTAATTTATCAATATTTTACCTGTTGATTGGTGTATAATCATGTCAATGAAATTTCCATACGCTAGGAGGGTTTCAATTGACTGACAAGAAGCAAACCAGCATGTTTTCATTCTTTCTTTTTATCATGGCCGCCTGGATCATCGTTTTGTTTTTTACCGTCATCGCGGCACTGCCAAGCTCTGCCATCCAATTAACCAAGCATCAATCCAAAACCGTTTCCATGATTTATCCGCAAAGCTGGGGATTTTTCAGTAAAGATCCGAGAGAAGACAGCTTGAACATCTATCTTCTTGATGCCGATGAGGAGCTCAGATGGCCGAATAATTCTCTGAAAAATGTGATCGGCTTAAACCGCTACGGGCGGACGCAAGGGATAGAGCTCGGCCTTATGCTGGAAAAGCTGCCTTCCAAAGAGAAGTGGAATGACTTTTCGGCTGGCCAAGACTTTAAGGATACCACATTTTTGAAAATGAAAAATGAGTCCCCCTCCCCAAGGCTGAAAGGGAAAATGATCATTACATATGAACGCATTACCCCGTGGGCATGGAGCCAGCATACCGAAACGAAAAGAACCATCAAAAAATACATCGGAGTGGATGTCAATTGATTCAGGATGCAAAAAAGCAGCTCACCTTATGGATGATGAAGAATCCGCCTTGGACAAATGTGTACGGGCTTGCCAGAAGCTTAATCGCGCTCGGCACGCTGCTGACATTGCTGTTCAATCCGGCATCTGTCTTCTTCAAAACGCAAAATCAAATGCTCAGCTTTTCCGACACGTTCAGCCTGTTTCTGCTGTTTCCCGATTTCCGTTACATTGAGATCGTCAAAGCCGTTTGTATCTGTATGTTAATCCTTGTCGTCATTGGCTGGCGGCCGCGAATCACCGGTTTTTTTCACTGGTGGATTTCGTACAGCTTCCAAAACTCCGCCGTTACCCTTGACGGAGGAGATCAGGTGGCTGCCGTTTTTACACTGCTGCTGCTCCCGCTGACATTAACCGATCCGCGGAAATGGCACTGGTCTCCGTACGAGGCGTCTTTTGAGAAAAGGCCGCTTGAGCCTTATTACCGCTCCTTGTGCTGGGCGACGCTGACAATCATCAGAATACAGGTCGCAATGCTGTATTTTAACTCCGTCATTGCCAAACTGATGGAAGAAGAGTGGCAGAACGGAACTGCCGTTTATTACTATTTGAACGATCCGATGCTGGGTCTGCCGGATGCGCTTCACGGTCTGTTTGACTTTATCCTGCAGTCCAAGCTTGTCATCATCCCGACTTGGGGCACGCTTATTGTGCAAACCATTATGTTCTGCGCTTTGTTCGCTCCGAAAACATATTGGCGTCTGATATTGTTTATATCCATTTTTATGCACGAAATCTTTGCCGTTATGCTGGGGCTTACCTCGTTTTCCATTACGGTGGCTGGTATTTTGGTCCTGTTTTTGGTGCCGGCAGAGAAAACAGTAGCTTTGAACCATTACAATCCCCTTTTTATCAGATACAATTTTTTCAATAAAAGGAAAAGGAGGAAATTATATGGTTAAAAGCAAGAAGTCCGCAGCTGCCATGATGCTGGTGTTTGTTTTAATGGTTGCATTAGTCGGCCCGCATGCCGCGGCGAAAACTGAGCCATCCGTCTCTTATTCGGGTGAAGACATTTTTTCCGGCATCTTTTTCGGACAAGGTGAGGTCGCAAAGCTCCTTCCTGAAGTATGGGATACCAAGGCTGTCAAAAAGATTGATCAGGATGAATTAAAGCAAGTTTCCGATCAGGTGATCACTGATATTAAAAAGTCATCGCCGGATTATTTTAAAGAGTTGAAAGCGGCGGTCTACAGCGGCGATTATGAGAAAGTGAACAGCGTCATTGATCAAGGTTCGCAGATTATGGCGAAAGTGCTGAAAGAAGAGTTTGACAAAAAGAGCATGGACAAAGGAAAATCAACGGCCATCGGCCAATGCGCAACGGCTGTATGGGTATTTTTAAACGCGGCGGCCGCCATTGAGACGATCGCTCTTGCGGTAGCGGCCATCATTTTGACAGTAGCAAGCGTTGACGAAGATTCCGACTTAGGAAAAGAGCAGCTCATCGCTAATGTCGTTGACCGCATTAACGCGCAGCACTGAGGCTGAAGAAAGAAAACGCTAAGGAAACGAACCTTAGCGTTTTTTTGATTGAAGCATCTCTTTTAAATATGCTTCTGAATCAAAGCCGAGTTCCTCGTCGGCTTCTTTTTTCAGTTCAAGCTGAAGTCGCACGTACGTGTCATATTTCGGGCTGAGCTTTTGAAGAAGATTGCTGAAAGGCGATCCCGCCTTCAGCGCGGGCAGATCAGAAGCGGATTCTCCGACCTTGATCAGGCTTTCTCTGTATTCTTCATCTGTCTGCACTCTTTTCACAAGCTGAATGATGATGTTTTTATGAGTGTCCCAAGTGGCAGGGTCTCTCTCCAAAATCCGCTCGATAAATTGGTCATGCTGGACTTTGTGCTGCTGGAGCTGAGCCGGATCCTCCTTGCCGACCAGCTGCATCATCGGGTGTTCAGCCGGAACTTCTTCCATATCATCCAATACTTTAATAAGCTCCGCCCATATCGCTTTTTTCTCATCTGTATCAATAGAAAAGTCGAGGAACGGTTCAAACAGCGCGGCGATAAATTCTCCGAAATCTCCCGGGAACAGTTTTTTCAGCTGAAGTCCCATATACTTCGGTTCATCTATTTTGACCTCGCCGATATCATGCAAAATTGAATCGACATTTTCCGCATCTTCCACGCGCTTGATCAGCATTTCAGTCAGTTTCCGTTCCTGCTCAAGCTCTTCAATCTGCCGGCTGAGCTTTTGATGCTGCTGGCGCAGTATATCATGCAGACTGCTGCCCTCTAAGAGGAACGCTTTAATATCGCTTACAGACAGTGCCAGCATTCGGAGGGCGGCAATCATTTTCAGCGTATTCACGTTCTGAGCGGAATACTCACGGTATCCGTTATCAGGGTTTTTGCTGACGGTGATTAAACCTTCCTGCTCATAATATTTGATGGCTTTTTTCGTGAGACCCGTCTGTCTGGCGGCTTCTTTTATATTCATTCTGAATCACTCCCTGCTTTTCATTCTAAACGTGTCTCTAAGGGTCAGGTCAAGAGAGGGCGGGAAATAAGGCGGGTTTATTTTATATTTTAGAAATTTCAGAAAATATGATTGACAACGCACCTTTGTTGCGATTAATATAACGTTATATAATGTTATATAACGTTATATAATAAAACACTGAGGAGTGAAGGATTTGAGTCAAACTGCCGCACAAGTGAATCACAAGGTTCAGGCTTTCTTGGATGATCTGAAAGGAAAAACGATTGACCACGTCTTTTTCGTCGCTTGCGGGGGTTCTTCAGCCATTATGTATCCGAGCAAGTACGTGTTTGACAGAGAGGCGAAAGCCATCAGCTCTGATCTCTACAGTTCAAATGAATTTATTCAGCGCAATCCCGTTCAGCTCGGAGAGAACTCTCTCGTGATTTTATGTTCTCATTCAGGCAATACGCCGGAAACGGTGAAAGCCGCCGGTTTCGCCAGAAAAAAAGGCGCGCTTACGATTGCGATGACCTATGAGCCTGATTCGCCGTTAGCGAAAGAAGCCGAATATGTCGCGGTTTATGACTGGGGTGAGAACGCACAGGCGATAAATACGAATTACGGGGTTCTGTATCAAATCGTGTTCGGCGCTTTACACGTGCTGGAAAACCATCCCGCGTTTGAGCAGGCGATCGACGGACTCAATAAACTCCAGACCGTATATAACAAAGCGCTTAAACAAGAAGCGGATCACGCAAAGGCATTCGCGAAAGACCACGAAAAAGAAGATATCATTTACACGATGGCAAGCGGTGCGAACTACGGCGTCGCTTACTCCTACAGCATCTGCATTCTCATGGAAATGCAATGGATTCATTCCCACGCCATTCATGCCGGAGAATATTTTCACGGACCGTTCGAAATCATTGATGAATCCGTTCCATTTATTATCCTGCTCGGCTTAGACGAAACAAGACCCCTTGAAGAGCGGGCGCTTTCCTTCTCAAAAAGATACGGCAAAAAACTGACTGTGCTTGATGCGGCAGCATATGATTTTTCCGGAATTGACGATTCTGTAAAAGGCTATCTGGCTCCTCTCGTATTAAACCGGGTGCTCAGAAGCTATGCGGATGCGCTGGCGGAAGCAAGGAACCATCCGTTAAGCCAGCGGCGTTACATGTGGAAAGTCGAATATTAAGAACGCGCATTATATTTCACCGGACTATAATGACATATAACGTTATAGTCCGGTGACAAAGGAGGAAAAGCATCTGAAAAAGCTCATCTGCCTGTTCGTTCTGTTAGCCGTATGTCTGTCAGCCGCCGCCTGTTCAAGCCAAAGCAGTTCCTCTGACGGAAAAGTGACCTTGAAGTTTTTTCACAGGTGGCCGAAGGAGCCGGAAAAAAGCTATTTTGAAGAAGCGGTCAAAGAATTTGAAGCCGCTCATCCGGATATTCATATCCAAACGGAAGCGGTCTTAAACGATTCTTATAAAGACAAGGTGAAAGTCATGCTCGGAACAACGAGCCCCCCTGATATTTTCTTTTCATGGAGCGACCGGTTTGCTTATAAATTCATCAAAGGAGATAAAGCCCTCGATCTGTCGTCTTACTATCAGCAGGATAAAGATTGGTCCTCACAGCTTGTGCAGTCACAAATCAAACCCTTTACTCATGACGGAAAACAGTACGGTGTTCCGTGGCAAATGGACGCTAAATCATTCTTTTATAATAAGGACATTTTTCATACATTACATTTGAAGCCCCCGGCGACATGGGATGAACTGATCACAGTCTCTGAGAAATTGAAAGAGAACGGATATATTCCGATCAGTTTCGGCACAAAAGCGCCTTGGACGATTTCTCATTATATCGGGACGCTGAACCAGCGTATGGTGGATGAAAAAACGCGGGCGAAGGATTACAGCCCGGAAACCGGGGAGTTTACGGACGAAGGCTATGTCAAAGCGCTTGAAAAGCTTCAGGAACTGCTGCCGTACTTTACAAAGCACGTGAACTCCGTTGATCACGAATACGTGCGCCAGCAGTTTACAAGCGGCAAAGCGGCGATGATTTATGCGGAAACGGCAGAAATTAAGCTCGTCGAACCGGTCAATCTGGGCTTGTTTCCTTTCCCGAAAATCAGCGGCGAAAAGGGATCTCCCCGTGCACTGACCGGATCTCCGGAAGGATTTATGATTTCCTCAAAAACGAAGCACCCGAAAGAAGCCATGGAATTTCTTCAGTTTTTAACCTCGAAAAAAATGGGAGAGAAGCTGATAAAAGACGTCGGTAAATACAGCGCGGTTCAAGGAACGGCGACAGAAAACAATTCCGCCCCGATCCAGCGCGAAGCCGTGCAGGATATCGTCCGCGCCGAATCAATGGTGCCCTGGTTTGATATGGATGTTGACGTTGAAATCGCCGATGTGTATGCGGCAGGCGTTCAGCAGATGCTCGGCGGCACAATGACACCGCGCGAGGTGATGAATTCCGTGCAGAAAGCGGCGCGTCAGGTCAGAGCGTCATCTGAATAGAACAGATTTCTTTGGAGAAAGGAGATGAGGATTTCCTTGGTCAGCCGAAAACGTTTCATTCCGTATCTGTTTCTCGCGCCCGCGCTGATTTTTCTGCTGTTCGTTTACATTCCGATTATTGAGAATGTGTTTTTCAGTCTGTTTGAATGGAGCTCATTTCAACCCGAAAAGACGTTTATCGGTTTGAAAAATTATATTGACCTGTTTCACGATCCCGTGTTTTTTACAGCACTCCGCAACAATGTGCTGTATGCGGTCATATCGCTGATTTGCCAGGTTGGCGGCGGCTTAATTCTGGCGGCCGTGCTGGAAGACAGATTGGTAAGAAAATGGTCGCCGTTTTTCCGCACGGTCTTTTTTCTTCCGGTCGTTATTTCCATGACCGTCATTGCGCTGTTGTTTGATTTTATTTATAACCCGGAAATCGGTCTTTTGAATCAGCTGCTGGAAGCCGTCGGACTTGATGAACTGACCCGGGCGTGGCTGGGCGATGAAAACACCGCTATGCTGTCTGTCATTTTTGTGTCTCAATGGCAGTCTGTCGGTTACATCGCCATGCTGTACATTGTCTCGATTCAGAGCATTCCCGCTGAATTATATGAATCGGCGCAGCTGGACGGAGCCGGAAAAATCCAGCAGTTTTTTCACATTACGGTGCCGCAGACGAAAGAAATGTCGTTTGTTGCCGTGGTGATGACGCTGACCGGCGCATTTACCGTATTTAATGAACCGTATATTCTGACCGGCGGAGGGCCGGGCAATGCTTCAGAAGTGCTGAGCACATTTTTGTATAAGAGCGCTTTTACAAAGGATATGATGGGCTACGCTTCTGCGATCGCGACGGTGGTGCTTTTGCTGACGCTTGCTCTGTCGCTTATTCAGATGAAATTCTTTAAGACCGGAAAGGAGGGGTAGCCGATGCTTCCTGAAAAGACGGACTTGCGTCATGCCCGTCAGGCCGTCAGAACAGGCGGAAAACCGAGAAAATGGTATGTCGGGGAAACGTCTGTGTGGCTGTTTCTCTTTATCTACCTCATTGCCGTTGCTTATCCGCTGTTATGGATGGCGGTCAGCGCCTTTAAAAGCTCGGATGAGATTTTTGAGCACAGCTGGTCGCTGCCCTCTGTCTGGCATCCCGAAAACTTCGTATCCGCATGGAACCAAGGGATTTCCGCTTATTTTATGAACAGCGTCATTGTGACCGTGCTGACTTGTCTCATCACCGTATTTGTGAGCGCCTGGGCGGCATACGGGCTGGCCCGTTTTCAATTTAAAGGAAAAGGGTTTGTGCTGATCATTTGTCTTGGCGGCTTGATGCTGACGCCGCAGGTCAGTCTTGTGCCGCTGTACTCCATTATCCAGTCATTGGGACTGTACAATACGTATTGGGCATTGATTCTTCCGTACGCCGCCTACCGTATTCCGTTTACCGTGATTCTGATCCGTTCCTATTTTTTGTCGATTTCCAAAGAGCTTGAGGAAGCTGCCTATCTGGATGGATGTACAAGTTTCGGAATATTTTTCAGAATATTCTTACCTATGGGCGTGCCGATTCTGGTGACATCAGGCATTTTGACGGCTTACCATACATGGAATGAGTTTATGTTTGCAATTATTTTTATCGATGATGAAAATTTACGGACGATTCCGGCCGGGCTGATGCAGTTCAGAGATGCGCTGCAGACGGATTGGGGCGTGCTGCTGGCCGGGCTGACGATTTCTGCTGCTCCGATCATCGCGTTGTTTTTATTGATGCAGAGATATTTTATCCGCGGCATTGCAGCGGGAAGCGTGAAAGGATAAGGAGGATGAAAAGATGAAACTGATAGCGGCCGGAGATAATGTAGTAGATTATTATCAGGATCAGGAGACGTTTTACCCAGGCGGAAATGCGTTAAACGTAGCCGTGCTTGCCCGGCGCTTAGGCCACGAAACTTCTTATATCGGGATTCTCGGCAGTGATGAAGCGGCGGATCACGTATTGAATGTGCTGAAATTGGAAAAGGTGAATGCCGATCTGATCCGCCGGGCATACGGAGAAAACGGGATGGCGGTCGTCACGCTTGATGAAAGAGGGGACAGGATATTTGCCGGATCAAATAAAGGCGGCGTGCAATCGCGTCTGACGCTCGCTTTTCAGGAGAATGACATCTCATTTATCGCCGGACATGATTTGCTGCATACGAGCGTATACAGCAGGATAGAACGTGACCTTCCGATGCTGAGCGGCCATGTGCCGATTTCCTTTGACTTCTCTGTAAAACGTGACGAAGCCTATTTAGAAGCGGTCTGTCCGTACGTGACGTATGCGTTTTTTTCCGGGAGTGATTTGAGTGAAAGTGAATGTGTGCGGCTTGCCGAAAAAGCCCGCGGTTTCGGAGCGAAAATCGTCTGTCTGACAAGGGGGGAATATGGCGCGGTGTTATCGGATGGTGAACGCGTCTATCATCAGCCGGTGGTAAGAGCTGATATAATAGATACATTGGGCGCGGGTGATTCTTTTATCGCCGGGTTTCTTACCGATTTCTTCGAGCATCAGGATATTCGGCGAGCGCTTACTGCGGCCGCCGGGACGGCTGCCAAAACATGCGGAGGGTTCGGAGCGTTCGGTTACGGGCATCCCTACAGGCCGGGCGGCGGGAAAAGCAGTGAAAAAACGAGAATACGATAAGCATTGTCTCGTTTTTTATACTTGTTACGCATAGGGACTGTTAATGGTAAACGTGACGCGGTCGGTATGCATTACAAACAGCGAGCTGTATATCGGCTGGTCTTTTGACATAAAAGCGGTTTTGTCAATTTCAAAAAGCGCATCCCCGATATCACAAGCCAGATAGCGGCTTTCTTCCTGCTTGGCGTATACGACATTTAACAGCTTCGTATTATGGGTGGGCACCACCTGATAGTGCTGTTTCAAAATGTCATGCATCGACACGCCGCCTTTAATATGCTTGCCGATGTCGGGAAATAAACTGAGCGGATAGTGGGCGATTTCGAATGAGAGCGGCTGGTCGTCGTGAAATAAAATGCGTTTTAATTCAAGAACGGGACTTTCGGAATCGACGCGAAGTTTTTGGGCGATGGATTTAGGCGCTTCAATGATTTCATGAGAAAGGATCTGGTGTTTCGGTTTTTTCCCCGTTGATTCCATAAATTCAGAGTAGCCGTTGACCGCGATGAGCTCCCGCTTCAGTTTAGGGCTTTTAACGAACGTTCCCTTTCCCTGCTGCCGGACGAGCCAGCCTTCTTCCACAAGATCAAGGATGGCCTTCCTGACCGTTATGCGGCTCACGTTGTACGTTTCGCACAGCTCATTTTCAGTCGGCAGTTTTACGGACGGCGAATAAACGCCCTTCTTGATATCGTCCGCGATAATTTGTTTCAGCTGAATATATAAAGGTTTCGAGCTCCCGTTATTTAACAATGGGACGGACCTCCTTTGTCAAGTAGTAGTACTATTATATGTATTATGACGTTATAATACAAATTTGCTTTTCATTTATGAATCTGTCAGAAACCCCGAACATTTTTAACATAACAGAAAGATGTGGCGGTTTCCAGTATTGGAGGAGGTTTCGAATGGCATCATTAACATTTGACCATATCAAAAAAACATACGGCGCCCAATCGGCGGCAGTGAAGGATTTTCACTTAGATGTAAAAGATGAGGAGCTGCTGGTGCTTGTCGGTCCCTCCGGCTGCGGCAAATCTACGACACTCAGAATGATTGCCGGACTGGAGAGCATTTCTGAGGGGAAGCTTTATATCGACGGAGACGCGGTAAACGATCTGCCCCCGAAGGATCGTGATATCGCGATGGTTTTTCAGAATTACGCGCTGTATCCCCACATGACGGTGTTTGACAATATGGCGTTCGGTTTGAAGCTCAGAAAGCTGCCGAAAAAAGAAATCGCAGAGCGAGTCCGGACGGCCGCTGATATTTTGGAAATCGGGCATCTGCTCAAGCGGAAACCGAAGGCTCTCTCAGGCGGGCAGCGGCAGCGGGTTGCGCTCGGCCGGTCGATCGTGCGGGAGCCGAAAGTGTTTCTGATGGACGAGCCGCTTTCCAACTTAGATGCGAAATTGCGAGTGACGATGCGCGCCGAAATCAGCAAGCTCCATCAGCGTTTGAAAGCGACCATCGTTTATGTGACGCATGATCAGACGGAAGCGATGACAATGGGCGACCGGATTGTCGTGATGAATGAAGGAGATATTCAGCAGGCCGCAAGCCCCCATGAGATTTATCATTATCCGGCGAATATGTTTGTGGCGGGTTTTATCGGTTCTCCGAGTATGAATTTTATAAAAGGCCTCATTGAAGAAAGTCACGGGCAATGGTATTTTGCCGGTTCGTCCGTTCGTCTGCCCATTCCGAAAGAAAAAGCGGCCGTTCTTGTGCAGAAAGGATACAGCGGTAAGGAGATGATTGCGGGGCTGCGTCCGGAGCATTTGACGCTTGCCGGACAATCAGAGCACCCGCCTGAAGCGGTGTGCCGCGCTGTGGCGGAAGTATGTGAAAACTTAGGCGCGGAGATGTACGTTCATGCGGTGAGCGGAGGTGACCGCATGACGATCCGTCTTGACGGCGCTTCACAGGTGAAACCCGGCGATGCCATTCTGCTTGCGGTCAATATGAACCGGGCCGTCTTTTTTGATGCCGACACTAAAAACGCCGTATATTGAAAAAGGGAGCCTGATGATCGGGGCTCCCTTATCACTTCTTATGATACGATTACCAGATTTCGTCCGCCCATTCCGGATGGTCGATAAACGGATTGCGGTTATGCTGATAGTCTTCGTAAATGATTTCGTTCCGCCGTTTTTCCTTACTGTCGACGGGGTCTTGTTGATTCCATTTGAGCAAAACGGACAGTTTTCCCATGTAAGGAGCTGAGCCGTTTCCGGTTTTATCATTCAGCTCAAGGTCGGGATACCCGTCTTCTCCTTCATAACGCACCGCCATGTAAAACAGCATGCGGGCGACATCTCCTTTGACCTCATCGTGCGGCTCCCAGGAATCACCGTCGTAATAATTGCCCGGCGCTTTCGGGTATTCTGAGCCGCCGTTATCAAAATCCATGTTTCCTCTGGCACTGTTCACCTGGACGTCTGCAGGGCGCAGATGATGAATGTCCGTCCCGGGGCCGGCAGCTGTTCCGAAGTTTCCGTGTGACTTTGCCCACACGTGTTCGCGGTTCCAGTCCCCGACGCTGCCGCCGTTTTTACTTTTGGCCCGTGATTCCTGGGTGTAGAGCAAGATGACATTGTTCGGATTTGCCGGATCTTCGTCAGTTTCCTTCAATGCATTCCAGACTTGGCTGTAAGACAGCTTTGTATGTCCGCTGATGATGCGGTGCAGGGCGCTCTTTAAGGCCGTTCCGCTTTTTCCGGAAGCTTCTTTGTAATATGTGTCCGTATCCGCAGACGGAGTGATGACAGCTGAGGCAGTTTGCGGAAAAAGAGTTGTGCCGCCGGCAGTTGAAACCGCCATCCGGCTGTACAGATTCGTGTCAGCCGGCGCGCCTGCAGAGGCTGACGGCGCGGCCCATCCAAAAATGAAAAACAGGCAGACAATCGGCAGAAACCAAAGTTTTTTTGTCATGACTTGCCCTCCTTTACCTCTATTATCCAAAAAATAAATCCAATATTCTATCTTTTTTGAAAAATGGTTCCTTCGGCTTATTGGCCAAAGTATCCGGAAAATCATTGATTTTTTGGAAGATATGATAATGAACTCGTTATGCGCTCCTTCTATAATGAAGATCATCTTGTCAGTTTTTCAGTTTAAAAGGAGGGCGTGTATGGAACATCAGCAGCTTTCGGCGGCGAATATCGGGATTTCCGATGACATACAATGGCTGTCTCAATTCGGCGCTTCCGCTTCCGGCGGAGTGACGAGGCTTTTATATACGAAAGAATGGATGGACGCCCAGCTTGCCGTCAAAAAGAAAATGGAGGCGTTCGGGCTGGAAACGGCATTTGACGATGTCGGTAACGTGTTCGGCCGTCTGAGCGGCACAGAATCGCCTGATGAGGTGATTCTGACCGGGTCGCATATTGACACCGTTATTGACGGCGGCAAATATGACGGAGCGTTCGGCGTGCTGGCGGGCATGCTGGCGATCCGGCATTTGCATGAGACGTGCGGGCGTCCGAAAAAAACGCTGGAAGCTGTGTCGCTCTGTGAAGAGGAAGGGAGCCGTTTTCCCATCACCTATTGGGGCTCAGGCAATATCACCGGTGCTTTCTCACTTTCAGATGCGGAAACGCCGAAAGACGCGTCCGGCATTTCTCTGAAAGAAGCCATGCGGCATAACGGCTTCGGTGCAGGCCGTTATCCGGCGCCGCTGCGCACTGATATTAGTGCCTTTCTGGAAATTCATATAGAACAGGGGCAAACGCTTGAACGATCGGGAAAGGATATCGGGATTGTCACCGGGATTGCCGGACAGAGACGCTATACCGTTACGCTTGACGGTGAATGCAACCATGCGGGGACCACTTCAATGAAATGGCGGAAAGATCCGCTCGCGGCGGGAAGCAGCATCATCCATGAACTCATGCTCTCAGCGGAAAGACAGCCGGAAGAGCTCCGCCTGACGTGCGGGAAAATGACGGTTGAGCCGAATATGGCGAATGTCATTCCGGGCCGTATCCAGTTTTCCGTTGATATTCGCCACCGGCAGGAAGACGTGCTGGCAGCCTTCCATCAGAAACTGGTGTCGATTGTTGAAAACATCAGCCGCAGCAAAGGAGTCAGACCCTTTATTGATGAATATATGAGGATAGAGCCGGTTCAAATGGATCAGACCCTGACACGAACCGCAGCAGAGGCTGCAAAAGAGCAGGGGGCGGACCCGGAGAAGATCGTAAGCGGAGCGGGACATGACGCCCAGATGCTCGGCAGAACCTTTCCGGCCTGCATGCTGTTTGTGCCGAGCCGTGGCGGGATCAGCCACTCGCCGCTTGAATTCACACCCGCACATCAGCTTGAAACCGGCGTCCTTACGCTGGCGAATGTATTACATAAACTTGCCTATTAACGTAAAGGGGGAATCGGCGTGCCGACCAGAAAAGAATTGTGCATTCCGCAAAGAACCATTATGACACCGGGACCGACAGAAGCTGAACCGAGAGTGCTGAGGGCGATGGGCGCTCCGATCATCGGCCAGTTTGACCCGGCATTTACCGGCATCATGAACGAAACGATGCAAATGCTCCGTGAATTGTTTCAAACGGAAAACCGCTGGGCCTATCCGATTGACGGCACATCAAGAGCGGGGATTGAGGCTGTTCTCGCAAGTGTGATAGAACCGGGCGACAGCGTGCTCGTTCCGATATACGGACGCTTCGGATACCTGCTGACTGAAATCGCCGAGCGGTACGGAGCGGACGTTCATACGATCGAGCGTGAATGGGGAACGGTCTTCCGGCCTGACGAGATTATCAGCGAGATGAAAAAGATTTCCCCGAAAATCGTCGCTATGGTGCATGGAGAAACATCAACGGGGCGGATTCACCCGCTGAAAGAAATCGGGGAAGCGTGCCGCGCCCAAGACGCACTCTTTATCGTGGATGCCGTGGCCACGATCGGAGGCTGCGCCGTAAAAACGGATGAATGGAAGATTGACGCAGTCATCGGGGGAACGCAAAAATGCCTATCGGTCCCTTCCGGAATGGCGCCGATTACTTATAATGACCGGACGGCAGCTGTCATTGCCGCGCGTAAAAAAATAGAACGGGGCATTGCGACGGCGGCTGACGGCAACATGCTGTCCGGTCACCGTCCGATTACGAGCAACTATTTTGATCTGAGCCAGCTCGAAGATTATTGGAGTGAAAGAAGGCTGAATCACCATACAGAAGCGACAGCAATGCTTTATGCGCTGCGGGAGGGTGTGCGCCTTGTCTTGGAAGAAGGACTTGAAGAACGGTTCCGCAGGCATCGGCGTCATGAAAAAGCGCTTACGGCGGGACTTGCAGCGATGGGCCTTGATTTATTTGGCGATCCGGAGGCGAAGCTGCCTGTCGTCACATGTGTGAAGATTCCGCCGGAAGCAGACGGCGAATCGATCAGAAGGATGCTTTTGTCTCAATTCGGAATTGAAATCGCCAGCTCGTTCGGTCCGCTGCAGGGGAAAATTTGGAGAATCGGAACGATGGGCTACAGCTGCAGAAAGGAAAATGTACTGTTTGTGCTGGCCGGACTTGAAGCGATTCTGATCAGACACGGTGTTGCCGTTAAAGCCGGGGAAGCGCTGCAGGCGGCCCTTGACATATATGATCTGCCGGCTGAAACCGGTGTGCTGTCATGAAACATGAAAACGAGATTGAAATCATCTGGACTTTTTTCCCTTTTGCCCGTTATACTGAATGGTATAAAAAATGACAAATATGGAATGATCATCTGTTTGTCTGGGGAGAAGGTAAGAAATCATGGCGTACATAGGCCGATTGTCAATTTTAATGCTGAATATGTTTATTGCGATGCTTGGAATCGGATTGATTATTCCGATTATGCCCACCTATATTACCGAATTCGGTGCGACGGGGAGCACGATGGGTCTGCTTGTTGCGGCGGCGGGGCTTACACAGCTTTTATTTGCGCCTATTGCCGGGGAAATAACCGACAAATACGGACGGCGGAAACTGATTATTTTCGGCATCGCCGCCTTTGCCGTGTCACAACTGATCTTCGCCTTTGCCGGAAGCCTGTGGCAACTGTTCGCATCCCGGCTTTTAGGCGGAATGGGCGCGGCGTTTTTAATGCCGTCAATGTTCGCTTACATAGCGGATATTACGACCGAAGAAGAACGCGGGAAAGGAATGGGGCTGTTCAGCGCGGCGATGACGCTCGGTGTCGTCATCGGGCCCGGTGTCGGAGGCTATTTGGTTCATTACGGCATGTCTGTGCCGTTCATCGTGTCTGCAAGTCTCGCCTGCTTTTCAAGTGTGCTTTCATTTTTCTTTCTGCCCGAAACGCTGGGACGTGAAAAGCAGCTGGAAGCCCGGGCAAAAACGGAAAAACGTGAGCATCTGTTTAAGCAAATGTCACGCGCGCTCAAGTCGCCGTTCGCGTTTATGCTGATTCTGGTTTTTGTGCTGAACTTCGGAATTATGAACTTTGAATCTGTTTTCGGCCTTTACGTTGACCATAAACACGGATTTAAAGCCTCTGATATTGCCTTTATTATTACGGCTGCGGGTCTCATCGGCGTGTTTGTGCAGGCGGTCGGCGTCAGTTATCTCGTCCGCAAGTTCGGGGAAAAGCGCGTCATTAACGTGACGTTGATCGGGGCTGCTGCAGGACTTGTGTGGTGCCGGTTTGCGGGTTCCTATTGGACTGTTTTTGCTGCGGCAATCTTTTTTCTGACGCTGACATCGCTGCTCCGGCCGGCGGTTAATACGATGCTGTCGAAGCTCGCCGGTGACCAGCAGGGGTTTGCCGGAGGGATGAACACCTCATTCATCAGCTTAGCGAATATCGCCGGACCGTCAGCCGCCGGTTTTCTCTTTGATGTAAATATGGAATTTCCGTATATGCTGGGAGCGGCCATTCTCGCCATCAGTTTTCTGGCCGCGCTTGGCTGGGGCAAAAAGACACAGACCCGGCCGTTCACGCAGCAAGGATAAGAATCAAAAGCCTCCGGGTATCCGGAGGCTTTTTGCTATCTCATAGGGAGGAAAAAAATGAATAGACTTAAAACCCTGTTTATTTTCATTTGCATACTGATCGTCACAACCTCTTGCGGTCTCATCCCAACTGGGAATGAAAAAGAGGAAAAAAGCAGCAATCAAAAGACTGTATTAAAGGATATTGACAATGCGAGTTTTATTGTTGGTTTTTCCAACACTTTAGATAGGGGAAGTGAGATTGGGGTTTACAGTGAAGATGGTACTAAAATGGATAGCTTGGAATTGAAAGGTGGTATAAATTTTACGATGTCTTCACATAACAAAAACGATACGTACTTCTCATCAAATAGAAGCAATAATCACTTGATGATAGACAATAAAACCGGAACAATAAACAAAATAAATGAAAAGAGTTTGTCAAAAACAACTGAGGATGAAGGTGCTTTCTTTATAAGAAGTTCTGACGGTTATATCATCCATGACATTAACGTTGGATATACAGACAAAGGGCTGGAGAGTGAATTGGTATATTGGAAGGAAAACAGCCGAAAAAACAAGAAACAAATAAAGCTTGACGGAGAACTTGGATCAGCAATCGTCGCTAAAAATAAAATTTATGTCATTTCAAGTGATGAAGAAAGTATGTCCATCCTTTCAATTAACCCAGAGACAAATAAGCAAGAGAACAAGGCATCCATACCGAATAAAGGGATATACTTCATGGATGAAAAGGATGCATTCCAAGCTTTAGATGAAAATACATTTGTACTGGCAGTTAATGATAACGTGAATGAGAAAGAGATTTCTAAGCTCATATTAATAGACAAAGAGACGCTAAAGGTGAAAAAAGAAGTCGAGATGGAGAAAGGGTTTCATCCTGCAAAATTGAAAATAGTAAAAGATCAGGTTCTAGCCGTTTCTTTTGATGGGAAGCTGCAGATATTTGATAAAAAAATGGTTAAGAAAAACTCTTTTGATTTTTATGCTGGGGATGATAACAAATTAATGAATGATGTTCAATTCACTGACAGAGAGATGTATGTTTTACTCAAAAACTTTGATATCCAGCGCGATAAGAAGCTTGGAGACATCACGTCTTATGATTTGAAATCAGGCAAAAAGCTAAAAACAATCCCGCTAAAAGCAAAAAAAGAGTGGGAAATTGCACGTTTTGAAATTTTAAAATAAGTTTAGGTGATTAGATCAGCTCCAGTTCATTCTGCATATATTTACTCATCATTACCGGGAGATTCCAGCATGGTTCAGTGTACGCTGTATAGGACAATAAGGATCATTGAAGGGATGGATTGACATGAATAGTATTAGGTACATATTGTATTTTGTGATTTCTTTCGTTTTACAGCTTCTCTGGTTCTTCTTAGTAAAAGAAAATTCTAATGCAACTATACTGGACATGTTGATGATGTCTCTATTATTCACATTATTTATTTTCATCTTAGATAAATTTCTCAAAAAAAAGCAGGCTGCATAAGGCCTTCTTTTTTGTTGTAGACTTAAAACTCAAAACTAAGATTTATGATCAAGACAAATGAAATTTTGCGGTTTTATTGCGGACATACATAATTTTGGAAATGTTAGAATATGATATAAAAGGAGGAGTGGCCTTGTGAGTTCTGTTTTACCATCATCGGAGGTTGGCGTTAAGATTAATGAATGGTACAAAATGATACGTCAGTTCAGTGTTCCGGATGCGGAGATTTTGAAAGCGGAAGTGGAACAAGAAATAAATGAGATGGAAGAAGACGAGTATCTACTGATTTACTACACCCTCATGAAATTCCGCCATCAGCTTATGCTGGATTATTTAGAACCGGTGACTACCCGCGTGAGACCGACAATTGACGAGCTGCTGGAAAAAATTGAAGCATCAAATAAAGGAATTTCCGGCCTGCTGTGCTATTATTCTTTATTTTTCCGCGGCATGTATGAATTTGATCAAAAGCAGTATGTAAAGGCGATCGGCTTTTATAAAGAGGCTGAAAAACAACTCGTTCATGTGCATGATGAAATTGAGAGAGCGGAGTTTCATTTTAAACTGGCTGAAGCATATTACGGTATGAAACAAAGCCACGTCTCCATGCATCACGTAAAGCAAGCGCTCGATATTTACGATCAGTATGAGTTGTATAAGGTCCGGAAAATTCAATGTCTATTTGTCATATCAGGGAATTATTGTGATTTTAAACGTTATGAGAAGAGTCAGCCGCACCTTGAAAAGGCTCTTAAATTATCGAAAGAGTTAGATAATAGTAGGTTGATTAGTTCTGCTCTTTATAATTTGGGTGCAAATTACGCTGATAGGGGAGAACATTCACAGGCTGAAAACTTCTTGAAACAAGCTGTTGAAATTACAGAAAAAGCAAAGCTGAGTAACTTACCTCATTCCTTGTTTTCTTATGCGAAGGTTCTTTTTAAACAAGGGAAAATGGCTGAAGGAATGCAAGCGAGTAAGAAAGGATTATCGGCAGCAGTATCCCAAGGGGATAAGCTTTTTGAGTCACTACAAGGCTATCTCAAAGCTCTTTATGTAGACGCTGTGAATCAGCAAGGGATAAACGATACGATCGAATACCTGGAGAAAAATAAGAATTATTCATATGTTGAAGACATCGCCTGTGAAACTGCTTCGATTTATGCAGATTCAAAGGAATTTGAAACGTCTTATTTTTATCATAAAAAAATGGTAGATACGCAAACACAAATTCAAAGGGGAGAATGCCTGTATGAATTTTAAAAAAAGCATCTTCATTATTTTGGGTCTGTCGTTATCTTTAGTATGCGGATTGGGTGTGAACACAGTGGAAAAAACACATGATACCTTTCAAACTGCTTCGGATCGTTTTCAGACTTGAACAGCAAAAGCCTTTTCTTCGGGAAAGGCTTTTTTAGTTTAGATTAGAGTCTGCTGAAAATCATAACTAACGGCTGATGATGTCAATGGAAGCAGATTTTGACGGCAGCATTTTTTGAGAATTAAGCTGAATCAATCCCACTTAAATAGGATGCGGGAGAACACCCGCATCCCTGTCTCTAACGATTTCTTAACCGATCAGCCGCTGCATTCTCAGCGCGAGCCGCAGGCGCATCGTCGTTTCCGGATCTTTTAAGCTTTTGCCGAGCAGTTCCTCGCATTTTTCTAAACGATAGATCACCGTATTTCGATGGACGTACAGGCGCTTAGCCGTTTCTGAAATCTGGCAGTGGGTCTCCAGGTAAACAGACAGCGTATGAAGCAGGCTCTGGTCCTCCTTTTGCCGGTCGGCCAGGCTTTGGAGGGTGGCTTCGTAAAACTTTTTCACATCTTCCGCGGGAAGCAGGCGGAGCAGCTCCGGCACGTCTTTGGCATGATAGATTTGAATAAACTCCGCGCTTCTGGACAAATGCCCGGATGAAATGGCGTCTGAAGCTTCGGTAAAAGCGTCAGGGACGTCGATCAGCTTTTGGCATATGTTTGAGATGCCGAAGGAGACAGTCCGTTTAAACTGCGTCCGGACCTGCTTTTGAAACTGCTCCAAAAAGCTGATGACAGACGCGTGCATTTCATTCCAGCTGTCTGTCGCTTCAATTAAAAGAATACCGACATTTCCTTTAATAAAGAGATGAGGGGGAAACGGAAAGGATGACAGCTCTCCTTCAAGCAGATCAAATACATGATCGGAAACGAGCTGATTTTCGGTAAAGCTGATCGTTTTCTCATTTCGGTCAAGTTTTCCGCAAATGCACATGTATTTCTGATCCCAGCGGAGCCGGAATTCTTTGGCGCGGCTTTTGATTTCTTCATGGCCGGTAAACGAGCGGTCGATGAAATTGCTGAAAAATTCATTGCGCGCCCGTCTGCCGAATTGTTTGACGGCATTTTCTTTCAGCAGTTCAAAGGAAATGACGTTGGCCGCCTGTTCAATTGTCAAAATCATGCCTTTATCAGCGGTCTGCACCAGCTCCGGAATCACCAGATAACCGCAGTTTTTTTCAACATTCAGAATCGGAAGGACAGAATACGCCTTTCTGTCAGACAGCATGGAAAAGCAGGTGAAATAAGGCCCGGAAAGGGAATAACAGATGTTTTTCAATAAAGACGTGTCAATGGGTATGCGGTGGGACGATGATAAGAGTTTTGTATGCTGATCCAAAAGCAGCACGGGAAGCCGGAGAATGTCTGAGAGCTTCTTAAGCAGGGATTGCAGCCCTTTGCCGCTCATGATGTGGTTTGTGAATTTTTTATGGGCGTAAATGGCCTGCTGCAGCTCATTTGAACGCATATCAAGAATATGGCTCAGTGTGGCGTTGACGATATCTCCGAGCCTGATGTCTTCCGGCAGCTCAATAATCGGAAATTCATACCGGTCGGCAAGCTCCGCGGCATCTTTCGGAATGACATTAAGATAACGTTTCGTTTTGATCCCCAGTCCCGCGCAGCCCCGTTTTGCCATGAGGCGGATCAAATCTTTCAACAGCTGCGGGCGGTCCTTCAAGTGGTAAGCCGTCGTGACGAGCAATTCGTTTTTATGTAAAAAATCAGCGATGTCCGGCGCATCCATCATGTTGACGTGCTGCACCTCCCTCCAGCCGCCGGATTTGCCTGCGATTAATGCGGCCCGCTTATAAGCGGGAATCTTCATCACATCATAAATGTTCATCAGTCAATCTCCTTTCAGGTTCTAAAGACAACCATTGGTTAATATGAATAAAAATCATCAAAAATTATAGCGGTTTTGCTGATGTATTACGATCATAGTAGCAGTAAACTGGCAATCATAGACGCATGTTGTGATAAAAACTGACAGAAAATCGTCATCCTTACAGGGAGGAAGATAATATGGCCTATGACGTAATTGTAAAGGGTGCGAAAGCTGTGCGAAAAGGCGGAACAGAGCGGGCTGATATCGCCGTCAAGGACGGGAAAATTGCCTTGATCGGGCCCGGCATTGACGAAAACGCGGAACAAGTGGTGCAGGCGGACGGCATGTATGTGTTTCCGGGAGCGGTCGATTGTCACGTGCATTTCAATGAACCCGGCCGCGAAGAATGGGAAGGCATTGAAACCGGCTCAAACATGCTGGCTGCCGGCGGCTGTACGTCTTATTTTGATATGCCGCTTAACTGCATCCCTTCGACGGTAACTGCTGAAAACCTGCTGGCAAAGGCGGAAATCGCCGAACGGAAGTCAGCGGTTGATTTTGCGCTTTGGGGCGGTTTGATGCCCGGATATACCGAACATATCCGGCCGATGGCAGAAGCGGGGGCAATCGGGTTTAAAGCGTTTCTGTCTAAATCGGGAACGGATGAATTTCAATCAGCCGATGAACGGACTCTTTTAAAGGGAATGAAGGAAATCGCGGCGTGCGGCAAGGTTTTGGCTCTGCACGCAGAAAGCGACGCCCTCACCCGATTCCTTGAAGCCGAGTACGCGCTCCAAGGGAAAATTGATGCCCGCGCTTACGCTTCCTCACGTCCGGAAGAGGCCGAATGCGAGGCTGTGCAGCGGGCGATTGAGTATGCAAGAGCGACGGGATGCGCGCTTCATTTTGTACATATCAGCACGAAACGGGCCGTGCTCTCCATTCAGCAGGCGAAAAAAGACGGATTGGATGTCACCGTTGAAACGTGTCCGCACTACTTATTATTCAGCTTTGAAGACTTCTTCAAAAAAGGGGCGGCTGCCAAATGCGCTCCGCCGCTCCGCTCAGAGGCTGATAAAGAGGAATTGATCGGGGTTTTGGCTGAGGGCCTGATTGATATGGTGTCTTCGGATCATTCTCCCTGTCATCCGTCTTTGAAACGCGAGGATAATATGTTCCTGTCGTGGGGCGGGATCAGCGGAGGCCAATTTACGCTTCTCGGCATGATTCAATTAGCGATCGATCATGGGATTCCGTTTGAACATGTGGCCCGATGGACGGCCGAAGCACCGGCCAAGCGCTTCGGTTTAACGAATAAAGGCCGGCTTGAAGAAGGATTTGACGCTGATTTTGCCATTGTCCGGCCGGAACCTTTTACCGTCACAAAAGAAACGATGTATTCCAAACATAAGCAAAGCCTGTATGAAGGCCGCACTTTTCCATACCGAATTGCTGCGACCTACAGCAAGGGGCGCTGTGTGTACCAGGATGGCGTGGGTAAGCAGAGCGGGGCTTTCGGAACATTCCTGAAGCCTTCTCAAATAAAAGAGCCGATTCTCTGATGAGAATCGGCTTTTTTTGTCGTTTGGAAAGCGGGTCTCGTGGTATCTTTTTATAAAAAGGAGTAAAACACATTGTATGATCAAATCTTGAACATATTAACGGCATCCTGGTCGCGCAAGACCAGTACAAAATGGACGGAAGATTGCCCGGCCAAAGGCCAGTGCGGCGTGACGGCTTTAGTCATCCAAGATGTTTACGGCGGTGACATTCTCAAAACAAAAACCGGCACAAGCTGGCATTTTTATAACCGAATAGACGGGGAGATATATGATTTCACGAGCGGTCAGTTTTCAGAGCCGATCGTCTATCAGCACATATTTTCTTCCAGAGATGAGGCATTTTCGGACACCAATGAACATCAATACCGGTTCCTGAAAAGTGCATTCAGAAAAAACATGGAAACGGAAAGAGAAAAACACCTGTGATAAACTAGAGTGAGAGGTGAAGGATTGTGATTTATATCGGACTGACGGGGTGGGGGGATCATGACAGCATCTATCCGCCTAAAACGGCGGGCCCGCAAAAACTGCAGGCGTATTCCTCCCATTTTCCCATCGTTGAGCTGGACGCGAGCTTTTACGCGATACAGCCCGCCCGCAATAATGAAAGATGGGTCAAAGAGACGCCGGAATCTTTTCAATTTGTCATTAAGGCATATCAAGGAATGACGGGCCATCAGCGCGGCGATATTCCCTTTGAATCGAAGGAAGAAATGTTTGAGGCGTTTAAGCTGTCATTATCGCCGTATATAGAGCATAGAAAGCTTGCCATGGTGCTGTTCCAATTCCCGCCGTGGTTTGACTGCAAGAAAGAAAACGTCGCATATTTAAGATGGTGCAGGCAGCAGATGGGCGATATTCCGTGCGCGCTTGAATTCCGCAACCGGTCTTGGTTTTCCCCGCCATTTTACGAGCAGACGCTTTCCTTTATGAAGGAGGAAGGCTGGATTCACAGCATATGTGACGAGCCGCAAATCGGCGAGGGCAGCATTCCGACCGTCCTGAAAGCAACGGATGAAGAAAAAACGCTTGTCCGTTTTCACGGACGGAACAAGCAGGGCTGGATCAAACCAGACGGCGGACAAAACTGGCGTGAAGTCAGATATTTATACCGCTATAACAAACAGGAGCTCAAAGATTGGAAAAACAATCTTCAGGAGCTGAAAAAGCAGTCGCGCAATCTGTATGTGCTCTTCAACAATAACTCAGGCGGAGACGCCGCCGATAACGGGCTTGAGATGCTTGAAATGTTAGATATCTCATATACCGGGCTTGCTCCGAAGCAGCTCGACCTATTCAGCTAGAAAAGAGGTTTCAAGACACATGTCTTATCTTATTTTGATCATATTAGGATTTATCGCGGGAACGGTCGGCAGCCTGATCGGGCTTGGGGGAGGAATTATCATCGTGCCGGCGATGCTCTATTTAAGCACGATGACTCCGTTTTTTCATGACGTAACACCGCAGACTGCCATCGGCACGTCCCTTTTGGTGATTATTTTTACGGGCCTGTCATCAACTCTGGCCTATATGAAATATAAAACCGTTGACTACAAAAGCGGACTGATATTTTTTATCGGCTCCGGCCCGGGAAGCATCATCGGCGCGTATTTGTCTAAACTTTTTAATGCGCATACGTTTTCCGTCTGGTTCGGACTTTTTATGATTTTGATTTCCATTACATTAATGTTGAAGGCGAAAGCAAAACCGGTCAATAAAGCGCATAAAGGCATGATCCGGACATATGAGGATGAATCAGGTGAGCTTTATACATATTCGTACCGTATTTTCACCGGTATCGTGATTGCCTTTTTCGTCGGTTTATTGGGCGGTCTTTTCGGCATTGGCGGCGGCTCTCTTATGGTTCCGGCCATGATGCTGTTATTTTTGTTCCCGCCGAAAGTGGCTGTGGCGACGTCAATGCTCATTATTTTCTTATCCTCCGTGACGGGTTCCGTGTCACATATCGCAGAGGGCCATGTCAATTGGCTGTATGCGCTGTGCCTCGTTCCGGGCGCGTGGTTCGGCGGCAAAATGGGCGCGTGGGTCAATAAGCGGGTGCAGACGAAAACGATCGTGCTTTTCATGCGGGTCGTCTTGATTTTGATCGGCTGTGAATTGATTTATCAAGGGATATTCAGCTAAAAGGTAGGAGAGATGGTATGTTAGAGAAGCTCCGTTTATATCATACGAATGATTTGCACAGCCATTTCGAAAATTGGCCGAAAATCGTACATTATATTGAGCAGAAGAGAAGTGAGCATGAAAAAGACGGGGAGGAAACACTCGTATTCGACATCGGCGATCATATGGACCGATTCCAAATGATAACGGAAGCGACCTTCGGCAAAGCGAATGTCGACTTGTTAAATCGTCTTGAGATTGATGCGGCTGCCGTCGGGAATAATGAAGGAATTACGCTGCCTCACGATGAGCTGGCGGATTTATATACCCATGCCGCGTTTCCCGTCATTGTGTCCAACCTGTTTGACGCGGACGGACAGCGGCCGGAATGGGCCGAGCCCTACGTGATCAAAACGCTGAAAAACGGGATGACCGCCGGCATACTGGGCGTCACGGTGCCGTATTATCCCGTCTATCAAAAACTAGGCTGGACGGTGACGGATGCGGAAAAAAGCATTCAAGAATCACTTGACGATATCAAGGGCAAAGCGGATATCATCATTCTGCTTTCTCATTTAGGCCTGATCGATGACCGGGCCGCAGCGGAAAAATTTCCCGACATCGATGTCATTCTTGAATCACATACGCACCACCTTCTTGAGGACGGACAGGACATAAACGGCGTATTGCTTGCATGTGCGGAGAAATACGGGAACTATGTCGGCTGTGTCGAGCTGACGATAGAAAGTGAATCACGAACCATTGTCAGCAAACAGGCATCTGTACAGAAAATGGCTGATTGGCAAGGGGAATCTGAAGATACGGCGGCTTTTCTGAAAGAGAAAGAACGGGAAGCGGAAAACCTGCTCACCGAACAAGTCGCCAACCTGAATGAAGAAGCCGGCGTGAAGTGGTTTGAGGAATCGCCGCTCCCGCTTCTTTTAGCCGAAGCGCTGAAAAGCTGGTGCGGCTGTGAAGTCAGCATGGTGAATTCAGGCGTCATTTTGGGGCCTTTACAGAAGGGGCCTGTCACAAAGCTTGACCTGCACCGCATCTGCCCTCATCCGATCAATCCGGTCGCCGTGCGTCTTTCAGGCAGGGAACTCCAGGAAACAATCAGCCAGGCCGCCTCGGAACAAATGGAGCAGCTTCGGATTAAAGGCCTAGGCTTCCGCGGGGAAGTGATGGGCAGGATGGTATATGCCGGAGCGGAGGCAGAGGCCGGCATTCTTGAAGACGGTGTGACGCATCTCCTCAATGTGAAAGTGAACGGAGAAGAGATTGATCCGGAGCGGATATACTCGGTTGCCGTTCTCGATATGTTTACACTCGGAAAGCTGTTCCCTTACATCCGCGATTCAAAAGAAAAACAATACTTTATGCCTGAGTTTTTAAGGGATCTGCTCGCCTGGAAGCTCGCGCGGCAGCCGTAATGTCGTATAGCTGCCCGCCGTTCCATCTCATTCGAGTAAAGGTAAGCGGGACTTTTTAAGAGTAAAAATAAAATACTATGTCCCCTCTTACAAGCATACATTGTGATATGTAAGGGGGGATTTTTCTTGCCTAGATACCGGAGCGCTCTTCGCAAGAGAGGGCCTTTGCCTTTTCGATATGTGCTTCTTCTGTCGTTTGCTTTTTTTATCATATCGACGGTCATCAGCCTTTGGATGATCAACTCCTCAATCAAACCGGTGCTGATGAACATAGGAGAAATGGAAACCAAACGGGTGGCGACAGAGGTCATTACGGAATCCATTGAAGAATACATGTCTCACAGCGACAATGTGAAAGATATGGTCGATATGAAAACGGATGAAAACGGAAAAGTCACAACGATGGATTTTAATACACAAATGGTCAACAGTATGAAGGCGAAAGTGACAAAGCAGCTTCAGGCTCATCTGAAGGAAGCGGAGTCGAACAATAAGCAGCATGAAACGGAAAAAGACGCGAAAACGGCCGATGAAATTATGATTAACATCCCTTTAGGGCAGGTCACGGGAAACAGCATTCTCGGAAATCTGGGGCCGAAAATCCCCGTGCGCTTTAACCTGATCGGTGATGCGTTAACTGATGTGAAAACAAAAATAAAGCCGTACGGCATTAACAATGCCCTGATCGATATCAGCATCTTTGTGGAAATAAAAGTGAAGGTCATTATTCCGTTTGCCAGTAAGACATCAGTCGTGACAAATAATATTCCGGTCTCCATTAAAGCGATTCAAGGAGAGGTGCCGCAGTTTTATAACGGAAGCGGCGGGTCAGGTGTGACGCCTTCCGTCCAGCTGCCGAATGAAAAACAGAAGAAAGATAAATAAAAACACACAGCCGCAATCTTTCCTGGCGGCTGTGTGTTTACTTTTTCCTGCGGATTTCTTTACGTTCCCATGCCCTTAAATGAGGATACGGATCAAAAGACCATTCCGATCTGCCGTTATCTTTATACATCCCGTAGTGAAGATGCGGCGGAAATTTTCCCGCGGTGCCCGGCGGTCCGTATCCGGAACTGCCGACAGAGCCGATCACCTCTCCGGGTTTGACGATCTGGCCTTTATGCACACCTTTTGCAAAGCCGTTCAGGTGAGCGAAGTAGTGATACGTGTTATTGATATCCCTGATGCCGATTCTCCAGCCGCCGAAACGGTTCCAGCCCTTCATTTCAACAATACCGTAGCAGGTCGATCTGACGGGGAGCCCGTAATGAGCGAACAGATCCGTTCCTTCGTGAATCCGGCGCCCGCCGAAACCCCGTGCGGCGCCCCATGTGCTGCGGTAGCTGTAATCCGTCTTCACGGGAAGCGGAAAAGCGTGCTCTCCGAGATCAAGGCGGCCGAACGTTTTAAACAGTGTTATGAATTCGGTGATAATGCCGACCGTCTGATCGCGGCGGTAATAATTCCAGAGGCCGATGCGGATATGATCAAGATCCGTTCCGAATCCCGCTAAATACTGTGCAAATGTATAAAGAATGTCCTCATCATTGCTTACCTCGGCTTTTCCGTCGCCGTCGCCGTCCAAACCGATCCCGTCAAATACTTTAATGCTGAGAGGCGCATCGTCCTTAGGATTTGGATTTTCAGGGCCGCTCCACAAATGATCCGGAATATAAATGCTGATGATTCCCGCTTTTTCCGGCAGATCCTTTCGGTTCGAGCGGACATTTTCTTCATATTGATCAACCGCCGCAAGCACATACCAAGGAATCTGCGTGACTGCTTCGGCTTTGCGGTACAACTGCATCCGTTCGCCGTAAACAGGAGCCGATTGTTCTTTCCCGCTTGCAGCCGGACAGAAAACTGATAAAAGGAGAAGAGCAGATAACAGAACTTTCACAACATGATCTCCTTTCAGGATTGAATACAAATAGTTTGCGGCAACAATCCGAGAAAATGTAAGTAATTCTCTTCCCTTGTCGAGAAATTTTTCCTATGTTAAAGTGACTATTGAATAGAAATCCGCAAGTTTTATATCCATCGTGAAATAGAAATTTTTCGCACACAAACATGAATAAAGGGATAATGGAGATGATGGGGAAATGGCAAAGAAAGACGAGCATCTGAGAAAGCCGGAATGGCTCAAAATAAAGCTGAACACGAATGAAAACTATACGGGTCTGAAAAAATTAATGCGTGAAAATAATCTGCATACCGTATGTGAAGAAGCAAAATGCCCGAACATCCATGAATGCTGGGCTGTCAGACGTACGGCGACGTTCATGATTCTCGGTTCCGTCTGTACGAGAGCATGCCGCTTCTGCGCTGTAAAAACGGGTCTGCCGACTGAGCTGGATCTGCAGGAACCGGAACGCGTAGCTGATTCCGTCGCGCTGATGAATTTAAAACACGCCGTCATCACGGCCGTAGCGCGTGATGATCAGAAAGACGGCGGAGCAGGCGTCTTTGCGGAAACGGTCCGGGCGATCCGCAGAAAAAGCCCGTTCACGACAATTGAAGTGCTGCCATCCGATATGGGCGGAAATTACGACAACCTGAAAACATTAATGGATACCCGTCCTGATATTCTGAACCACAACATTGAAACCGTCCGCCGCCTGACACCGAGAGTCCGGGCCCGCGCAACATATGACCGTTCTTTGGAATTCTTGCGCCGTGCGAAAGAAATGCAGCCTGACATCCCGACGAAATCAAGCATTATGATCGGTCTCGGCGAAACGAAGGAAGAAATTATTGAAGTGATGGACGACCTGCTTGCGAACAATGTCGACATCATGGCGATCGGCCAATACCTGCAGCCGTCGAAAAAACATTTAAAAGTTCAAAAATATTATCATCCGGACGAATTTGCCGAACTGAAAGAAATCGCGATGCAAAAAGGCTTCAGCCACTGTGAAGCAGGCCCGCTTGTCCGTTCTTCCTACCATGCGGATGAACAAGTGAACGAAGCGTCTAAAAAACGCCAGGCCCAAGCATAAGATAAGCCGAAAAAACCCAAAACGCCGCAGGTTTTGGGTTTTTTGTGATGGAGCCGTTTTTGCAGGGAAAAAGTCATTCTTGAATAAGGATCGTCTGAACCGCTACACTGGATATAAAGAGGAAAAATTCTCCGTCCGTCCGAACCGTCTCATTTTGCAATTGATGGACAGAAGTCAATGAATTATGATAGTAAAGAGTGATAAAAGAGGTGAAGACATGATTCTTATTCAAAATGCCGAGTTTGAACTCGTACACGATTTTAAAAACGGCTTTAATGAAGAAGCGTTCAAAGCCCGCTATTCGGACATATTAAATAAATATGATTACATTGTGGGAGACTGGGGATACAGTCAGCTGCGGCTCAAAGGCTTCTTTGATGACCAGAATCAAAAAGCAACCTTTGAAACGAAAATCAGCACATTGGACGAATACATTTACGAATACTGCAATTTCGGCTGCGCGTATTTTGTTTTAAAACGAATCAGAAAATAATTGATGCAGAAGGGGATGCTGTCACGTGTATTTTGTTGACAGAAATAATATCGAACAAACACTCCGTTTTTTTGAGACCCAGCTGGCGCTGTTTGACAGCACGCCTGCATGGCAGAGCGAAATCGAAAAAAGGGCGCTTGAGCGGATCAGCCATCTTATGATCGAATGCATTCTCGATGTCGGAAATGATATGATTGACGGCTTTATCATGCGCGATCCGGGGAGTTATGACGACATCATGGATATTCTGACGGATGAAAAGGTGGTAGCTGAGGATGAAGGAAATAAGCTGAAGCAACTGATCTCTTCCAGAAAGCAGCTTGTCCAGGAATATCAGCATGCCGACCATCAGGAGCTGTTAACGCTGATCACGTCAAACAGGGACGTGCTGAAAGCCTTTCCGGCCCGTGTAAGAACCTACCTGGAAACAGAATTAGGGCCTGTTTCCGCATTTAAATAACAACGAGTGAGAAAATCCACAGGAGTGTTGAGTATGAAGGATTATAAAGGATATTTGATAGATTTGGACGGCACAATGTACAACGGGACGGAAAAAATCGAAGAAGCGTGTGAATTCGTGAGAACGCTTAAAGCGCGCGGCATTCCGTATTTATTCGTGACCAACAATTCTTCCCGGACGCCGAAGCAGGTGGCGGACAAGCTGATGAGCTTTGACATTCCGGCATCTGAAGAGCAGGTCTTCACGACGAGCATGGCGACTGCGCAGCATATCGCCCAGCAGAAAAAAGACGCGTCGGTATATGTGATCGGCGAAGAAGGCATCCGTCAGGCCATTGAAGAAAACGGGCTGAGCTTCGGAGAAGAAAACGCGGACTTTGTCGTTGTGGGAATCGACCGCGGCATTACATATGAAAAGTTGGCAACGGGATGCCTTGCGATCAGAAACGGCGCCCGGTTCATTTCAACAAACGGCGACGTCGCCATTCCGACTGAAAGAGGGCTTTTACCAGGGAACGGTTCGCTCACATCCGTTTTGACGGTGTCAACGGGCGTTGAGCCTGTCTTTATCGGCAAGCCTGAATCCATTATTATGGAACAGGCGATGCGTGTGCTCGGAACGGATATTTCCGAAACACTCATGGTCGGCGATAACTATGCCACGGATATTATGGCCGGCATCAATGCGGGCATGGATACGCTGCTGGTTCATACCGGAGTGACAAAGCGTGAGCATATGGCAGATTACGACCAGAAGCCGACATATGCGATTGACTCTTTAACCGAATGGATTGAACATCTATAAAAAAAGGGACGGCCATGACGGCCGTCCTTATTCTGTATTTCTGGCGCTGTGAGCAAGCCGGCTTGAAGCCGCTGCTGCGATTGCGCCGACGATATCATCAAGAAACGTATGGCATTCGCCCGTAGATTTATCATTTAACCGCCCGAGAATGCCGGGTTTTTCTTTGTCAATGTAGCCGTAATTCGTAAAGCCGATTGAGCCGTATATATTCACGATAGAGAAGGCGAGCACCTCGTCAACCCCATACAGGCTTTCATCAATCGCCAGAATAGTCTGAAGCGGTTCAGACAGCTTTTTTTGTTCGGCGAGCACATCTAATTCTATTCCCGTTAAAATGGCGTTTTGCACCTCGCGTTTTGCGATGACACGGTCCACATTGAGCCTGCATACCTCCATCGTCAAATCAGGATGATATTTTTTTTGAAGGAAATACACCAGCTCGGCAATATCGTCCGTCTCAACCCCCCGTTCTTTTAAACGCGCCCTGGCGACAGCTTCCACCTGATTCAGTTGTTCCTTTTCTGACATTTGCTTCACCCAATCTTTTTTTACTAGTTTATACAACATCCTTCCGATGTGTACGATGTTTCTCCACTTATTCAAAGGATTACAATATGTATTCATAATTCCGCCGGCGTATGACTACGATGTGAATAGCTCTAATTTTTCAGGCAGGTGATTATGATGAAAAGCATCATTAAAGAAAAGTACGGCATCCACGTCAGACAGCTCTCCGTTTATCAGAAATACCAATGCTTCCAGACGCCCAATTCCTTCTTTCTTATTATTCCCGTCTCCGGGTTTTCGCAATCAGAGCTGACGGAGCTTTACTACATGAGTCAGTATTTACAAGAACAAAGTGACCCATACGTTTCAGTGTTTATCTTTACGAAGGAAGGAGAACTGACCTTTGAGGACGAAGGCAAAACGTATGCGCTCTTAAAAGCGCCGATTCCCGTCTCAAACCGGTCGTTTTCTGTCGGAGGGGAGCTTGCCGAATTTCACAGAAAAGGGCGGGGTTTTCCGTACGAAGTGAAAGAAGCGGGCAGGATCGGCCAATGGAAGGACTTATGGGGAAAACGGGTGGATCAGCTGGAATCATTCTGGATGCAGAAAATTCATATGTCTCCGCTTGAACCGTTCGAAAAGAAAATGATCGAAGCATTTCCTTATTATTCAGGTTTAGCGGAAAACGCCATTCAATATTTAGTGGATACGGAGCTGGATGACAATCCCGGCGCAGAAGACTCGGGGACAATCTGCCATCAGCGGATGGAACGGGATACCTGGTCGGAGGAATCATTGATCCGCATTCCGGGCGATTGGGTATTCGACCATGCCGCCCGTGATATTGCGGAATATATGCGCAGCACATATTTGTATCATCGTGACGACCTGCTCAAAAATGGGTTTTTGTTTCTGCAGGAATATGAGCAAGTTACGCCGTTATCCTCCTTTTCCAAGCGCCTGTTTTACAGCCGCCTGCTGTTTCCGCTCCATTTCTTCGAGACGGTGGAGAGCTATTACATTTCTCATGATTCTGAAAAACAGTTTTACGAAGAGCAGCTTGACTACATTCTTGCCGACTGCACCCGCTATGAACAGTTTTTACAGACATGTCACGACATGATGAATGTCAGGTCGGCGCAGGTTTTTGTCCCGCCTGTGGCGTGGCTCGGAAAAGGAATCAGTTCGTAAGAAAATATGACGTAAAAATATTTAGAAAATAGGGAATCTTGTCATATCAGCGTGTTAAGCGTTTTCATAGCCGCAGAAACAATATTCAGCCGCTTGTCAAAACAAATGCGGGCTTATATAATATTTGTAACTTAAATGTCTGTGAAGGGTTAACAATTGTCCTTTTCTAGTGGACAAAAGGAAGAAAGGTGGAGTTTCTCTTTGGAAGCGATTCGTATTGGACTGTTAGGACTGGGAACCGTGGGAAGCGGTGTCGTCAAAATTATACAAGATCATCAGGATAAGCTTATGCACCAGGTCGGCTGTCCGGTGACGATCAAAAAAGTGCTAGTTAAAGATATTGATAAAAAACGAGACGCAGACCTGCCGAAAGAAGTGCTGACGACAGAAGTCTATGATGTAATCGATGACCCTGAGGTCGACGTGATTATTGAAGTCATCGGCGGTGTCGAACAGACGAAGCAATATCTTCTTGATGCCTTGAAAGCGAAAAAACATGTTGTGACCGCAAATAAAGATCTGATCGCCGTATATGGCTCAGAGCTTTTAGCCGCCGCAAAGGAAAATGGCTGTGACTTGTATTATGAAGCGAGTGTCGCCGGCGGAATCCCGATTTTACGCACGCTCGAAGAAGGCCTTTCCTCTGACCGGATCACAAAAATGATGGGAATCGTCAACGGAACGACGAACTTCATCTTAACGAAAATGATTAAAGAAAAAAGCCCGTATGAGGAAGTGCTGAAAGAAGCGCAGGATCTCGGATTCGCGGAAGCGGACCCGACCGCCGATGTAGAAGGGCTCGATGCCGCGCGCAAGATGGCGATTTTAGCCCGTCTCGGCTTCTCTATGGACGTTGATCTGGACGATGTCAAAGTAAAAGGAATTTCCCGGATCACGGATGAAGACATCAGCTTCAGCAAACGGCTCGGCTATACGATGAAGCTGATCGGCATCGCCCAGCGTGATGACAATAAAATCGAAGTCAGCGTTCAGCCGACACTGCTGCCGGATCATCATCCGCTCTCTGCGGTGCATAACGAGTTCAATGCCGTTTACGTGTACGGAGAAGCCGTCGGCGAAACGATGTTTTACGGCCCCGGAGCCGGAAGCATGCCGACTGCGACATCGGTCGTTTCCGATCTGGTCGCGGTCATGAAAAACATGCGTCTCGGCGTAAACGGAAACAGCTTTGTCGCCCCGCAGTTTGAAAGAAATCTGAAGCAGCCGTCTGATATCTATGCCCAGCAGTTTTTAAGAATTCACGTCAAAGACCAGGTCGGCTCTTTTTCAAAAATCACATCGGCCTTCTCAGAGCGCGGCGTAAGCTTTGAAAAAATTCTGCAGCTGCCGATCAAAGGCCACGACGACCTCGCGGAAATCGTCATCGTCACGCATCACACATCGGAAGAAGATTTCAGCGACATTCTGCAAAACTTAAATGACCTCGAAGTCGTACAAGAAGTAAAAAGCACATATCGCGTAGAAGGGAACGGTTGGAGCTAATGTGGAAAGGACTCATCCATCAATATAAAGAATTTCTGCCGGTGACGGATCGGACGCCGGCCCTGACATTGCATGAAGGCAACACGCCGCTGATTCACCTGCCGAAGCTTTCTGAAAAGCTCGGAATTGAACTGCATGTGAAAACAGAGGGCGTTAATCCGACGGGGTCCTTTAAAGACCGCGGCATGGTCATGGCGGTCGCCAAAGCGAAAGAAGAAGGCAATGATACCATCATGTGCGCCTCTACAGGCAACACATCCGCGGCGGCTGCGGCATACGCGGCGAGAGCCGGCATGAAATGCATCGTCATCATCCCGGACGGAAAAATCGCCTTCGGAAAACTTGCGCAGGCCGTCATGTACGGTGCGGAAATCATTGCGATTGACGGAAACTTTGACGACGCGCTGGCCATCGTCCGGTCAATTTGCGAAAAATCACCGATTGCATTAGTGAATTCAGTAAACCCTTACCGGATTGAAGGGCAAAAAACAGCGGCCTTTGAAGTATGCGAACAGCTTGGCGGAGCGCCGGACATTCTGGCGATCCCGGTAGGAAACGCCGGGAATATCACGGCCTACTGGAAAGGGTTCAAAGAATACCATGAGAAAAACGGCACCGGACTTCCGAAGATGCGCGGTTTTGAGGCGGAAGGCTCTGCGGCTATCGTCCGCGGCGAAGTCATTAAAAATCCAGAGACCGTTGCGACGGCAATCCGAATCGGGAATCCCGCCAGCTGGGACAAAGCGGTGCTCGCTGCGGAAGAATCAGCCGGAAAAATTGATGAAGTCACAGATGAAGAAATTCTTCACGCTTATCAGCTGATTGCCCGTGAAGAAGGCGTGTTTGCCGAACCGGGCTCCTGTGCATCCATCGCCGGCGTTTTGAAACAGGTAAAATCCGGTGAAATTCCAAAAGGCAGCAAGGTTGTCGCAGTTTTGACCGGAAACGGCCTGAAAGATCCGAACACGGCTGTGGACGTTTCTGACATAAAACCGATTACGCTGCCGACAGATGAGGACAGTATTCTGGAATACTTAAATGGAGCGGCGCGTGTATGAATGAGGCGGAGATGCTGTTTTCCATTACGGTTCCGGGAAGCACCGCCAACTTAGGGCCCGGGTTTGATTCCGTCGGGATGGCGCTCAGCAGATATTTGAAGCTTTCGGTTTTCCGAAACGATGAATGGCAGTTCTCGGCGGAAACTGAAACTGTCGCGGGCATCCCTCAAGGAACGGACAACCTCATCTACCAAGTCGCCAAACGGACGGCTGACCGCTATCAGAAAGAGCTGCCGCCCGCCCATGTCAAAGTATGGAGTGACATCCCCCTTGCGCGGGGTCTCGGAAGCAGCGCGGCCGCTATCGTCGCTGCCATTGAGCTTGCGGATGAGTTATGCGGCCTGCAGCTTTCGGAAAGCGACAAGCTGCACTTAGCCAGTCTTGAAGAGGGACACCCTGATAATGCCGCTGCTTCCCTTGCAGGAGGGCTTGTGATCGGCCTTCACGAAGAAGATGAAACACATATCGTGCGTGTTGCCGAAGCGGATATCGACGTTGTGGCAGTGATTCCGTTTTACGAAGTTCTGACCAGGGACGCAAGAGACGTGCTCCCGAAAGAGCTGCCGTACCGGCACGCCGTTAAAGCAAGCGCCGTCAGCAACCTTCTCGTTGCTGCGATCATGTCAAATGACTGGGCGCTCGCCGGGAAAATGATGAGAAAAGACATGCTCCATCAGCCGTACCGCGCCATGCTTGTTCCTGAGCTTTCAAAGGTGGAACATGCGGCCGAAATGAAAGGCGCTTACGGAACGGCGCTGAGCGGAGCGGGACCGACGATTCTTGTTCTGATTGAAAAAGGAAAGGGAGAAGAGCTGAGAAAACAGCTTTCTGAGCATTTCCCGCACTGTGAGATTGCGGCGCTTACCGTCCCGTCAGAAGGAAGCGTAATTGAACGGAATCCTTTAGAGCAGGTGAAAAGTGTATAATGATAAAAAAGCGTTCTTCCCATCAGAGAAGGACGCTTTCTTTTTCTGGAGAAGGATTTTTATTTAGGGAAGCGAAATAAAAAAGAAAAGGAGGAGAAACGATTTGAAAAAAATCATAACCGAGGAGGACATTGCGACTCTCGTATCCGTGACAGACCCGCAATATGCCCCTGACGGCAGAAGAGCCGCTTACGTCCGGACAACAGTCAATCATAAGCGTGATTCCTATTCCTCAGCCATTATGGTATATGACACAGAATCCGGCATCTCAAACCCGTGGACTTTCGGGGACAATAGAAATACAAGTCCGCGGTGGTCGCCTGACGGACGGCGCCTCGCCTTTGTTTCTGACAGGGAGAACGGCATCCCTCAGCTGTACATCATCGACGCTGCCGGCGGAGAGGCGGAACAGGCGGCCGATATTCCTTGGGGCGTATCAGATCCGATATGGGCGCCCGACGGCAGATCCGTGCTTGTGTCCGTCAGTCTGACATCAGCGGAGCGCGCCGATGAGAAAGAAAAAAAGAAGCATGACGAGTATGAGCCGGTTGACATTCAGTCATTAACATATAAACGTGACGGGAAAGGCCTGCTGAACGGAAGCTGGGCCCAGCTTGTGCTGATTCATCTTGAAACGGGGGAGATTCAGCAGCTGACGGATCATGAAGCGGATCATTATGGCGCGGCCTTTTCACCGGATGGCAGGCAGCTTGCGTTTACCGCCAATTTATGCGAGCCGGGTGACGCCGGAAAGCCAAGCGATGTCTATCTGATGAATCTGGCGGACGGAAGCCTGAAGCAGATTACGCCGCACCGCGGTTCTTTCGGTTCCTGCGTGTTTTCATCGGACGGTTCTTATATCGCGATGCTGGGCCATGAAAATGAATTTCGCAATGCGACTTTAGAAAAAGCGTGGCTGTACGACGTGAAAACTGAGCGGCTCACCTGCCTGACCGACATGCTGGATGTTCATTTGAGCGATGCGCTGATTGCGGATTCAATCATAGGGGGAGTGACGCCCCGGCCGGTATGGACAAACGACGGGCAGGGATTTTACGTTCTCGGGAGCGAGCAGGGAAGCACCGGTATTTATTATATCTCGATTGACGGCCTCGTATATCCGATCCGATTAGAAGAAGAGTATGTGAACGGTTTTGCTTTTCATCCTGATCAGAAAAGCTGTATCGCTGTCATTGCCAAACCCGCACAGCCTTCCGAGCTTTACAGCATTTCGCTCGAAGATGGGGAAGAGAAGCAATTGACATCCGACAATGATCGGTTTATTGAGGAGCGCATCATATCCGTGCCGGAAAAGCTGCAATATGAAACAAAGGACGGGCTGACGGTAAACGGCTGGTTTTTAAAGCCCGCCGTTTTTGAAGAGGATCAAACTTATCCCCTCATTCTATACATACACGGCGGGCCTCACATGATGTACGGCCATACGTATTTTCACGAATTCCAAGTGCTGGCCGCACAAGGATATGCTGTCGTGTATGTCAACCCGAGAGGAAGCCACGGCTACGGGCAGGATTTTGTCAATCGTGTCAGGGGTGATTACGGAGGCGGAGATTACCGTGATGTCATGCAGGCGGTGGATGAAGCCGTTCAGGCGTATCCGTTTATTGACAGCGGCCGTCTCGGTGTGACGGGCGGAAGCTACGGAGGGTTTATGACGAATTGGATTGTCGGGCAGACAGGCCGTTTTAAAGCAGCCGTCACGCAGCGCTCCATTTCAAATTGGTTCAGCTTCCACGGTGTCAGCGATATCGGTTTCTTTTTTACCGACTGGCAGCTCGGACATGATTTGTTTGAGGAAGCGGATAAGCTTTGGGATCGTTCTCCTGTAAAATATGCGTCCCGCGTTTCGACGCCGCTTTTGATTCTGCACGGTGAGCGAGATGACCGCTGTCCGATAGAGCAGGCCGAGCAGCTCTTTACCGCGTTGAAGAAACTGAACAAAACGACGTCGTTCATCCGATTTCCGAAAGCCACGCATGAGCTGTCGAGAAGCGGCCATCCGGAACAGCGGATGAAACGCATCCGTTATATTTGTTCATGGTTTGATGACTATTTGTAAAAAATAAAAAACCAGGCTGTCATGCAGCCTGGTTTTATGATTAAAATACTTGTTCTACTTCAACGACACCCGGTACTTCTTCAAGAAGGGCGCGTTCGATTCCGGCTTTCAGCGTAATCGTTGAACTTGGGCAGCTGCCGCATGCGCCAAGGAGGCGAAGCTTTACAATGCCTTCGTCTACATCAACAAGCTCACAGTCACCGCCGTCACGAAGCAGAAACGGACGTAATTTATCCAATACTTCCTGTACTTGCTCTTTCATTTCAACCTCAGTCATGAGATTCGCTCCTTTCATATACATAAAACCATTATATTCACAGTAACGGTAAAAATCTAATGTTTGGTTTGCAAAGCTGCTTTCTCCATTATAGCATATTTAAACTTGAACATAAAAACCGTTTTTTATACAAAAGCTGCCCCGTCCTTTGTATACTGGTGTAAAGGGGATGATATACATGACAAAGCCGGTTACGCTCAGTGTTTACGGCGCTGAAACGCTTTGCGCAAGCTGCGTGAATATGCCGAGCGCCAAAGATACGTTTGAGTGGCTGGAGGCGGCGCTGAAACGGAAATACCCGGAGCAGCCTTTTAACATGCGGTATATTGATATTGACGCACCGCCTCAGCAAAAGGAGACAGAAGAGCTTGCGGAGCGCATCAGAAACGATGAATTTTTCTATCCGCTCGTGCTGGTGGAGGATGTCATTGTGGGGGAAGGGAATCCGCATTTAAAAGATATATATGAAGAAATGGAAAAGCGCGGCTATGTGGCGGGCTCTTAAAAATGGCCGCTGATCGCAATCAGCGGCTTTTTTCTTATCAGCCGTTATGATGCTTGTACATCCATAAAAGGCCTGATTTTAATAAACGGGGCACACGCCCAATGAGCGGACGGTCGTTGACAAGACCGAAGCCCGCTTTTTTTCCGAGTGAACCGAGAACGCCTTTCAGCTTAAATTGCGGCATTGTTTCCGGCAGCTCTTCATTGTTCCAGCGTTTCAGGAGGATCTGCACAATTTGTTCCGCTTGTGCTTCAGCCAGCTGGGCGCTCGGCGCATGCGGCAGGCTCGCGCAATCACCCACGACGTAAACATGCTCATCGCCCGGAAGATTGTGGTGCGGTGTTAAAACGATGCGGCCCTGCGGATCTTTTTCAGCGTCCATTTCTCTGACGGCTTTATTCGGCTGAATTCCCGCCGTCCACACGATGGCATCGGCCGGTATTCCTTCATCATGATTATAAACGATCCCGTCTTCCACTTTTGTAATATTCGCATTATTGATAATGGCGACGCCGTGTTCTTCAAACCATTTCTGAACGTACTTGCTGAGTCTTTTCGGAAAGCTTGATAAAATCAAGTCGCCCCGGTCAAATAACATAATCTTCAGATCGTCACGGCTCTCTCTTAATTCACTGGCAAGCTCCACGCCGCTTAATCCCGCTCCGACGATAGCGACAGATGCATTGGCGCCGAGGTTGTTCAGCTTTTGATAGGCTTCGCGTGACTGATCAATGGTCTGAATGCTGTAAGTATGTTCCGGCGCGCCGGGCACGTTATGATACTTATCCTCGCAGCCCAGTCCGATCACCGCGTCATCGTAAGAAATCGGTTCGCGGTCATGAAACAGAACCTGTTTGTTTTTCGTGTCGACGGAAGCCACCTCACCGTATTGAACATCCAGATTCGGATGCTCAGGAAAAGACACCCTGATATGATGATCAGAAATCGTGCCGGCGGCGAGCGCATAATATTCTGTTTTTAAGCAGTGATACGGGTTTCTGTCAATCAGCGTGATGGATATATCTGACGGAAGCTGGTTCGGCAGTAAGCGGTGCAGCACCCGCATGTTTCCGTAACCCCCGCCGATCAAGACCAATTTTTTCATAATGATTCCCCTTTTGCCCGAAAAATATGGTAGTCAATGTTGTTACAAAATAACGAACTATGTAAAATAACATCTAGAATTATATCGAATTTGACCTAAAACCACAATAATAGTTTTAAAATAACCTACAAATCGACCACAAAACACGTAATAGTAAAACCTTTAACCTGAATTGATATGTTACGATAACATTGAGTGTGAAACCGGATCTTTGACGAATAGAGGAAATTCCGTTAGGATAAGGTACATATGTGAGGTGAAACCGCATGAATCCGATGATTGAATTCTGTGTCAGCAATTTAGCGCGCGGTTCCCAGGAAGCACTTGAGATCTTAGAGAAGGATCCGAACTTGGACGTGCTTGAATACGGCTGTTTAAGCTATTGCGGAAAATGCATGGAGTCCCTGTTTGCCCTGGTTAACGGCGAAGTGGTCACGGGAGGCACGCCTGCTGAACTGGTTGACAACATATATACATTCATAGAAGAAAATCCGATGTTTTAATCAGAGGCTCCGAACGGGGTCTCTTTTTTATTGCGCCCCGGGTTTTGGCAAAATAAAAAATTTGTAGACAGCAAAAATAAATATTGTTATCTTAATAAAGACTTTTTTTAAATAAAATTTTAGAGGTGGATTCATTGAATATCGTTTGGGGGCTGCTCGGGGCAGTTGCTATATTAGCCATTGCTTTTTTGTTATCAGAGAAGAAAAGCAAAATTAACCTGCGAACCGTTATTGTCGGTTTATGTTTACAAATGGCCTTCGGATTCATCGTATTAAAGTGGGACGCCGGCCGGGCCGTATTTTTATGGTTCTCAAGCCGTGTGCAGCTTCTCATTGATTATGCGAACGAAGGCATCAGCTTTATTTTTGGCCCGCTGTTAAAAGTGGGCAGCAGCCCGGCTTTTGCGCTGAGCGTTCTGCCGGTCATTATCTTTTTCTCAGCGCTGATTGCCGTTTTGTATCACTTGAAAATCATGCAGCTCATCTTTCGCGTCATCGGAGGCGGACTGTCAAAACTTCTTGGGACAAGCAGAACGGAATCGCTTGCGGCGGCTGCGAATATTTTTGTCGGACAGTCTGAATCACCGCTTGCCATTAAACCGCTGATTGCGGGATTGACCCGTTCCGAGCTGTTTACGATTATGACGAGCGGCCTTTCGGCTGTAGCGGGTTCGACGCTTTTCGGTTACGCCCTGTTAGGCATTCCGATCGAATACCTGCTGGCGGCCAGCTTTATGGCGGCTCCCGCCGGTCTCGTGTTCGGAAAAATGTTAATACCTGAAACGGAAAAAACGCAGACGATAAAAGGCGATTTTAATATGGACGAAGAAGGCGAAGGCGCCGCTAATGTGATTGATGCAGCGGCAAAAGGCGCGTCAACGGGCCTTCAGATTGCTCTAAATGTCGGCGCCATGCTGCTTGCGTTTGTCGCGCTCATCGCCGTAGTGAACGGAATTCTCGGCGGAATCGGCGGCTGGTTCGGTTTCAAACATATTACATTAGAATCCATTCTCGGTTACGTGTTTTCACCGATCGCATTTGTAATCGGCGTTCCTTGGCATGAAGCGCTCGGAGCGGGAAGCTATATCGGGCAGAAACTTGTGCTGAATGAGTTTGTCGCTTATTCAAACTTCGGTCCGCATATTGCGGACTTTTCTAAAAAAACGTCTACGATTATCAGCTTTGCGCTGTGCGGATTTGCCAATTTCTCTTCGATTGCGATTATGCTCGGCACACTGGGCGGTTTGGCCCCAAGCCGCCGTTCGGACATTGCGCGCCTCGGATTAAGAGCGGTTATTGCGGGAACACTCGCAAACCTTCTCAGCGCGGCGATTGCCGGCATGTTTATGTAGTAAACGATAAAAGCTCCCTGCATATGCAGGGAGCTTTTATGTATGAAAAACGGGGGATATTTGTATTGTGTCCGAGCAGAAGAGCTTTTATACTAAGTAAAAGAAAAAAAGTTGGAGGCCGATATGAATTCATTCCGTTTTACCAAGATGCACGGTCTTGGAAACAGTTATATATATGTAAATCAATTTGAAGAACAGCTGCCGGAAGAACGGCTGGCTGAGATTGCCGTTAAAGTGTCCAGCATTCACACGGGCATCGGCTCTGACGGAATGATCCTCATCTGTCCGTCTGAAAAAGCGCCCGTCAAAATGCGGATTTTTAATAATGACGGCTCAGAAGGGAAAAATTGCGGCAACGGCCTTCGCTGTGTGGCAAAGTACGCATACGAACATAAGCTGACAGAAGAAACGTCCTTTTTCATTGAGACGCTTTCAGGTCTTGTGAAAGCAGACATTACGGAAGACAACGGGATTGTGCGTGAAGTCGCCGTCGATATGGGCGAACCGCGCCTCACCAAAAAAGAGCTGCCGATGCTCGGCAATGAAGATGAGCGGACGATCGATGAAACCTTTGTTTTTGGAGAAACGGAGCTTTCCGGAACAGCCGTATCAATGGGAAACCCCCATATTGTTTTTCCGGTTGCGGATATCAATCAAGCGCCTCTTACAACGCTCGGCCCCGTCATTGAAAAAGACCCGAGATTTCCGGAAGGCGTCAATGTCGAATTTGTGGAAACCGTCAGCGCCGATGAACTTCATTTCCGCGTATGGGAACGCGGCTCCGGCATTACGCAGGCTTGCGGAACAGGCGCCTGTGCGGCGGCTGTCGCATCCGTATTGAACGGTGTTTCCGAACGAAACCGGGATATCACCGTTCATTTAGCGGGAGGCGACCTTGTGATTAATTGGCAGGACAATGGGCACGTGCTGATGACGGGACCCGCCGAAACCGTATGCAGCGGCGTCTTTTATTTGTAAACAGCTCGTTTGAGAAATACTCTCCTCAAGGTTTATAATAGATATCAGCATTGTTTTTAAAAAAGGAGGTCTATCTATGAGTGTTCCAGTAACCATCACTGAAGCAGCGGCTTTGCATATAAAAGATATGATGAAAGAGCATGAAGAAGAAAACGCGTTCCTTCGTGTGGGCGTAAAAGGCGGCGGCTGCAGCGGCCTGTCTTACGGAATGGGATTTGAGCATGAAAAAGGCGAAAAAGACAGCATGTTTGAACAGCACGGAATCACCGTCTTGGTCGACAGCGAAAGCCTCGATATTATGACCGGCACGATCATTGACTTCAAACAGTCCATGATGGGCGGCGGTTTCACCATTGACAACCCGAACGCCATCGCTTCCTGCGGCTGCGGTTCATCTTTCCGCACGGCCAAAAACGCCGGTACGCCGGAAGAGTGCTAAGGGTCAACCCGCCATTCTTAGGATGAAAAAATAAGACGTCTTTCTTTTCGATGGCGCTTGCACCATTGTTAAGAAAGGCGTTTATCTGTTTAATAAAAATAAAACCCGCTCAACAGAAGCGGGTTTTGCTTTTTTAAAGATGTTATTCAATTGTATGTTTCATTGCATTGTACATATTTGCCGTATGTTCATCGGCTTTATCCCGTGACATGCGCAGCCGTTCCGCTGAAGAACCATATCCGATCTCTAGTTTGCCCTCTTTCAGTCCTTTAAAAATCCCATCAGCGAATTCATCCAGCGGTTCTCCTTGAGTATGCAGCCCTGCTCCGCCTAAATCTGTATTCACCGCCGGAGGCGCAACTTCAATCACTTCTACAGATGAATCAGAAAGCTGATGTCTCAGACTCATTGTAAATGAATGAAGCGCTGCTTTCGTTGCTGAATAGATCGGTGCAATAGCAAGCGGTGTAAAAGCCAATCCCGAAGAGACGTTAATGACAGCCGCATCTTTTTTTTCGGCAAAAAACGGAGCGAACAGCATAGACAGGTGGAAGGGAGCTTCAATGTTCGTAGTGATTTCTTTATTGAAATAGTCCCAATTGTCCTTCGCATCCGCTTTCAGCACATGAAAACGTTGTTGAATCCCCGCGTTGTTTACTAACACATTCACTTCCGGATAATTTTCTTTCACCCAATCAAACAGTGATATACGTTCAGATGGAATGCTCAAATCACTGACATATGTAATAAGATCCGGGAATGTTTCCTTTGCTTTTTGAAGAGCGTGCTCACGCCGTCCGGTCACGATGACTTTATTTCCCGCTTTTAAAAACCGTTCTGCGAAAGCCAATCCTATTCCGGCATTTCCGCCTGTAATCAGTATTGTATTTCCCGTCAGTTTCATATTAACTCCTCTTTTCCGATTGTTTCATACTTCTTAGATAACATTTCAGCTTTGATCCAATCAATATATTCATCCCGCAAATAGGCATGAAATAAGACAGCAGTGATTCTGTAAAATTGATTTTTAGATCATCGGGAAACCCGCCAAAACTATTCTTTCCTCGTCACAATATGATGATACGGCTTAAAGCACGGTTTAAGTCAACAAAAGAACCTTGTGATTCCGTTTCGGTTACTCACATCAGACATAGGTCACGAAAGGAAAGGTGAATGTAAAGTCTTGGAATTTTATTGATGCAATAAAGCGTACCGTATCACATGGGTGAGAGGCAATTAAAAAACCAAAACAAAAGGACGGCGATACATGTGCAGGAAGGAAACAGCGTTGATATCAGGCCGCTCAGCCTGAATGATGCAGAGCAGGAACTGGTTTTGCAGACGGAAAACCGCATGTTTTTTGAACGGTTTGCCATGTCGAGACAAGAGGATTTTTATACGCTGGAAGGCCGGAAAAAACGAATTGAACAATCACTGAAGAATGCGGAAAATGACACAGAATACAGCTTCGGCATTTTTCTTCAGGATCAGACCCTGATTGGCACGATCAGCCTTTTTCAGGTGGTTCGGGGTTCCCTCCAAAGCGCTTTTATCGGTTATTTTTTAGATGGCAAACATAACGGGAAAGGCTATGCGACGAAGGCTGTCAAGCTGGCAGTCGATTATGCATTCAATGAGCTGAAACTGCATCGGATAGAAGCCGGAGTCATGCCGCACAATAAGGCGTCAATCCGGGTGCTCGAAAAAGCTGGCTTTCATAAAGAAGGCATTGCGAGAAAAAATGTAAAAATAAATGGAAAATGGGAAGATCATCAGGTGCTGGCGATCATACATCCGGAGGATACATGACGATATCCTCCTTTTTTATATCCTTCGTCTCTTTCGACAGGTTCTTCCTAAAACTTCAAATCAATTGTTTGAATCATACTATTTGCAAATTCAAAAAAAAATAAAGGGTATATAGAACTGAAAACTCTGAAAGATGTGCTCATTGTCAACACGTTCTAAAGTCATATTTTTCGAAAGGATATTGATTTTTTGATAGGATTAAACTAAATTGTAAAAGTATAGAATAGTTAATTTATTTTGTAAGAAAAGGATGATAATATGATAGGTCAATTGAGCAATAAAAAAATATTTTTAAGTTCTTTTTTCATCATTTTGATCTGTTCATTACTCTTCCAATTCAGTATTTCAGATAAAGTTCTGCAGTCGTATTATTCTTCCGTCGGAGAAAGTACCTACGATATCGGGGAGAAAAGTGTTCGTACGATTGTCATGTTTCTGCAAGGATTTATGATCTTCACAACTTTTGTGGAAATTCTGATAGGCGGATTTCTGTTATTCGTTGCCGCTTTTATTCTCGGCACAAAGAAACCGAAAAAAAATTATTTGCTTCTATATACGCTGACTTCTTTAATCTCGGCATTTAAAATGTTGATTCTTTCAGTTGTTAACTACTTAACGGCTGATTCCTCGCTTATATATTCTGCCGGCGGCACCAGCTTGAGTCTGCAGCTGCTGGACCCATTTCTGCTCATATCAATCGCGGCTCTTTATGCTGCCGCAGGAAAACTGACCGATCTCAGTAAAGGCAAGAGAATCATTTTGACTGGATGTTTTGTTTTACTAAAACTCTTTACTATTTTTTTAAACTATTTTATGGCGGATAAAATTTAGCTCGGGAGAGAGTCAATTAAGCTGAATTTTATTATAAATTAAAAAAACAGAGTAGGGAGATGTTATGATGAACTTAGTAAAATCTAATAAAAAGTCTTTCATTTTGTTTGGCGCGGCTCTTGCTGCAGCAACATTGGTTTATGCACTATTATTAACGGGAACTGAATTAAACGTGGCGGCGGCTCATGCATTCTCAGCCAATGCTGAATTAGCTTCTACTCTCGGCATCTCTACAGCAGCAGCTAAAAAAGCAATTGATATTATTGATGCGGCATCAACAATTGCTTCTATCATTTCTCTTATCGGTATCGTTACAGGCGCAGGCGCGATTTCTTATGCAATCGTTGCAACAGCAAAAACAATGATTAAGAAATACGGCAAAAAATACGCAGCTGCTTGGTAAAATCGATCAATAAATAATTGCTCTTTTTGTACAAGCTGCAAAAAGAGCCTCTCTCCCAAATACATATGTAAGGATTGAAAGTATGATAGTCAAACAAATTGCGGCTCTTATCAAATATAATACCCTGTCATCGTTTCGAAAAAGAAAGGAAGATTGGGGCATTCCTCAACTCAACAGCAAACTGCTGTCTGCCATTATTATTTCTCTGTTATGTTTATATCTCGTTTTCCTGGGATGCGGTGTTGTATTCGGGACAAAACTGATTCAGCTGCCCCTCAGCGCATGGGGGCAATTTGTTTTAATCGCCGTTTCACTTGAGCAGCTTTTTTGGGCTGCCGGCTTCTTTAAAGAACATCACAATGCCTTTCTGCTGGATACGCGCAAGGTTATTCATCAATTAAAAAAGGTTCGTTTTTTACAGCTGTTTTCTGTTTTTGCCGGCCAGGCGATCAAAAAAACCATTTTCGTATGGTATCTTTTTGTTTTTCCGGTCTTTTTGTTTTTATCAAGCGCAGGCATGACCGGGTCTGCGGCGATCATCGTATTTTTCTTGGGCTTCGTTTATTTTCTTCTCAATTTATTTTTATCTATGCTGTTTTCTTATGTTGTTTATCTTCTTACAAATATGTGGAGCAAATTGTTTTACTTGAAAATCATGAAAGGCATTTTATTCAGCGTCAGCCTGCTGGTTCCGCTTGCAGTCGGGTATGCCGTTTATCTTCTCGTGTTTGGGGAGTATACCGCAAAGGATATTTCTAGCTTTACGGAGTCACCGGCTTTCCGGAACATCCTCATGAATACGCCGTATGTATGGTTAGCATTCCGCTCACATTCCGTGCTCGTTTTCGCTGCGGTGTTTGCGGCCGGCGTCCTTTTAACGGCGGGAATGTTTAAACTGTGGTCGGCCACCCTGAAGAAAATGGACCTTATTCCTTATATGTTTTTGACAAACGCAGATTTTGCGCCAAAGCTGAAATTATATAGAAATAACAAAATATTTCATGCCGTTTTTCAAAAGGACCTCCTGTTCTTATCGAGAATTGACGGGTTTTTTATCAGGAATTTCGGCAGTATGCTGTATTTGTTCATGCTGTTTTTAGGTTTTTGTATTCCGCTTTTATCGCATCACTTTATCGGGTATTCGGCAGCCGCCATCGTGTCTGCGGCGGTTATCATTGCGAACTTTTCGTATCAGCTCGTCGGAGATGCGCTCAAAACAGTATTATCAGTGGACGGGGAAATAAAAAATCAGCATTTGTTTCACCGGAATATCAAACATGCGTGGCAGCTGGTGTTTCCGAAAGTATGTATTTATAATCTCGCCGCTCTTATCTATTCGTTCATCATCACCATTTTGATTACGGTGTTTTTTCCGTCTTCTGCGGCGCTGACGATCTACTTGTTTATTGTGTTTTTATGTTCGGGTTTTTTATACAGTCTTGTCCAGATTTCAAGCACCGCCCTGTATCCTAAGAAAAACTGGGAGCATCTGTACGAAATTGGAGAAGCGGGGAAAGCAAAGACGTATAACAACTTATACAGTTCTTTCATTTTCATTGTGTCGCTTCAAATCGCTGCGATCACATCGTATTTTATCTATAAAAAGCCGGAACTTGAAACGATGCTTATTCATTCTGCATCAGGTATTTTTGTCCTGTTCACACTATTAAACTATGGAGTCATGTTTCTGTTTCTTCGCAGAATCAATATGGCGGAAAGGTTTGCGAACAATGATTAAATTAGTGAATATACAAAAAAACTATAGTGAAAAACAGGTGTTGAAAGATATTTCGTTTGAGGTGAAAAAAGGCTCAATTTATGCTTTGCTGGGGACTAATGGAGTCGGGAAAACAACGACTTTGAAAATCATTTCGGGCCTGCTTAAACCGACTTCAGGCCGCGTCATGATTGACGGCAAGGAACTGGATTCAGAAGAGGGGGGGCAACTATCGGCTGATATCGGTTTTGTGCCCGACCATGCTTTTTTATATGATTACTTAACGGGAGTCGAATACTTGCGTTTTACAGCGGAGATGTTTCAAGTGCCGTCTCAGCGGACAAATGATTATATAAAGAATATGTTAGAGACGCTGAAGCTTGCTCAAGACGGAAATCAGCTGATTAAAACATATTCACACGGAATGAAACAAAAATTATCAATTGCGGCCGCGCTCATTCATCAGCCAAAGATATTAATTCTTGACGAGCCGCTGACGGGCATTGATTTAATCAGCGGTAAAACGATACGGACGTTATTAAAGGAGTACGTCAAGCAGGGAAATACGGTCCTGTTATCGACTCACCTGCTGGAGCTGGCACATTCGCTGTGCGATACGATCGGTATTATACATGAGGGCGTTTTTGCGGCGGAGTATCAGTCATCCGAGCATTCATTAGAAGAGATTGAAGAATTGGCTGAGAGTATCTATACATGATGAACCGCATGTTGCCGGCAATCAGGACGTCTGTCATTCCGTTAACCGCGTCATTGCTGTTTTTTTCAGGCGGTGTGATCGCTGCGTTTTTTTCCGATCACTTTGTTTCATCAGCGTCTTACAACGGCTCGTCAGGCGCGGTTGAACTGCTGAAAAACAATGCAATCGCTTGTCTGTTTTTAGCCGCGGGTTTTTTTACCTTTGGATTGACCTCAATCTTTTATTTATTCACCAACGGGTTTATTTTAAGCGGCTCTATTATAGAAAATGTGCATAGCGGGGTTCCTTTTTATCAGATTTTTTTACTGCTAATTCCTCATGGTATATTTGAAGTTCCCGCGTTATTATTAAGTGGCGCCATTGGTTTTAAGGGCGTTGAATTGGTCATCAGGCTGTGTTTTTCTAAGGAAAAAAAGATAATGGCTTCAATGTTCAGGCATATTGGAATATTGGTGCTCATAATTATTTGTCTGCTGATCGCCGCTGCCATTATTGAAGCTTACATCACACCAATTTTTAAGTAAAAGGGGCAGAAATCATATGAGAAGTAAATTATCATTAATCGGTGTGCCGATTGTTATGATTATCGGTTATATCATTTCTTTATCCTTTGAGTGGCTGTTTCCTGTTCTTACTTTTGGGGTGGCAGGACTATATCTCTTTATATTTGCTCCGGTGCAAAATAAATTCATTCGTTACATCTTTTTGTTTATTTTTGTGATTAATCTGTTAGCCAGTGCGGCTCTTTATTTCGGTATTTAATAAAAAAATGACATTCATATTGAATGTCATTTTTTTATCTTCGAGCGGCTCTGCTGCGTGTTAAAATCTGTCGCCGTTGAAAATAGAGTTTTTTACGACCACGTAGTCGACATTGCGGATGGCTTCGAGTGTATTGCCGCCGGCGTAAGAGATGGAAGATTGCAGATCCTGCTCCATTTCAACCAGCGTGTCCTGTAAAGACCCTTTATGTTCGACATGCATTTTTTTGCCTTCGACGTTTTTCTTTTCGCCTTTTTGAAATTCGGAAGCGGAGCCGAAATATTCTTTGTACAGCTTTCCATCGATTTCGATCGTTTGTCCCGGTGATTCTTCGTGGCCGGCGAATAATGATCCGATCATGACCATGGATGCGCCGAATCGGATGGATTTCGCGATATCGCCGTGCGTGCGGATGCCGCCGTCAGCAATGATCGGTTTGCTCGCCGCTTTTGCGCACCAGCGAAGCGCGGCTAATTGCCACCCGCCGGTTCCGAAGCCGGTTTTAATTTTGGTGATGCAGACTTTCCCGGGGCCGATTCCCACTTTTGTCGCGTCAGCGCCCGCGCGTTCCAGCTCCCTTACAGCTTCAGGCGTCCCGACATTCCCTGCGATGACAAAGCTTTCCGGGACATGTTCTTTAATAAATTGAATCATGCTGATCACGGCATTGGAATGGCCGTGCGCGATATCAATGGTAATATAATCCGGCACCAGCTCCTGTTCTTTCAGCTCCCGGATGAATTCATAGTCATTTTCCTTCACGCCGACACTGATGGAAGAAATCAGTCCGCGCGCTTTCATATCCCGGACAAAAGTCAGGCGTTTTTCCGGCTCGAAGCGGTGCATGATATAAAAATACCCGTTTTCCGCGAGCCAGGCCGCGATGTTTTCATCTATAATCGTCTGCATGTTGGCCGGTACGACCGGAAGTTTAAACGTGTGTCCGCCCAACGTAACTGATGTATCACATTCAGATCGGCTTTCAACAATGCATTTTGCAGGAATCAGCTGAATATCTTCGTAATCAAATACATTTTCCATATATAACACCCCTAAAAGCGAATAATAGAATTAAATAAAATTAAAATGTTCGTCTTTTTATAATGTACTTTGTTTTGTCAGGAATGTCAAATGATTTCATGCCGCCTCATCTGCGGTCAGCTTGTCATCCATTTGCAGTTTGGTTATCATAGTAGTATTGGGTGTTGTAAGACATTTGTTACGATAGATAGATTTGCAGAAGAAGGGAGGGGCCGGTGTGGAACAAAAACAGCCCGGGCACAGCCCGAAAGCCCAGAAAATTCAGGACCGGATTATTTTAGGCACGATTTGGGTCGTGTCGGCGCTTGTCATTGCGCTTGTTGTCGGAACCGTCATGAATTATATTTGGATGTTTAAATAAAAAAGAGTCTGTGCCGGTATGACACAGACTCTTTTTTATTATTTTTCAAACATGCTTGTAGAATGCAGAGGCTGGACGCGCGCTTTCGGGTCCATGTAAGCCTTCGCGTTGTTCACGGCTGTCGGAGCTTCGCCGAAACCGCTGGCGATCAGCTTGACCTTGCCTTCATATGTGCAGATATCTCCGGCGGCAAAGAAGCCTTCGATATTCGTTTCCATTGTGCTTTTGATGACGATGGAATTTTTCTCGATTTCAAGGCCCCAGTTTTTAATCGGGCCGAGAGAAGAAACAAAGCCGTAGTTTACGATCAGGTCATCAATTTCAATGATTTCTTTACGGTCGCCTTTCACTTCTTCGAGAACGAGCTGTTCGATCCGGTCTTCACCGACAAGTTCAGCGGGAACAAACGGTGTCAGCACGTTGACTTTAGAATTATGCAGGTTTTCGACACTGTGCTCATGCGCGCGGAATTTATCACGGCGGTGGATGATGCTGACTTCTTTCGCGATCGGCTCAAGCATGAGCGCCCAGTCCACCGCGGAATCGCCGCCGCCCAGAACGGCAACGCGTCTGCCTGCGAATTGATTGAGGTCGTCAATGAAGTAATGCAGGTTTTTGCCCTCATATTGTTCCGCTGATTCCAGCTCAAGCTTTCTCGGCTTAAATGCGCCGTTTCCCGCGGTGATAATAACCGTTTTTGAATAATGCGTTTCTGAATTCGTGACAAGCTTAAACACACCGTCCGCCTGTTTTTCAACAGATTCAACGGCCTGCTCTAAGCAGATGGTCTGATCGAACTTTGCCATTTGCTCTTTTAAGTTGTTCACAAGTTCTTGGGCGCGGATTTTCGGGAATCCGGCTACATCATAAATATATTTTTCAGGGTACAGCGCGCTGAGCTGGCCGCCAAGCTGAGGCAGGCTCTCGATGATTTTGACGCTCGCCTGTCTCATTCCCCCGTAAAAAGCGGTAAACAGGCCGACCGGGCCGCCGCCGATGACCGTAATATCATAAACCTTTGAATCCTCTTGCATACCAAATTGCCTCCTAATTGAAAATTGTTATTAATTATAACATACAATTTAAAAGGATGACGAGTGCCGAAAACCGCTCGGCCGCTTCATTCTTGAAAAAAATTGCGGCCGCCGCTAATATGGGGACAAATTCCAATCTGTTTTTTCCTGAATGTTTTCTGATTCTTCCGGATAGTATGGTGATATGCAGACATGTGCGGTTTTCTAAAAAATTTTATATTTCATTTCATAAAATCCCGCCAATAAGCTGAAGCTAATACAAATGTTGATTTGATTATGCGTCTAACAGCAAAAAAAAGAAGGTGGATGTGATGGCATTGAATAAACCCAAAATCGTGGTTTTAGGTGCAGGTTATGGTGGATTAATGACAGTAACAAGGCTTCCGAAGCATATCGGGGCAAATGACGCTGACATTACTTTGGTCAATAAACACAATTATCATTATGAAACGACATGGATGCATGAAGCGAGCGCAGGAACGCTGCATCATGACCGCTGCAGATATCAAATAAAAGATGTAATCAATGAATCACGGGTCAAATTTGTGCAGGATACCGTAAAAGCGATAGATGTGCAAAATAAAAAGGTGACGCTTTCACAAGGGGACATCCCTTATGATTATCTTGTCATCGGGCTTGGCGCCGTCCCTGAAACATTCGGGATTAAAGGCTTAAAAGAATTCGCTTTTCCGATCGCGAATATTAATACGTCGCGCCAGCTGAAAGACCATATTGAGCTCCAATTTGCGACATACAATACGGAGGCTGAAAAACGCCCTGACCGCTTAACCATCGTTGTCGGCGGAGCGGGCTTTACGGGAATTGAATTTCTCGGTGAACTTGCGAACCGCAAGCCGGAGTTATGCAGATATTATGATATAGATGAAAGTCTCGTCCGGATCGTCTGTGTCGAGGCCGCCCCGACGGTTTTGCCGGGATTTGATCCGGAGCTTGTCGATTACGCCGTTCAATACCTTGAGAGCAAAGGCGTTGAATTTAAAATCGGCACCGCGGTTCAAGAATGCCGCGCAGACGGTGTCACAGTCGGCAAGAAAGATGAAGAGCCGGAAGAAATCAAATCGCAGACTGTTGTCTGGGCCGCGGGCGTGCGCGGACATCCGATCGTGGAGGAAGCGGGTTTTGAAAATATGCGCGGCCGTGTCAAGGTCAACCCTGATCTTCGGGCGCCGGGACATGATGACGTTTTTATTCTCGGCGACAGCTCGCTCTTTATCAATGAAGAGACGGAACGGCCGTACCCGCCGACTGCTCAGATCGCGATGCAGCAAGGAGAAACGGTCGCCAAAAATCTGGGCGGTTTGATTAAAGGAGGCCAGCTTGAAGAGTTCAAGCCTGACATTAAAGGAACCGTCGCCTCCCTCGGTGAGCATAACGCTGTCGGAGTCGTATACGGCAGGAAGCTCAAAGGCATGCCGGCGTCCTTTATGAAAAAGGTCATTGACAACCGCTCGCTCTTTATGATCGGCGGTCTGGGCCTGACGCTGAAAAAAGGGAAGTTTAAATTCTTCTGAAAACCCGCGCCCGCGGGTTTTCTCTTTTTTTTAGAAAAGAGCGCTATAAAAAGCATGTAAGAGAAAAAAATGAATGTTTCCGCTTACATGAGTTGATTTGTTACATATTCTGACTTGGTGCTTGACAAGTAAATATGGTATATTATCAGAAAATTAGGAAAAAGGGTGATCCGCATGAAAACGACAGCAAAAAGCACGGCGGCGTGTCCGTTCTGCTCAGGTAAAGGGTATTTTCAATTGCTTCTTGGCGGCTCCGAAACATGTCCCTCCTGCCAGGGAAGCGGCAAAGAGAGACGCTGATTTTTCCAGACGTTGACTTTTTTACCGCCCCCGAGGTACACTGAAAGTGCTGTAGGGGGTGGATGTTTGTGATTAGTTTGCCGGTTGTCCTGATCTCAATCGTACTATTTTTTATACTGTTTTTCGGCATAGGCTTTCTGTTGAACATGCTGCTTAGAATGTCGTGGATTATGGCTGTTGTCTATCCGATTGTATGCCTTTTCATTATCAGCAATAAAAAGATGATCAGTTACGTGCAGGCGCCGGGGGAATCCTTTCAAAGCCTGTTTCAGCGCATCATGTCATTAGCGGTTGCGGATGTCGTGATTTTGGCGGGCGGACTGGCGGGAGCCATCATGTCAGGCATTGCCATAAAGGCGCTCAGAAAAAGAGGATATCAAATGTTTTAAGACGCTTTCTTATTCGAGAAAGCTTTTTTTGTGTCGCGGCGCTTTTTGTATAGCACCTCACCGAGTTGGGAACAATGACTCGGAGGAGAGTGATTTCAGATTGACGATAATCAGACGCGTATTCATGATCGTGCTCTTTTTGGGCGCATGCCATGCGACATACTTTTCCATAACCGGTGTTGAAGCAAAGGATCTGACTAATTGGATGACAGAACATCGCGGCGCCGTTTTGAAAAACATCGGCACTCCGTTTCAATCCTTACAGAATCAGCCGGATCAGAAGGCATCAGGCAGGGTAAAACCGCTGGAAGAAGCTTTTGACTGGGAACGCTATCCGTCACAAAAGGTGACGGCCACCGGTTATACCGCCGGAGCGGAATCTACCGGAAAATCTCCCGGGCATCCGCAGTACGGAATTACATATTCAGGCGTGAAGGTCAAACGAGATTTATATTCAACTGTTGCGGCCGATCCGTCTGTTTTCCCGATCGGGACGATTCTGTTTATACCGAATTACGGTTACGGGGTTGTCGCCGATACCGGCTCAAAAATTAAAGGCAGCCGCCTTGACCTCTACTTTGACACCGTCAAGGACGTCTATAACAATTGGGGCAAAAAAACACTTGAGGTCTACATTATTAAAAAAGGGAACGGCACAGTGACCGAGGACGAACTTGTAAAGCTGAACGAAACCAAGTCGCTGCAAGTGTTCAGAAATCAATACAAAACGGTAAAAGAATAAAAACGCTTCAGCGTCCGCTGAAGCGTTTTTTACATAAAGAAATAATCTAAAATCAATGTCAGCACAATACCGGTGACGCCGCCGAAGAACACTTCAATCGGCTGATGGCCGAGCAGTTCTTTCAGTTTCTTCTGTTTTTCCTTCTCTTCCGCTTTCTGAAAGTCCTTCGCTTCGCTGACAAACCGATTAAAGTCGATGACCAGTTTATTAATGACCGTCGCCTGTTCACCCGCATGCCGCCTGACACCTGTAGCGTCGAACATCGTAATGACGGCGAAAATCGCGGCGACTGCAAACAGGGGCGAGTCCAGTCCCTGTTCCAAAGCGACTCCGGTTGACAGCGCGGTGACGGCGGCGGAATGGGAGCTCGGCATGCCACCTGTGCTCGTCACAAGAGACCAGTCAAGTTTTTTGGATACGATAAATTGAATAGGCACTTTTACAACTTGGGCAAAAATAATGGCGGCAAAACTCGCCAGTAAAGGAAAATTCATAAGTACATCCATATGCGACATCCTTTCTGTATCTGCTGATTCCGATCGCATCGAAAAACTGCAGAAAACGCCCTTAGTTTGGTAAAATAAAATCAATGAAAAATGTTTTTTCATTATACCACTTTACATAACAAATACCCACATAAGGAGTGTGTACTCATGTTTTATGCATCTGATCAACTGCGGCATCCCGAAACACTGGTCATCGGTCTTTTTCAAAAAAGCACGCTGAACAGATTTACGAAGGAATTGGATGATAAATTGGACGGTCATCTGACCCAGCTGTTAAAGGATGGTGATGTGTCCGCCAAACGCAATCGTGTATCAAAAGTATACCCTCCGGCTGCGACCGGTATGAAACGTATTTATTTTATCGGCCTGGGAAGAGAAGCGGATTATTCGTTTGAAGATACGAAAGAATGCTTTGCACGAGTATTTCAGCAGGTTCATCAAGATAAAAAACAGGAAGTATCCGTGTTGCTCGATACATTCGTCTCCGGTGAAGTGCCTGCCGCCGATGCCGCTCATGCGCTTTCAGAAAGCTGTCTGCTTGCGGTTTACGAAGTGCAGGATTATAAACATAAATCGAATGAGCCGGATCAGGAACTGAAATCAGTCTGCGCCGTGACCGAAGAAGACCTGAGGGAAGTGCAGGCCGGCCTGAACGTCGGCGCGGCATACGGCCAAGGGACGAATTCAGCCCGCACGCTTGTGAATATGCCGGGTAATATGCTGACGGCCACTGATTTGGCGTCATATGCCGCCGAGCTTGCGGCGAAATACGATTTCGAGTGTGAAATTTTAGAAAAAGATGAAATGGAAGAGCTCGGCATGGGCGGGCTGCTTGCCGTTAACAAGGGCTCATCCGAACCGCCGAAAATGATCGTTCTGAAGTATCAGGGCAAAGATCAGTGGGAAGACGTCATCGGCCTGGTCGGTAAAGGAATTACCTTTGATACGGGCGGATATTCAATTAAGCCGAAAACCGGCATCGTCGGCATGAAAAGCGATATGGGAGGAGCCGCTTCGGTATTGGGCGCGATGGAGATTATCGGCGAACTGCGGCCTGAACAAAACGTGCTCGCCGTCATACCGTCTACGGACAACATGATTTCGTCCGATGCGATGAAGCCGGATGATGTCATCGTTTCGCTCAGCGGAAAAACCATTGAGATCCTGAACACCGATGCGGAAGGGCGTCTCGTGCTTGCCGACGGCATCACATACGCCAAGCAGCACGGAGCCTCTGTACTCGTAGACGTCGCAACGTTAACGGGCGGTGTCATTGTCGCCTTAGGGAACGAAATGACGGGCGCTATGACTAATCACGCCGCGTTTTATGAACAGGTGGCGGAATCGGCGAAAGAATCCGGCGAGCCGATCTGGCAGCTTCCGATTACAGAAAAGGATAAAAAACGGGTGAGAAACAGTCAGATGGCTGATTTGAACAATTCTCCGGGAAGAGAAGGCCACGCGATTATGGCGGGGGCATTCATTGGTGAATTCGCGGAAAACACGCCGTGGGTTCATCTCGATATTGCGGGAACCGCAACGGCGAATAAAGCGACATGCTTCGGCCCTGCCGGCGCAACAGGCGTCATGGCAAGGACGTTGGCTGTTTTGACTGAGCGCTTTACGCCCGAAAGATAACAGCAGCCCGCTGCCTTGATGCAGCGGGTTTTTTGATTTCCAAAATCTTTAGTTGACTAAAGCGCAGAATATATGGTAACTTTAATTATCTACTACATTAGCAAACTAAAGGATTTTTGGAGGGACTCATCAATGAATGCTGTTGTTGTCGCAGTATTGCTCATGCTCGTCTTAAGCCTGCTGCGTGTCAATATTATTATAGCTTTAATGATCGGCGCGCTTGCCGGCGGGCTGACCGGCGGCTTAGGCCTCGGAGAGACGGTGAAGGCTTTTACGGACGGTCTCGGCGGAAATGCCACCGTCGCGGTCAGCTACGCGCTGCTCGGAGCATTTGCCGCGGCGCTGACAAAGACGGGGCTTCCCGATGCAATGGTGGAAGCGTCTGTCAAACTAATCGGAAAAAAGGAAGATTCGCGGAAAAAAGCACTGTCAAAAGTGTTAATCGTACTGATTATTTTAATCATATCCTGTTTCTCGCAAAACGTGGTGCCCGTTCACATTGCGTTTATTCCTGTATTGATTCCGCCGCTTTTAAAAATATTTAATGAACTTGAAATAGACCGCAGGCTGATCGCGTGTGTGATGACATTCGGACTGACTGCGCCGTATATCGTTCTGCCTGTCGGATTCGGACAGATTTTCCAGGGGATGCTAAGAGATAATATGGCGTCAGCCGGTTTAAAGGTGCCGCTCAGTGATATCCCGTATGCTTTAATCATCCCGACGGCCGGGATGGCGGTCGGTTTAATTTTAGCCGTCATCGTCTTCCGGAAACCGAAGAAATATGAGACGAAGGAGATTGCCGGACTATCGTCTTCTCCTTATACGAAAAAAAGCATTGCCATCGCCTTGATCTCCATTGCCGTGTCGCTTGCCGTTCAGCTCTATCTGTCACAAGTGCTCGGAGTGGAAGGTATGATCATGGGCGCGCTTGCCGGCTTGTTTACGCTGTTTATCAGCGGAGTCATGAAGCGCAATGAAGCGGATAAGCTGATCACGGACGGCATGATTCTGATGGCTTTTATCGGGTTTGTCATGCTTGTTGCGGCCGGTTTTTCAAATGTATTGAATAAAACGGGCGATGTGGCTTCCTTGGTCAAAGCATCAACAGGCTTTATCGGCCACAGCCAATCAGTAGGCGCGCTCCTGATGCTGGTGGTCGGTTTGTTAATCACGATGGGAATCGGATCATCATTTGCAACCGTACCCGTCATTACGACCATATTCGTTCCGCTGTGCGCTCAGCTCGGATTCAGCCCGATGGCGACGATCGCCGTAATCGGAGCGGCCGCCGCGGTCGGCGATGCGGGTTCTCCTGCAAGTGACAGTACGCTCGGCCCGACGTCAGGCCTAAGCGCCGACGGACAGCACCACCACATTTGGGATACGTGCGTACCGACATTTATTTTCTATAACATTCCGCTTGTGATATTCGGCTGGATTGCCGCGCTTGTCCTGTAAAAAAAGGCTCCCGGAAAGGGGAGCCTTTTTGTATGCTGAGAACATCTTACGCCGGATTTCTGCTGAACCCCGTCGCTTTATGAATAGACCTGTAAACGGCAGGCGCGATTGATGCCAGTAACAGTGCTAAAACGATATCTTTTATGAAAAACCATATCATGTAAAACCAGGCCATTCCGTAGCTGATCGGAGCATGAAGCCATAATTTCAGCGCAATATACGTATAGGTCGTGCCAATGATATAAATGACGGCGGTACCGATCAAAGAGGCCCATGCATAATGCAGGCGGCCGGGTTTTTTTGTTTTTTCCAGCAGCCATCCGGCTGCAAATGCCGCCGGGATGTAAGCGAGAATAAATCCGCCGCTCTTTCCGATAAACGGCGCAAAGCCTGCTGAGAATTGAGCGAAAACAGGCGCACCCGCGAGTCCGGCCAATGCGTATACCGTCATTGCAATGGCTGCCCGTCTGGCGCCGAGAAGCATCGCGGCTAACAGACAAAAGAAAGGCTGCAGCGATAACGGAATTCCCGCAACTTGCAAAAAAGGAGCCATTGATGTAATGTTGGCGCCGACGGCCATCAGTGCGGCAAACATGCCGATAAGCGCCATATCGCCCGCGCGAAGGTTGCGTTGTTTCATTTGTTTTTCCCCCTTACACTTGTACCAGATTAGCGTAATCGAAGGGTGATTGATTGTCAACAAAGATTTAATGCAGGTTTACTAAATGGAGGGAGCCATATGTTTTTTGGGAAAACGAAACAAACAAAACAGTCGGAACGGATTCCGCCAAACCAAAATGTCACAACGAAGTTTCCCGTGCTTCACGCCGGAAATGTTCCTTATTATGAAGATATGTCAAAATGGAATCTGCAAGTGTACGGACTTGTTGACCGTCCTATGCTGTTAAGCTTTGAAGATATCAAAGCCTTTCCGGAAGCCGAAGTGAAAAATGATATTCATTGCGTCACGGGCTGGTCCCGTCTTGATAATATCTGGAAGGGAATACGCGCCAAAGACATCGCTGAGAAAGCGGGCGTGCACAAAGAAGCGGGATTCGTCATTCTGCACGCTGAAGAGGGCTGGACGGCCAACCTGCCGCTTTCTGATTTTACGCGGGAAACATCCCTGCTGGCATATGCGCATAACGGCGAGCCGTTAACGCCAGAGCACGGCTATCCGCTCAGAGGCGTTTTCCCCCATCTTTATTTTTGGAAAAGCGCCAAATGGCTGCGCGGCATTCAGTTCACAAAGGAAAACCACCCCGGCTTCTGGGAGAAAAACGGCTACCATATGAGGGGAGATCCATGGAAGAATGAGCGCTTTACATGGGATTAAGCCTCCTATCACGATATAGTTCTTAGGTACCTTATTGAAATAAGGTGCTTTTTTTATATCAAAAATCCATTGACTTTGTTTGGCAAAAAACCTATTATTTGAGGTGTCTTTTGATATTGAAAATCATTATCAATAAGCATAGATAAAGCAATTGCCGCAAAGGGGATGAACACATAATGGACGGAAAACAAATAAAGCGGGGTTTCGCGCCGGCCGGCCGATACGCGGTTCCGGGCACAGAAGTAAGAGAAATGCGCTCAAAAGGAGGCCGTACGTATCGTATCTTTGCCTCTTTTCCTCAGGAAGAACCGCCTGCATCCGGCTTCCCCGTCATATACCTGCTCGATGCGAATTCCGTGTTCGGCACAATGGCCGAAGCTTTGCGGGTGCAAAGCCGACGGCCTGAAAAAACAGGCGTTGTTCCGGCGGTGATTGTCGGAATCGGCTACCCGACAGATCAGCCGTTTTCCGCCGAACGTCACAGTGATTTTACGATGCCGCTTTCTGAATCAGAACTGCCGGTGCATCCGCGCGGCGCGGCATGGCCCGAACAGGGAGGGGCGGAAGCATTTCTGGAGTTTATAGAAGAAGAAGTAAAGCCCGCGATGGAGCGGGATTATCCGATCGACAGAGGCAGGCAGACGATTTTCGGCCATTCGCTGGGCGGTCTTTTTGTGCTGCAAGTGCTTTTGACGAGGCCGGACATGTTTCAGACCTATGTTGCCGGGAGTCCGTCAATTCACTGGAACAAGCGTTTTATTCAGGAAAAAGCGGAACGTTTGTCAGACCGGCTCTCTGCGGAAAATCTTCAAGTCAGCGTATTGCTGGCTGCGGGAGAAATTGAAAAAACACATAAAAGCAGAATCCCGCAGCACGCAGAGGCGCTGTACTCTTTATTATGCGGGTTTGAAGATGATGGAGTCCGTGCTGAATACAGCGAGTTTGAAGGAGAGGGCCATATTTCTGTCCTGCCCGTTTTAATCAGCAGGGCACTGCGTTTCTGCCTGAATCCGGGAGGGCCGCATACCCCGTATTCTCCCGCATGAGAAAAAACAGGCCCTTCGAACTAAATGCGGCTGATTCTAATTTTCTAATTGACTGCGTGTTTTGATTTGGATATGATTGTCTTGAATCATAATTGATAATGATAATCATTATCAATATAGAAAGGGAATGATAATATGGACGCATTGGGAATGAAAGGGAAAACGGCCGTTGTCACCGGCGCCGCTCAAGGCATCGGAGAAGCAACAGCGCTTGCCCTTGCTGAACAAGGCGTAAATGTGGCAGCTATAGATACAAATGAAGACCTGCTTCTCGGGCTTACTGACAGACTTCGGAAAAAAGGCGTGCAGGCGCAGGGGTTTGCCGCAGATGTATCTGACAGTGCGGCTGTCAATGATATCATCGCCGCCGTTGAACGCGACATGGGGCCTATTGAAATATTGGCGAACGTTGCGGGCGTGCTGCGGCCGGGTCCGGTGCAATCCCTCAGTGATGAAGATTGGGATCAAACATTTTCTGTTAATACGACCGGCGTATTTCATGTATCGCGGGCTGTAAGCCGGTACATGATTGAGCGTCAAAAAGGCGCCATCGTTACGGTCGGTTCGAATGCAGCCGGCGTTCCGCGTGCTTCCATGGCGGCTTATGCGGCGTCAAAAGCGGCTGCCGCCATGTTTACGAAATGCCTCGGACTGGAGCTTGCTGCCCATCATATCCGCTGCAACATCGTATCTCCGGGTTCAACGGAAACCGACATGCAGCGGGCGCTGTGGCAGGACGAGAACGGAGCCCGGGACGTCATCAGAGGTTCGCTTGATACATATAAAACGGGAATTCCGCTTCAAAAGCTTGCGAAGCCTTCTGATATTGCAAATGCCATTTTGTTTCTGGCTTCTGAACAGGCAAACCATATTACGATGCATGATTTATGCGTTGATGGCGGCGCTACTTTAGGCGTTTGATTTAACGAGAAGGAGGGACAAACATGACAAATCAACATTTATTGGCGGAAGTGTCAGCAAAAGAGGTGCTGGACGCTTACAAGCCCGGGGCGTTCTTTTTAGCTTCCCCGAAAAGTACGATGCTTGCGGAAGGAATGTGTGCGGAAGTGCCTGATACAGACGCGGAAAATCAGCTGGATTCACTGCCTGAACGCGTGAGACAGACGCTTCTTGAGGCAAAGCAAGCCGGCATCAAACATCCGATTGCGGCCGGCGCCATTCCTTTTGACGGCAGAAAAGCTTCCCGGCTTTTTGTACCGAAGAATGTCCATACGGCAGGCCCGCTTTCGTTTGCGGAATCTTCCGCAGAAAAGCCGCAATCCAATACATATGACATCCGTCCCGTTCCGGAGCCTGAGGGCTTTATGAGCGGTGTGGAACAAGGCGTATTCAACATTACGGACGGTCCGCTCAGCAAAATCGTGCTGTCAAGGACGCTTCATCTGACCGCTGAAAAGGATATCGACATTCCTCAGGCCGTCAAGCATTTGGCGCAGCACAACCCGCGCGGCTATACATTCGCTGCGGATGTGACGGGAACGTCAGAAACAAGAAAAACGCTTTTCGGCGCAAGTCCTGAACTGCTGCTGTCCAAAAACGGAACATCGATTCTGTCCAATCCGCTGGCAGGTTCCAGACCTCGCAGCACAGATCCCGCCGAGGATCAGAGAAGAGCGGAAGAACTGCTGCAATCAGCAAAAGATCTGCATGAACATGCCGTAGTCGTGGCCGCCGTGGCCGCCGCCCTTAAACCGTTCTGCCGTGTGCTTGATGTGCCGGAAAAACCGTCACTCATTAAAACTGAGGCGATGTGGCACCTGTCCACCGAGGTAAAGGGAGAGCTGCGTGATCCGTCAACGACATCACTTGAGCTGGCCATCGCCCTGCATCCGACACCCGCGGTATGCGGAACGCCGACGGATGCGGCGAGAGAAGCAATTCAGGATATTGAGCCGTTTGACCGCAATTTCTACACGGGAATGGCGGGCTGGTGTGATGCTGAGGGTGACGGAGAATGGATTATCGCACTCCGCTGCGCCGAAGCGGAAACAAGGTCTCTCCGGCTCTTTGCGGGTGCCGGGATTGTCGCCGGATCAAAGCCGCAGGATGAACTGGACGAGACCTCGGCCAAATTCCGCACCATGCTCCGGGCGATGGGGCTTTACCAAGATGAGTTGTAAAAAAGGAGGGAACGGATCGTGCTGACTGGATTTACGCCATGGCCGGAAGAATGGGCTGACAAATACCGAAAAGACGGCTGCTGGAAGGGTGAGACGTTCGGAGGAATGCTGAAAGAGCGCGCGGCTTTATACGGAAATCAAACTGCCGTGACGTGTAAAGATGTACATTGGACTTACAAAGAATTAGATGAAAGGGCCGATCGTTTAGCGGCGGGACTGCATAAGCTTGGAATTCAAAAGGAAGACCGCGTTGTCGTTCAGCTGCCGAATATCGCTGAGTTTTTTGAAGTGATTTTCGCGTTGTTCCGGCTCGGAGCACTGCCCGTTTTCGCGCTGCCTTCTCATAGAAGCAGTGAGATTACGTATTTCTGCGAGTTTGCAGAGGCGAAAGCATACATCATTCCTGATATGCATTCAGGGTTTGATTACAGAGCGCTTGCCAGACAGGTGAAAGACAAACTTCCGGATTTGGCGCATGTCATTGTGGCCGGCGAAGCTGAAGAGTTTCAAGAACTGAGCAGCCTGCATAGAGGGCCGGTTCAGCTGGAAGATATAAGCCCGGCGGAAGTCGCCTTTTTACAGCTTTCAGGAGGCAGTACGGGGCTGTCCAAGCTGATTCCGCGAACACACGACGATTACATATACAGTTTGCGCATCAGCGCGGAAATATGCGGCTTGGATCATCACAGCGTTTATTTGGCCGCTCTGCCGACAGCGCATAATTATCCGCTCAGCTCGCCAGGTGTGCTGGGAACTTTATATGCCGGAGGCCGGGTTGTTCTGTCACCGACGCCGAGTCCGGATGACTGCTTCCCGTTAATTGAAAAAGAACGTGTCACAATTACAGCGCTCGTCCCGCCGCTTGCGATGGTGTGGATGGACGCATCCGGTTCGCGAAGTGATGATTTATCAAGCCTTCAAGTGCTGCAGGTGGGAGGCGCCAAATTCAGCGCTGAGGCGGCCCGCCGCGTGAAGAGCGCTTTCGGATGCACCCTTCAGCAGGTTTTCGGAATGGCGGAAGGATTGGTGAATTATACGAGACTGGATGATCCTGAAGAGATCATTGTCAATACGCAAGGCAGACCGATGTCACCTTTTGATGAGGTCAGGGTTTTAGACGATGACGGGCGGGATGTCGCCCCCGGTGAAGCGGGACATTTGTTTACACGCGGCCCTTACACGATTCGCGGATATTATAAAGCGCCTGAACATAATGAAAGATCATTCACAGCCGATGGATTTTATCAGACCGGCGATATCGTCAAACTGACGGCGGACGGCTATATCATCGTCGAAGGACGTGCGAAAGATCAAATCAATCGGGGCGGTGAAAAAATAGCCGCTGAGGAGGTGGAAAATCACCTTCTTGCGCATCCTGCCGTTCATGATGCGGCCATGGTTTCAATGCCGGATGATTTTCTCGGGGAGAGATCCTGTGTGTTCGTCATCCCGAAAGGAGAAGCGCCGAAACCGGGAGAGCTGAAAGCATTTTTACGTGAGCGCGGATTGGCGGCATATAAAATCCCCGACCGGATTGAATTTATCGCTTCTTTCCCGAAAACCGGCGTCGGCAAGGTCAGTAAAAAGGATCTTCGCGAAACGATCGCCCAAAAAGTAAAGCCGGCTGAAATCAAACAATCTTAAAAAAAGGAAGTGTTTACATTGGCTATACCGTCTATTCCCGCATATGCGCTGCCGACAGCGTCAGATATGCCTGAAAATAAAGTATCGTGGACGCTGAATCCGAAACGCGCGGTGCTTCTGATCCATGACATGCAGAATTATTTCGTCGATGCTTTTGCGAAAGGTGAGGCTCCGATCACGGAGGCGGCTCAGAATATCAAAAAAATAAAAGAGCAATGCAAAGCACTCGGCATTCCGGTGGTGTATACCGCGCAGCCGGGCAGCCAAGACCCGGCGGACCGCGCGCTGCTGACGGATTTTTGGGGGCCGGGGCTAAAAAGCGGGCCTTATGAAGAAAAGGTCATTCCGGAGCTTGCCCCGGATGATCAGGACATTGTCCTCACAAAGTGGAGATACAGCGCGTTTAAACGGACGAATCTCCTTGACATCATGCGTGAAAGCGGCAGAGACCAGCTCATGATTACGGGAATTTATGCACACATCGGCTGTCTCGTCACAGCCTGTGAAGCATTTATGGATGATATCCAAAGCTTCTTTATCGGAGACGCCGTGGCTGATTTTTCTTCGGAAAAACATAAGATGGCCATCGAATATGCGTCTCAGCGCTGCGCTTACACGGCTTTGACAAACGAAGTACTGGAGCTGCTGGGCGGCGCGCCGGTTTCTGAAGGAGAAGAGAAGGCTTCCGCCGTATTGACAAAAGACCGGGTGCGGGAACAAATTGCGGCGATTCTTCAAGAATCACCGTCTGATATTCCGGATCATGAAGACCTGCTGGATAGAGGTCTTGACTCCGTCAGAATCATGAGCCTTGTCGAACAATGGCGCCGTGACGGAGCTGAAGTGACGTTTGTGGAACTGGCGGAGAACCCGACGCTGGAAGAGTGGTGGAGACTTCTTTCTTCCCGATCTCAAAAAGTCTTGCCGAACGCAGATTATTTATAAAGGGAGAGAATAGAATGCATGATACACAACAGCTGCCTCTGACAGGCGCACAGGCCGGTATCTGGTTTGCGCAGCAGCTTGATCCTGATAATCCGATTTACAATACAGGCGAGTACGTTGAGATAGACGGCGCGATCGATGTGAACATATTTAAAACCGCTCTCGAACGCGTGCTGACAGAAGCCGCGTCATTACACGCCCGCTTCGAGGAGGGGGCAGACGGGCCGAAGCAGATCATCAATCCTCCATTTGAGGCTGCGATCGATGTCATAGATGTGAGTTCAGAAGCTGATCCGAAGCAGGCCGCACTCAGACTCATGCAGACAGATTTGGATGAGCCTGTCGATATGGCGGCCGGGCCTTTGTTCCGCGACATTTTATTTCAGGCGGGACCGGAACGCTTTTTCTGGTATCAGCGCATTCACCACATTGCGATAGACGGCTACGGTTTTTCACTGCTGGCACGGCGTACGGCGCAAGTGTACACCGCAATACGGGAGGGACGTCCGGATAACGGGCGCTCCTTCGGTTCTTTGGAGGATCTGGTAAAAGAAGATCAAGAGTACCGCGCGTCTGATCAATTCCTGAAAGATCGGGAATTTTGGATGGAGAAATTTGCGGATGAACCTGATGTCGTCAGTTTGGCGGAAAGAGCGCCGAGAACGTCAACACGTTTTCGGAGAAGCACGGCTTATCTTTCTGAAACGGCTTTACAGCATGTAAAAGCGATTCCGAACTGGCATGAAGCCGTCACGGCCGCAGCGGCGGTATATGTCCATCGGATGACAAACGCGGGGGATATCGTACTCGGCTTACCGATGATGGGGCGGATCGGCTCGATTTCACTGAATATTCCGAGTATGGTCATGAATCTTATGCCTTTACGGCTTTCTCTTCGCCCGGATATGAATTTTCATGAGGCCGTCAGCCAAGTGGCAAAAGAAATCCGAAACATCCGGCGCCATCAGAAATACCGCCATGAAGATATGCGCCGCGACCTTAAATTGCTCGGAGAAAATCGCAGGCTGTTCGGCCCGCAAGTCAATGTGATGCCGTTTGACTACGCGCTTGATTTCGCCGGAGCGCCGGGCACCGTTCATAATTTATCAGCAGGGCCCGTTGATGATTTGTCAATTAACGTTTACGACAGAGCGGACGGAAGCGGAATGCGTGTGGACTTTGATGCGAATCCGGAAGTGTACAGCGCCGAAGATATTGAAAACCATCAAAAACGATTCCTGCTTCTGTTGGAATCCGCTGTGAAAGACCAGACACAAAAAATCGGCACACTCAACCTTCTGCTTGAAAGTGAACGTCTCCGCGTACTGGAAAGCTGGAATGACACGCGCAAGGCCGAGAAGCAGAAAAGTCTGCCGGAGCTGTTTTACGAACAGGCCGTAAAAACACCGGACCGGCCGGCAATCATCACCGAAAACGAAGAGCTCAGCTATGCCGAATTGAACAAGCGCGCGAACCAGCTTGCCGGCATGCTAAAGGAAAAGGGGCTCGGACCGGAACAATTTGCCGCTTTGCTGCTTCCGCGGTCACAGGAGTTGGCCGTGAGCATGCTGGCCGTTTTGAAAACGGGAGCCGCATACCTGCCGCTTGATCCTGATTTTCCTTCTGAGCGGATCACATACATGCTCAAAGATGCACAGCCTGCATGCCTGATTACAACGATGGAATTATCCGGCCGCATGCCGGAAGACAGTGATGCAAAAAGGATCATTCTCGATGACCCGGATACGGTAAAAACCGTTGCCGCTCAAAATGCTGACTGTCCCGCTCAGGCGGAATGTTCGCCTTTGCACCCCGCTTATATCATTTATACATCGGGCTCAACGGGCAAACCGAAAGGCGTAGTCGTCACATTAAAAAGCGTAAGCAATTTCCTCTTATCCATGCGGGAAATGTTCCCGCTCGGCGAACAAGACCGCCTGCTTGCCGTTACGACTGCGGCGTTTGATATTTCCGGACTTGAGCTCTTCCTTCCGCTCATCAGCGGGGCGGGGTGCGTCATCGCACGTAAAGAGACGATTCAGGAACCGCGGGCGCTTGCGCACATGATTCACTCATACGGTATTTCAATCATGCAGGCAACGCCGACATTGTGGCATTCATTAGTCACCAATGAACCGGATTCTCTCCGGGCGCTGCGGGTGCTTGTCGGAGGTGAGGCGCTTCCGAACGCGCTTATGCATGCTCTGCTTGAATCAGGCTGTACGGTGACGAATCTGTACGGGCCGACTGAAACAACAATCTGGTCGGCCGCACAGCCGCTTGCAAAAGACCATACGGGGGCGCCTCCGATCGGAACGCCGATTTGGAACACGCGGGTATATGTGCTGGACGCCGCATTGCAGCCCGTCCCGCCGGGAATCGCGGGCGAGCTTTATATCGCGGGCGAGGGGCTTGCCAGAGGTTATTATAACCGTCCTGATTTAACAGCTGAAAGATTCATTGCCGATCCGTACGGGCCCGCGGGCGCGAGGATGTACCGGACGGGAGATCTCGTGCGCTGGCGTGAGGACGGCTCGCTTGATTATATCAGCAGAGCCGATCACCAAATTAAAATCCGCGGGTTCCGGATAGAATTAGGAGAAATTGAGTCAGTGCTGTCGAAATACCCGGGTATTTCGCAGGCCGCCGTCATTGTCCGTGAAGACCAGCCGGGAGATAAGCGGCTGGCGGCTTACGCTGTCGCGGATCAGCCCCTTGATATCGGCGGACTTCGTGCATATATGGCCGAAAGCCTGCCGGATTATATGGTGCCGGGCGCGTTTGTACAGCTGAAAGAATTGCCGCTGACGCCGAATAAGAAGCTCGATCGCAGCGCTCTGCCTGCACCTGATTTTTCCGCTGTCCTGTCTGACAGAGGGCCGCGGACGCCGCAGGAGGAAATATTATGCGATCTGTTTGCCGAGGTTCTCGGTCTCGCGCGGGTCGGAATTGATGACGGGTTCTTTGAATTGGGCGGACATTCGCTCTTAGCCGGACGCCTGATGAGCCGGGTCCGGGAGACGATGGGCGCAGAGCTTGGCATCGGCCGTCTGTTTGATACGCCGACCGTTGCCGGGCTCGCCGCACAGCTTGACACCGCAAAGAGTGCGCGGCCTAAGCTCAAGCCGTTTGACCGGCCGGAGCACATCCCGCTGTCATTTGCGCAGCTGCGTCTTTGGTTTCTCTACTGTCTTGAAGGGCCAAGCCCGACTTACAACATTCCGGTGATTGTCCGCATGTCAGGCAAGCTTGACCAATCAGCGCTGAAACACGCCTTTTACGATGTTGTCAGCCGTCATGAAAGCCTGCGCACTGTTTTTCCGGAAAATAAGGGATCATCTCATCAGCTCATTTTATCTGCTGAAGATGCCCGCCCTGTGTTTACAGTGACACGTGCAGACAAAAACGAGCTCCAAGACATGCTTGCCGCTGCGGCACGATATCGGTTTGATCTCGCTAAAGAGCCGGCCGTCCGGGCTGAGCTGTTTGATCTTGGTGACGGCGAGTATACGCTGATGATTCTCCTGCATCACATCGCAGGTGACGGCTGGTCCTTGAATCCGCTCATGCGTGACTTATCCATAGCCTATATCGCCCGGCAAACAGGTGAAAAAGCAGAATGGGCGCCGCTGGCGGTTCAATATGCGGATTATGCGCTTTGGCAGCAGCAGCTTTTAGGCAGCGCGTCTGATTCTGAGAGCTTAATCGCGCGCCAGCTGGATTTCTGGAAGAAAACGCTTGAAAATGTACCGGATCAGCTGGAGCTGCCGTCTGATTTTCCGCGTCCTGCTGAATCAAGCTACAGGGGCGGCGTCATTCCGGTCAACATTGGCCAAGAGCTTCATGCCCGTCTTCTCTCACTTGCCAGAAATCAGCGCGTAAGCCTGTTTATGGTGCTTCAATCAGGGCTTTCCGCGTTACTGACCCGGCTCGGTGCAGGGACCGATATTCCGATCGGCAGTCCGATAGCCGGCCGCAGTGATGACGCATTGGGAGACCTTGTGGGTATGTTCATTAATACACTCGTACTGAGAACCGATACCTCTGGCGATCCGAGCTTTTGTGAGCTCCTTGAAAGGGTCAGGGAAATGAATCTCGCAGCATATGAACATCAGGACGTGCCGTTTGAACGTCTCGTGGAAGAATTGAATCCGGTTCGTTCCCGGTCAAGACATCCGCTGTTCCAAGTGATGCTCGCATTCCAAAATACGCCTGATCCTGTACTCAGTCTTCCTGATATGGAAACAAGTCTGCAAATCAGCAGTGTCGGATCGTCCAAATTTGATTTGACGCTGGAATTGGCTGAACAGCGCCATGACGACGGCACGCCTGCCGGTATTGAAGGCCTGCTGGAGTTCAGTACGGACTTATTCAGAAAAGAAACGGCTGAAGCACTTGCCGGACGCCTGCTTCTTCTGCTCGAAGATGCCGTATCACATCCGGATAAATCAATCGGAAGCTTAACCATTCTTTCTGATGAAGAGCGCCGGAAGCTTTTGCCGGTTAAACGGGCAAAACAGCATATTCAGCCTCGGCAGACACTGCCTGAATTGTTTGAAATACAGGCCGCCGCAAAATCGGATGAAACGGCGGCAGTATGTGAAGAGAGCGGACTCACTTATAAAGAGCTGAATGAAAGAGCCAATCAGCTCGCGCACATGATGATTGCCCGCGGCGTCGGCCCGGAGCAGTTTGTCGCACTGGCGCTGCCGCGTTCTTTAGATATGATTGTCGGGCTGTTAGCCGTCCTGAAGACGGGGGCAGCGTATCTGCCGCTTGATCCTGATTATCCCGCGGACCGCATCGCTTTTATGTTACATGATGCCAAGCCTGTATTTATGCTCACCAATCGTGAAGGCGCAAGTAAGCTCTCTATCGAAAGCGGCATGCCGGCCTTCATCTTGGATGATCCGCAGAACAAGGAAACACTTCGGCAATATGCCGTCACGAACCCTGAGAATGCCGACCGTATTCGTCCGCTGTCACCGCTTCACCCGGCCTATGTCATTTACACGTCGGGATCAACAGGTGTGCCGAAAGGTGTCATCATTCCGCACAGCAATGTTATCAGGCTGTTTGAGTCGACGCGGCATTGGTATCACTTTCATTCTGATGATGTATGGACGATGTTTCACTCCTACGCTTTCGATTTCTCTGTCTGGGAAATGTGGGGGCCGTTGCTTCACGGCGGACGTCTCGTCATCGTGCCGCATGACATCAGCAGATCGCCGGAAGCGTTTTTACATCTCCTCGTGAAAGAGCGGGTGACTGTACTTAACCAAACGCCGTCAGCGTTTTACCAGCTGATGCATGCGGAAAAAGAACACAAAGAGCTGGGGCGTCAGCTCGCACTCAGATATATCATCTTCGGCGGCGAGGCGCTTGAGCTGAGCCGGCTTGAGGATTGGTACAGCCGCCACGCGGACAATCAGCCGGTGCTCGTGAATATGTACGGCATTACGGAAACGACGGTGCACGTCAGTTACCTTGAATTAGACAAAAACATTGCCGAACTGAAGGCAAACAGCCTCATCGGCTGCGGCATTCCTGATCTGAACGTATATGTGCTTGATGACCGGCTGGAGCCTGTGCCTCCGGGCATCACGGGCGAAATGTATGTGGCCGGAGGAGGCGTGGCACGCGGTTACTTAGGGCGGCAAAGCCTGACCGCCGAACGCTTTGTAGCTGATCCGTACGGCCCGCCGGGAACGAGAATGTACCGGACAGGGGATTTAGCCCGCCTGCGGAAGGACGGTTCTCTTGATTATATGGGCAGAGCGGACCACCAGATTAAAATCCGCGGCTTCCGGATTGAATTGGGAGAAATCGAAGCGGTTCTCGTCAAACATCCGGATGTCGAGGATGCTGCCGTAGTTGTCCGTGAAGACCGGCCGGGAGATAAACGGCTGGCCGCCTACCTTGTCCGATCTGCCGGCAGCACCTTGGACACGGGGGACATGCGCCGGTTTACCGAAGAAAGCCTGCCGGATTACATGGTTCCGTCAGCTTTTGTCAAAATGAATGAACTGCCGCTGACACCGAATGGAAAGCTTGACCGAAAAGCGCTCCCTGCGCCTGACTTCCAAACGGAGGTCACCGGCCGGGGACCGAGAACGCCGCAGGAAGAAATGCTGTGTGAGCTGTTCGCAGAGGTGCTTCACCTGCCGCGTGTCGGTATTGATGACAGATTCTTTGATTTAGGCGGCCATTCTTTGCTTGCGGTTCATTTAATGAGCCGTATTCGGGAAGCGATGGGAGCCGAGCTGAGTATCGGAACATTATTTGAAGCTCCTACGGTGGCAAGCCTTGCTGAAAGACTTGAGTCAGGAACGGGTGCAAGCGCGCTTGATGTTCTTCTTCCGCTCAGAACGGCAGGAGAAGAAACACCGTTGTTCTGTGTCCATCCGGCCGGCGGTCTCAGCTGGTGTTATGCCGGGCTGATGTCTTCTTTAGAGGCTGATTATCCGATATACGGCTTACAGGCGAGAGGCATCGGAAAAAAAGAACCGCTTCCGCAAAGCTTAGATGACATGGCGGCGGATTATATTGAAAAAATCCGCACCGTGCAGCCGAAAGGGCCGTACCGTCTGCTCGGCTGGTCTCTCGGAGGGAATGTCATTCAGGCCATGGCGACACAATTACAGAGCCGGGGTGAAGAGGTTTCGCTTTTGGTGATGCTTGACGCGTATCCGAATCATTTTCTGCCGATAAAAAATGCGCCTGATGACGAGGAAGCCGTTATTGCGCTGCTTGCCCTGGGAGGGTACGACCCGGACAGCCTGGGGGATCAGCCGCTTGATTTTGACACCGCGCTGACCATTCTCCGCCGTGAGGGAAGCGCATTAGCCAGCCTGGACGAGTCAGTGATGATGAATCTGAAAGACACGTACATTAATTCTGTCGGGCTGTTAGGAACATACAAGCCGAAGCCGTTCCACGGAGATGTGCTGTTCTTCAGATCCACGATTATTCCGGAGTGGTTTGACCCGATTGAGCCGGATACTTGGAAACCGTATATTACGGGGAAAATTGAGCGGTATGACTTAGACTGCCGCCATAAAGATATGTGCCAGCCGGGCCCGCTTGCCGACATCGGCGCGATTCTGGCAGAGAAATTAAACGGACGGCGTACAGTCCGGTAAAGAAAGGAAAGAGATGATATGACAAATCCATTTGAACGGGAAGACGGCTCATACCATGTGCTCGTCAATGCTGAAGGCCAGTACTCACTGTGGCCGGCCTATCTGGATGTGCCGGACGGCTGGGAAACCCGCCTCACGAATGAAACCCGCCCCGTTTGTCTCGAATATATTGAAACAAACTGGCGTGATATGAGGCCGGAAAGCCTGAAACAGGCCGAAGCCGCTAAAATGTAATAAGAAAAGCCTGCCGTTATTTCGGCAGGCTTTTTATGCGGACATCAGCCGTTAAGCTGTGTATGATCACAAAATGTATAAGGGTGGCCTTCTTCATTCGTGCACCATGACTGAGACAGAAAAGCCAAAAAGACCGCGGCCCACTGGTCTGCAAACTGGATTAAAATACCGCCGTCGTGCCACGTTCCGTTATCCTTCTTCCAGCGTGTATCAATTGGGTTTCCCTGATTCATATGAATATTATGCATGCCGTTTGTCGGTTTGAACCCGAAAATCTTATCAGCGCCCGGCTCCGGCCCGAATTTAGAGCCGTAAATATAGACGGTGGCTTTTTCTGATTTGGCTTTTTGCATGTACGTCTCAATAAAGTCATTTAAGTCATTATCCGGACCGGTGACTTCATGCGGGAGGGGCACCATGTTCCGGGGATCAAACAATCCGCCGCGGACATAATCCAGCGCCAGCTCACGGCTGGTTTCATCAATTGGGGTATATCCATACGGAATGTTGGGCAGCAGGGTGATCGCGCTTGCGTCAAAATGATCGCGTGCCGCATACAGAACCTCTGATTCTTTTGAACTTGACATGACATTGATCGCACAGCGATAGCGCGTATCAGGCTCGCCTAGCACCTCGACTTGAAAATGCGGAGAATCATCATCTGTTTCCCTTTTCATATCTGACACAGTGCCTTTTAATACACCATAGTGCTGAACAGCCATATGAATCCTCCTTTTTCTTCCGGGATATGAATTGATATTCGAGACAGGGGGCCGTTTTTCCTTTTATGAGAAAGAAAAAAGGACAGCCCGCTGATCAGGCTGTCCTCTTCATATCTATTAAGCTTTTGCAGCCGAACCTTGCATTGCTTTTTCAGCAGGCACGTAGTCATAGCCTAAGTCTTTGGCTACCGCTTCATACGTGACATGTCCGTTAGCCGTATTTAAGCCCGCTTTAAGCGCAGGGCTGTCTGCAATGGCTTGTGCCGCGCCTTTATTGGCGATTTGAAGCGCGTAAGGAACGGTTACATTCGTTAATGCGAGCGTAGACGTACGCGGTACGGCGCCCGGCATATTGGCGACAGCGTAGTGAACGACGCCGTGTTTTTCGTAAGTTGGATTATCGTGGGTTGTAATATGATCAACGGTTTCCACAATGCCGCCCTGATCGATGGCAACATCAACAATGACGGAACCCGGTTTCATTTGTTTAACCATTTCTTCCGTAACGAGAGTCGGCGCTTTGGCTCCCGGGATGAGCACGGCGCAGATCAGAAGATCCGCTTCCGCGACGGAATCTGCAATATTTACAGGGTTTGACATCAATGTTTTAATCTGATGCCCGAAAATATCATCAAGCTGACGCAGTCGGTCTGCGTTCAAATCGATCATTGTCACATCGGCACCGAGTCCGACAGCCATTTTCGCGGCATTTGTTCCGACGCCGCCTCCTCCGATGATTGTGACTTTTCCGCGGGATACACCCGGTACGCCGGCTAATAAAATTCCTTTTCCGCCCTTTGGTTTTTCAAGAAACTGAGCCCCGATTTGAGCGGCCATTCTGCCGGCCACTTCGGACATCGGCGTAAGCAGCGGAAGGGAACGTCCGTCCGTTACCGTTTCGTACGCGATAGCTGTCACGCCTTTTTCTGTAAGCGCTTTAGCTAATTCCGGCTCTGCAGCTAAATGAAGGTAAGTGAATAAGACCAGACCTTGACGGAAATACGCATATTCTTCAGCCAGCGGTTCTTTTACCTTCATGACCATTTCCGCATCCCATACTTGCTTTCTGTCCTCCAGAATTTCCGCTCCTGCTGATACGTAATCTTCATTTGTAAAGCCGCTTCCGAGTCCCGCTCCGGATTCCACAAGAACCCGATGGCCGTTTCCGATAAGCTGTGAAACGCCTCCAGGTGTTAATGCCACTCGATTTTCATTGTTTTTGATTTCCTTTGGAACCCCGATAATCATGTCTGTTTCCCCCAATGTTTGTGTGATGCTTCAAGTGTAGCGCGATTTTTGCGAAAATTCTTTGTTTGAAACAGAAAATAAAAAAACACGGATTTGTGAAATTTCACGAACCCATGCTGCGAAGTTTGATATCAAGGTAAATCGTAAACTTTTCATTCACATTTTTTAAGTCGATTTCTGCGATCTGGCTGATTCTTTTCAGCCTGTAATTCAATGTATTGACATGGATGTTAAGCGCTTTAGCGGCGGTGTTGACGTTGCTGTCGGCATCAATAAAATGTTCGAGCGTTTTTACCATATCGGCTTGGTGCTCCCTGTCATACTGCTCAAGCTTTGAGAGGGAATAGTTCATATAGCCGCTGTGCTTGCGTTTTTCATCCAACACATCCAGGTACTGATAAATGCCGAGTTCTGAGAAGCTGAAAAGGTGTTTGGTTTCTCTCACAAACCGCTCTTTCGCTTTTAATACGGAAAGCGCTTCCTGATAGGAGCGGTAAACGTAAGAAATCGATTCGTAAATACCGCCGACCGCAATCGACGCATCCTCAATTTTATATCGTTCCTTCAGCTGTTTTTGAATATGAAGGGCGAAGTGCTTTAAATCTTTAAAAGGCTGATCGGTTTTCGGCGCGGCTAATAAGATTAATTCATTTGAATCGACAGTCGCCAGCATGACATGAATCTGCTGTGTCGTTTCCTGCAAATATTGCAGCTGCTGTTCCGTCTTTTCAGTCAGCTCATCATGTAAACGGATGATCATGACGCTGAACACGGACGGCAGCGCCATTCCGAGCTTATGAAACCCTTCGGCCATCTCGGCTTCCTGATAAATATGGCCGGTCAGCATTTTCCAAAAAAACTCCTGGCCCCGCTCTTCGATTTTCGTTTTGCGGATCTGCAGGTGCAAAAGTTTGTTCCGCACCGCTTTGGCTGCCAGCTGAAGTGTCTTCAGGTCCTCGTCATTGAGCTTTTTTTTGATCTCAAGCGCCCAAATAAATCCGAGAACCTGACTGTTTTTCCAGATGGAAATCGCTACGCGGTTGCTTAGCCCCACCTCGTCAATTTCTTTCACTTTGATCGGCTGGTCTGTTTTTAAAAGAGCCGGAATGGTTCCGTCTTTCCACAGTTTGTTGATGACTTTTTCCGGCACCCTCCGCCCGATAATCGTCGACGTCCGGGCCGGATCTGTACAATCGCTGTGCGTGCTGTATGCAAGCAGTTTATGATTAACGTCTTCTATTGTAATGGGGCATTGAAGAACTTCACTGATATGGTCGGCAACATCTTCAAGCCTGTCGAAACTGTACTTAAATGGATCCTTTGGATTGGTCATCTGTATCCCTACTTTTTCATAGCTTCATATCTTGATCTTACCATCTTGCTTTTCAGACTGAAAGGCATCTTTGCAGGGAAATAGACTAGGACAATAAGATCATTCGATGAAAACGAAAATAATAAGAAAATCATACTACTACATTTACAAAATGTGTAAATATACCGAAAAATCCAATATATCATAAGACTCATTTTGTAAAATTAAAACAGATTTGTTTGACTGTGCCGAATGGTTGTTTTTATAATAATGACGTTCAAAAAATAAGTGAATTAGCCCATATTTAGGCTGATGACACAGGAGGGTATAAGGAATATGTCTGGATTAATTCGTGTCACACCCGAAGAGCTAAGAGCGATGGCTAAGCAATATGGCGTTGAAAGTCAGGAAGTCATGAATCAGGTTGACCGCCTGAACCGCATGATTTCTGATTTGAAAAGCATGTGGGAAGGTGCTTCAAGTGAAGCATTTGCAGATCAATATGAGCAGCTGAAACCTTCATTTATTAAAATGTCTGAATTGCTTCAAGATGTGAATCATCAGCTCGATCAAACGGCAAATACGCTTGAGTCTACTGACCAAGATATCGCTAACCAAATTCGCGGATAATAAGATGAATGAAGAAACGGAGCGCCTGATTCAATCAAGAAGACGGCGCTCTTTCTATGTAAGGGTGATATGAATATGTATATCGATATTACAATAGATTTAACACATTATAATGGCAGCGTCTTCGATCTCAGATTGTCAGATTACCATTCTGTGAAAAAAGTCATTGATATTGCCCGGCAGGCTCAGCATGTATCCGTTCCGCCGCGTGAAGGCTATTGGATCAGAGTGGTCAATAAAGAAGCGGTTTTTTCCGGAGAACAAAAGCTATCTGACTGCGGCATTACGAACGGAGACCGCCTTGAAATTTTATGAAAGGACATGGTGGAATGACAGGTCATAACCGATCTTATTTAGAAACAGAATTAGACGCCGTCCGGGAAGAAACCGAATCAGGCTTCACGTTCACCTTCCAGCGGGAAAAAATCAAGCTTCTTGACGGGCTGGAAGCAAACGTGATTAAAGATGCTGATCCTTTTTTTCAAAAAGAGGTCTCAGTTTCAGAAGACGAAGTAACCATCACAATCAAACCTCCTTCTTCTTATCAGGCTTTCCGCTATATAAAAGGAAAAGATAAAAAAAGCAGGTGGCAATTTGCCTACCGTCTCGTCCAAACCGTGAAACAGCATAAGCTGAAACGTCTCAATCTGATTGCCGCCCCTGAAAATATCGTGTTTGATAAAGCGCTGACGCCTTACTTTCTTCATTACGGCGTAAAGGAGAGCCTTCCGCCTTATGAGGAAGATAGAGAAAGGGTGTTAAAAGAGCTTAAAGCCTGTGCGGCGCTTGCAGCTGACGGGGCGTACACCTTCGATGAATATTTGAAGTACAAGGAGACGCTTCACTTCTCTCCTGAGGTGAAAAGCGTGCTAGAGGCGGAGACGATTGAAGAACTGGAAGAAACCATTCAAACCGCAATTGATTCCCTCGAAGAAAGGGACAAGACATACATAAAACTGCCGAAAAAGAAATGGAAAATCCAAAGATACGCCGGTCTGGCGCTTGCCGTCCTCCTTGTGCCGGCACTTCTTTACTCCTTATACGTTCTGTTTTTCGCCCAGCCAAAGCAAGAGGCAATTACGGAAAGCAACCGCTATTTTTTAAATCAGCAGTACAGCAAAGTCATTGACACACTCGCTAAATACGATGCGGAAAGCCTCCCGGAATCTGTCCAGTACGAGCTTGCTTCCTCTTATGTGGCAGTTGAAAATCTGAGGGAAGAACAGCGGAAAAACATCGGGAATCTGGTCACGCTGCAATCAGACCCGAAGCACTTCCTTTATTGGATTGATATCGGCAGAGGGGAAAATGAAGAAGCCATCAAAATCGGCCGCAATCTTGAGTACAACCCGTACATCTGGCTCGGACTTACAAAATATAAACAGCAATTATTAGCGGATGACAGTATGAAAGACGACGAAAAGCAGAAAGAACTGGACGCCGTGGAAAGCGAGCTTGCGAAGGCGAAAAAAGAGGCGGAGGAGCAGCATAAAGATGCGGAGGAAAACGGTGACACCGCCGAAGCTTCCGCCGGACAGGATGAGAGCAAACAAGACAAAGCGAAAGATAACAAAGAGAACGACAAGAAAGATGAGAAAAAAGATGAAAAAAAATAACAGCACACATCAAATGGCCGCAGGTAACGATCAGGCTGTCAGGAGGTTCGCCATATGAGTCTGTTATGGGTTTTTTACCGAGAGCACGTACAAAAGGTTCAACTGTCTGAACTCCCGCCGTCTCAGCCGATTACGATCGGTCCGGATATGAAAGATACTATCACGGTCGGCACACTTCCGTTACGGCAAAACGCCGCAACCCTTTATCGAAAAGAAACAGATCGTTATGATGTTTTCCTGGGAAATAACTGTGCCGGCGAATTGACAATAGGAAATGAAATGCCCTGCCGGATTGAAGAAGAGACGATGCGGCTTCTGCTCACCCCTGACAAAGAAGAATCCTCCGTCTATTTTATCGGCGGGAAGGATGAGATCGTTTTCTCATCAGAAACAGAGGAAGCGGATATATACAAAGAGCCGTCCTCCGCTCAAACAGGGGCTTTTTATCTGCGAAAGTCGGCAGGATGCTGGTCTGTCGTCCCTGATGGCCAGGACGTTTATGTGAACGGAAAGCTTGCAGAAGCTCCCGAAAGGCTCCGGACGGGAGATGAGCTGCTGTGGAATTTTCTGCGTGTGAGGCTGACGGAGGACGACCTTTTAGAAGTCGTTCATCACGAAAAGCTTCAAACCGGTTTAACCAAAACGGTAAAACCAAGCACCGAAATGAAAAAGAAATACCCGCAATATCGAAGAACGCCGCGCATGGTCTACGATCTTCCAGAAGACCGCGTTTCATTCAGCTTTCCCTCGCAGGAAAGCGAACAGAATAACCGGGGGCTGTGGCTCGTCATTCTGCCTCCTTTGGTCATGCTGATTGTAATGGGGGTTGTCGCCATTATACAGCCGAGGGGCATATTCATCCTTGTCTCTTTGGCGATGTTTATGATGACTCTCATTACGTCAACCGTGCAGTATTTCCGTGAAAAAAACCAGCGGAAAAAACGGGAGGAAAAACGGGAGCGTGTGTACAAGCAGTATTTGGAAAGCAAACGGAAAGAGCTTCAGACGCTGTCGGAAAAACAGCTGCAAGTGCTGACGCATCATTTTCCCCCGTTTGAAAAAATGAAATATTTAACTTCTGAAATCAGCGGCCGCATTTGGGAGAAATCGCTGGAAAGCAGGGATTTTCTGATGCTTCGGCTCGGAACGGGAACGGTCCCGGCAAGCTACGAGATTTCAATGAGCGGCGGAGACCTGGCGAACCGTGATGTGGATGATTTGATGGAGCAGTCGCAGCACATGCAGCGTGTGTATAAAGATATCCGCCATGCGCCCGTGACCGTTGATTTACAAGAAGGGCCGATGGGGCTTGTCGGGAAACCCCAGATCGTCAAAAATGAAATTCACCAGCTGATCGGCCAGCTCGCGTTCTTCAACAGCTACCATGACCTGCGGTTTGTCTTTATCTTTCATGAGGACGAATATAAGGAATGGGAATGGATGAAGTGGCTGCCGCAATTTCAGCTGCCTCATATGTATGCGAAAGGATTTATTTACAATGAACAGACCCGCGATCAATTGTTATCGTCCATTTATGAGCTGCTGCGGGAGCGGGATTTGGAAGAAGATAAAGAAAAGAAGATCTTCCAGCCGCATTTTGTCTTTGTCATCACAAATCAGCAGCTGATCGCAGAGCACGTCATTTTAGAATACATCGAAGGCCGGCATGAGCATCTCGGCATCTCGGCAATCATCGCCGCGGAAACGAAGGAAAGTCTGGCAGAAAACATTCACACCCTCGTCCGCTACATTAATGAAGATGAGGGAGACATTCTCATTCAGCAGAAAAAAGCGGTGCAGATCCCGTTTAAGCTGGACAGGCACGAACGGACAAACAACGAGCGGTTTTCCCGGACGCTTCGGACATTGCACCATCAGGTCGGAATGACGAATTCCATTCCTGAAACGGTCTCATTTCTGGAGCTGTTTCATGCGAAGGAAGTAAAAGAAATCGGCATCAGGCAGAAGTGGGAGACAAGTGAGTCTGCAAAATCGCTGGCTGTTCCGATCGGCTATAAAGGAAAAGACGACATCGTCTATTTAAACCTGCATGAAAAAGCGCACGGGCCGCACGGATTGCTGGCGGGAACGACCGGCTCCGGGAAAAGTGAATTTCTGCAAACGTACATCCTGTCATTGGCCGTTCATTTCCACCCGCATGAAGCGGCGTTTTTGCTGATTGACTATAAGGGCGGAGGAATGGCCCAGCCGTTCCGCAAGATGCCGCACCTTCTCGGGACCATCACGAATATTGAAGGAAGCAGAAACTTCAGTATCAGGGCGCTTGCATCCATTAAAAGCGAGCTGAAAAAACGGCAGCGTCTGTTTGATCAATATCGCGTCAATCACATCAATGACTATACAAAGCTGTATAAACAGGGAGAAACGGATATTCCGATGCCGCACCTGTTTTTGATTTCAGATGAATTCGCCGAGCTGAAAAGCGAAGAGCCTGACTTTATCAGGGAGCTTGTCAGCGCGGCCCGCATCGGACGGAGCCTTGGTGTGCATTTAATTCTCGCCACGCAAAAGCCGGGCGGCATCATTGACGACCAAATATGGAGCAACTCACGCTTTAAGGTCGCGCTGAAAGTGCAGGATGCAAGTGACAGTAAAGAAATCCTGAAAAACAGTGATGCGGCGAATATTACGGTCACCGGACGCGGCTACTTGCAAGTCGGAAATAACGAAGTGTATGAGCAGTTCCAGTCTGCCTGGAGCGGCGCCCCTTACATGGAAGATGTATACGGCACCGAGGATGACATTGCCATCGTTACCGACACCGGCTTAATTCCGCTGTCTGAGGTGGACGCGGATGATGCGGCGAAAAAAGACGCCCCGGCAGAAATAGAAGCCGTAGTCGAAGAAATCGAGCGGATTCAAAATGAAATGGGCATTGAAAAGCTGCCGAGCCCGTGGCTTCCGCCGCTTGCCGAACGTATCCCGCGCACGATTTACCCCGCGCAGGAAAAAGACCGCTTCTTTATCGCCTGCGTTGATGAGCCTGATCAGCAAAGACAGGCGCCTCTCGCTTATACGATGATGGATGACGGCAACATCGGCATTTTCGGCTCATCCGGCTACGGCAAGTCAGTGGCTGCCATCACCTTCCTGATGAACTTCGCGGAAGGATACACGCCGGAAGAGCTTCATATGTACATCTTTGATTTCGGAAACGGCACGCTTCTGCCATTGGCAAAGCTTCCGCACACCGCAGACTATTTCTTAATGGATCAAATGAGAAAGATCGAAAAATTCATGATCCGCATCAAGGAAGAAATCGAGCGGCGGAAACGGCTGTTCAGAGAAAAAGAAGTCAGCCATATCAAAATGTACAATTCGCTCAGTGAAGAAGAGCTGCCGTTTATATTTATCACAATTGACAATTTCGACATTGTAAAAGATGAAATGCATGAATTAGAAACGGAATTTATCCAGATTTCACGCGACGGGCAAAGCTTAGGCATTTACTTCCTGCTGACCGCAACGAGGGTAAACGCTGTCCGCCAGTCGCTGTTAAACAACATAAAAACGAAAGTCGTCCATTATTTAATGGATCAGTCAGAAGGATACTCCATTTACGGGCGTCCGCCGTTCAGTCTCGAACCGATCCCGGGCCGCGTCATGATCCAAAAAGAAGAACTGTATTTCGCGCAAATGTTTCTTCCGGCTGAAGCGGAAAATGACCTCGAGATGTTCCAGTCGCTGAAAGATGATGTCAAAGCTTTAGCTGAGCGCCACGCCGGAACAGCCGGCCCAGACCCGATTCCGATGCTTCCGGATAGGCTGACGGCCGGCGAATTTTCACTCCGTCTCGGCCCGGATCAAGAACCGTTCCGCATTCCTGTCGGGCTTCATGAGGAAAAGGTCAGCCCTGTGTACTTTGATCTGGGCAAAAATAAGCATTGTCTTATTTTGGGCCAGACACAGCGTGGAAAAACAAACATTCTGAAAGTGATGCTGAATCACCTGCTGCGTGAAGGTACGGAACGGGTCGGGCTGTTTGACTCGATTGACCGCGGACTGTCGCAGTATGCGCAGGAAACAAAGATCAGCTATCTGGATACAAAAGAAGACGTCCGGCAGTGGATCGAAACGGCAGAAGCCATTTTCACGGAGCGCGAAGCTCAGTATGCGCAGGCCGTCAAAAATGGCGATGTGCACAAACTCAGTTTCTCTCCGGTCGTGTTAATGGCCGACGGCATTACAAGATTCCAGCAGACGATCGACACCGCCATTCAGGACAAGCTGGCGATGTTTATGAAATCGTACGCGCATGTGGGCTTCAGTTTTATCCCGGCGGGCAATCACAGCGAATTCTCAAAAGGCTATGATTCCTTAACGACGGAAATGAAACAGATCCGCCACGCAATGCTGCTTGTGAAAAAATCCGAACAAAATGTCATTCCGCTGCCTTACCAAAGGCAGGAACCGGACATTCAGCCGGGCTTCGGCTATTTGGTTGAAAACGGGAAGGAGCAAAAAATCCAAATACCTTTATGTTCAGCGGAAAGGGAGGCCGTCAGATGACTGAACAACGAAAAAGCCTGATCAAATTAATAGCCGCGGTCGTCATCATTCTGCTGCTGCCGGTGCTGTTTTTCCGGTTTATCGGCGATGACCCGGGAAAACAAAAAATCAACGCCACCCGCCAAATCGCAGTCGTGAATGAAGACATGGGCTTACAAACAGATGAAAATGAGGAAGAGGAATCCGTCCATTTCGGCAAAGAAGTAGCGGCCGCTCTCGGCGGCCGTCCGGATTATTCATGGACGGTTGTCAACAGGAGCGCGGCTGAAAACGGCCTGGCGGCTAAGAAGTATGACGCCGTCGTTTACATTCCATCCGATTTTTCAAAAGATATCTTAAGCTATGACAAGGAGCGTCCGCAAAAAGCCACGCTGACATTCAATATTCAAAGCAACCTGAACGCCGTCAACAAAGAAAAGGTGCAGCGTGAGCTAGAAGACGCCCAAAAATCAATGAACAAAAAAATGTCGGCATTATATTGGAATTTCGTCTCACAAAAAGTGAACAATGTCCGAGGCGATTTTGACAAGATCGTCAATAAAGAATCAGAGTTTCAAAACGTCATGTACAACTTTTACAAGCCGAGCTCCAATGACTTGGCAGGTGAAATCAAGCGGCAAAAAGACCTGATTGACGAACTGAAAAAATCAATGAATGAAGCGCAAGGCGCGGCAAAAGAAAAATTGACTTCGGCAGATGAAGCCAAAACCACGCTCAAAGACTTTGCCGATACGGTCGAGCGCTATAAACAATATCAAGAAAATCAGAAAAAACTGCTGATGGCCGCGCAGGAACAAAATCAAAAGCAAATCACAACCGGACTGAATGCCATTAAAGCACAGCAGGCCGCCAACCAGTTCAGCACGATGATGAGCGGGCTGTCTTCAGGCATAAACCAGGCGCAGACACAGCTTGACCAGACAGGATCGGCTCTTCTTGCCGCCAAACAGGTGAGAGAAGCGCAGGTTCCTGAGCAGGAACACGGGATGGCAGATATTCAATCCAATTTACTGAACAATTTTTTGACTCAATATAAAGCCCAAGCAAGATTTGAAACACTGAACAGCATCCAAACCCTTATGAAAAGGGATCGGCCAGCATTAACCGTTCCGGAAAAGGACCCGGGGGATGACGGCTCGGATGAACCGAAAGAAGAAGAAAAACCGGAAGAAGAAAAACCCGGCGATCTGAAAATTGACCTAGACGATCAGCGTGACGAATTAAAGCGCATCTCCGCTGAAATCAATCACATTTCTGACGGATTAAAAGAACCGGAAAAAGAAAATCCGGCCCCTGAAAAACCGGGCCAAGGTGATGACGGTGAAAACTCCGGCGATACCGATCCGAATAACGGAACGAATCCCGGAGAAGGCGGAAAAACGGAAGACGGCACAAAAGATCAGCAGCCTGCTTCCGATAACACAGGTGATCAGGAGCCAAAAACCGTCCAGACCGCCACTGCCGCTAAAAACGTCACTCCGCCTGCTGATGAGCCGGCGGACGATCCAAACGATTCTGAAGGGGACGGCGGCACGGACATATCTGAGGCGAAAGAAAGGCTGAACCAAGCCGCAGAGCGCATTCAGCAAATTGAAAAAGAGCTGGAAGAGAAACAGCAGACTCATAATGAAGAACTGAAAAAACGTCTTGATGCTCTTGATGAAGAAATCCAAGGCCTTAAAGACCAGATTGCCGAAGTTGAAAAACGGGCAGACAAATTAAAGGAAAATCTGGAAGAATTAGAAGAAACGAGAAAACAAGACTTCAATACCGTTTACAGATTGATTGTAAGAACAGAACAGAACATTTTGAACTACCCGTCATTGGATAGCGGCCGCAAATCTGCTCTTGAACAGATATTTGCCGCTGACATTAATACAAAAAAGATATCAGATTTAATGAGTTACTATAATGATTTATCTCTGTATGAGGCGACACTCTATCACTCTCTTGACGCGGGCTCGCTGCCTGATGTGAAAAACAGGGTGCTGAAAGCCCAGCAAGGCGAAGTTCAAACCGTTCTCGCCATCAAACCGGTGGAAACGGCAAGCTGGGAAAACCTGAAAAATAACAAGATGCAGACAGATGAAGACATCAGCAATTTCATTAAAGGCATGACCGAATTCTCGGATAACTACAGTACCTATATCAGAGATGAACAAGCCGGGGTGCTCGATGAGCTCGCCAGCATTTCAGACAGCGCGGCGAAAGCATCCGATCAGCTGGCTGAAGGTGCCGTGCAGGAAGCGGCCGCGTTCAGCGGAGACGGATTAACCGGAACGATGGCGCTCGGCGCTCAGGATACCGTCGGCCGCGAAGTCCTGCAAATGTCTGACACGATGGGCCATCTGTCAGAACGCCAGTCCGGCATCATCAGCTATACCGACAATATGCAGCAAAGCGTAAATGACGTCCAGCAAAAAGCGGACACCCTGAACAGCAACTGGGGCAAAAACGTCGATTCCACGAAATTGATCAGAAATGACGTGTACGGCATTTTAGGGAACGCGCTCGTTGACGGACAGGAAAACGGCTACGTTTATGATTATCTCGCCAACCCGCTTAAAATCAGCGGAGAGGTGCCGGAAGACCGGGTTCAGAATGTTCCGCCGGTCGTCATTTTGGTGATCGTCCTGATCAGCAGTCTTCTGATCGGCTATTTCAGCTCGTATTATCAGCAGGCGCCGCTTCTTGTCAAAGGCGCGCTCTTTGGGATTTTAAACATTATGGTCGGATTGATGATCAGTCTGTTCGGTCTGAATATCTACTCGCTTCCGGACGATCAGACGATTAAATGGTCAGTCTTTACGATTCTCTTGCTTGCGGCGAGTTCAGCTTTTATCCGGGCAGCCTTTGTCTTCAGCTCGATTACCGGATGGATCGCATCATCAGCGCTCATTCTCTTTTATGTGGCGCCTTTGATCGACCTGATTATGCCGAACTTCACCTTTGACAGTCCGGTTTCGAAAGTCTATATCGATATTCAATACGGAACGGGCCATCTGTTTGCGATGGGGGTAACGGTTCTTGCGATCATTACGCTGATTGCGGCGGCGCTTCCGCTCGTCATTCGGCTGTTTGCGGAAAAAACGGAGGAAAGTGATCAGTCTTATGAGGCGTAACACGTTCATGGAAAAAGGATTGCTGCTGTTTGCTCTCTCCTTTTTCCTTTTCCTTCCCCAAGCCGCAGCCGCGAATGAGGAAAATACTGATGTCAAGCCGAATGAATATGAAAAGAAAGACATTGAAATTCGTACGGATTACCTGCACGACGATGCCTACTCTGAGGAAAAAACGGCGCTTCCGAAAGAACAGAAGGATATCACCTTTGATCAGCCGGCCGAAAACCCGGATGACAAACTGATATCAAATTTGTTTACATCGTCAGACACGGAGCCGAATACGATCAAAGCGCAATCGAAAAAACTGGGTATCACATTTGCCGAGCCGGCGGTGAGGCGTACCTCGGCAGATATGGAAACGGAAGAGAAAAAGACTTCTTTTCTGCTGCCTGTCATTTATGCCGTCTTGATACTCCTCGGGATTGCGGCCATGATCTATCTGATCCCGAAAGTCACGGCGCAGGAAAAGGCAAAGCGGTAAACGGATCGCTTGTGTTTGCGGGAAGACAGCCCGTAAAATAAGAAAAAAAGGAGGAGTTTCATGCAGTTTTTTCTTATAACAGGCGCGTCAAAAGGCTTGGGCCGGGCGCTTACGGAACAGGCGCTTCAAGAAGGAGCCGAAGTCGCCGCGCTTTCAAGAACGATAAGCGGGGAAAAGCGCGAGGGACTGACAGAATACAGTGTTGATCTAACCGACCTGGCAGATACCGGGCGGCAGATGAAGGCGATTCTTGATCAAGCAGAGGAGAAGGGGTACTCCGCCGTCACACTGATCAACAATGCCGGAATGGTGGAACCGATCAAGCGGGCGAAAGAGGCTTCCGCCGAAGAATTGAACCGCCATTACACCCTTAATCTGACGGCGCCCGTTTTGCTCAGCCAAATGTTCACAAAGCGTTTCGAAGCGTTCAGCGGCAGCAAAACAATTGTCAACATCACATCGGGCGCGGCGAAAAATCCTTATAAAGGCTGGAGCGCGTATTGCAGCTCAAAAGCGGGGCTTGAGATGTTTACGAGAACATTCGGGTTTGAACAGGAAGATGAAGAGCTGCCGGTCCGCATGATATCATTCTCGCCGGGAGTGATGGATACAGACATGCAGGCTGTCATCCGTTCTTCGTCAAAAGAAGATTTCCATGACATCGAACGGTTCCGCAATCTGAAAGAAACGAAAAACCTCAGAAGTCCTGAATACATCGCCGGCGTCATTCACTCACTGATCGCGGGCGAGCCGGAAAACGGACGGATATACGATATCAAAGAATTTTTGTAGAGCAGCGTTCACGCTGCTCTTTTTTGTTTGTACAATCACTTCGGAGTCCGGCGGCATATGATGAATGAAACAACGTATAAGGGGTATAAGAAATGTATCAGATGAATTGAGTTTCTTCTCGATTTATGTTAGGATTCTAAAAATATAAATAAGGAGGGGTTTCCATGAGAAATGTAACGTTAATGGATGTCTTCACCCATCCAATCGCACAAAAGTATTTACAGCGTTCCGGTGTCGCCCATGCGATCGCCTGCGCGTTTCATGCATACCGTCTTGCCGTAAAAGCAGGTGTCAGCCCGGATCTTGCGGCGAAAGCGGCTTTACTGCATGACGTCGGCCATTATGAATGGTACACAGACGGCAAATGGGATTATGAAAAGTACAGAAGAAACGATATCCATGCCATTAAAGGCGCGGAACGGGCGCATAAGCTGCTCATCCGGCTCGGTGAAGAACCGAAAGCGGCGAAGGACATTGCGCTGGCGATTCTGCTTCACACCGATTCCTATCTGCCTGAAGGCGAACTGGACAAGAATACGCTCCAGCAAATCGTGAAACAAGCGGATGAACTCGATGAAGAACCCGGCGGACATCACCATTACCGCCAAATGGATCACACGGCCGCGCTCAAACAAATCCAAAAGCTTGATCAGTTAATTGACCAAGCCCAATATCCCATAAGAAGCTCAGTCTAGGCCACTCATGCGGCCTTTTCCGCTTACATAACTCCGCATGCTCACTAACACCTTTTCCGCTCCGATAGACGTACTGTGTCAAAGCCTTTGTCCGCTGCATATGCTGAAGGAAAACATAGTAAAGGGGATCAGCGAAAATGGCCCATCAAGGAAGCCCGCAAATCGTCTCGTTAGTGGACCCTTACGTTTATCAGACCATCCATAAGCTTATCGGCTCAAGGTTTATTATTCAAACCGTCAGACGCATTATCAGAGGACGGCTGATTGATGCCACTCCGGATCACATCGCCATTGAAGAAACGCATGACCGTATATTTTATATCAGAAACCGCCATGTGGTTTCCGTCATGCCTGATTATACCGAACGCGTGTAACAGCCCGAATAAGGCGCAAACCGGAGGCGGCCCTATAGAACCCCGGTGCGTCTTCTTTTTGAGATACATAGATGCACGGCGGCTTTTTTTGGTACAATCACAGTACAAGTTCACATGACAATAGGAGGAAACCGCTTGTTGAAATCAAAGGTCCATTTTTGGACGCTGCAAATTTTGCTCGTTTTGCTCATTATTTACGTATCAACGAAAGTCTCGTTTATTTTTCAGCCGTTTTTCGGTTTTATCACCACTCTGTTTTTTCCGATTTTGATCTCGGGCATTTTGTTTTTTATTTTTAATCCGATCGTGCGCCTGCTTGAGAAAAAAATCCCCCGGACATTGGCGATCCTGCTCATTTATCTCGTTTTCATCGGCCTGATTGCCTTTATGTTCACCGCCATCGGACCGATTGTGGCTTCCCAGGTCACGGGGCTGATTAACAATTTCCCTGATTACATTCATCAGATTCAAGTCTTGACGGCGCAATTATCCCATTCCAAATGGTTTACGTGGATGATGACGCAGGATTATGTGTCGATAGAAAAAATCCAGCAGTCTCTGACGGGATTTTTACAAAGCCTTCCGCAAAATATTACGGCAAGCCTGTCGGCCGTGTTCGGCGTCGTTACGAATATCACGCTTGTCGTGATCACCGTTCCGTTCATTTTGTTTTATATGCTGAAGGACGGCCGGCGGTTTCCGCTCTTGGCGGTCAAAATCCTGCCTTCTTCCTACCGGGCGGAAGGCAGGAAAATATTTAACGACTTATATGTCACATTGGCCGCCTATTTCCAAGGCCAGCTGCTGATTTGTCTCTTTGTCGGAACGGCATGCTTTATCGGATATTGGATCATCGGCCTGCAGTATGCGTTAATTCTCGGGATGGTGATCGCCGTCACCAATATCATTCCGTACCTGGGGCCGTTTCTCGGGGCGGCGCCCGCGGTGATTATCGCGTTTATGGATTCGCCGGCTAAGGCGCTGTTTGCCGTTATTGTTGTCGTTGTCGTCCAGCAGCTTGACGGGAACCTGCTTTCTCCGCTTGTCATCGGGAAACGGCTCAATACCCACCCGCTCACCATTATTCTTCTGCTTATCGGAGCGGGCAGTTTCGGCGGCATTCTCGCAATGATTCTGGCCGTGCCGGTTTACGCGGTTTTAAAAGCTTTCGTCTTAAATATCGTCCGGCTTATCAAACTTCGTCAGCGGTCAAAGCTCGAAGACAGCCGCAAGCCGAAATAAAAACGGGCACAACTCCCGATGCAGCGCATAAAATGCTGTAAAGAAAAGCGGAGGTGTGGGTATGCCTGCAATTGTGGGACCGATTTATATTATGAGTTTAGCCGGAGACGCTGCGGCGAGCTTCGGTGACGTGTTTGCCATTTCTCCCAAAGCCGTTGACCACTCAGGCGCGGGGGCAGGGGCGTTTCATTCCGGAGATTTTGTCAAAGTCACTAATAAATTCAGCAAAACGCGCTTTGAAGACATCGATGTGTTTGACGAACCTGATTGGTTCAACGCGTGACAGCCTCCTTTTAGGAGGCTGTCGCTTTTTTGTAGTATAATAGAATCAGTCTTTATAAAAGGGGAATTTTTATGAAAATCAGAAAAGCGAATATTACCGTGCAGTCCGGAATGATCGGTGATGTATATCTGCATGAAAATAAAAAAGAACAGCATACCCTTGTAGCCGTTCCGGAACTTGAGTGGAGCACGATCATTTCCTATGAGGAAGAGAAAAAGGCGCTGGCGCAGCGGCTTTTACAATCATTCAGCAAGCTGATTGAAGAAGAGCCCGCGGGAGAGCTCGCCGGCAAGATCTCCCATTGGGTGGCTGAAATGTAACGAAGCGGTTTACCGCGTCCCGTCCGGGGAGATAATTGTAAAACAAGCTGAGGAGGGACAGGCCGATGAGCGACAAAACGGTTGACCTTTATTTACAGCAGGGGATGTACGGCCCTCTGCAGACGAAACCGGATGAACGCCATTTATTTTTAGGCTCGCTCCGTGAAAGAGTCATCATTGCCCTGACGAAGGGGCAGGTGCTGCAAAAGCAGCCGTATGAAGAAGTGAAACAGGCGCTGAAAAGCCGAAAAGACGCGGTGCTCTATATAAACGGAAGGCTCCCGTATCATGCTTATTCACCATATATGAAGCTTGCCGCACTTGCCGGTGTCCGAAGCTCCGTCATATCGGACCTTCAATTCGAAACGCCGCTCGGCCTGGTTTTTGCCGCCGATTATGCCGTGAACCTTGACGGCATTTACGTACAGGATGACATTTTTCAGCGCTCACTCCTGAAATCTTAAAAGGGCAAAACACCGTTTGTCATTTTACAATGCCAATTCACTTACAAGTGGAGATAGGATATAATGGTTTTCATATGAATGGCGGGGAGGCCGGCTATGAAAAAAGCATTTATATGCATTGATTATACGAATGATTTTGCAGCAGAGAACGGGGCATTAACCTGCGGAGAACCCGCGAGACAGATTGAAGATACGATTGTCAGTTTGACGCAAGCATTTATAGAAAACGGTGATTACGTTGTCTTTGCGGTAGATTCGCATGATGCAGACGATGATTTTCATCCCGAGACACGCCTGTTTCCTCCGCATAATATTAACGGCACGGAGGGCAAAGAGCTGTACGGAAGGCTATCGCCTCTTTATGAGAAACATAAACACGCAAAAAACGTAAATTATATGGAAAAAACGAGATATTCTGCTTTTGCGGGAACGGATTTAGAGCTGAAACTGCGGGAACGGCAGATCACTGAGCTGCATCTTGCGGGCCTGTGCACGGACATCTGCGTTCTTCACACGGCGGTTGACGCCTACAACAAGGGCTTTCAGATCGTCATTCATCAAAACGCTGTGGCCAGCTTTAATCCGGAAGGGCATGAATGGGCCCTGTCCCATTTTAAGAACAGCATCGGAGCGCAAGTGGCAGAGTAAGGAAGGGGAAAATAATTTTGGTGGAGCATGGTTTTAAAGACGACAGTTTGTCTTTACATACAGATCTTTATCAAATTAATATGGCCGAAACGTACTGGAGAGACGGCATTCATGAGAAAAAAGCGATTTTTGAGCTTTTTTTCAGAAAGCTTCCCTTTGAAAACGGCTATGCGGTATTTGCGGGCTTAGAAAAAGCAATCGAATACTTGGAGAACTTCAAATTTACCGACAGCGATCTGAATTATTTAAAAACGGAATTGCACTATGCTGATGATTTCATTGATTATTTACGGGATCTTTCTTTTACCGGATCTCTTTACAGCATGAAAGAAGGCGAGCTCGTTTTTAACAACGAACCGATTATGCGGGTCGAAGCGCCCCTGATCGAAGCCCAGCTGATTGAGACGGCTCTGCTTAACATTGTGAATTACCAAACATTAATCGCCACGAAAGCGGCCCGCATTAAAGGCGTTGTCGGTGACGAAGACGCCCTCGAATTCGGAACGCGGCGCGCCCATGAAATGGATGCGGCTATGTGGGGAGCGAGAGCGGCTCTGATCGGCGGCTTCAGCGCAACGAGTAATGTAAGAGCCGGAAAGCGTTTTAATATACCGGTATCCGGCACGCACGCTCATGCGCTCGTACAAGCGTACCGCGATGAATATACGGCATTTAAGAAATATGCGGAGACCCACAAAGACTGCGTATTTCTCGTAGATACGTACGATACGATCCGTTCGGGCATGCCGAATGCGATTAAAGTCGCAAAGGAATTCGGCGACCGGATCAACTTCATCGGCATCCGCTTGGACAGCGGGGACTTGGCGTACCTGTCAAAAAAAGCGCGTGAAATGCTTGATGAAGCGGGTTTTACAGACGCAAAGGTCATTGCTTCAAGCGATCTTGACGAGCACACGATATTAAATCTGAAATCCCAAGGAGCGAAAATCGATACGTGGGGCATCGGCACGAAGCTGATTACCGCATACGATCAGCCGGCCCTCGGCGCGGTTTACAAGCTTGTCGCCATTGAAGAGGACGGCAAACTGACTGACACCATTAAAATTTCGTCAAACCCTGAAAAAGTGACAACGCCGGGAAGAAAGAGAGTATACCGGATTATCAACAAGCTGAATCACCACTCGGAAGGTGATTATATCGCGCTTTATGACGAGCGGGTAAATGATCAGAAACGCTTAAAAATGTTCCATCCCGTCCACACGTTCGTCAGCAAATTCGTCACTGACTTCTATGCGAAAGACTTGCATGAGCCGATCTTTGAAAACGGCGTTTTATGCTATGATAATCCCGAAATTACCGACATCCAGCAATACGTGCAGGATAACCTCAAACTTCTGTGGGAGGAATACAAACGGATCAGCAAGCCGGAAGAATATCCGGTCGATTTAAGCGAAGACTGCTGGAGCAACAAGATGCAGCGGATTCATGAAATCAAAAGCGAGCTGAAACGGGAACTTGAATAGAAGACAAAGCGGCCTTTCCTTTCTCTGGAAAGGCCTTTTTGTTGTGATAATATTTTTCACATTTAGACAAATTTCGTCAAATTATTTGATATACTTATGTTCGAAGGCCGTATCTAAGGGGGTAAATGAATGAAGGTGTTTGTTGCGAGACAGCCTATCTTCAACAGAAACGAACAGGTTGTTGCTTATGAACTTCTTTACCGGGAGAGCGAAGAGAACCGTTATTCGGCCGCTGACGGAGATAAAGCTACGACGGATCTCATTATTAACAGCTTTATCAACATCGGAATCGAAAAGCTGACTGAGGGGAAACGCTGCTTTGTGAATTTTACAGAAAGCCTGATGTTTTCAGATCTCCCTACCTCCTTTGATCCTGACCAGCTTATTATCGAAATTCTTGAGGACATACCGATCACTCCGGCACTCATCTCAAGATGCAGACAGCTGAAGAAATTAGGATATACATTAGCACTTGATGATTTTTACGCCATCAATCCGGAAAATGAAGAGTTAGTGGAACAGCTGATGAAATATATTGATATTTTAAAAATCGACTTTTTGCAATCCTCGCGTCTGGAGCGCAAAAAAATCATTCAGACGTACAGCTGTAAAAGTCTGATTTATTTAGCGGAGAAAGTGGAGACGAGAAAAGATTATAAACAGGCGGCCATAGACGGCTTTCACCTGTTTCAAGGATATTTTTTCAGTGAACCGCGTGTCATCAGCGGAAATGATCTGACGTTTCATTTTCATTCTTACTACCAGCTTTTAAGCGAATTAAACAATGACCAGCCCAATATAAAGCGCGTGACGGAATACATAGAGCGGGACGTCAGCTTATCGTATCAGATTCTGCGTTTTTTAAACGGATCGCAAACAAGGCTGAAAAAAAAGATAGACAGCATCCAGCAGGCCATCATGATGCTCGGGCTGAATGAGATTAAGCGCTTGATTTACATTCTTTCATTCAGAGATTTAACGGCGAAAAGCCACTCAAGCCAAAAAGAAATCATTAAGATTTCCTTAATCAGGGCCAAACTGTGCGAACTGCTGGCGAAAAGAACCGGAAGGCCCCAGCCCTCTTCTTACATGCTGATCGGCATGTTTTCGCTCATCGATACGCTTCTCCACAGGGAGCTGGAGGATATCATCAAAGAACTGCCTTTAATCGATGAAGTCGGACAGGCGCTGCTCGGTTATGAAAACGATTATTATAAGATGCTCGCGCTCGTCAAAGCCATTGAATGCAACAACTGGGACTGTGACGAGTGGGGAAAAGAACTGAACAAAGAAGAAGCGTATGAATGTTACTTACAGGCGATCGAATGGTGCCGGCAGCTGATCGTGGATTGAGCCGCTTTAAGCCGACCACCTGAGGGCGATGATAAACCGGCTTTGCTCTCTGATCAGACTGACACGGATGCCGTCGGGATTATACGTCACGTCAAAATCATTTTTGATGCCGATCTGCTTAATGAGCCGCTTGACCGCTGCGGTGTCAGATGATTGCGCTGCGGTGAGGATGCGGCGCGCAAGCTCTTTTGACGCCGACAAACGCGCAAGGAGCAGGCGCGCATCCTCCAGCATGCCCGCAGCTTCTTTTGCGGACGCTGTCAAAATATCTGCGTGAACCGGGGGACTGGGCGCAGGATTCCGGTATGGCGCGGCGAAAACAGGGAAGCATGGATAGACATAATGCATACGGCGGCCTCCTTCCTGAGAAAACATTCGTTATACATGAGTATAGGCGGCGTGATAACGAGTTATGACATGCAAAAGACCACAATGCGGGGGTTGCGGTCTTTTCGGTGTTTGTCGGTGGTTATGCGACGTTGTTCGCCCATTCTGTTTTGAAATTGCGGCGGCAGGGACTATAGTCCTTGCCGGTTTGTCGGAAAACCGTTAAAAAAACAGCAGAACCGCCAGATTGGTCTGCTTCATCCTAAACGTCTGCCTTTCTGGTAGTTATATAGTCCTGTTCGCTAAATGCTCCGTTCGGGACTATGGGATTATCTCGGTTTGCGGTGTCACGCAGATACTTTTACACATACTTTTCGGTGAAAAATCCCGCAAAAACGTTTACACTATTAGTAACAGATCAAATACCTAGGACTCGTTCACCATACACAATTCATTGATCTTTCAAAAAAAGGAGTGTGGAAACGGTGGAAAACAAATTAGAAGAAGTAAAGCAATTATTATTCCGACTTGAAAATGATATCAGAGAAACAACCGACTCATTACGAAACATTAACAAAAGCATTGATCAGCTCGATAAATTCTCATATGCAATGAAAATTTCTTAAAAAGACTTGGAAACAAGTCTTTTTTTTGTGCATTTTTTATCCATTTCGTGGATAAAGTATTATACGATTGTTAAAAAACGAAAAACCTGCTGTCTTTCATCACCTGCATTTAGTAAAATAGAATGGGAGGGTGAAGACAATTATTGAGCAAATGTGTTTAGATGCCGAAACGATTAAAGAGAAGATGAAGGAAATTGTGGAGGAGAAAATAAATAATCCACATTTAAAAGACACCCTTCAGACTTTTATAAATGAAAAAAATCATTTTGCTTTTGGTGTTCTTGCATTTAAGCATTATGTGGCTTTCGATGGTGAGCATTATTCGGATATTACGTTATTAGCTTCAGGAATTGAATTGTTAATTTTAGCTTTTGATATTTTTGACGATATAGAGGATGAAGATAACTTGGATAAGGAATGGATGAAGATAGATCAATCTATCTCTTTAAATGCAGCCACTTCTCTTTATTCAATAAGTCTTCAAGTTATTTGTGAGCTTAAAACGAACTCCGATTTTCCCCGGCTCGCTATGAAATATGCTTTAAATGCAATGCAAGGTCAGCATAATGACCTCGAAAATTTCCCCGAAACTGAAGACGAATGTCTTCAAATGATTAAACAAAAATCAGGCTCGCTTACTGCAATGTCAGCTGTATTAGGAACAATGCTTGCAAATGGGGAGTTTAACGAAGAAATTGAGAATTATTCCTATAAAATTGGAATTGTTAAACAGGTTGAAAATGATTATTATGGTCTTTTTAATAAAAATCGTAGTGATATCAGAAAGGGAAGAAAAACATTAATTCTGTTGTATCTAAAGCGAAGATTTAATGCTGCTTCAGAAAAAATCTTGGATTTAATGAATGCAGAAGCAAGTTACCATTCATTCCTCATTGATAATAAAAAAAGCCTTGAAGACCTGCTATTTGATGCAGGAGTTAGCCAGTATGTTTCAATGTTAATTAAAATGTACGAGGAAGAAATTACGACAAGTATAAAAGATTTAAATATAATGTTAGAACTTTAATGGAGGAAATTACAGTGAAGCAAGATATCGTACATTATCTTATGGAAAATCCACTTGTACTTACAAAGTTAGCGTGTGGGGAAGCTAGTTTAATAGGAGTTCCGGATAAACTGTTACCTGCCATTGTTGAGATTTTTGAAAGAGACTTTAGTCAATCAAAAAAATGCAGGGGGATTTTTTGGGAACAATGATTGAGAGAGTGAGATCTATTGAAAAAATTCATTAGAAATTTTTCGATTGTATTGTTATTCGTCAGTCTCTTTTACGTCGTTCATATTATATATTTTACTCAAAACGGAGTTTTGGTAGGAACCTATGTGGTTGAAAACAATAACCATGAATTGCAGGTTGTAAAACTCTCCAAGTCTACGTATGGTAAATATATGGGCTTAAAAGAGGGAGACAGGATAATTGAAATAAGCGGAAAAACACCGACAGAAGAGAATATAAGAGGTCAATATCTAGCGAAAGCTGAACATATGAAAATTATAAGGGATAACCATAAAATAGACCTACATAATACGGAATTTATTTCCTTGAACAGCTCTTATAGCTTTTTTATTTATATTATCCCGTGCATATTGTTTGCTTTAAGTTTGTTGTGTATTTTTTACATTTATAAAGTTAATAGAGTAAAAGATACTTATTCAGCCTATATTTTAATTATCTTTTTATTATTTACATCTATTGCTTATTTAAGCGCAGGTGGAGTAACTAGAGGGTATGAAATAAACAGATATATTAACCTTTTTACGTTTTTGAATGTACCTGTACTATACTATCATTTTCTTTATCAATATTTTAAAGAATTAAAAATAAAGTTTTCATCTGGTTATGTTGTGTCTGCTTTATATATTTTGCCGGTTATTAATATAATAATTGAGGTATTTCAAAACCATTTTGCTTTTCAACTTGTTACGAATATTAATTTAGGAACATTTTTTTTGGAAATGATGGTTGTTTACACGGTTATTATTTTTTATGGACTAGTCTATAGAAAAAAGGATCACTTTTATTTGTTGAAAGTGTTACTTATATCTAACACCATAGCTTTTTTCCCTTTTACAGTTTTTTATATTATACCTGAGGTGTTGTTCGGACGGTATATTTATTCTGCTATAGTGACGTCACCATTTATAATTATTATTCCGTTAGCGTTAGTCTACCAATTCGTGGTCAATAAAATCTATGATATAGATTTTTTGTTAGGCAGAATCAGGTACTATGGTTTCCTTTCCATTGTTCCGACTATTGGAGTTGTTTGGCTGAATATATTATTCGACAGCAAGGGGAATAACTTTAACATTATTCAAATCACTGTATATGTATTTTTGATTTTTTTAGCGGTATTTTATATTAAGGAGTTATTAGACTACAAATTCCGCCTGAAACGTTTTTCAGAAAAATATAATTATCAAGACAGCATTTATAAATATACACAGCTTCTTAAAAGCGTATCAGCTTTAAATCAAGTGTTTATGAATTTGAAAAAGACTATTTTGGACGTCTTGCCTGTTAGTAAAGCTTATATATTTGAAATCAATTCTGACGGAGACATTCTGTATTTTGATAAACAGAACAGTGAACCGAACTGGCAGCGGTATAAAAAAGAATTTGATAAAGTCACATCAGAGATTGGCAAGATTATTGAAGTAAATCAAGGTTTTCTGATGAAGATTGGAGAAAGAGGGGCAAACTCATACGTTCTGCTTTGTTTGTCGAGCATTAATACTCCGAGACTGACAAGAGATGAGATATCTTGGTTAAAGACATTGTCTTTTTATACAAGTGTTTCGATGGAAAACATATTGCAGATCGAAGAACTCATGAACCATTTACAAGATCTAAAACAACAAGGCTCAAACCCGGTCTGGCTCAAAAAGCTGATGTTTACGATCGAGGAAAAGCAGCGTTCGGATTTGGCCCGTGATCTGCATGATTCAGTGCTGCAGGACTTGATTTCTTTGAAGCGCCAGTGTGAGCTGTTTCTGGCCGATTTTAAGAAAGAGGAGCCTTGCCAGTTAGAGGTGCAGGACAAGCTTCATCAGATGAATGAGCAGATGTCGGATGTCATTTTGATGACCCGGGAGACGTGCCATGAGCTGCGTCCTCAGCTGCTGTATGATTTGGGTCTGGTCAAGGCGGTATCCAAGCTTGCCGCGCAGCAGCAGGAGCGTGCGCCGTTTCATATCCGTCTGAATACGGGCCGGTTTACGGCGGCGCTGGATTTGGATACACAGCTGAATTTGTACCGCATCATTCAGGAATTTCTTTCGAACGCCATGAAGCATTCACAGGCGAATGAGGTGCTGATTATGCTGATCAGCATTCAAAATAAAGTGATTCTGCATTATGAAGACGACGGTGTCGGATGCAATCAGGAAGAAGGCGGCGGGCAGTCGATGAGCATGGGTCTTTCGGGTATTAAGGAGCGTGTCCGGGCGCTTGACGGACGGATGAAAATCGACACAAGTGAAGGAAACGGTTTTAAAGCGGATATTGAAATGGAATTGTAACCAATTTATCACCAAATCGACTTGGCAGAAGCCAAGTCTTTTTAATAAAATGGAAATGAGTGAGTAAAAGGGAGGAAACCATGAAAAAGATACTAGTGATTGATGATCATCCGGCTGTCATGGAGGGCACCAAGACGATTCTGGAAACGGACACGAATCTTTCTGTCGATTGCCTCAGTCCTGATGCCAGTGAACAATTCGTTCTCCGGCATGATTTTTCAGCTTACGATCTCATATTAATGGATTTAAATCTGGGTGATGACATCAGCGGCATAGAGCTTTCCAAGAAAATCTTAAAAGAGAATCCTCTCTGTAAAATCATTGTCTACACAGGCTATGAGGTTGAAGATTATTTTGAAGAATCCATCCGCGCGGGCCTGCATGGCGCCATCAGCAAAACCGAATCTAAAGAGAAAATCATGCAATACATATATCACGTGCTCAACGGACAGATTTTAGTTGATTTCTCCTATTTCAAACAGCTGATGACCCAGCAAAAAACAAAAACGTCTTCTTCCCCTCAAAGTGAGCAGGATCGGTTAACACAGAGAGAGCGCCATATTCTCCAAGAGGTCGAAAAAGGTTTGACCAATCAGGAAATCGCAGATGCGCTTCACTTAAGCAAGCGGTCGATTGAATACAGCCTGACATCCATTTTTAACAAGCTGAATGTCGGCTCCCGAACTGAAGCGGTGCTGATCGCCAAGTCAGATAACGTACTATAAATCTTGAAGGGAGAATGACCTATGAATCTGAACAATACATTGCTCGGTGCACTCGGTATTGAAATCACTGAAAACACGCCGGAGAGATGCGTAGCGGTGATGCCGGTGGATAAGAGGACGGTGCAGCCTTTCGGATATCTGCATGGTGGCGCGTCAGCAGCGCTGGCGGAGACTGTTGCAAGTGTCGGGGCCCAGCATTTTATCGACAGGTCGAAACAGGCGTGTGTCGGGCTTGAGATTAATGCCAATCATTTGAAATCCGTGAAAGAGGGCGGGACGGTCACAGCGATTGCGAAACCCGTTCACACAGGCAGGGCAACCATTGTGTACGAGATTAACATTTTCGATGAACGGGAAAGGCTGATCTGTGTTTCCCGCTGCACGCTGGCTGTTATAACAAAATAAACAAACAGCCGGAACCCTGAATCGTCCGGCTGTTTGTTTTTACAAATATGAATCTTCTTTTCGTTTGATCACAAAGTTTCTGATCCCTTTGTAATCATCCTGAACGCTTCTTTTATCAAGCGCCGCTCCCGAATTGTACGCGGCCCTGCATATGAGGTGCGCTCCGACCGGCGCCGTCAGCAGGATAAAAATGATGCCGAGCAGTATTTTTACAGAAATTTCTCCGGTCAGCATCCACAAGTAGCCTAACACCCCGAGCAATACCAAATTAACGCCGAGTGTCGAGCCTTTTGAAGAGGCGTGGGCGCGCGTATACACATCAGGAAGCCTGAGTGTGCCGAAAGACGCGACCAGGCAGATCAGCGATCCCATCAGAATACAAACGGCGACGGCCCATTTAACGATTTCGATCATTTTCGATAATCTCTCCTTTCTCTAAAAACTTAGCGAAGGCAATCGTGCCGATAAACGATAAAATGCCGAGCAGCAGTATGATGTCCAAAAAGGCCGATGTGTTTAAGAGAATGGATACAAGCGCGGTCATGGCAATCAGATTAATGCCGATCCCATCAAGCGCGACGACCCGGTCCGGTATCGTAGGCCCTTTTATGACGCGAATGACGTACAGAAGAGTCGAAACCGCCATAATGCCGAGTGATAATTGCAGAATAAACGTAAACATCAGCGGCTCACCTCCTGAATGGCTTTCTCAAAAGAGACGCGGATGTCATGGATCGCTTTCTCCGCATCTTCAATGTCCATGGCGTGTATATAGAGAATCGACCGGTCATCGGAGATATCCATCACGAGCGTACCCGGTGTTAAAGTGATTAACAGCGAGAGCAGCGTGATCTCCCAATCCTCCGTCAATTCCGTCTTAAATGCGAAAATGCCCGGGCGGATGTTCAGTTTCGGCGATATAACGGTTTTCAGCACGCTGACATTGGCCAAATATAATTCTTTTATAAAGATCAGCGCCAGTTTGATGACTGACCATATTTTCCAAATGTAAAACGGCCGCGAGAAGAAGCGCCGGAAAAAAAACAGCGCCGCCAAGCCCGCGATAAATCCGGTCATAAAACCCGCCGCGCTGAGGCTGTTTGTGAGAAACATCCAGCAAACAGCGAGAAGAACATTTAATAATAGTTGAAAAGCCATGCCATCTACTCCTTCAAAACAGCTTCAATGTATTTTTCCGGATTCAGCAGATTCTCAGCCGTCTGATTGACATACGGTGAAACCCATTCGGTTCCGAGCCCGAACAGAAGCGACAAAAGGAGAAAAGCGGCTGCCGGATAAAGAAGTCCTTTTGCGGACCGACCGCCTGCGCCGGGGATTTCTTTTTCTTCCCCCCAAAAAGCCGTCGTAAAAACCTTCAGCACGGAATAGAGCACAAGCAGGCTTGATAAGAGAATCAATACGGAAAACAATGTTTCCCCCTTATCGAACCCGCCTTCCGCGATCTTCAGCTTGCCCACAAATCCGCTGAACGGCGGGATGCCGGCCAAAGATATGGCTGAGATAAAGAACATCCATCCCAAAACGGGATAACGGGTGATCAGTCCGCCCATTTTATGCAGGCTGGCAGTGCCTGTCAATGCGATAAGCGTGCCGGCGAGCATAAACAGCGCTCCTTTAATCAGCATATCGTGAATCAAGTAATAAACCGCTCCTTGAATGGAGGCCGGCGTGTTCATGGCAATGCCGAACAAAATCACGCCGACGGCTGTAATAATATTGTAGATGACGATTTTCATGACATCCGAAAAGGCGATAGATCCGATTACGCCGAATAGCACCGTCAGCATCGCAAGCCACATCATCAATTGGTGGGTAAAGCCCGTATCGTGAATAAAGATCAGGGTGAATACTCTTAAAATGGCATACAGGCCGACTTTCGTCAAAAGAGACCCGAATAAAGCCGAAATCGCAGCCGGCGGGGCGTAATAAGAGCCCGGCATCCAGAAATACAGCGGGAATATCCCGCCCTTTAAACCGAATACGACGAGAAACAGGACGCCGATGACGGTGATCAGCCCGGTCTGGCCCGATTCGCTTATTTTTACGCTTAGATCAGCCATATTCAGCGTGCCCGTCACCGCGTATAAGTAACCGACACCGATGACAAAAAACGCGGATGACACAATGTTAAACACGATATACTTCAATGATTCTCTTAATTGAATTTTCGTTCCGCCAAGCACGATCAGCATGTAGGACGCGATAAGCAGAAGCTCAAAAAAGACGTACATGTTGAACAGGTCACCCGTCAAAAACGCTCCGCTTACGCCGGCCAGAAGAAACTGCACTCCTGAATAATAGAAAGCGCGCTCCCTTTTTTCTCCGATGGAGCGGAAGGAGTACAGGGTGACGAGCAGCCCGATTATGGCGGTTGTCAAAACAAGCAGTGCGGCAAGCTGATCCGCGGCGAGCACAATGCCGTACGGCGCTTTCCATCCGCCGAGTGTCAGCGTCTGAATCCCGTGTGTGAAAACCGTCTGAACGAGAGCGGCGCTGATGACGATGGAGACACAGGAAGCGGCAGTGCTGAATATCCGCATCAGCATCACGCGCCTGTTCATAAAAATCAGCAGCACTGCGGCAAGCAGCGGCACCAGGATAGGCAATATCACAAAGTTATTCATGTTGATCATTTCCCCTCATTCGATCCATTTCGTCCGTTTTCAGTTCCTGATAGGCGCGAAACGCCATCACAAGCAGGAAGGACGTGACGCCGAACGAAATAACAATCGCCGTCAGTATGAGTGCCTGCGGCAGCGGATCGACAAACGACGTGCTTTTTCCGCCCAGTATGGGAGGAGCGCCTTTTTTCAGTCCGCCCATGGTCAGAAGCAGCAAATGGACGCCGTGGCTTAAAAGCGCGGTGCCGATAATCACGCGCAGCAGACTTTTAGAAAGCAGCAGGTAGGTTGCCGCCATAAACAAAATACCGGCAATGACAGACATTAAGATTTCCATTATTCTTCCTCTCCAATCGTTTGAATAATGGTCATCGTCACGCCGACAACAACGAGATATACACCCAAATCAAACAAAGTGGCCGTCGCAAGCTCCGTATTCCCAAGCACAGGGAGATGAAAATGGCCGAATGTATGGGTGAGAAAGGGTGCTCCGAATAAGAACGAACCTGCACCCGTTGCAATCGCGATAAGCAGACCCGCGCCCGCCACATAAATAAAATTGACGGGCAAAATCGATTTGACGGTTTTTAAATCAAAGGCCAAAAGCAACAGCACGATGGCCGAAGACGTAATCAGCCCGCCGACAAATCCTCCGCCGGGAGCGTTATGCCCCGATAAAAATAAATAGAAAGAGAAAAGCAGAATGATAAAAGATACAAGCTTCGTTGCCGTCTGAAGGATGATGTCGTTTGTTTTTTGCTGTCTCAACGCTCTTCTCCCTCCTCTTTTACTTTCGTTCTGATCATGCCGTAAATCCCGAGTGCGGCAATCGACAGCACCGTGATTTCAAACATCGTATCAAATCCCCTGAAATCAACGAGGATGACGTTGACGATATTGTTTCCTCCCCCGAGCTTATGGCTGTAAGCGGTGAAAAAGGAGGAGATGCTGTCTTTTGTTTTTTCGCTGGAAGACGCGATTCCGAGCATTGTCACGATGACGCCGACACCGAGAGAAATGATAAAATTCGTCATCCGGAATGTTCTTGTCTTCTTTTTCCGCCGCATTTTCGGCAGATGGTAAAAACAAAGAAGAAACAAGGCGACGGATATCGTCTCAATGACGAGCTGCGTGAGCGCCAGATCGGGCGCTCTGAAAATCACGAAAAACAGCGCGAGTGTGTACCCGACAACACCGAGTGAGATAATGGCCGTCAGCCGCGATTTGGCGAACACAGTCGCAATCGTTGCGCTCACCATAACGAGGGACAGCACGATTTCATACAGGCCGATTTCAGCCATTCCTTTCGATGTCATGGAAAAGCCGCCTTTCATGACGAACGCCGTTCCGATAAGAATGATAAACGCCGCAAAAATATACAGCAGATAATCCCGCAAAAATCCGGTCATGTAAGATGACGTCAGCTGGTAAGACCTTTTTTCCATACTGCCCCTCACCGCATCGTAGAGCCGGTTCAGCGTCAGTTTTTTCGGAAACAGACCGTACAGCCGCTCCCATTTAGACAGCGTTACGTAACCGATCGTGCCGACAATGATGATGCCGAGGGTCATCATTAGCTCAGCCGTCACCCCGTGCCACTGGGAAATATGAACATGAAATGTATCTCCGCCGGTTAACAGAGCCGGATAAATGGAGTTCATCGCCGGTTCAATCAGGCTGTAAGACAAAACGTTCGGTGCAAAAAACAGACTGACGGCGCAAGCGGCAAGAATGACCGGCGAAATCAGCATGCCGAGCGGTGCTTCATGCGGCGTCTTTTCAAGCTGATCAGGTTTGCGCGCGCCGCTGAACGTTCTGAAAAACAGCTTCATGCTGTAGATGAAAGTGAAGACGCTCCCGATCCATGCGAGAACGGGGAACAGCACGCCCCACGTATCAAGGCTGAAAATATCTGCATGAGCAATCCGCAGCATACTTGTAAAGAACATTTCTTTACTTAAAAAGCCGTTAAACGGAGGGAGGCCCGCCATGGAAAACGTTCCGATCAGTGAAACGGTGAACGTTACCGGCATAAGCGCCATCAGGCCGCCGAGCCTGCGGATGTCCCGTGTTCCCGTTTCATGGTCGATAATGCCGACCGCCATAAATAAACTTCCTTTAAAAGTAGCATGGTTAATTAAGTGAAACACAGCCGCGGTGACAGCCGCCGTAAAATACTCTGAATGCTGGTAATGAAGCGCGGCAGCTCCTGCGCCGAGCATCGATACAATCATACCGAGCTGACTGACTGTGGAAAATGCCAGAATCGCTTTTAAATCGGTTTGTTTAATCGCATTGAAGGAAGCCCATACCATCGTGATCAGACCGACTGAGGCAACCGTCCAAAACCAGACGGGTGAAAATGCAAAAACCGGACTGAATCTGGCAATCACATAAATGCCCGCTTTCACCATTGTAGCCGAGTGCAGATAGGCGCTGACAGGAGTCGGCGCCTCCATGGCATCAGGCAGCCAGATATAAAACGGAAACTGCGCTGATTTCGTAAAGGCTCCCAATAACAGGAGAACCATCGCCGGAATAAAGAACGGATGGCCTGCGATAATATGCACCTGGTTGACCATTTCCCTGATACTGAAAGAATCCGTCATCAGATACAGCAGGATAAAGCCGCCGAGCATGCACAGCCCGCCGCCGACGGTAATCAGCAGTGACTTTTCCGCACCGTAGCGTGATTTCTTCCGCTTATGCCAATACCCGATTAATAAGAAGGATGACAGGCTTGTCAGCTCCCAGAACATATAAAGCACGATGACGTTATCGACGAGCACAACGCCGAGCATCGCGCCCATAAACATCAGCAGGTACACATAAAAGGGGCCGAGCTTTTCTTTGTCCTTCGATAAGTAAAAAATACTGTAAAGCGTCACCAAAGAGCCGATGCCCGTAATCAATAAAGCGAATAACAGCCCGAGTCCGTCAATATAAACGGTATAGTTAATACCGAGGGACGGAATCCATTCGGCCGCATACCGGACGGTTTCCCCAGCCATTGTGACAGGGAGCTTGCTGATAAAGTAAACAAACAGCACAACGGGCACTATCAGCACAAACCAGCCTGTATGGACTTGTTTTACCCGTTTATAAAGAAAGGGAACGATAAATGCAAATAAAAAAGGCGCCAAAATCGCGAAATGTAACAGCTGCAACAGAAGACCTCCTTTGCTTGTTTTTTCATCAAGCAACTGCTTTATGTAAGAGTGAATCAATCAATTCACGGTCATAGGACCCAGTACAAATTATATCGCACTTTTTTTTACCCTGCTACGGCATAATGTATTCCTCTCTGTGTTTTTGTGGTCTTTTGAACCCAAAATAAATTTATCAAATATCCTGATCTTTGTATATACATTTATCTTTCAGATCAAGCTTTTAAAAAAGGAGCTGGTCAGATGAAGAGAAAGGCGGCGGCCTGTATTGGAATATTTTGTTCTATTATTGCAGGAACATTCATAGCGGACGATTACTGCAAAACGCGGCAGCAGACGGAGGCAGATAATTGGGAGCGTTTTTTTCTCGGTGCGGAATACGCGGAAGACAAGCTGAGTGCGGCTGAATCAATGCAAACGCCGTTTCAGCCGCGTGAGTATATCAGAATCGTATATAGATGAAAAGAGTTCCGGCACCAGGGTGCGGAACTCTTTTTTTTTGTGGCAATCAGCGTTTTCCTTTAATGTAAGGGATGCCGTTGGCTTTAGGCGCATCCGCGCGGCCGATGAAGCCGGCAAGCGCGAGAATGGTCAGAATGTAAGGAGCCATCAGCATGTATACATTCGGAATGTCTTTGAACAGGGGCAAAAGCGAGCCGATAATGCTCAAACTCTGTGCAAACCCGAAGAACAGCGCAGCCCCGAGCGCGCCGATCGGATGCCATTTGCCGAAAACCAGCGCGGCGAGAGCGATAAAGCCTTGTCCGGAAATGGTGGAGTGCGTGAAATCAAGCGCGATCGTGGAAGCATATACACCGCCGCCGAGCCCGCCGAACAGCCCGCTGATCATGACGCCGATATAGCGCATGCCGAACACGTTGATTCCCATCGTATCGGCCGCCATCGGATGTTCCCCGACAGAACGGATGCGGAGGCCGAACGGCGTTTTGAATAAAATAAACCAGGAAACAAAGGCCAGTACGATGGCTAAAATCGACGTATAATATACGTCAGAAAAGAAAATCTTTCCTAAAACCGGAATATCGCTTAACCCGGGAATGTTCGTTTTGTAAAAGGGCTCCGGGATTTTATCAGTCTGGGCCTTTCCGTAGATCAGCTTGACGATAAACAGTGTCGCTCCTAATGCGAGCATATTGATCGCCACACCGGTTACCGTCTGATCGGCGCGGAAAGAAACCGCGGCGGCCGCGTGGATCAGTGAGAACAGTCCGCCGGCAATCATAGCCGCAGCCAAGGCGAGCCACGGAGCGGCGGCGCCAAGCTCGCGTCCGAAAAATAAGTTGAACATGACGCTTGTAAAGGCGCCGATAATCATCAGTCCTTCAAGACCGATGTTGACAACTCCCGATCTTTCAGAAAACACGCCGCCGAGAGCGGTTAAAATAAGCGGAGCCGCATATACGAGTGTTGCCGGGACAATAATGGATAAAATCTGCAGGAAGTCCACTTACTTCGCCCCCTTTTTCTTCAATTTATCAAGGATGAGACGGATGGCGTAGCTTGATGCCACAAACAAAATAATAATGGCGATGACGATGTCAACGACTTCAGAAGGCACCCCGGATTCAATCGGCATATTTAATGCCCCGACTTTAAGGCCGCCGAGAAGACATGCCGCCAGAACAACGCCGATTGCCGTGCTGCCGCCGAGAAGCGCAACCGCAATGCCGTCGAAGCCGACGCCGGTAAAGGCGCCCTTAACCGCCGCGTATTGAAAGGTTCCGAGTCCTTCCATCGCGCCGGCAAGCCCTGCGAAGGCGCCGGAAATCATCATGGCGTACATCATATTTTTTCTGACGCTCATTCCGGCGTATTGTGCGGCGTGCTGGTTAAAGCCGACAGCCCGGAATTCAAATCCGCTTTTTGTTTTATGAATGATAAACCACATGAGAACTGCCGCAAACAAAGCGATCAGAATGCCCCAGTGAAGGCGGGAGTAATCTGTCAGCTGCTCTAAAAACGGCGAGCGGAGCGACGCGCTTTCATGAATTTTGTCTGTTTTGTCCCGGTGGTCCGTCATGACATCGGAAATGAGATAATTGGTTAAATGAAGAGCGATATAATTCATCATGATCGTGACAATCACTTCGTGGACAAAAAAACGGGCTTTTAAAAATCCGGGAATCAGGCCCCAAATGCCGCCTGCAGCCGCAGCCGCCAATAACGAAAGCGGAAGGTGGATGTAAGCGGGGGCGTCAAAGGAAGCGCCGACCCACACCGCGGCGGTCCAGCCGACAAGGAGCTGTCCTTCAACCCCGATATTAAACAGGCCGGTCCGAAATGCGAATGCCACGGCCAATCCGGACAAAATATATGGCGTAATCTGCCGGATCGATTCCCCGATGTAATACACTTCACCGAAAATGCCGCTCCAAAGAGCCGAATACCCGCTTACGACATTGTAGCCGCTGGCGAGCATGATGACCGCACCCGCAGCTAACCCAAGGATGATCGCAATCAGCGGCACAGCCAGATGAGAAAGTCGATTAATCATGTGTTTTCCCCGCCTCCATTTGCTTACTTCCCGCCATTAAAAGTCCGAGCTCCTGCTCGTTTGTTTCAAGCGGATTGACGTTTGCGATGATGCTGCCTTCAAAGATGACGGCGATGCGATCGCTGAGATTCATTATTTCATCAAGTTCAAAAGATAACAGAAGCACCGCTTTACCGGCATCACGCTGCTCAATGAGCTTTTTATGGACGAATTCAATCGCGCCGACATCGAGTCCCCGCGTCGGCTGGGCCGCAATTAAAAGATCCGGATTTCTGTCCACTTCCCGGCCGATAATGGCCTTTTGCTGATTCCCCCCGGAGAGAGCGCGCGCAGGCGTATATTCATCCGGTGTTCTGACATCGTATTCTTCAATCAGGCTTCGCGCTTTGTCATAAATCGTGTGTTTATTTAATATGCCGAAAGAAGAGTAGGGCTTTTGGTAATAACTTTGCAGCACGATATTTTCTCCGATCGGAAAATCAAGGACGAGCCCGTGTTTATGCCTGTCCTGCGGTATATGCCCGATTCCGGCTTCAGTGACTTTCCTGGGCGGCATGTTTTGCAGCTGTTTGCCGTTTAACGTGATCGTGCCGGCATTCGTTTTTCTGAGACCTGTAATGGCTTCAATTAATTCAGACTGGCCGTTTCCGTCAACGCCCGCAATGCCGACGATTTCACCGGCTCTGACTGAGAGGGAGAGCTGTTTGACCGCCTCAACGCCGCGCGCGTCTTTAACCGTTACATCAGAAAGTGAAAGCACTTCTTGTTTCGGATCGGCCGCTTGTTTATCCGTCTTGAATGACACTTCGCGTCCGACCATAAGGCTTGCCAGTTCATCTTGATCCGTATGTGCGACATCGAGTGTTGTAATGCCTTTTCCTTTCCGGATGATGGTGACACGGTCGCAGACTTCCATAATCTCTTTTAATTTGTGGGTGATGAGGATGATTGATTTTCCTTCATTGACAAGATTTTTCATAATCTGAATCAGTTCTTGAATTTCGTGCGGGGTCAGCACCGCGGTCGGCTCGTCAAAAATGAGAATGTCGGCGCCCCGGTAGAGGGTCTTTAATATTTCCGCCCGCTGCTGCATACCGACGGAAATATCGGCAACTTTGGCTTCAGGATCAATGTGCAGGCCGTAACGGTCGGAAATATCGCGCACGTCCCGGTCGGCGCGCTGTCTGTCAATTCGGCCGAATGTTTTCGGCTCTTTTCCGAGAATGATATTTTCTGAGACGGTAAAGGTGTCCACAAGCATAAAATGCTGGTGCACCATCCCGATGCCGAGATCGTTGGCTTTGTTCGGGCTGTTGATGTGAACGCGTTCGCCCCGCACCCGGATCTCGCCTTTTTCCGGCTGATACAGACCGAATAAAACGTTCATGAGTGTCGATTTTCCGGCGCCGTTTTCACCGAGAAGGGCGTGTATTTCGCCTTTTTTCACTTGAAGCGTGACGTCATCATTGGCGACGATTCCGGGAAATTCCTTGCGTATATTCAGCATTTCAATGATATAATCCACCGATTTTTGTCGCTCCTTTTCAGAGATACTTTGATGAGAAAGAGCTTGGCAAAAGAAAAGCTGCAAGAGATGCAGCTTTTCCTTCACCGCTCTTTTCAAAAAAGAGAGGGGATAAGCACGGAAGTCTCCTTATCCCCTGGTTCTTACTCAGCCTTGAAGGATTTCAATTCTTTTTCAGTTGAAGGGATCTCGAGTCTGTCCGCGATTTTCTTCTTCCAATCGTCTGTTGCTTTGATGACATCGTCAGAAAGGTTCTCCTTGTGATCCGAGATGCCGACTGCATCTTGCGCCAAACCGTATGTTAATGTTTTGCCGCCCGGGAATTTCCCGTCACTTGCTTTTTTCGTTAAGTCCTCTACGGCTGTATCCACTTTTTTGACCATTGATGTGAGAGTGACATTGTCTTTTGTGCCTTTGACTTGACCTTCCGCGTACTGGTCTTTATCAACACCGATAACCCATACGTTCCGCTTCGGATCTTCTTTTTTCAGATTTTTCGCTTCTGTGAAGACGCCCGTTCCCGTTGCGCCGGCCGCGTGATAAATGACGTCAACGCCTGATTTGTACATACTTTCAGCCGTCGCCTTGCCGACATCGGCTTTGTCAAATCCGCCCGCATATTTCACTTCGACGGTCGCTTTCGGATTTGCGGCTTGTACACCCGCGCGGAAGCCGATTTCGAATTTTTTGATCAATTCAGACTCCATTCCGCCCACGAATCCGACTTTTCCCGTTTTGCTCGATAGCGCAGCGGCCGCTCCCACGAGGAATGAACCTTCCTGTTCCTTAAATGTAAGGCTCGCCACGTTGTCTTTTTTGACAACGGCGTCAATGATCGCAAAATTTGTGTCTTTGCGCTGATCGGCGATTTCGCTGATGGAATCCTGCATCAGATACCCGACGCCGTAAATCAGGTCAAAGTGTTCCCGCGCTAATTTATTTAAGTTCGTTGTATAATCCGCATCTGATTTTGATTGAAGATAGTCAAAACCGCTTTTGCCTTTTGTAAGCCCGTTGTCTTTTCCGAATGCCTGAATACCTTCCCAGGCGGACTGGTTAAATGATTTGTCATCGACACCGCCGATATCCGTTACCATGCCGACGGTAAAGTTTTTGCTGCCGGAGCCGTTTGCTTTGTCACTTGAACCGCATGCGCTTAATATGGTTCCGGCCGCCGCGATGAGCGCCATCGCCATTCCGATTTTGCGTTTTTTCAAAGATATAACCCCCCTGTAAAATATGGCTGTGCCGTTCAATTCAGACTTGAGTCCCCGTACCGGATGCAGAATCGAAAAAACTTTCTGATAATAATGATGAGACGTCTCTCTTTTTCCCGCCTTGAGCGGCTGTCTCTTCCGGGTTTGGGACTTATGACTTATCTGAAAAGATCTGCTAACCAATCATAATTTATCATTTTACCCGCCATAAATAAATAGAAATTTGCTTATTTTTTAAAAAATATCAATTTTATGAATCGGCTTCCTCATCTGGATAAAACAGAGGAGGATCAGCCGGGTCATTATCCTTATATAGCATACAAAAAAGGAATCTCAATCCTTTTGTCACGGGATATGACAGTAAAAAAGCACCGTTCACAGCGGAACGGCGCTTTTTGACATTATAAATATTGTTTGATGCTGCTGACATTGCCGGTGTTGATATGATATTGAAAGACGGGTCTGCCGATCGTGCCGTACGCCATCTCTACATTCAGCACTTGTATGTCTTCCAGAAATTTAAGGTATTTCCGGATGGAGACTTGCGAGATTTCAGTATGCTTGGCGAGATCTTCCGTGGTAAAAGAGCCGTCACCGAAAGACTCAATGCTCGCCCAGATGAGTTTAAGCGTGCTCTTTGTCAATCCCTTCGGAAGGTGAACCTTTTCCGCCGCTTCTTTCTTTTGAAAAAGCTCGGCATCCAATTCTTTCTGTGTCATGCTTCTGTGTGATTGATAAACTTTCTGCTTGCGTCTGTAGTCGGAAAGAGCGGTTTGAAAGCGGTCAAATTCAAATGGTTTGATTAAATAATCGACGGCGCCGTACCGAAGCGTTTTTTTGATGACGTCCAGCTCGCTTGCGGCCGAAATGACGATGACATCAACCGATTCATTTTGCTTGCGGATTTCCGTTAAAAGCTCAAGCCCGTTTTTTCCCGGCATGTAAATGTCAAGAAGGATGAGATCGATATGATGCTCGCTCAGCACGTGCAGCGCACTTTGAAAGGATGATGCGATCCCTTTCAGCTGAAATCCTTCAATCTGGCTGAGATAGCGTTTATTTAATTCACCCACCATGGGGTCGTCTTCAACTATGAGTACATTAATCATCATTTTCCTCCTTCGGTTCATACGGAATGCGAAGACTGAAAGTCGTTCCTTCATTCTTTTCACTTGTCACAATCATATGGCCTTTTAAATTTTCTGTTGCCTGCTGGGTGAAATAGAGGCCGAACCCCCGGTTTGTCCCTTTCGTGGAATAACCTTGTTCAAAAATACGGGCTTGGTCTGCCGCAGACATTCCGGCTCCCGTGTCCGTAATCTCTATATCAAGCTGGCGATCCTGAAACCGCATTGAGCACGTAATGTTTTTTTTCGGCATCTGCGCCACCGCGTCGAGCGCGTTGTTTAACAGGTTTCCGATAATCGTAATGAGCTCATGGATGACGGCCGGATCCGCCGCATTCGGGATCAGGCTGCCGAGCTGAATGTCCAGATCAGCACCCTGTTCGCGTATGTAGCTTTGTTTTCCTAGAAGAAACCCTGCGAGAACCGGACTTTTGACATCACTTATAATCTCGCTTGTTTCCGTCTTCTGCTGAATGGCAATGTCTTTAATGTAAGTGCCGAGATCATCGTATTCTTTTAACTGGACAAGCCCTAAAATGACATGAAGCTTATTCATGAATTCATGAGACTGGGCTCTTAATGCGTTTGCATACATTTTAACACCGGACAGCTGTTCTGCTAAATGTTTGACCTCCGTTTTGTCCCTGAACGTGGCGATCGCTCCGACGGTTTGTCCTTTCAGATGAATCGGAACCTCATTAAAGACCAGCTCAAGCCCGTTAATGCGGATATCCCTGTCCTGAAGCGGTTTTTTCGTTTCAATCACCTGTTTCAGCCGGCTTTTCGGGAGAATATCGTTCACATCTTGATCGACCGGGTTAGTCGGAATACCCATTTTAATAAAAAGCCGTTTCGCTTCCGCATTGGCAAGCTTAATTTTTCCCCGAGCGTCAACCGCCAGGATGCCTTCCTTCGTTGATTCGAGCATGGCGCTCCGCTCTTCCAGCAGGGTGGCGATTTCATAAGGCTCAAGACCGTACATAATGTTTTTGACGGTGCGGGCGACAATGACGGCTCCGATGACGCCGACAAAAATACTTACGCAGATAATGAAATAAAGCGGTCTCAAACTGTGGCTGACGACATCCTGTATTTTGTTAAGCGAAATTCCGACCGAAACGACGCCCACTTGTTTTTTATCTTTTCCATAGATCGGTACGAAGGCTCTCATGGATTTCCCGAGGGTTCCCGCTGATGTGCTCGTTTTGATATGGCCGTGCATCGCCGGCTGTTCGTCTCCGCCGGTGAATTTCTTCCCGATTTTATTTGCGTCGGGGTGGGTGAGGCGGATGCTGTTCATATCCATCACCACGACAAATTCGGTTCCTGTCGTATGCTGGACGTCTAATGTATAATCCCGGAGCTCTTTCAGCCCTTTTCTTGTTTGCAATGCCTGCGTGACACTCGGTGTTTCCGCGACCAGCTTTGCGGTGCGCAGCGCGGTTGTCCGTTCTTCTTCTTTCACGCGGTCTGCTGTTTGGACGCTGATCGTGAAAAAGGTGATACAAAGTGCGATAAGGACGACAATACAGACGAATATCGTTAATCGGGTTTGCAATTTTAATGTTTTTTTCATAACAGCCATCCTTACGTTTATCATTCCCGCGTTCTACTTTACTCCGAAAAAGCCGGTTTGTGAAGATCAGGCCCTTATTTCGTAAAAGTGAGGAAAAATGGTATTTTTTATCTTGTCAATGTGTTTTAAGTCCTCCATAATAAGTGAGGTAGATTACAGAAAGGGACTTTTTATATGAAAAATACTTATTGGACGGGTTATTTTCCGCTCGTTGCGATTCTGCTTTTTAGTTCGTCATTATCCATTTCTACCTCGCTTTATGTCATGAAGATACTTCAGACGCTCGGCATGTATCAGGGGATGCTGGATTATTTCTCTGAGAAAGGGATCAGACTGGCGCTTTTTGCAGCGTTCGCCCTTGTGTATTTTATGCTTTTTTCGGCTTTGAAGCTGATTGCAAACACAGTGACAGAGCTGTCTCTTTTGTTTTTCACAAATGACCCTGAGGGGGACAATCTGAAAAAAATCAGATTAGGCTCTTTAATTTATGTAGGCGGAGGAATTCTTTCCTTTGCGCTTGTGCAGAATGGTTTTTGGATTGCGGCGTTATTTGCCGTTGTTACGCTCGTTTATTTGATTTTCATGGTGTACAGAATCTATTCGACACTCTCTATCGTTTCGCTGATCGGTTTTATATTGCTTGAGATTCTGTTTTGGTTTACTTTTGTTATCGGTATTTTGTACATCTTTATCAAGCTTTATAATAGCATAATGGCTAGCTTACCTGTGTAAGCTAGCCATTTTTGTTAAGACAGAAATCTGTTTTTGATCTCAGGGGAGGGGAGCATGCATGCTTCCCTTTTTCCGAACCATTTGTAACGGCGCCGGGCGATGAAAGAATAGGCTCTGTCCCTGAGGGGGCGGGGCACTGCGAAAAAAACCGCTGACAGCCGCCAGGCTCCGCGGAGATGACGTGAAACCTTTAACACGGCTGCGGATTTTTTGTATATCCGCCCGTTTTCGATAAAAATCATGCTGTCAAATTGTTCTGTCGGAAGTCCTTCTGATGCCAAAAGCTCCCGGGCGGTATCTGATTGCAATGAAGCAAATGAGATTTTGCCGGCCGGATCGCGTTTAATGATGAATTGAACGGCGCCGCTGCATAAGTTGCAGACGCCGTCAAACAAAAGCACGCGGTCCGGAAGCTGAGCTGGTTTCAAAGCGGATCCCCTCCGTTATCTTTAGTAAGCTGCCTGCAGCGTGTTTTTCCAGATCGAAAGCTGAGGGCTTGCGTCATGAAGGTATTCGACGCTTGACGGTGTATCCTTGCCGACCCATACCCCCATCGTATAAGCGTCCGTCAGGCCGACAAACCACATATCGTGATAGTCATTTGACGTTCCTGATTTTCCGCCGACGTACGGAGCTTTAAAGTTCGCTTTCTTTCCTGTACCGCTTTTGACGACGGCTTTCATCATTTCTTTGATCTGCATGTTGGTCCGCACGCTGAATACCTGCGTCGGCTCATCTTTCCATTTTAATATCGTTTTTCCTTTTAAATCAGTCACTTTTGTAATCGCGTGACTCGGCGTATAAACGCCGTTGTTGCCGAACGTGGTGTACGCATTGGTCATTTCAAGCGGCGTCATGCCGTTTGTAAAACCGCCCAGCGCCGCAGGCAGACGGTAATCCGCGCTGACCAGCTTCGCGAAATGAAACGGTTCAAGGTAGCTGAACGCCTTATTGACGCCGACGCGGTCCATGATTCTGATGGCCGGTGTGTTGTACGAGTATTTAAACGCCGTTTCCAGCGTGACCGTGCCGTACGTGCGGTTATTATAGTTCTGCGGGCAGTAATCCGCACTGCAGAATTTGCTTGCGTCAATCTTGCTGTGTGGCGTTGCGCCGGTCTTTTCAATGTAAGGTCCGTAATCAAGCAGCGGCTTAATGGATGAACCGGGCTGTCTGTAAGCTTGATAGGCGCGGTTGAAATCATATTTATGATAATCTTTCCCGCCTGAAAGCGCGATAATCTGATGTGTCTGATGATTAATCACGGCCGCTCCGCCCTGAACGCCTGCATACGGCAGATTTTGATTCACTTGGGCGACGACCTGGTTTTGCATATACGGATTCAGCGCCGTATAAATCTTCACGCCGTCTTTTAACAATGTGCTGACTCTGTCGGAAAGCTCACTCTGTATTTTTTGTTTCGCCTTTCCGGAAGCTTTTTCAAGACGTTTGTCATAGCCTTCGGATGATGAAACAAGCTGTGTGAATTCATCATTTACATAGGAAACATAGTCAGGATATTTATTTGTTTTTTCGTTTATATCAAGCTTGATCTTTTCCTTTTCGGCTTTTTTCAGCTGTTTCCCGGATATAACGCCTGCTTTTTTCAATCCGTTAAGCAATCTGACTTGTCGTTTTTTCGTATAATCAAAATGCTTGAGAGGATCATATAATGTAGGGTTATTAGGGATAGCGCAGATAAAGGCCATCTCTCCCAAAGTGAGAGATTTCAGCGGCTTGCTGAAATAAAATTGCGCCGCCGAACCGACACCGTATACGCCGTTATTAAAATAAATCGTATTTAAGTAGCCTTCTAAAATCTCATCTTTGCTGTATTTTTTCTCAAGCTGATAGGAATAGGCCAGCTCCGTCAGTTTTCGGCTGAAGGTGCGTTCATGGCTTAAATACACATTCCTTGCCAGCTGCTGGGTGATGGTGCTGGCGCCCTGATCAATTTTATGATCTTTGAAATTGGAGGCGGCCGCCCTGACCATCCCCATAAAGTCAAACCCTTTATGCTCATAAAAATGACGGTCTTCAGAGGTTAAAAACAGCTGTTTTACCTCATTCGGTATTTTATTAAAGGGCACGATCACGCGGTTCTCATGATCGCTGACAATCTCAGAAACAAGGCTTCCGTCCCTGTCATACATGTAACTGTTTTGAACCAGGTTGATCGCTTTTAAATCAATATGTTTATCGAGCACCTGATCAAAAGGCTTGATTTGTTTTACCTCTTTGCCGGAAGCAATAACTGTAAATGCAAACAACGGGATAATGCCGAGCAGCAAAATCCATCCGATTATTTTACGTACCATGGTCACTCTCTTTTCTCCTGATTTCTAGCCATATCGTATCATTCTTTTAAGAATACGAGAAGGTTAAATTTAGAAGAAATCGTGATCGCTGCCGGTCAGCCCGCATTTGACGCTGTATCCTTTTGCAAATGTCCCGCCATCCATAAAAGCCCCGCGCCTATTAAAAAGAGAAAGGCGGTGACGTAGAAAGCAGCCGAAATGGAAAAACCGCTCGAGACCGCACCTCCGAGCAGAGGGCCGAGCACATTTCCGAGAAAACGAAAGCTGACGTTATAGCCGAGCACCTCTCCCTGGATGCTGCCCGGCGCCCTGACGCGGATCGCGGCCGTAATGCAGGGGAGCGTGCCGCCCATGACCATGCCGAACAGAAATCTGAAGACTAACAGAATGGAGAGGGAGGAGGCGAGCGCCTGCGGAATGAAAAACACCGCTGAGGCAATCAAAAGCACGATTAAGATCCGGCTGTGGCCGAAGCGGTCGCCGAAGTCCCCCCATTTCCGGGCAAGCAATAAGCTTCCGAGTCCGGTCGCTGAAAACGCCATTCCGGAGAAAAAAGCTAAATTAACAGGTCCGTGCAGCTCATTGACATATAAAGCGAGCAGCGGCTGGATGCTGAAATTGCCGGTCTGCACGATCATAGTAAGCACCATCATCGCCCAAAGCGCGGGCTGGTGAAAAATATAAGAGAGCACCTGTTTTCTGGAGTAGGTTTTCCGCTTGTTTTGTTTCTCGCCGAGCGGCTGCTCATTCACCTGAAATAAAACGAGAAGCACAGATGCGAAAATGACAAAAGACGTAATAAAAAATGTGTACGTAAACCCGAAGCTGTCAGCGAGCAGCCCGCCCAGCATCGGTCCGAATAAAGTGCCTGACACCTGACCCATCTGCAGCGTGCCGAGCGTCTTCCCGGCAGTCTCTTTCGGCGTCTGCGCCGAAATCATGGCAAGCGATGTCGGAACAAAGCCTGTTACTAGACCCATAAGCAGCCGCAGGACAAACAGCTGATAAACGGATGTCACAAACCCCATCAATAAAATGCTGATGGCAATGCCGGTTCCTGTAATCAAGAGAATTTTTTTGTAGCCGCGCTTATCGCCGAATCTTCCCCAAAACGGGGAAATCACAAATGCCATTAAAAACGTGACGCCGAACACATACCCGCTCCATCTCTGCACATACCCGCCCGAATGGGGGCTGATCGTTTCGATATATAACGAAAGAAACGGAACAATCATGGTCATGCTGGCGGAAATAAAGAAATTTGTAATCCAAATGACGACGAAGTTCTTCTTACGGACAGAAATAACATCACCTTCTTTACTTTTCGTGTATCTAATCATTAGTATATAGGAATGAATCCGGTATTTGTATTTTCGATGCGGATATAGGAAAATTCATTATTTTTGGAAAATGAAGAAAGTTTCAGAGGGGAAACTGATATACTATCATAAAATATCATTTTTGATCGGAGGAAAGGCAGGTGTAAAAAAAGTGGATCAGCGCAGTCTGCTCATTATTGATTTTGAATTTACAATGCCTGACGGAAAATACAGCCCGCAAAATTTCTTTCCCGAGATTATTGAAGCGGGGATTGTCAAGACGGTGAATGATGAAGTGACTGAAACGTTTTCGAGTTATATCAAACCGAAAAAATTTCCGAAGCTGACGAAACGATGCAAAACCTTTCTGAACATCACCCAAAAAGACGTGGACGGCGGAATCACGTTTAATGAATTCATCCGCAAATTAAATGAGCTTGATCCTGATAAAAACTGCACGATCGTCACCTGGGGCAATATGGATATGAAAGTGTTAAAGCAAAATTGCATGTTTAACCATATCCCTTTTCCGTTCAAAGGAGAACTTCGGGATCTGTCCCTTGAATACAAAAACTTCTTCGGCGACAGAACATTGACCGGCCTTTGGAAAGCGGCAGAAGAGTATGGCGATAAAGGGACGGGCACGCATCATAAAGCGCTGGATGATGCGAGGACGACATACAAATTATTCAAGCTTGTCGAGCGGGATAAACAATATCTTGAAAAACCGAAACCTCCGACGATCGGTGATCGCGTCGATCTGACTGAACTGTTTCGCCGGGCCACATAAAAAAACCCAATCATGCCGACTGGGTCAAGTTCTTTTAAAATAGTCACGCTCTAACGCGGCCAAGTTGGCGAGCGAACGTTCCGCCCATTCTGAGCCGTCCGCTGTAAGCTGATCTTTCAGCCGGGCAGACGCCGCTTGTAAGGAAGCCGTATAATCAGGCACCTCGCCATCAAACGGTTTGACCATCTGATGCGGTATGTTTGTCTGTTCCCCGAATGCAAGCGCTCTTCTTTCATGAAAAAACGGAACATCCGCCTGCTTCGGATGATGAAGATCTCCTTGAGCGGGATGCGTCAGAACGGCTTTAATTTTCACTAAATAGTGATTGGGCCTGACGTCTGTCACTTCCCCTATGTATGCTCCTGTTTTATAAAACCCTTTTACGATTGTGCCGATTTCAAACGTATTCATAGCGTTCACCTCTCTCTAGTTATTCTATAAAAGATCAACGCGGTTGGCTAGTGAACAGCTGCCGGAAGCCTGACTGAGGCCGTTGTGCCCGAGTGCTCGCCGCTGGTGAAACAGACGGAGCCTTCATGATGCTGAATAATCGAGAATGTCACGGTAAGCCCGAGCCCGGTGCCGTTCGTTTTCAGCGTATAATACGGCTTGCCGAGTTTCTGCAGTTCTTCATCGGACATGCCGATTCCGTTATCCGTAATCTGAATGAGAATCATCTCTTCCTGTTTTTGGACGGAGACCTCGATTCGGCCGTTTTCAGAGGGCACGGCTTCAATACTGTTTTTAATCAGATTAATGAAGGCCTGTTTCAGTTTTTTTACATCGCCGAACACATATAAATCAGGCTCGCTTCGAACCGTAACGGTCACCGATTTAAAATGGGCATAAGACTCCATTAAGGAACCTGTTTCCTTTACGAGCAGAGAAATATCAAACTTTTCTTTTTCATAGTCATCCTGCTTCGCCATATCGAGATAATTCGTAATGATCGTCTGAGCCCGGTCGAGTTCGGACAGCACAAGTTTCTGATATCCGGAGTGGGATTTGTCCTGAAGCTGCTCGCCGCTGAACAGCAGCTGCACAAAACCTCTGACGACCGTAAGCGGATTGCGGACTTCATGGGCGACGCTTGCCGCAAGCTCGCTGACGACGGCCATTTTTTCTGAGTGAATCAGCCTTGCCCGCATGGACGCATTCTCATCAATGATCTCAATCAAATAAATGCACAGCAAAAGGGCGCTGACTTGAAAAAAAACAGATACTGCCGCCTCATAATAAACGGAAGATGGATTTTGAAAATTGAAAATATTGGTCGCGGAATAGATGAAGACAGATGCGGTTAATAAGGCGGTTTCAGTGCAGCCGATGAGAAGAGCGAAAAGCAGTTTCTTCCGCTTTGAAAAAAAAGGCCATTTCGTTTGGAGTTGGATAGGGATGATGATTAAAAAAGGAATTAAGGATAAGAAAAAAAGAGCGGAAGGTTCAAACCATATGAGCTGAAAAAAAACGGATGCCGCCCCTGCGGCAAGTCCTGCGCCGGTACCGGAATAAAGCAGGCAGACGATAATGGGAATCAGCTGCAAACCGTAACGGACGGAATGAAGCTCCTGGATGGGAAAAGCCGTACATAATAAGGAAGATGACGCTGCAAATACGGCGACCAGCAGGCGGTTCGCTCTCGGCACAAGCAAATCGGGCTTGCTGAGCCAGAAGACTTGATAAAGAAAAATAGGGAATAAAATAAAAGAGAAGTGAAGCAGGTAATCCTTTACAATCTCCATTTATGCGAAATCCTTTCCTATGTAAATATGAATCTATTATAACATCTTTACCGGAAAAAAAAGTATATATTTCTCTAAAGCGAACGCCCTTATCTCATCTGATAAAGGCGTTCTTTCCGCTGCTAAGCGAGCGCTGCTTTCATTCTCTCAAGCCCTTCTTTTACGGCGGCGGCTGAACAGCCGACATTAAGTCTCATAAATCCTTCGCCGCCCGGTCCGTATTTTGTTCCCGGCTCTAATATGATTTTCCCTTTTTTGAGCATTCTTTCTTTGAGCTCGGCATCCGAAAATCCGTACTCGCTGAAATCCATCCAGATCAAATAGGAAGCGTCGGGCTTCATCATACGGACTTTCGGCAATTCTTTTCTTAAAAAGTCCTCAGCCAATTTCATATTCCCTTCAATGTAAGGAATCAGCGCGTCAAGCCAAGGGCCTCCCTTTGTATAAGCCGCTTCGATTGCTGCAACCGCAAATGTGTTGAGGCTGGAAATCCCGTTCTGATGCAATGCGGCGGAGAATTTCGCCCGCTTATACCGATCGGGAATGATAATGGCGGATGCCTGAATGCCGGCAATATTAAACGTCTTGCTCGGCGCGACACAAGTAACGGAAATCCGCGCAAACTCCTCAGACAGAGAAGCGAAAGGCGTATGCGGCTTTCCGTACAGCATCAAGTCGGAATGTATCTCGTCAGAAACGACGGTGACGTTATGGGCGGCGCACAGCGATCCGAGCTTCATAAGCTCATCCCGGCTCCACGCTCTGCCGGACGGATTGTGGGGGTTACAAAGAATCATCAGCTTGACCTCAGAATCGTTCAGCTTTTTCTCAAGATCCTCAAAATCCATACAGTAGACGCCATTTTCTTCCCGTAATGGGTTATGTAAAACCTGCCGTTTGTTTTCCTTGATCATCTGATAAAAAGGCGTATACACCGGTGATTGAATCAACACCGGATCGCCCGGTTCGGTAAAGGCTTGTACGGCCATGCTGATTGCCGTGACAACACCGGGACTGAACGCGATGCTTGCGGGATCGGGCCGGTAGCCGTGCCGCGTCTCAAGCCATGAAGCGACGGCTTCTCTTGTGTTTTCGTCAGGAGACGTATAACCGAATATGCCGTGGTCAAGGCGGGCTTTTAAGGCGTCAGTGACCGCTTCGGGAGCGCGGAAATCCATATCGGCAACCCACATCGGAAGCGCATCCGATACGCCGAATAACGCTTCCGCCTTGTCCCATTTCACCGATTGTGTGCCAAGACGGTTTTCTCGAAGATCAAAGTTCATGTATGTCACTCCTGTAGTATCATTATTTTGCACAGCGTATCTATGATAAAATAGAATTGCAAACTTTATTATAAGCGGTGATGAAAATGGAAGAAAGCCAAGCGGTCATGGAAATGATGAAAATCATTGCCAAGTGGGACCCGTTTAAATATGGAGAAGATTTTTATGAGACAGAAGCCGTCGACATCGTTCAGGCCGTCTATAGTGAAGACCGTGCCGACAAGCTGGCAGCAGCCATTCAGGATATCTTTGAAGCTTCATTTGAGCAAAAGCTTCCGATCGAAGGCTGCCAAAAGGCCGCCGAGCAGCTTCTGTCCATAAAAGAAAGCAGCTCCTGCACCCCTTAAAAACCGGCGGTTCCGCCGGTTTTTTTATTGAATAAATTCAAAAATCCGCTCCGAAACAAACTCCGGGCGCTCTTCGGGTACGAGGTGCCCCGTATCCTTCAGTGAATACAGAATGGAATCCGGCAGGTCGTCATGAAGCCGTTTTCCGACTGAGACCGGAACGACCCGGTCTTCTTCTCCCCAGATTAAAAGAGCGGGGTTTTGCACTTTCTTCAAATCCTCGGGCTCTAAATCGCCCTCCCTGTGTCTGATAAACCTTGTCATCGCTTTGAAAATCTGGCGGTCTGTAAATGGTTTTTCGTAACCGTCAATCATTTCCTGATCGATAAGCGTCCGGTCGTGAACGACATTTAACAGGTTGTTCAGCACGCCGTCTTTTGAAAGCCAATACTTAAGATACAGGTCAAAACAAGGGAGATGCGTCCCGAATATAATCGACGGGTGCGAGCGCTTTAAATACCCCGAGCTGCACAGCAGGACGATTTTAGAAAAAAGCTCGGGTCTGAGAAGAGACGCGGATAAGGAAATCTGGCCGCCCATTGAATGGCCGATGAGTGCGGCCCGGCTGATACCGAGCTTTTCCAGAAGTCCGATCAGAAGCTTGGCGAGGTTTGCGTAAGTATATACGAAAGTCCGTGACTTTTCCGATTGCCCGAAAGGAGGCAGGTCAACGGCGATAATATCATAATGGTTTCTGAGCAGCGGGATCAGTTTTCTGAAGCTGAATGCCGAAGATAAAAAACCGTGTACGCAGACGAGTGTCTGTCTGCCGGGATTTTCATAATGCTCGTAATATAGCTCAACTCCGTCTATCGCGGCCCGTTTAATCGGTGAAACAGCTTCCATGAGAGCCTTCGCCGTCCTTTCTTTGTTGTAATGTAAAGTCTTTTTTGATTGTCAGATTTTAGCTCTGGTTTCTTTCGGGTTTTTCTTAGCATTTGTCGAAAATCGTGATATAATGTCATGAAGATTTTTGATAATGCAAAGGTGTGAAACGTATGAAGCTGACCGAAAAAGAAACAGAAATATTAGAAATTTTAGACGAAAACAGCCGCGTTGATGCGGAAACGATTGCGAAAATGGCAAACATTCCCGCTGAAGAAGTCAAAAGCATCATTGAAAAGCTTGAAAAGGAAAAAGTCATCATTGATTATGCGGCGATGATCGACTGGCGCAAAGTCGACGGTTTGGAAGGCGTCACGGCGATGATTGACGTAAAAGTCACTCCGAAACGAAATGTCGGCTTTGATGAAGTCGCTGAGCGGATATACAGATTCCAGGAAGTTGAATCAGTGTACCTGATGTCAGGGGTGTATGACTTATCTGTCGTTATTCGCGGCAACACGATGTCAGATGTGGCAAGCTTCGTGTCTGAAAAATTGTCCACCCTTGAGTCTGTCGTTTCCACGACAACGCACTTCATCCTGAAAAAATATAAGCATGACGGCAAAGTCTTTGAAAGCGGAGACGATGACAAAAGAATCGTGGTGTCTCCGTAAATGGAAACGAAGACTTCTTATTTATCTGACTACGTGCAGCAGATTAAACCGTCAGGCATCCGCAAATTCTTTGATCTGGCCGCTACGATGGAAGGCGTCATTTCACTGGGAGTGGGAGAGCCTGACTTTGTGACGGCCTGGAACGTGAGGGAAGCGAGTATTCTTTCTTTAGAACAGGGTTATACGGCTTATACGGCAAATGCGGGTCTTTATGAACTGAGAGAAGAAATCAGCCGCTATTTAGATCAGCGGTTCGGCCTGAGTTATTCGCCTGACAGTGAACTGATCGTTACTGTAGGGGCAAGCCAGGCGCTTGATCTCGCTGTCCGCGCCATTATGAATCCTGGAGAAGAAATGTTAATTCCCGAACCGTGTTTTGTCGCATATGAATCACTCGTGACCCTGACGGGGGCGAAGCCGGTGCCGATTCAGACTGTCGCTGCAAAAGGTTTCAAAGCATCAGCAGCCGATTTTGAAGCAGCCCTGACGGACAAAACAAAAGCGCTGCTTCTATGTTCGCCGTCAAATCCGACAGGTTCTGTCTATTCGAAAGAAGAGCTTGAATCCATCGCTGCTTTCGCTGAAAAACACGACTTGATCGTGCTTGCCGATGAAATTTATGCCGAGCTGACGTATGATGAGCCATTCACGAGCATGGGGGCCATCCGCGGCATGAAGGAACGCACGGTTCTCATTTCCGGCTTCTCCAAAGCATTTGCCATGACGGGATGGAGACTCGGGTTTACGGCGGCGCCTCCAGTGATCAGGGATGCGATGCTCAAAATTCATCAGCACGCGATGATGTGCGCGCCTTCCATGGCTCAGTACGCGGCACTTGAAGGGCTGAAAAACGGCCAGGAAGACGTCGAAAGAATGAAGAAAAGCTATCGGAGACGCCGAAACCTGATTGTGGAGACATTGAACGAAATCGGACTCGGCTGCCACCACCCCGGCGGAGCATTTTACGCCTTTCCTTCCATTCAGTCGACTGGCATGAGTTCAGAAGAATTCGCGGAACAGCTGCTCATTGAGGAAAAAGTAGCCGTCGTTCCGGGGAATGTGTTCGGCCCGAGCGGCGAAGGCTACATCAGATGTTCCTATGCGACATCCATTGAGCAGATTCAGGAAGCGCTCGTCAGAATCAAACGGTTTGTTGAAAAAAAGGCATAAAAAAAGATACGAACCCGGTTCGCATCCAAATAAAAGGGGGGGAATACTAGAAAGCCTTCGTAATCATAGTATACCCCCATTTTTCTGTGCTTAAACATGATCATGTAAAAAAGTTCTCTTTGCGAAAAACAAACTTGTATGATATAATTTTAAATTGCGTATAATCTGTATTTAATTTAACTTAGGAGTTGTTATGAATGGCAGCAAAATTTGAAGTGGGCAGTGTTTACACTGGTAAAGTAACAGGATTACAAGCGTATGGTGCGTTTGTTGCATTAGATGAAGAAACTCAAGGACTTGTTCACATTTCTGAAGTCACTCACGGTTTCGTAAAAGACATTAACGAGCACCTTTCTATCGGTGACGAAGTACAAGTAAAAGTACTTGCGGTTGACGAAGAAAAAGGCAAAATCAGCCTTTCTATCCGTGCGACTCAAGCGGCGCCTGAAAGAAAAGAAAGCAAACCAAGAAAACCGAAAGCGGCTCAAGCTTCTGAAGAAACATCTGCTCCGCAAGGTTTCAACACATTGAAAGATAAGCTTGAAGAGTGGATTGAACAGTCCAACCGCAAAGACCTTATCAAAAAATAATCATCAAAAAAAGCACCGGATATGTATGTTCGGTGCTTTTTTTATGTTTATCTGACTTCCGGATTTGCCGCTTCCTCGCGGGATGTTTCTTCGTTCGGCTTAAACAGCAGGCCGAGATTGATCAGACCGGCGATGCCGACAAGACCGTAAATAATCCGCGACAGAGCTGATCCTTGGCCGCCGAAGATGGCTGCTACTAAATCAAATTGGAAAAATCCGATCAGTCCCCAGTTAATAGCGCCGATAATCGTTAATACGAGACAGATACGCTGAATAACACTCATGTAAACAACCTCCTCTATGAATTCGTGAAACAGTTATAGATTGTGACAAAGCAAAGAATCTATGCATACTACATTCTCCGCCGTGTAAATCACACACTGTCTCAAGCTGTACAAGTGCCTTTCCCGGGAAGCCGCTGTCTGTAAACCGTGTGATGTGCCGTCAAAAAAGCGGATTGCTTTACATTGAATGTCATCTTTCTGCATAATATAAATCCAAAGGAGGAGATGTCATGCAAAACTTTACATATTGGAATCCGACCAAATTGATTTTCGGAAAGGGAGAGGTCGAAAAACTTCCTGAAGAAATCAAGCCGTACGGAAAGAACGTACTGCTCGTATACGGGGGCGGCAGCATTAAGCGCAGCGGTCTTTATGATCAAGTAACCGAACTGCTGAAAAAAGCAGGAGTTACCGTACATGAATTGGCAGGCGTAGAGCCGAATCCGCGTGTCTCAACGGTGAACAAAGGTGTTGCGCTCTGTAAAAAAAACAGCATCGATTTCTTATTGGCCGTCGGCGGCGGAAGTGTCATTGACTGCACGAAAGCCATCGCGGCGGGCGCTAAATATGACGGCGACGCGTGGGATATCGTCACGAAAAAACACCAGCCGAAAGAAGCGCTGCCGTTCGGAACAGTGCTGACACTTGCGGCAACCGGTTCAGAGATGAACTCCGGATCAGTCATCACAAACTGGGAGACACAAGAGAAATACGGATGGGGGAGCCCGCTCGTTTACCCTAAATTCTCTATTCTCGATCCGGTAAACACATTTACCGTTCCGAAAGACCACACCATTTACGGCATGGTCGATATGATGAGCCATGTGTTTGAACAATATTTCCACCACACGTCAAACACGCCGTATCAGGACCGGATGTGTGAATCGCTTCTGCGCACGGTGATTGAAACAGCGCCGAAGCTGATCAATGATCTGGAGAACTACGAGCTTCGTGAGACGATTTTATATACAGGCACGATCGCATTAAACGGAATGCTGTCAATGGGCGCAAGAGGGGATTGGGCCACACACAACATCGAGCATGCGGTATCAGCGGTTTATGATATACCGCACGCCGGAGGTTTAGCGATTCTGTTCCCGAACTGGATGAGACATGTGCTCAAAGAAAATCCGGTCCGCTTTAAACAGCTTGCCGTCCGTGTCTTCGATATTGACGAGACAGGCAAATCAGATGAAGAGATCGCACTTGAAGGAATCAGCAAGCTGTCTGATTTCTGGACGAGCCTCGGCGCTCCGAACAGACTCGCTGATTATGATATTTCTGATGAGAAGCTGGATACGATTGCAGATAAAGCGATGGCAAACGGAGCATTCGGACAGTTCAAGTCACTGCAGAAAGAAGACGTGCTTGCGATACTGAAAGCATCATTGTAATAACATAAAGGGGGCGGCCGGATTGGCAGCTCCTTTTTTTCTGTGTTATAGTAATTCCCTTACGATTTTTTTGGAGGTCATGATAAATGGAGAACTTTACTTACTACAATCCGACGAAACTGATTTTCGGAAAAGGTCAAATCGACCAATTGAAAAAAGAGCTGAAGCAATACGGGAAAAACGTGCTGCTTGTTTACGGAGGCGGCAGCATTAAGCGAAACGGCCTGTATGACCAAGTAACAGGCATCTTAAAAGAAGAAGGCGCAACCGTTCATGAGCTTGCGGGCGTTGAACCGAACCCGCGTCTGGAAACGGTAAATAAAGGAATTGAGCTGTGCAGACAGCATGAGATTGATTTCCTTCTCGCAGTCGGCGGCGGAAGTGTCATCGACTGTACAAAAGCGATTGCGGCCGGTGCGAAATATGACGGCGACGCATGGGACATTTACAGCAAAAAAGTAACGGCGCAGGACGCACTCCCGTTCGGCACGGTGCTGACGCTTGCGGCGACAGGCTCTGAAATGAACCCCGATTCCGTTATCACAAATTGGGAAACAAACGAAAAATTCGTATGGGGCAGCAATGTCACTCATCCGCGTTTCTCCATTTTAGATCCTGAGAATACTTTCAGCGTTCCGGAAAACCAAACCGTATACGGCATGGTGGATATGATGAGCCACGTATTTGAACAATACTTCCACAATGTTGAAAACACGCCGCTTCAGGACAGAATGTGTTTTGCGGTCCTTCAGACGGTAATTGAAACAGCGCCGAAACTTTTGGAAGACCTTGAGAACTATAAGCACCGTGAAACGATTTTATACGCGGGTACGATCGCATTAAACGGCACGCTGCAAATGGGCTATTTCGGCGATTGGGCTTCCCATACGATGGAGCACGCCGTCTCAGCGGTGTATGACATCCCTCACGCGGGAGGACTTGCGATTCTGTTCCCGAACTGGATGAGATACACGCTGGATACAAATGTAGACCGTTTTAAAAACCTGATGCTCAACATGTTTGACATTGATACTGAAGGCAAAACGGATAAAGAAATTGCGCTTGAAGGGATCGATAAATTGTCCGCGTTCTGGACAAGCCTCGGTGCACCGTCCCGCCTTGCGGATTATGACATCGGTGAAGACAAGCTTGAGCTGATCGCAGACATCGCCGCAAAAGAAATGGAATACGGCGGATTCGGCAATTTCCAAAAACTGAACAAAGATGACGTACTTGCCATCTTAAAGGCGTCTCTGTAAGATACATTCCCCGCTGGAGTGAAGATGAAATAGATTTTCAAGCTGCAGATGCAATCACATGCTGCGGATTTGACTCCCTGTTTCTGTACATTTAGCAGAAAAGGATTAATTAACTTTGCGATTGCCGATCATCTATTTACACAAAATCTAAATCATGAAGAGCCTTGCTATACTTCGAATTTAAAAAAGGGGCGCTGATTCAATCAGCGCTCCTTTTATGCATTTTGTGTACTAAGGTCCCGCTGAGCCCCCATATAGCTTCCCATTAAGTTTTGATAACCGGGAAGATGACTGGAGATTAATGCGCCAAAACCTTCAACATCGTTGCGCCAATCACGCTGAAGCTCGCATGCTACGCTGAACCAGTTCATCAGCTGTGCGCCGCCATGAGCCATACGGGTTAATGATGCATCTGCTACTTGCTTATTAAACGTCCCCGAAGCATCTGTCACAACAAACACTTCGTAGCCTGCTTTAATGGCAGAAAGCGCAGGAAAAGCAACGCAGACGTCTGTTACCACCCCCGCGATAATCAGCTGTTTTTTGCCAGTCGCTTCAATGGCTTTAACAAAGTCTTCATTGTCCCATGCATTAATTTGTCCGGGACGGGCTATTTTTGGCGCATCAGGAAAGAGATCAACGAGTTCTTGCATGAGCGGTCCGTTGGGTCCGTTTTCAAAGCTGGTTGTTAAAATAACCGGTAAATCAAAGAATTTAGCCGTATCACCGAGAGCCAATACATTGTTTTTAAATTCATCAACGCCATAGTCACGCACGAGACCGGAAATAAGGCCGGTTTGATGGTCAACTAAAAGCACGGCAGCATCATCTTTTGAAAGACGGGAATAAAGATCAGACATTTTATAATCCTCCTTGAATTAAGGCAAGTAAGTTTGTGAATTGAAAACGGTAAATCTATTCATATGCTGTATAGATAGAAAGTTATTTCTGAGGTGACTTTTCGTGAGGGTGATGATCCTTCAATTAATCTGGAACGGGAACCGGAGCATGATCAATCCAATGGATGAACTGTTGTAAATAGCGTTGAAGATAACGTTTTGTTTGTTCATCCGTAAGTATGTTTTGAGCGGAATCAATTTTCTCATGGACTTGCGAAATCAGCATTTTTTGAAATGGCAAAACATTGACTTGCATAGCTTCGAGTACTTCTCTCAATTGCGTTTGACCAAAGGCAGTGCCGAACCCTCCGGGGGTTGCGCCGATTAAGCCAACCGGTTTTCTGTTTAAAACAGAAGAGGTCCGCGGTCTCGATGCCCAGTCCAATGCATTTTTTAATACCCCCGGAATTCCGGAATTGTACTCTGGACTTACAATGATGACGCCGTCAACGTCTTGTATATCAGCTCTAAAGGATGTTACGGAGTCTGGTGCTCCGGCAATTTCTAAATCTTCGTTAAAAAAAGGAAGACTGTCTATTTCAACCCAGCGAAATTGAGCCGCATTATCGAAGTCAATCAATGATTGAGCAATTGCTCGATTATACGAGTTTTTTCGTAAACTTCCGCAAATAAGACCAATGGTTTTAGTCATAAAATCACCTCCCGGTTTAAAATCACTTTCATCTTAACACGATACCCCAAATATAGACACTATTTTTACAAATGGACATTTATTCCTTAATATGACTGCGCGGCAGTCTCTCAAAAGGAGTACTATATAAAAAGAACCGTCCCATCGGGATTGGCGATGGATGTCATCCTGCTCCAAAGTAAAGGTGATACGTTCCTGGATCATCAACATTCGATTCGTTACCCCTCTCACGATTATTACAAATATAACCATATTGAATCCGGAATATTTTATAAAAAATGAACGCATCTTTAGCGCAAATCCCGTATTCATCCGGCCTTCTTCATGACTTGATTTAGCGGGTGAGTTCATATAAAGTGAAAGAGAAAACAATTCACCGTGATGGAGGGACAAGCAAATGACGCATGTACGCTTTGATTACTCAAGAGCGTTACCTTTTTTCAATGAACATGAACTTACATACGCACGTGATTTCGTAAAAACGGCACACCATAATATCCATGAAAAAACAGGCGCCGGAAGCGACTTTTTAGGATGGGTGGACCTCCCTGAAAACTACGATAAAGAAGAATTCGCGCGCATTAAAAAAAGCGCTGAAAAAATCAAATCAGATTCAGACGTGCTTCTCGTCGTGGGTATCGGCGGTTCATACTTAGGCGCCCGCGCGGCGATTGAAGCGCTCAATCATTCTTTCTATAATGTTCTGCCGAAAGACAAGCGCAAAAACCCTCAAGTTATCTTTATCGGCAACAATATCAGCTCAACTTATATGAAAGATGTTATGGATCTTTTGGAAGACGCTGATTTCTCTATCAATGTCATTTCTAAATCAGGCACGACGACGGAACCTGCAATCGCTTTCCGGATTTTCCGCAAACTTCTTGAAGAAAAATACGGAAAAGAAGAAGCGAAAGCGCGGATTTACGCGACGACAGATAAAGAGCGCGGCGCTTTAAAAACGCTTTCTAATGAAGAAGGCTTCGAATCATTCGTTATTCCTGATGATGTCGGCGGACGTTTCTCCGTTCTGACTGCGGTAGGCCTTCTGCCGATTGCGGTAAGCGGGGCTGATATCGATGAAATGATGAAAGGCGCTCTTGATGCAAGCAAAGACTTTTCCAGCTCGGAATTAGAAGAGAACGCGGCTTACCAATACGCCGTCGTCCGCAACGTTCTGTATAATAAAGGAAGAACCATTGAAATGCTCATCAACTATGAGCCTGCGCTGCAATACTTTGCGGAATGGTGGAAGCAGCTCTTCGGCGAAAGTGAAGGAAAAGATGAAAAAGGCATCTATCCTTCTTCCGCTAACTTCTCAACAGACCTTCACTCTCTCGGTCAATACGTGCAGGAAGGCAGACGCGATCTGTTTGAAACTGTATTAAACGTTGAAAAACCGAAGCATGAGCTGACAATTGAAGAAGCGGAAAATGATCTCGACGGCTTAAATTACTTAGCCGGAAAAACGGTCGATTTCGTCAACAAAAAAGCGTTCGAAGGCACGATGCTTGCCCATACAGACGGAAAAGTGCCGAACTTAATTGTCAACATTCCGGAGCTTAATGCATATACATTTGGATATCTCGTCTATTTCTTTGAAAAAGCGGTGGCGATGAGCGGTTATCTGCTCGGAGTCAACCCGTTTGATCAGCCGGGTGTTGAAGCCTATAAGGTGAATATGTTCGCGCTTCTCGGCAAACCGGGCTTTGAAGAGAAAAAAGCAGAGCTTGAAAAACGCCTTGAAAAATAAAAAGAAGGGCTGGCCCTCAGCATGACGGGTCAGCCTTTTTTAAACCGTGAAAGGTGTGTTGATGAATGATACGACTCTTATGTAAGCATGCCGTCATTTCCGTCTGTTCCGCCGCTATTGTCTATTCGGCACTAAAACTGTCTCCTGAATCCCTCTTACAAACCATCCTGTTTTTCGCTTTCCCTCTCGGCTTGTTTACGGACATGGTCCGGCTGAAACTGAAGATTGGCCGGATGCATACGCTGATCACGAAGTGCTGTCTCTATGCCGCCGTTTTCTATATTTCAACGGAAGCCGTTCTCTCCGCAATTGTGACGTATGTTCTGATTGAATGCGCTGTTATCTCTATTCGGCGTCTGTCTGCCGCTCCCGATTCTTCCCGGGCGCCGTATGAAGATGCCGCAGAGCGGGGACGCTAAAGACAAAAAGGAGCATATGCACATGATCAGCATACCATCTTCACTTGAAGGGCAATCGTTTTTACTCCGCGAATTGGAACAGGTGATGAAACCGATCGGTTATACCATCGGAGGCGGCTGGGAGTATGACCGCGGTTTCTTTGATTACAAAATTTCCGATCAGGACGGCTATTTATTTCTCCGTATCCCTGTTGAAGCAAATAAGGGACACCTGGATGAACGGGGGGCCGCCGTTACAATCGGCACACCCTTTTTGCTGAGGCACGTCTATCAGCAGGAAACGGATGATCACGCAGGCGGCGGTGTTTTTGAGTCATTATTCAACCAATTCTCCGAGCCGAAACGGCGGGATGCGGCAATTGACCGCTCATATACAGATATCGGCATCTCGCTTGTGAAAGAGCTGGAAGACGTCCTGCTGCATTAAAGAGCCAAAAACAGATCAGTATCGAGCACCTTGTATGACAGGGGAGGGGTCAGCATCGGCCCCTCTTCTTTTTGTATGCCGATGATCGTGGTATTCCGTTTGAGATAATAGAGCGCACAGTCATGATAGGATGAGCCCTTTAATTCCCCGGGAACGGGAATGATGCGAACCTTTTTCTCCAGCGTCAGATCTGACAGCGTTTGCGGTTTGGCAAGCTGCAGCTTGACCCGGTAATGCTCAAACATCACCCGGCTCGACAGCCGTGATGTGCACAGAATCTTATTAGCTCCTGCACGCTCGGCGTTTTTGACATACCGTTCCGTTAAAATTTCCACGATACAATAAACGGACGGATGCAGCCCTTTGATGGCGAGAAGCGTTAATACCGACAACATATCAGCTTCGGATTCATTTTTCTGCTGATCCGCTGTCAGAATGACGGTATCGGCTTCCGTAATATTCGCCTTATTGAGCGTGCTGTCATCAGCGGCATGTCCGCGGATGAAATGGACGTTTTCAATAAGCGGCCCTTCCCTTAATGAATCATCAATCAGGACGACAGTTTTTGACGGTGCGATGTGCTGCAGTTCTTTCAGCAGCATATGTGATTTCTCATTCCATCCGATAAGAATGACGTGCCCTTTGCCTTTAAAGGCGACCTTCCCTTCGACATAGCGGTGCTGTTTGCTGAATACGGCTGAAGAAAGCGTGGCGAAATAGGCGGTCACAAAACTCGCTCCGCTTAATACGAGCACCATGCCGGCAATCTGCCCGAGCGGCGTCTGGGGAACGTAATCGCCGTAGCCGACCGTGGCCACCGTAATAACCGCCCACCAAACCCCTTCAAACACAGACGTGAATTGCTTCGGTTCAAGCATGTAAATGAGTTGGCCGAACAATAAGATCAAGGCGATAATGATCAGTCCGATCCGAACATATAACGGCCATCTCAGCCAGGAAATAAATAAACGGTTTGATTTCATTCGTCCGGCTCTTCTTTCGACAGAAAGATGGATAAAATCTGCTTAATAACGGTGTTTAGTTTTTCGTCCAGCTGTTCCTGGCCGTATGAGTCACGCGCATGTCTGATTAAATCGGCCGTCTCATCTTCAAACTGAATGAGAGGCTCGTCGTTTTCCGATTCATTATAGAGCTGGATAAAGGCGTCAAGCCCCTCGTTCATTCTGTCTATCGCATTGCTCAGCTGTTCTTTCTCGCCATTTGTCACTTTCATGTCGATCACACCTGTATCTTTTTTTATACAGTATGTCCCAGTTCGTTTGATGTCTTTCAAAAATCGCCGAAAACATATTCACCCTTATTTTTTCATATGATAAAGAAAGCGGACCGAAAAAGGGTGAGTCAAATGACAGTCATTCAAAAACTGCTGGCGGCGCTGGCCGGAGCGCAGCTGCTCGCTTCGGCCGCCGTATTGCTTATTTTCGATTTGAATGGACACAATCATATGTCCGGCGGATTTTCATGGCTTGTTTTTGCAAAAGAGACCGCAGGCACGTTTCCGTTTTACATCGGATTGGCCGGGTGTATCCTCATCATGCTCGGAGGATTGATTCCTGTCAGAAAAAAGAAGCGGATTTCTGTACAGGAAAGCGGACAATCATTAAAATAATATATAAGCAGATCGTACGATATAAGAGAAAAAGGAAGAGGATAATATGCTGTTTATCTTTTTAACAATTGCTGCATTGGGATTGTCGTTTTGGGCACAATTTAAAGTGAAAAGCAATTTTCAGAAATACTCAGACGTAGAAGCTTCCAGTCAGCGGACGGGGGCGGAAACGGCAAGACGGATTCTTGATATTAACGGTTTATATGATGTGCCGGTAGAACCGGTAAGAGGCACTTTAACAGACCATTACGACCCGACGGAGCGGGTGGTGCGTTTATCTGAGCCGGTATATTACGGCCGCTCCATTTCCGCCATTTCCGTCGCTTCCCATGAAGTCGGACATGCTTTGCAGCATCAGGAATCATACGGCGCGCTTGTGCTGAGGCACAAAATTTTTCCGGTCGTCAATTTTGCCTCCGGGGTTGCCCCTCTGCTTTTCTTGGGCGGGATGCTCCTGGGCAGCTTGAACTTAATCGGACTCGGCATTATTTTGTTTTCGGCCGCTGTTTTTTTCCAGCTTGTCACACTGCCTGTAGAGTTTAATGCCAGCGCGAGGGCGAAGCGGATTATCGTGTCGGAAGGATTCATTCGCAACAGTGAAGAACACGGCGTGAATAAAGTGCTGAACGCCGCCGCGCTGACGTATGTGGCTGCGGCGCTCGTTTCATTATTCGAGCTGCTTCGTTTTGTGATGATTTTCTTAAATGGTCGTGATGAGAATTAACACGAAGGAGGTGGCCCCTTACCGTTTGCGGTAGGGGTTTTTTTGCTTATATTAAAACTGATTCTCATTATGCTGTTAATCGGATTAACGGCCATCTTTGTCGCTGCGGAATTTGCGATTGTCAAAATCCGCGGTTCAAAAATTGCGGAGCTGGTTGAAACCGGAGACAGCCGGGCGCTCGCGGCGCACAGGGTGATTTCAAATCTCGATGAATATTTATCAGCGTGCCAGCTCGGCATTACGATTACGGCGCTCGGACTCGGCTGGCTCGGTGAACCGACGATTCAGCGGCTTCTTCATCCTGTTTTCAGCCTGATCGGAATGCCGTCATCTATTACGCACGTCGTCACGTTTATTGCGGCGTTTATCGCCGTCACGTATCTGCACGTCGTCATCGGAGAGCTTGCGCCGAAAACGATATCCATTCAAAAAGCCGAAGCCGTCAGTCTGTGGACGGCGAAACCGCTCATTCTGTTTTATAAAGTGATGTATCCGTTTATTAAGCTGTTAAACGGCTCAGCCGGATTTTTGGTCAAGCTGTTCGGTTTTCATTCGGTGAAAGAACATGAGGTCGTGGTCAGTGAAGAAGAATTGCGGCTGATTTTGTCCGAAAGCTATAAAAAAGGTCAAATCAATCAATCTGAATTCCGTTACGTCAATAAGATATTTGAATTCGATAACCGGGTCGCCAGAGAAATCATGGTGCCGCGCACCGAAATCGCCGCCATCTCGCTTGAACAGTCAGTTGACGAAGCCATACATTTGATCATCAACGAACGGTATACGCGATATCCGGTTATTAAGGAAGATAAAGATCACATTCTCGGCATTATTAACAATAAGGATTTATTTAAAGCGTATTTTCTCGGCCGCTCCATTGAATTAAAAGAAATTATGCGTCCGGTCATCAGAGTCATTGAAAGCATCCCCGTTCAGGAGCTTTTGATCCGCATGCAGAAGGAGCGGATTCATATGGCGATTCTCGTTGACGAATACGGCGGCACGGCGGGACTCGTGACCGTCGAAGACATATTGGAGGAAATCGTCGGGGAAATCCGTGATGAATATGACCAGGATGAAATGCCCCACATCGTCAAAAAAGACGAACACCATTATGTGATGGACGGCAAGGCGCTCATAGAAGAGGTGAATGATCTTCTTGATATCGCCATCGAAAATGAAGACATTGACACGATTGCCGGCTGGCTCTTAACACAAAAAATGGAGCTGAAAAATGGTGATGTGTTTCATGCCGAAGGGTGTGAATTTAAGGTGCTGGAAGCGGAAGACCATCATATCCGCTTCGTTGAAATTAAAAAAACTGATTTCTGAGCCTCCTGCTTTTGCAATGAGGCTTTTTTTTATGGGAAAAATGCTTCTTCGTCCCGCTCCTTCATATGATGTAAAGAAAGGAGTGTCGGTATGAAAACGGATTGGTGGAAAACGGCGGCCGTCTATCAAATTTATCCCCGAAGTTTTATGGATTCGAACGGGGACGGAATCGGCGACATTAACGGCATCAGAGCAAAGCTTCATTACATAAAAGAGTTGGGGGCGGATGTGATCTGGCTTTGTCCCGTTTTTGACTCGCCGGGCGCGGACAACGGCTACGATATTCGGAATTATAAACAAATTGCCGGCGAATTCGGGACGATGGAGGATTTTGACCGGCTCCTTGCGGATGTCCATGCGCTCGGCATGAAGCTGATTATAGACCTCGTCATCAACCATACAAGCGATGAGCACCCTTGGTTTATCGAATCACGCTCAGCGAAAGATTCCGAAAAACGGGACTGGTACATCTGGAGAGACGGAAAAAACGGCAAAGAGCCGAACAATTGGGAAAGCATTTTCGGCGGATCGGCGTGGGAATATGATCAAGAGACGGGCCAGTATTACCTGCACCTGTTTGACAAAAAACAGCCTGATTTAAATTGGGAAAACGAAGCGATGAGGCAGTCCGTTTATGAGATGGTCCGCTGGTGGCTTGATAAAGGCATAGACGGCTTCCGGGTGGATGCCATTTCTCACATTAAGAAAAAAGAAGGGCTCCCTGACATGCCGAATCCGGACGGTCTCCCATACGTCCCGTCTTTCCCGTATCATATGAATGGGGAAGGCATAATGGATCTCTTGAAAGAGCTGAAACGGGAAACATTTTCGCGCTATCCGATCATGACGGTCGGCGAGGCGAACGGAGTGGCGGCTTGGGAGGCGGCTGATTGGGCCGGTGAAGAAAACGGCATCTTCCAAATGATTTTTCAATTTGAACATCTCGGCCTCTGGGATACGGAAGGTGATCAAAGCATCTCCATTCCTGCGCTTAAGCGCGTCTTGTCCGGCTGGCAGAACAGTCTTGAAGGAAAGGGCTGGAACGCGTTGTTTATGGAGAACCACGATCAGCCCCGTTCCGTCTCGGTATGGGGTGACGAACGGTTTTTGACAGAAAGCGCCAAGGCACTCGCCGCGATGTATATGCTGATGAAAGGCACGCCGTTTATTTACCAGGGACAGGAGCTCGGAATGACCAATGTTTCGTTCCCATCCATTGAAGATTATGATGACGCCGCAATGAAATATCTGTATGAAAAAGAGACGTCCCGCGGCGTTCCGCATGAAAAAGTGATGAAGATCATCTGGAAGAAGGGCCGGGATAATTCACGGACACCGATGCAATGGAGCGGTGAGGCGAACGGCGGGTTTTCTGATGCTTCTCCGTGGCTCGGAGTGAATCCGAACCACACATGGCTGAACGCTGCATCACAAATGCAGGATGAAACATCCGTATACCATTTCTACAAACGGCTGCTCGCCCTCAGAAAAGAAAACGGCGTATTGATCAGCGGCACATATGAATTGCTGCTTCCGAATGACCGGCAGATTTATGCCTATCTAAGAAAAAACGGAACAAAAACCGCCCTGATCATCACAAATCTGACCCGAACCCCCGCTTTATACAGACATCCCGGTTATCCGCTTGACTCCGATTCTCTCGTGCTTGCAAACGCGGAGACAGAAGCGCACCGCCATGTGACATCCTTTCTTTTAAAGCCTTATGAGGCCCGCGTATATATATGGTGAAAAACTTCAGTCCCGAGGCTGAAGTTTTTTGTGATCTGCGTTTATCATCGCGATCCGACAGGAAAAGACAAATACAGAAACGAATATGGGAAAGGAAGAGAAAAAGAAAGGAGGCATTCATATGCTGAAAAAATTGCAGATTCAAACAAACAGACGGGATGAAATGATCGACATCACACATGAAGCTGAAGCGTTTCTCCGCAAAACAGGCGTGAAAAACGGTTTGGCGCTCATATACTGTCCCCATACAACCGCCGGCATTACCATAAATGAAAATGCCGATCCGGATGTGAAGAGGGATATGCTCAGAAGGTTTGATGAAATGTATCCGTGGGAGCACGAACTGGACCGGCATATGGAGGGAAATACGGCGGCACATATGAAAGCGAGTACAACCGGCGCCTCCCAGCATGTCATCATAGAAGACGGGCGCCTGATACTCGGAACATGGCAGGGCGTTTATTTTTGCGAATTTGACGGTCCGCGAAACAGAACCTGTTATATCAAAATACAGGCTGAAACGGAGGAAAACACAAATGAGTGAGTGGATGAGTGCATTATCATTAACAAAGCCCGTCATTCAGGCGCCGATGGCCGGCGGGCTGGTCACGCCGCGTCTGGCTTCGGCGGTATCAAATGAAGGGGCGCTCGGAAGCCTCGCTTCAGGATACGTCAGCCCGCAAGCGCTTGAAAAACAGCTTATCGAGATGAAAGAGCTGACGGACCGCCCCTTTCAAGTAAATCTTTTCGTCCCGGAAGAAAGGCAGATGCCTGAGGCGGAACTGGTTGAAAAATGGAAAGCCCGCATCCCGAGGGCAAAAGACGCCAAGCCGTTCTCTGATCTGAAAGAAGAATGGAATGATTTCGAGGAAAAAGCGGAGCTTCTGATCCGTTGCGGAGTCAAAGCGTGTTCATTCACCTTCGGCTTGCCGCCGGAAGAAACGGCGGAAAAGCTGAAGAAAAGCGGATGTTTCCTTTTCGGCACGGCGACAACGCCGGAGGAAGCGAAGGTTTTTGAAGAACGGGGGATGGACGCCGTTATCCTTCAGGGAATAGAAGCCGGCGGGCATCGCGGGTCGTTTCTGCCGGTTAAAGGAGAACCGGCTCTCGGCCTTATGGCGCTGATTCCGCAGGCTAAAGACGCGCTGAATATCCCGGTCATTGCGGCAGGCGGCATTTTTGACCGCCGCGGCGTGCAGGCGGCCCGATGTTTGGGTGCGGACGGCGTTCAAGTAGGAACACCGTTTCTTCTTTGTGAAGAAAGCAGCGCCTCACCGGTATATCAAAAAGCCATTGCCGAATCAAAAGGAGCCGACACGCGGCTGACCACCCTGTTTTCGGGAAAACAGGCGCGGGGAATCGTGAATCAGTTCATGAAAACATATGAGGCTGACGAGGGAAATACGCTGCCTTATCCGCTGCATAATACGCTGACAAAGCCGATGCGCGGGCACGCGGCTCAATCAGGAGACGCGGAGTATATGTCTTTATGGGCCGGCCAGTCCGCCGCGAAACTTGAAGGGCCGACAGACGTGAAAACCGTTTTGGACGGATTGTGCGAATCATAATCCATAAATCGTGAGGTGATGGATGATGAAGATTCTTCAAATGTCCTACAAAAAAAGAGGGACTATTGAGTTTGTCTTTGAAGATTTTCCGCATTCCAAAGTCACCATGGCGCCGATTAAAGGGTATTACTTTGTCCGCGCCATTAAATGGAGCCGACGGGACAGAGCCGTCACCCGTCATGATTTAGAGAAGTTTGAATGGGCTGCAAACCAAGCGCTCGGCACGACGGCTTTTTACCGGAAAAGAAAAGCATTCCGCATCCCATCGTCAAAATGACAGACGATGGGATTGTTTTAATGCATGATCTGATAAAGCGCGGGTGCATCAAGCCTTGTTGCCTGGTTAAGCAGATAAGCCGGCTGCACGGCATTTTTTTTTCTTAAAGAATTCAATCTCTGGATGATTTGTTCAGCCGTCAGAATCCCGAGACCGTGGGCGAAATATTGATCATTCCCCATCACAATGACATTCTCTCCCCGCCACTGAGCCTTTGCAGGATTAAAATCAGGATTTTTAAAATATAAACAATCTCCCCGTAAAAAGTGGCTGCCGGTTTCCGTGTAGATCGGCAGATGCTCATAGTGCCAGTCATACAAAGTGATATCCCGGAAACGCCGGTTAAACCGTTCTTCACCCATTGTCTTTAAGACGGCCAGATAATAAATTACAACAATGGCGGTAGCGCATTCAAATGCGTAAAACGCCCCATTTTCAATAATGTCCCGAATCGCTTTTGAAGCGGGGATTCTGTACTTCAGCTCCAAGGCTCCTTCCGGCGTCACTCTCCAATAAGCCGTATTTCCGTATGTTTTGGTGAAAGTTGCAAATTTCACACCTGATCCGTGCAGTTCTCTTGCGGCTTCCACAATATGGCGGCGCAGCCGCACCTCGAACATCAGTTCAGCAATCGACCCGTAATCGAATTGTACGGGAGAATTGAGCAGTTCATTTATATACGGAACAAGGCTTTCTTCCGTCTGCCAGTTCGCGATGTCCTGAGGCCGAAGCACTTGGCCGGATATGATAATCATCTGCGCGCCCCTTTCTCTTTTTTTATAAGATATGCAGGAAGCTTGGGCAATGAAAATCAAGTCATAAAAAAGGAGGAAATGTTAACAAAATGTGAAGACTGAGCCGATATATAAGGTATCACACTTGAGGGAGCAGCTTAATATGAAAAAATTCATTAATTGGTGCACAAAGGCATCGATTTCACGTAAATTAATCATTTCATTTATCGTGATTTTAATCATACCGATTCTCGTGTTAGAATTCAGTTCATACCATACGGCGAGCAATTCGCTGGATGATCAGATTTCAGGCAACGCGAAAAATAACATCGAATCTTTTAACACAACGATTACAAATGATATCGGCGCAAAAGCAAAGGCGATTGAATTTTTCAGTGAAACGTTAAAAGGATCATCCTTCTCAAAGAAAAACATGTCTGCTCTTGAAGAAAAGTTCGGGCAATACACGTCTATTCATAAAGACGTAGCCCGTATTTACGGAGGAACGGAAGACGGCAGCTACGCACAGGCGCCGAAGGAGAATACTCCGGCCGATTACGATCCGAGAACACGCACTTGGTATAAAGACGCTGTGAAGGCCGGCGGCACGCTCGTTGTCACCGACCCTTACACTGCGGCAAGCGACGGCAGCATGGTCGTCACCGTGGCAAAGCAGATGCAGGACGGAACAGGTGTAGTGGCCATGGATATTACGATTGACCAGCTGCTGAAGCAGATGCAGGGAATCAAAATCGGGCAAAAAGGCTTCGTGTTTATCACGTCCAAAAATAAAACCTATGTCGCGCATAAAGACCACAAACCGGGCGATAAAGTTTCAACCCCGTGGCTGAATGAGGTATACAGCAAAGACAGCGGCATTATTTCATACAAGCTCGATGATCAAAATAAAAAAATGGCGTTTACGACAAATAAACTGACCGGATGGAAAATAGAGGGGAGCATGGAGCTCAACGAAATTAAAGACGCCTCACAACCGGTGCTGACGATGGGGATGATCGTCCTTGCAGCATCCATTATCATCGGGGGAATTTTAATTCTGTTGATTGTCAGATCCATTACGTCACCGCTGAAACGGCTTGTCCGCTCTTCTAAACAAATCAGCGGCGGAGACTTGACCGAAACCATTGATATCCGCTCGAAAGATGAATTGGGCGAACTCGGCGCGAGCTTTAATGAAATGGGAGAATCTCTGCGCGGACTGATCAGCGCGATCCAAAACTCTGTCGACAACGTGGCCGCGTCATCGGAAGAGCTGACCGCTTCAGCTTCGCAGACAAGCAAAGCGACGGAACATATTACAATGGCGATTGAGCAGTTTTCAAATGGAAACGAAGAGCAAAGCGAAAAAGTCGATTCAAGCTCAGCCAAGCTGAATCATATAAATGACGGACTCGCCGCCGTTTCCCGCACATCATCATCCATTACGGAAGCATCTAAACAATCGAAGGAAGCTGCCGGCACCGGGGAAGAATATGTGCAGCAAACAGTCGGGCAGATGAATCTCATCAATCAATCGGTCCAGCAGGCGGAAGCGGTTGTAAAAGGCCTTGAGGCCAAATCAAAAGACATCACTCATATTTTAAGAGTCATCAACGGTATTGCCGATCAGACAAACCTGCTTGCGTTAAATGCAGCCATTGAAGCGGCAAGAGCCGGTGAATACGGGCGGGGCTTCTCAGTGGTAGCCGAAGAAGTGCGCAAGCTGGCCGTCCAATCCGCCGGTTCTGCCAAAGAGATTGAAAAACTCATTCAGGAAATCACGGCTGAGATTAATACATCGCTTCACATGTTCACATCGGTTAATGAAGAAGTTCAATCAGGACTTGCCGTAACGGACCGTACGAAAGAAAGCTTCCAGAATATCTTCGGCATGACAAACGATATCGCCGAGAAGCTTCAATCGATGAACGGCACGGTTGAACAGCTGTCGGACAGCTCCCAGCACGTTTCAGCCGCGGTGACGGATATTGCGGACGTATCTAGGGAAAGCGCAGCAAGCATTCAGGATATTGCCGCATCCGCAGAAGAACAGCTTGCATCAATGGAAGAAATCAGCACATCAGCCGATACTTTGGCGCAAATGGCCGAAGAACTGCGGGAATTAACGAAACAATTTAAAATCAACTAGTAAAAAAGGACGCTTTCCGGATGGAAGGCGTCCTTTTTTATAGTGACAGCCGGATAATTAAATAAAAAGTCTTGCATACAAAGGGAGTACATAGAACTATTTTTCATTTATGACTTCATTTTCAATGTAATAAAAAGGGAGTCGGCCGATATAAACAGTAAATGATTGAAAGAGGTTTACAAAATTGAAAAAAACAGCAAAAAAAATCGCCAGAAAATCAATAGCCAAAAAACTTATCATTTCATTTTTACTGATCTTAATTATTCCGGTAGCAGTATTGGCTGCCGGCGCCTACCGTTCGGCGGCTTCATCCGTTGAAAAGCAAATGATGGAAAGCGCCGAAGGAAATGTGCAAATCTTAAACAATATGATTGATGACCGGATCGGAATGTTTACAAAAAGCTCAGCATATTTCAGCGAATGGGCGACAAGCGCTAAATTTAAAGAAAAAAACCAAACGGAAATGCAAGAAAGGTTCAAACAGTTTATTGAAAGCAATGATAAAGCGTCCGCCGTATTTTCAAGCAGCAAGGAAGGAACGTTTACCCGTTATCCGCATGCCGATATGCCGGCCGATTTCAATCCGCTTGAAAGAAGCTGGTATCAGGAAGCCATGGAGAATAAAGGCCAAACCATCATCACGGACCCTTATGAGTCCATCTCAAACAAAAAGATGGTCGTCACCATGGCCCGCGCGGCGAAAGACGGATCAGGCGTCGTCGCCATTGATATAAAAATCGACGATCTCATCACGATGACAAAAGAAGTGAACATCGGAAAAGAAGGATACGCCTTTATCCTCAGCAAAAATAAAAAAGCCGTTGCCTACAGTGATGAAAAAGCCGGCTCGGCGGTATCGGGAAAATGGGTTGATACATTATACAGCGGGCAAAAAGGCGTCTATGAATATACGCTGAACGGGAAAGCGAAAAAAATGGCGTACGTGACCAATGAAGCGACGGGCTGGAAGATCAGCGGAACCATGTCTGTGGATGAAATCAAAGATGCGGCAAGACCGGTTCTGACTCTGGCCGTTATCATATTGGCGATAGCCATTGCCGCAGGGATGATTTTCATTTATTTTGTCATCCGCTCAATTACCAAACCGTTAAAACATCTCGTAGCTTCAGCAGAAAAAATCAGCAGCGGAGATCTGACGGAAACCATTGATGTCAGCTCTCAAGATGAGCTCGGCGTGCTCGGGAAAAGTTTTAATCATATGACAGATTCACTCCGTTCGCTTATTCAAGGAATTCAGGACTCTGTTGAACATGTCGCTTCTTCCTCAGAGGAGCTGACGGCTTCGGCTGAGCAGACGAGCAAAGCAACGGAACATATCACCCTTGCGATTGAACAGTTTTCTAATGGAACGGAAGACCAAAGTGAGAGTATTGATAAAGCGACCGCCCAAGTGAATGAGATGAAAGACGGGCTCAGCGATCTGGCGGAAGCGGCAGCCGTGGTGACGGAAACTTCAATTGAATCGGCGGAGATATCCGGCGCCGGTGAGCGGCTTGTCAAGAAAACAGCCGGCCAGATGGGCGCCATTGACCAATCCGTAAGCAAAGCGGAGCAAGTCGTACAAGGGCTTGAACTCAAATCGCAGGACATCAACAGCATTTTGCGCGTCATTAACGGCATTGCCGATCAAACGAATCTCCTTGCTTTAAATGCAGCCATTGAAGCGGCAAGAGCGGGAGAATACGGACGCGGTTTTTCAGTCGTTGCCGAAGAAGTGAGAAAGCTTGCCGTCCAATCCGCCGATTCAGCGAAAGAAATCGAATCCTTAATTCATGAAATCGTCAAAGAAATTCATACTTCGCTCGGAATGCTGGAATCCGTCAATCACGAGGTGAAAAGCGGACTTCAGTTAACGGACGAAACGGAAAAAAGCTTCCGGGACATTTCCGTTAAAACAAATCAGATTGCCGGTGAACTGCAAAATATGAATGCAACCGTGGAACAGCTTTCTGCCGGGTCTCAGGAAGTATCAAACGCTTCAGAGGATATCGCGGCCGTCTCCAGACAAAGCGCGGCCGGCATTCAGGACATCGCGGCTTCAGCTGAAGAGCAGCTTGCGTCCATGGAGGAGATCAGTTCCTCCGCCGTCACGCTGGAAAAAATGGCGGAAGAATTACGCGAACTGACAAAGCGTTTTAAGATAAACTCTTAATTGAGTCTAAAAGACTAATTTAACAATAGGTAAAAAGTATGTTTCGTTATATTTCTTCTTTTTGGATGTGTATAATTACCCATAATTGCCGATATGAAGGGTAAACACGCAAGAGGAGATATAGCAGATGAAAAAAATTGTGCAAATCATCAAGCAGAGATCGCTTACAAGAAAACTGCTCATTTCTTTTTTGGCCATTCTCATTCTTCCTATTTCAACGCTGGCTTTTATCGCCTATCAATCGGCGGTAAGCACGCTTGACAGGCAGATGATGGGAAGCGCATTAGATAATGTGCAGCAGATTAACGATATGATCAACACAAGCATCAGCCAAAAGGAAGACGGAACGGCATATTTCAGCGATTGGCTCACAAAGGATCGGTACAAGCCGAAAAACCAATCGCAAATTACCGATAAATTCACAGAGTACATGAAGATCAATAAAGACGTGGAATCCATTTTTACGAGTGACACGGAAGGACATTTCACACGGTATCCGGATCTGCAGATGCCTAAAGGATATAATCCGATTGAAAGAGACTGGTATAAAAAGGCCGTGGAAAATAAGGGGAAAGTTGTTGTAACAGATCCTTACCGCACGGCTTCCACCAATACGATGGTCGTGACGGTCGTTCAGCAGACGAAAGACGGCTCAGGAGTCGTCGCCATCAATATGAAAATCGATGAGCTTCTGAAAACGACAAAGAAAGTGAACATCGGAAAATCCGGCTACGCTTTTATCCTGACGAAAGACAAAAAAGTGGTCGCCCACCCGAACCGCACATCAGGCACAGTATTAAACGGGGAGTGGGCCGAACGGCTGTTCACCAGCAAAAAAGGTGATTTTCAATACAAATACGACGGCCAGGAAAAGAAAATGGTTTATGATACGAACAAGCTGACAGGCTGGAAGATTACCGGAACGATGTATCTGGACGAAATTCATGAAGCGGCCCTGCCGATCCTTCATCTGTCCCTGCTCGTTCTCGTATTAGCGATTGTGATCGGAACCATTGTCATGGTGCTGATTATCCGTTCAATCACAAAACCGCTCAAGCAGCTTGTGACATCATCGAAACAGATCAGTGAAGGCGATTTAACAGAAACGATCGAGATCCAGTCAAAAGATGAATTAGGCGAGCTTGGCAAAAGCTTTAACAATATGGCCGCTTCGCTCAGGTCTCTCATCCATGCCATCCAGGATTCCGTGAATAACGTCGCATCTTCCTCAGAGGAGCTGACGGCTTCAGCGGAGCAGACAAGCAAGGCAACCGAACATATCACACTGGCGATCGAACAATTTTCTAACGGAAATGAAAGCCAAAGTGAAAATATTGAAAGCGCGGCGGAACATATTTACCAAATGAACAGCGGGCTTAAAGATATGGCGAAAGCATCTGCCGTCATTACCGAATCCTCCGCCACATCAGCGGAAGTCGCCAATTCAGGCGGAAAGCTCGTCCACCAGACGGTCGGCCAAATGAACGTCATTGACCGGTCAGTGAAAGAAGCTGAACAAGTGGTGCGCGGACTTGAAACAAAATCAAAAGACATTACAAACATTCTCCGTGTCATTAACGGAATCGCTGATCAGACAAACCTTCTTGCGCTGAACGCGGCAATTGAAGCCGCGCGTGCGGGTGAATACGGCCGGGGCTTCTCAGTCGTCGCCGAAGAGGTCAGAAAACTTGCGGTCCAGTCTGCCGATTCAGCGAAAGAAATCGAAAGCTTAATTATAGAAATCGTCAACGAAATCAATACATCTCTCGGCATGTTCCAATCCGTCAACAAAGAGGTGGAGAGCGGACTGGATATTACGAATCAGACCGAAACGAGCTTCAAACGGATTTCTGAAATGACGAACCAGATCGCCGGAGAAATTCAAAATATGAATGCGACGGTAGAACAGCTGACAGCAGGATCTCAGCAGATTTCAGGAGCTTCTGAGCAAATCGCGTCCATCGCAAAAGAAAGCTCCGCCAGCATTCAGGATATTGCGGCCTCCGCCGAAGAACAGCTGGCTTCAATGGAAGAAATCAGTTCGTCTTCGGAAACGTTATCCCAAATGGCGGAAGAATTACGTGATATGACGAAACGATTTAAAATAGATTAATAGGTCATAGAACACCCAAATGTGCTGTTTGGGTGTTTTTTTTAGTTTTTTTAATAAATCTTTTGTCCTATCTGACGATATTAGATTTAGCTTTTCAAAGAAGGAGACTGAAAAAATGAAACAACTGATACATTGGATCAAACAGCCATCCATCAGCAAACCGCTGATCGCGGCATTTTTAGCCGTATTGGTGCTTCCGGTCGGCATACTCGCCTACTTCAGCTACCAAACGGCGGGGAGTACATTAGAAAGCGAACTGACCCACAGCGCCCAGGGAAATGTCAGCGAACTGAACAGCGTGCTGGAAAACATGCTCGAAGGCAAGCTCAAAGCGATTGACTACTACAGCGAATCAATCACTAAGGAAAAACTGAACACAAAAAATAAATCGATACTGCTCGACAATATGAAGCAGTATGTCACCGTAAATGACGATGTCGCGTCAATTTACGCCGCGTCTCGCGACAAAGCGTTCGTGAAATATCCGTCCGCTGATATGCCGTCCGATTATAATCCGCTCACGCGCGAGTGGTATACAAAAGCGGTTGAAAAAAGCGGACAGCCGGTGTTTACCGAGCCTTATAAAGACGCTGCAACCGGACAGACGGTCGTTACGATTGCCCAGCAGACAAAAGACGGATCAGGCGTTGTGGCGCTTGATATTAATCTGGGCGACCTGCTGAACGCTTCCGAACGCGTCCAGATCGGTCATAAAGGATTTGCCTTCATTACAACGGGAGATAAAAAATACATCGCCCATCCGACTATAAAAGCGGGAACGGAAGGCTCCGGAGAGTGGACGAAAGAAGTGTTTTCCAAATCAAGCGGATCGTTTGAATACATGTTTGAAGGACAGCAGAAGAAAATGGCCTTCACGACAAACAAACTGACGGGCTGGAAAATCGCCGGCACATTTTTTGTCAGTGAGATCCATGACGCAGCCTCGCCTGTCATGAAAATGGCGCTGATCATCCTGGCGGTTTCTCTTATCGTCGGCGGGGTTTTAATCTTTTTTATCATTCGCTCGATTGCAAAACCGCTCAAAAAACTTGTTTCGACATCAGCTAAAATCAGTGACGGCGATTTAACGGAAGTCATTGACATCAAGTCAAAAAATGAATTCGGGCAGCTCAGCCAAAGCTTCAATGAGATGTCGGCATCACTCCGGTCTGTCATCGGCGTCATTCAATCATCCGTCGAACATGTCGCTTCTTCATCCGAAGAGCTGACGGCATCCGCCGGACAGACAAGCAAGGCGACAGAGCATATTACACTGGCGATTGAACAATTCTCAAACGGAAACGAATCACAAAGCGAGAAATTGGAAGAAAGTGCTGATCACCTTTCCCAAATGAATGCGGGCATTGCCGAGACGGCGAATGTATCGGCGGAAATCACTGAATCCGCCATCCAAACCTCTGAAACGGCCGGAAGCGGAGAAGAATTAGTGGCGAAAACGGTAGGCCAGATGAAAACAATTGATCGTTCCGTACAGCAGGCAGAAGCGGTCGTAAAAGGGCTGGAAACGAAGTCGCACGACATTAAGAGCATTCTCAACGTCATTAACGGCATTGCCGATCAAACAAATCTGCTTGCCTTAAACGCTGCCATTGAAGCGGCCAGAGCAGGCGAATACGGGCGGGGCTTCTCCGTCGTTGCGGAAGAAGTGAGAAAGCTTGCCGTACAATCAGCCGGCTCCGCGAAGGAAATCGAAACGCTGATTCAGGAAATCGTCAAAGAAATCGCCACATCGCTTTCCGTATTCCAAGCGGTGAATCAAGATGTGAAGGAAGGCCTCGATATTACGGATCAAACGGCCGAAAGCTTCAAAAAAATCTCAGAAATGACGACTCAGATTTCAGGCGCCTTGCAGCATATGAACGGAACGCTTGAGAAGCTTGCAGCCGGGTCGCAAAATGTGACAAACGCGGTGGAGGACATTACCTCAGTCGCCAAAGAAGGGTCCGCCGGCATTCAAGACATCGCCGCCTCAGCTGAAGAGCAGCTGGCCTCCATGGAAGAAATCAGTTCATCCGCCGAAACGCTTGCGCATATGGCTGAAGAACTGCAGCAGGTCACACGGAAATTTACGATTCAGTCTGAAGACGAAGAACAGCTGTAGCGAGCTGTTTCTTTTCCTCATCTGAAAAAAGCGATACACTAATATAAAAGAAGGGAGTGGCAGTGATGAGATTAGAAGGCAAAAAAGTCATAGCGCTTGTCAGTGACGATTTTGAAGACCTAGAGCTTTGGTATCCCGTCTACCGGCTGAGAGAGGAAGGCGCGATCGTTCATTTAATAGGAGAAGAAGCGGGCCGTTCATACAAAGGAAAATACGGCGTGCCCGCGACGGCGGATTACGATTTTAAGAGCCTGATTATTCAGGAGTATGATGCCGTGCTCGTGCCTGGCGGCTGGGCTCCTGACAAACTGCGAAGATATCCCGAAGTTTTGGAGATCATCCGTACGATGAACGAGCAGAAAAAGCCGATCGGCCAGATCTGCCATGCGGGCTGGGTGCTCATATCTGCCGGAATTCTCGCAGGAAAAAAAGTAACGAGCACGCCCGGCATCAAAGACGACATGACAAATGCAGGGGCACAGTGGCTGGATGAAGCTGTCGTAACTGACGGCCACATTGTATCAAGCCGCCGCCCGCCCGACCTTCCGCAGTATGCAAAAGCGTTTGCTGATCTGTTAGCGTCCAAATAAAAAACATCCGCCCGAATCCGGGCGGATGTTTTTAGTTTTGATCGGCGGGAAAGACAATTCCGATTTGTTTTCTCGCTTCTTCCATAATGCTCGCCGTAATGAAAGAACGTTCAAATGTATTTTCGGAAGACTCCCGCTGTCCGTTTCGAAGAAGATTGATGAATTCAGCCGTTTCGTAGTACATCGACGGTTTCAGATCAGGGACTGAAATGTCTTCCGTCCGTCCGTCACGATAACGGATTTCCGCCCGTTCCGGCCCGTGAATGCTGTCCAGCACGATCGTGCCGTCCTCACCCTGAATTTCCGCCGGGGCAAACGAATTTGAGATTTTCGAATGCATCAGCACCGCTTCAAATCCGTCGTATGACAGAATGACCGTGCCTTCGCCGTCAACGCCGGATGCTAGTTTATGACCGGTCGCAATGACGTTTTTCGGTTTGCCGAACAGGACGACGGCCGGATAAATGCAGTACACGCCGATGTCCATTAACGAACCGTTCGATAATTCAGGCTTAAACGCGTTTAGCACCGTACCGTTTTTATATGCATCATATCGTGATGAATATTGGCAGTAGCTTGCCGTGAATCTCCTGACGGGTCCGATTTTATGTAAGTGGTTTTGAAGCATGCTGAAGTTCGGCAGGAACGTTGTTTTCATGGCTTCCATCAAGAGAACGCCGTTCGTTTTGGCTGCGTGAATCATTTCATCCGTTTCCCTTGCGTTAGACGCAAACGGTTTTTCGCACAGTACGTGCTTGCCGTGTTCCATAAAAAGGACCGCCTGCTCTTTGTGAAATGCATTCGGGCTGGCGAGATACACCGCGTCATAGGCTTTGCTTTCCGCCATTTCTTTCAGGCTGGTGAAATAATGAGCAGCGCCGTGTTTGCCGGCGAATTCCGCCGCACGTTCCTCAGTTCTGGAATAAACCGCCGTTAATTGAAAATCATCAATAGCAGAAGCCGCCTCCAGAAATCGTTCTGTAATCCAATTCGTTCCGACTGTTGCAAATCGAATCATTGCTATCGCTCCTTCTATGTATTGGCTTACATTATAGCTTTTTTTCTAAGAAACATAAATGGGAAAAAGGCTGGCAGCTAAAGGGATAGGAAAAATTCCCATAGAGACCGGTTATTATTTTTCATTACAGGAACGATAGTGTACAATTTAAGTAAAATACATATGATGGAGGAACAATAGTGGAAACATTGCAAACATGGGGCGGCAGATTTAAACAGTTTTTCTTAGACAATAAATTTGTCTTGTTTTTGCTTGTATTGCTGCTCATCGGTCTCAATATCCTTGTCTTTATGAAGACATCATTTATTTTCACACCTATTATCGTCCTGCTCAAAACGATTGCGCTCCCCGTCATTTTGACAGGAATTGTTTATTATCTGCTTAATCCGATCGTAGATATATTGGAAAAAATAAGAGTGAAAAGAGTCTATTCCATCCTGCTCCTTTACCTCATTATTATAGGGCTGATTTCGATTACGATCGTTTCGATTATTCCGTTTTTAAAGGAACAGATCATGAGTCTGATCGACAATCTGCCGAAATATGTGGATATTGTTGAAGATCAGACGAAAAGCATGATCGGAAGCGATTTTGTAAATCAGGCGCAAAAGACGATGAATATCAACATTTCCGATCTTGCTAATAAAGTATCGGCGCAGGCTGCAACAATTGCAAACAGCACATTTACCGGAGTCGGGAATTTTATCGGCGCGCTGACGGAAGTGATTATTTCAATTGTGACCGTGCCGTTTATTCTGTTCTATTTGCTGAAAGACGGCAAAAAACTGCCAATCTATATCTTAAAGTTTGTGCCCACCCGTCTGAAAGAACAAACGTATACGATGCTTAGTGAAATGAACCACAGATTAAGCTCCTATATCAGAGGACAGGTCATCGTCAGCTTCTGCATCGGATTTTTATTATTTATCGGCTATCTGATTATCGGACTTGATTATGCGTCACTGCTTGCGGTCATTGCCGCTTGTACGAGCGTTGTTCCGTATTTAGGGCCGACCATTGCCATCACGCCGGCGATTATTATCGCGTTGGTCACTTCGCCTCTGATGTTGCTGAAGCTTGCGATTGTATGGACCGTTGTCCAGCTCGTGGAAGGAAAATTAATTTCGCCGCAGATCATGGGGAAAAATCTTCACATTCACCCGATTACCATCATCTTTGTTCTTTTAACCGCCGGAAAGCTGTTCGGGGTTGTCGGCATTATTTTAGCCATCCCGGGGTATGCGGTCATCAAAGTGGTCACGACCCATCTGTTTGATTGGTTCAAAATGCGTTCGCATTTATATGAAGAAGAAAAAAATGATGCTGTATCGAAGTCATAAAATCGGAACGGACATGATATTTATTATAAGACAGGCTTTCCTTCAGAGGAGAGCTTCTCTTTTGTAAATGATGAATGAAGGGAAGAATGGGATGACACTATGGGAGATGTTCACAGCAGCCGTTTTGGGAATCGTGGAAGGGCTGACGGAGTACGCGCCGGTTTCTTCCACGGGACATATGATCATAGCGGATGACATCTGGCTGAAATCCGGAAGCCTGATGAATCCGGAAGCCGCCAATTCCTTCAAAGTGGTGATTCAGCTCGGTTCGATTCTGGCGGTGGCCATTGTGTTTAAGGATCGGATATTACATTTACTCGGCCTCAAAAAAAACGTCACGCGCGATCAGCAGAAGGGATACAGGCTGACCATCGCGCAAATCGCCGTCGGTCTTGTTCCGGCGGCGGTGCTCGGCTTTTTATTTGAGGATTTCATTGACCGCTATTTATTCTCTGTCAGAACGGTCGCTTACGGATTAATTGCCGGAGCCGTGCTTATGCTTATAGCGGACTGGATCAATAAAAGGAAAGAAACGATCGATACGGTGGACAGAATCACCTACAAACAGGCTTTCTGTGTCGGATTATTCCAGTGTCTCGCCTTATGGCCCGGATTTTCCCGCTCAGGCTCAACGATTGCCGGAGGTGTCATTGTCGGCTTGAATCACCGGGCAGCCGCAGACTTCACATTTATTATGGCTATTCCGATTATGGCGGGCGCAAGCCTTCTGAAGCTGGTGAAATACTGGAGCAGTCTTTCTTATGACATGATTCCGTTTTTTCTTGTCGGCTTTATCTGCGCCTTTGTCGTCGCCCTCTTAGTCGTCAAGTTTTTTCTTCGGCTCATCAATCGGATTAAGCTTGTCCCGTTCGCCATTTACCGTGTCATCCTCGGCATCATTTTAATCATGCTCGTGCGATAAACGAAGAGGCCCCCGGAGGGTCTTCTTTTTATGTTCGAAAAACGTCTCAGGAAAATATGAGCAAACTGAATTTTCTGCTTGAAATTCAAAGAAGACTCGTCTATAATAAAACATGACGTTACAGCACGGGGCCATAGCTCAGCTGGGAGAGCGCTACGCTGGCAGCGTAGAGGTCAGGGGTTCGAGCCCCCTTGGCTCCATACTAATAAAGCTTGATCTAAAGCCATTCTTGATACTTTCAAGAGTGGTTTTTTATTTGCTCTAATCTCTATTGGCAACAAAACGGCAACATTTGTATCTGAGTTTTAAAGTGGCAACACGGTATCTTATTTTAAGAAAAGAAAACAAAAAAAATAACCCCCGTCATAGGAGGTCACAGTTTTATTGAACGCTGCAGGTTATCAATAAGCTTCTTCTTAGTTTTAGACATAATGTGTACATAGGTGTCATAAGTAAAGCTCGATTTTGAATGTCCAAGTCTTTCAGATATCTCTTTAATATCATGTCCGAAATAAAGCATTAGGGAGGCGTGTACATGTCTTAAATCATGGAAGGTTATCTTGGGAACCCCAGCCTTCTTCATTAGCTTAGCTTGCTTTCTAAGAACGTTTCTTGCGTTGATTGGATTACCAAGCTCTGTGCATATTACTAAGTCTTGATCTTGGTAATCGTCCCCGAACTTTTCTTTTTCGCTCTCAATGATCTTTTTTTGTTGTCTAAATTGATCTGCCAATGATTCACTGAATTCAATTGTCCGCCTACTTTTCTTAGTCTTAGTATCATCGAGAATTTCTTTACCATCATGGGACAATGTTTGTTCAACATAAAGAAGATTGTCTTCTAGGTCGACATCTTTCCAGGTAAGCCCCAGTATTTCACCCTGGCGCATTCCACAGATAATAGCAATAGCATAAGCCAAGTGATATCTGTTATGTTCATCCTCTTTAGATGTTTCTAGGAATTGATTAGCTTGTTCTAAGTCCCAAACATCAATTCTCTTTCGTTTGGGTTCTTTAGGGAGTATTGCTTTTTTGGCTACATTGGTTTTGATCAGCTTATTATCTACTCCATAATCAAGTGCTGCACTAACAATTTCATGACTTCTTTTTATGGTTTTGTAGGCATAGCCAATTTTCCCTTTACCTCTATCTTTTGTATAGAGAGCATGAATAAAATTATTGATGTGTTCTGTTTTAAGATTGGCCAGTAAAATGTCTCCTATATAGGGATAAATGTAATTCTTTAAGCTGTTTTTATAAAGTGTTACAGTCTGAGATCCAATATTGATTGATTTAACTTCTAACCATCTCTCTAAATAGTCCTTAACAGTTATTTTAGGGGTTTGAATATACATCCCTTTGTTAATAGCAGATTCGACTTCGGCAATGAATTCTTTAGCATCTTTCTTCTTATCGAATCCTCTTTTCTTTTTTTGATGACGTTCACCGTTCTCATCATATACATCGTAAGCCACAAAATATTTTTGTTTCCCTTTACTTGTTTTGTAAGGGTGTATTGATGCCATTAATCGTCCTCCTTAATATCTTTGTATTGCTCAAGAAATTTTAAGCTTTTTTCTCTCAAGTTTTCCAAAATCTTTTTTCTGATTTCTTTTTTATTGTCGTCTATGAACTCCATTAAAGTGTTAACGACGACGTCGGTTTCATAGAGATAAGATCTTTCAAGAGAATCCAATTCCTCATCTGAACGAGATCCAGCATTAACAAAAGTTCTGAGTTGAATGGCAACTGAAGTAGATTTAGTTACATCCCACATATCTCTGCTCGCAACTAAGATTCTCTCATTTTCTTCGTCATCTACATTCGACGGCTCAATATTTAAAAATTCAGCGATGTCGGGAGGCAAATCAATACCGCACATCTCAATTATTGATTTCACTGTTTGTAAACTGTTTTTTCTTTGTCCAAACTTTCCGTTTTCAATGTTGGATACAGTCCCTTGACTAACTCCTACAAATAGAGCAAAGTCTGCTGAGGACATTTTCTCTTTTAATCTGTAGTTTCTAATTAATTTTCCAATCCGTTCATTCTCGGTCATTTTTTATACCCTCCAAGATCATTAACAATACAATTAATAATAGCATAATTAGATAAGATTAAAAACAAATACAAATGCGATTAAATAATTAATAATTTATTATTGACTAATTAAATGAATGCAAGTATACTTTAATTAATCCCGAACGACTGGGGAGGATAAATAAGTAACAGAAAGGGGGAACCAGATGTACGAGGACATCATGAATAAACCGGCACTTGACGTTGAAGACGTGCAGAACTGGCTGGGTATTGGACGTGACCAGGCATACGCACTTTGTAAAAGCGGAAAGTTCCACACAGTAAAGATCGGTCGACGTATTAAAATTCCAACGAACGGATTTATGCGTTGGTTCAACGGTCAGTAAGTCTAATAGATTCATATTACATAACAGCAACACCGCAATACATAATCGCAATACATAACTTGTTCCATAAAACTGGAGGATGAATTATAATGAGATCATATGTTCTGTGTGAACTAAAAGAGATCCTATATTCAGATTCGGGTTAGTGGTGACATCGCCACTGTCTGTTGCTCTGAATTAGTGACACACCACAGGGGGTTATTCGGATGATAGCAAAAGAGAGAGAAGCTAAGAAACCAGAAGTAGATGCAAAGGTACGTCTTGAAATGTCAGATATTAATGAACAGTATGAACAAACTGACGCATTAATTGATCAATTAATCAACAGTAGCTGTTCGGTTGAACGTGAATGGGCAGCAATGTATCACATCAAACGTAAGCAAGACAGAGGCGAAATAAACGCACATCAGGCGCTTAAAGCAATTGGGAAGCTTGATCCCAAGTCTCAAGAAATGCGTGTATTCACTTACATAATCCCGTTGTATTACTACCTTAGAATGGCTGAATACTCAAATCTTGCAGAAATGTCGACAGTTGTTGATCTTGATTTTATTGAAAACAATGAACAGATTAAAAGCTCCTTTTATAACCGTCTGATGGCTTTGTTGGGCGCTTCGGCATTCAGTCAGAATAATATGACTCAAGCCCGTTTTTATTGCTCATATGGCATTAATGTGACGAATATTGATAGGCTTGTCGCTTATAGCTATCTAACTTTGGGGAATACTTATTTGCTTGATGATTATGAAAAAGCAAAGGAATATTACCTGGCCGGTTTAAAACATACTGAGAATAACCCCTTGGCGAAATTACAGCTAACTAGAAGCCTTTGTTTCTTGGAAAACCATTGGAATCAAGAGAACTTTTGGTTAAACCCTGATTCAAATGAAGTTACAGATATCCAAGAAATTGCACACTATCACATCAAGAAAAACAACTTGCAACAGGCTAAAGAAATATTGGAGAACTTAGAGCAGCAACCGAATATTCATAATGACTTTGGTATTCATTTTTATCTAAAAGGACTAGTTTATGAAGATAAGAGATTCTTTTATGAGTCTATAAAACACTTTAAGCTGTCCGGCGATCTATACAGCGTACGCTTACCTTTGGATAAATTAAGGGAAATGGGTGAGGACGAGCAGATTTTGGATTTACTTGCCCTTTAAATGCAAAATCAATTTCGCATCACTTGAAAGGAGGTGAACATAATATGAAAAAAGTATTTATCGGTCTTACAATCGTAGCTTCATTGGCTGTTGGTTTCGTTGCAGGTCAACAAACTACAATTCACAGCGCATCAGGGGAAGAAACATTCCATGTAGCAGGTTTTGGACGTGGTGCGTAAGCATTACATATCCATTTGAAGGGGTGAGCGATTCGTTCACTCCTTCTCATTACATATTTTTAGGATAAAAATAAAATAAGTGGAGGATTAAATGTCGGCTAGAAGAAGCGTAAGAATTGATTTAGCAGCATTAGCTAATGGCTTTAAGCGGATCAATGAAGACAAGCCGGTTTATTACAGCCTAAAACATAATGCAATACTTAGCACAAATGGTTATACAGCAGAAATTATTAGCCCGCAGCCATATGATTCAGTGGTTATTGGGTTGCCTTACATAATGCGTGATGGGGTTTGCAAGAAAGTTACATACAGAAAATCATCGGAAAATTTAAAAAATGACATAAGGATTATGCTTGAGAACCTGGAAAAATTCTCATCTAACGGTTTTCATCAAATGATGGTTACAGAGTGTTTTGACACCGGTTTAATTAAGCTATCTTCTTCATATTGTCCGGAAGCTTACGCTGATATATCGAGATTTAACGGTAGGTATGTGGAGAATGGGGAGCAACTGTGGTGCAAACTTGAAACAAATGAAAACAGAGCGCCGATTGTTACAGCTATAGAGAACAGTAAGCCATCAGAATACCTAGACTTAATTTAAAAGGAGAGACTTTACAAAGTGGAAGAAAAGTTATTGATATTGGAGTCGATTGCTTATAAAAACTGAATTATTGAAGCAAGGTAAAAGTTTTAAAAATCACAGGAGTTTTTGTGAGGAAATGGGGTTGCAATTCAAAAACTCAACCAATAGCAAAAAAGCACAATTAAAAGAATTAGAACGGTACTGTACATATAGTAAGAGTGGGCATTCTATTGTAATCGGTCAAGTGTTTGATAAACCATTACCGAAAGAGGGGAATGCGAAAAATACAGTATATAACGAAATTATTCAATGGTTAGTATTGGATATACTTGCTCAAGAACATAATGATGGAAATGTAACTATTACGAAGAGTAAGTTGATTAGTTCGTTTGGACTGGTGAATAGAAATTACTTTAAGCATATGAGAGATAAACAAGGGATATCACTTCTTGCTGAGACTGGTATTGAGACAGTAAATGATTTTTATAAAACGAGCCAGAGTAACTTTAAAAAAGCAATTGAAACGGCCTTAAAAGGCCTTGTAGATCGAAGCATGATTATGTACGAAACAGTTTTTAAAGTAAAGGAAAATGGAGAATCAGTGTCACGAAAAGCTACATTAGAGGAAAAAGAATTAATCTTGTATTGGCAAAAACAAGTGATGACTGAAATGGGCTATAACAGTTTATCTCAGCTCAGAGGTAGTGGTGCAAAGTCATGGAATACCTTCGAAAATCGAGTCAAAAAAGAAGTGTATAAACGAAGTCGGGTTAATGACTACTTTCAAGCCTATAACATCACAGTCAATAGAAGACACCTAGAAAGAGAATGCATCAGTATGCTGGATTTTCTTTTGAAAAAAGCAAAAAGAGAAGATTTTATTTCTCAAATTAATAATAAGGTATGCATTAAATTACTAACCAACGCTAAGAAAAGACACATGAAATCCTCTGTTGAAAGAGTCAGCAAGCCTCACAGATCTCAAAAGAATTACATAGACGATATTAATAGCTTAATAGATATATTGATCAAGAAAGACGCTCCAACCATTGATATGGAACTTCAGAAAGTTGAGAGAACCACATTACATAAAGACACGATTGATCAAATTGAATTATTGAACTTCGGAATGTGAAAAATCGACCAGTAAACTTCCTAAACCTAAATACTTAATACAACCTTTATTGGTCGATTTTTAATTGTCCAATTATAACACGAAAAACTTAAAAGAGTGTGAAACACCAGTCTGAAGGGGGTTTGGGGGATGGTTGGCTGTAAGGTTAATAATTTGGAGCGTAGCGAGGGATTATTAACCTAAAGCATCCCCCAAGTACTATTTGATCATTTGAAATTAAGAAGAGCCTAGATGTACAAAGTAAACTTTGTCCATCTTCTCATCATGATTAACAAGTTAATCATTCTTCGGAATAAACAATTGGAGGATTACTTATTGAAAAATGAAAATTTAACTAAATCAGTGTTCGTTTACTCTTTAGATTCATCTGCTTTTTATAATGATAAAGAAGAAAAATTAAATCAGGATTTGCTTCAACTTCGCCTTTATAAAAAGTTTTTGCAGAAGTTGGCTAAAAAAGTGGCAAAAATGAATGATTCAAATGTATCCGATATTCATTTAGATCTAACTGGTAAGCTCTTTGAGGAAGAAAGAAGCTTTAAGGAATTGGAACAATCGCTAATTACATACATCAAGAAAAAAGGTGAAAGTGAATCCAGGCTTTCAAATGATATTGATGAGCTAATGGCCTGCAAATACAACAAAGCGAAAATCAATCGTCTTAAAAAAATTACTAACTGTTGGATTAATGAAAAGAAAGATGAATTGATTGAAGAGCAGCAAAGTTTTAAAGGGACGAGAACCCTTAGAGGTGATTCGCTTAAAACAAAAGATGGAGAGGTTAGATCGCAAAGGGTTATCTCTTTATTTGATTCAGTGCTAATTAGAACACTTGGATTGGACTACGATCAGATCACTGAAGAGATTATGATAGTTGAATCCTTTTACCATAACGTTTTTAGAAGCTTGGTTCAGAATGGTTATTATTTTAATAATGAAAAATACGTTTACTATGCTTCATCAGCAGGACAAATTAGACAAAAGAAGGGTGTATTCATCAAAGAAAAGACGTATCTGAAGAAGAAAAACACTCTGATGTGTGGGCTTAGTGAAGAGGTAATTAATTCTAAGGGCGGCATGAGCATTAACAAATGGATCGCTTACCTTGCCTTATCAAATAGCGCCAGTACATTATGGGAAGGGTTTAATATTGATGGGTGTATAGTTGTAAATGATTTTGAGACGGATGTGTTCACTGAGGTTGATTACATAAACGATGAAACATACGAAATTAAAAGAGAGTACAAGTCTATTCCAATAAATCATACGGATGGCTGTGGAATGATTCTCCCTGAGCTTTCAGAGAGTGCATTCATGTTTAGAGCCCCTTTTATGAAAGGAATGTTAGTCCCATTTCCATTTGATGAGTATTCTAAATTATGCCGGAAGACCAAAATTAAAGATATATACGGCAAGGAATGGGATATTGTTAAAGACGGTATTAAAATTATCCTAACGAAGAGTCAGTTTAAGCTCTGGAAACATTATGATTCATGGGATGATTACAAATCCAAATTTAAGAAGTATGAGTGTCAGGCAGCCAAGTTGAATGAAGAAGAGGATGAATTTAAAAACAGTGAACTTAATTATCAAATGATCCAGACACTAACCGACACGACAGATGAAGAGTTAGATAAGCTTTCAGAAAACACAGTGAAGAGGATCCAAACTCTTTACAAAGATAAAGAATCAATGCTTGAGGTTATAGGAGCCGTTGAAAGCAATGCCCATAAAAATAACTTTCAGAAAGCTCATTTGATTTATCCTGAGTTGCTTAATGATAACCATTCAAAGGAGATTATTAAGAAGAATAAAAAGCGTTTGGTGAAGGAAGCAAAAGCAGGAAAAATCCTGCTGGAAGGCTCTCATTATACTTTTATTATTCCAGATTTGTATGCTGCTTGCGGTTATTGGTTTTGCGGTGATTCTGATCCGAAGGTTTTACTAAATGACGGAGAGGTTAGCTGTAAGCTTTTTAATAATCAGCAAAAATTAGATGTGTTAAGGCCTCCTCATCTATCTAGGGAGCATGGCATTAGGATCAACAAGTTAAATGATGATCTTAAAGACTGGTTCATTACGAAAGGCGTGTATACGTCCACTAAAGATGCCTTGTCAAGACTTCTGCAGTTTGATGTGGACGGAGATAAAGCACTTTTAGTTAGCGACAGCACTTTTGTTGAGATAGCAGAAAGAAATATGAAAAATGATGATATTGTTCCTCTTTATTATGAAATGAAGACAGCAGAAAACCAAGAAATCAATAATGAGAGCATCTATAAAAGCTTGGAATTGGCGTTTGAGGTAAACATTGGTGAGTATAGTAATAACATAACCAAGGTGTGGAATAGTGATAAGGTTGATTTAGACGTGATCAAATGGCTTACCATGGAAAATAACTTTGAGATTGATTATGCCAAGACCTTGTACAAACCAACCCGTCCTGAACATGTTAGTCAAAGAATTAATGGTTTTCTGAAAGGGACTTATAACAGGAAAGTTCCTCACTTCTTTATTTACGCAAAAGACAAGAAAAGAAAGAACGTCAGATCAAGAAATGATTCTGTAGTTAATCGGTTGGGTGAAAAAATACCGAATAACAGGGTGAATTTTAAGAGGTTGGCGGGTGAATTTGATTACACAAAACTTAAGAATAAGAATGCCACTCTTGGTCTTAATGAAGAGGTATCGGCACGATTTAATGAACTCTACAAGTTGTATTCAAAAAAGCAAGAGGTATTAGACACGAAGGAAGTTATCTTGAAAATAAAAGATGAATTACTTAAAGATTTTAGCAGGAAACAAGTTGAAGACACAATGATCGTGAGAACTTACACACTGCTTGATAGGGGTAAGCATTGGAAAGCTAAACAGCAGAAAAAGCAAGACGTATCCCGACAAGATGCAGAATGGCATGTCACAAAAGAGATCAGAGAAACCTTGCTGAGTATTAAGAGAGACAGCAGTTACATAACAGATATATTGGTTGAATATCTATTCAATACTAAATGCTCTAAGCATAAGGATACTCTCTACAATTGTTTTGGGTATAACATTGTAAGGAATTTAAAAAAGAACATTCGCAGAGTTTTTAAATGTGTTGATTGTGAGCGGGAAATCGAAAAGGGAACAAGGTGCAAAGAGTGTGCAGAAGAGAGGAGGAGGGAACTAGGAAGACTGAGAACACGAAAATCACGTAAAAATAAAAAATGTAACGCTTAAATTATAAGGAAAAAAATGAAGATGGATAAGCCCTTGATATACAAGGGTTTTTCCAGTTGTATAGTGATATCTATAATCTTCTTCTAGGGAAGAAAAAAGAAGTATTGATTTATAGATAATTATTTATACGATTCCGTAATTATAATTTATCACAAAAATCCATACTATGCAATTTCGACCCAAACATTGTTTAATTCAACTTTGGACATCTATAGTCTTTTGGTTATTCCTCCTAAATAATCAAAGAATGCTGATCACTATGATCAGCCCCCCTTATTTTAGATAATTATTTCAAATAAAAATTTATTGATGGAAGGAGGACTATAAGTGGAAATTGATAGACATAAGCTATGGCTAGATATTCGTAAAAGAAGGTTAACTCAAACGGAAATTGCGAAAGAATGCGGTTGTGCTCAGTCAAAAATCAGCTCCTTTTTGAATTATGATTCAGATATGTCACCTGAGCTTATTCAAAGAATGAAAGACTTTGTCTACTCTAAGCCTGAGTATGAAAACGGAAAGCGCAGAGTAATCAAAGTGATCTAATTCTTTGTCGTTACTACATTAAACAGCATTGCGGAAACAGTGCTGAAGAGATGTACAGGCCGACTCCAGCGACGTTAAATAAATGGTTTCGGGGTTTCATTAGTTTTACTCCTTTGATTTTATTTTTGTTCTTATTCCGAGCCATTTTTGGTTCGGGGTTTCTCCTTTTAACATGACTATGTGCGGGGCATCCTCAGTGCCCCCGTAATCGTGTTTAAATGAGAAAAAACAATTGGAGGAATAATAAAATGAAAGAAAATAAGGTTACTGATACGAAAATCCTCAAGTCAGGATATTACTGTAAGAAATGTGATTTGTTTTTTGAGAATACATGGGATATGGAATGCTACTGTCAAGGCGAAGGATGGTATAGAGCTAGTAAAGCGATTTTGATGTTAGAGAAGGTGCTCGGTAATGGAAAATAAAAAAGAACAACCAAGATGGGGCGAGCCAAATGAGAAGTTTCAAGAATTGGTTAAAAATATTGATCCAGAAGTATTAAGAAAAGCAAATGAAAAAATAAAAGAGATGGCCAATGGTAAGCCTCTTTATAGATTTTAATTAAACAATTTAGGAAGGAGGTGATGATATGAGCAAATTAGCAAATGACTTAATAGGCATTTTCAAGCTCGTTTCAAGAGACAGTGAGTTAATGAATCTTGCTTATTATAAAGAGTTGAGTAATCCCGCTAATATAGACGTGCAGCAAAGAGATGATTTTGATGACATCCTCAAAGGAATTATTGTTAGAGCTCCTAAATCAAACGATTTAAAAGAAGATGATCCTCAATGTCGGATATGCATGTACTTTGGTAACGGCTATACTACACACAATAAGCGTATTACATCCCAGGATGTAATGATTGACGTATACACCCATATTGATCATTTTGAAGACAATGATCCTAGAAGTCTCAAGATCATAGACCGGCTAATTGATATTGTTTACGATAAAAATGTTGCTGGTGTGGGTAAGGTTGCTAATATCAATAGAATGTTGATAGCTAATCCCCCTGATGGATACCTCGGCTATAAACTCATCTTTTCCTTTGGAGCTCCACAATAATGGAATATTCAAAGGACTTCTTTATTTTAGGTACTCCTATTTCAACAGATATAGGAGAGTGCCACTTCATTAGACTTAAAGATTATCCTCAGTTCGTAAATGATCTCTCTCAAATGGTTAAATCAAAATCTGAAATAATAGCTGAATTTCAAGAAAACAATAAATTTGGTCAATTGGATAGCTTGATCAATGATTTTAACGCTTCAACTTTGTTGGACATAGTTAATGTGATGGATCAGTTAAGAGCCTCTTACCAAAGAGTGTTTGCGAAGGTGTTTAATAACCCTGATGCGTTCCAATCTGTAGACGAGAAGAACTTTCACGATATCCGTAAGTTAATTCTTGATATGCATTGCTTAAAAGAAAAAAAGGTTAGCAAAAACTCTGAACTTGAAAAATTCAACAAGAAAAGTAGAGCGTTGAAACAGTCTGAGAACAATTATGATTTCTCCGATATTGTTAGTTGTGTTGTTCAATTTACTGGGTATTCATCCGCTGAAGTTCTTGAATTAACGCTTCCCCAACTTCACTCTCATTTTTTCAGAGGCGCTGCTTTTTTAAATAGCTCTGCTGCGATTGTACTCTCTACTGTAAGTCCGGAAGCTGCCAAAAACATTGGTTCTTGGAGTCAACATATAGATTTATTTGAAGAAGAGAAAAATTACATAACTAAGAAAGAAGCAAGAAACTTAGAGAAATTATTCTCAAATTAAAAAACAAGGTGGAATTTTAATAAATGAGTAAAAAGACAGTAATTCATGATGTATGTAACGTTGTTATGAAAAGAAAATCTGACGGGAAAGTTATTGCAACTGCTGAAGCACAAACAACTAGCCTGTCTCAAAGTATCCAGGAAGACTATTTAAAAGGCGGATGGGGAAACCAAAACCTTTATCAAATTAAGTCCGACAAGAATATTACAGGAACAATCAAAAATGCTTTCTTCAGCTTGGATTGGTTGGCCATGCAGCAAGGAGTCAAGGTTGAAAATGGAACGGTGCAAGTATGGGAGGATGAGACGCTTACTGTTGAGTCGGATGGAAAAGTAACTCTTAGCAAGACTCCAGTTGATACAGTTTCTTTCGAGAATAGCGAAGGAGAGTCTTATCTTATGGAAACTGAAACCACAGAAGGTCAACTCCCTACAACTTTTGCAAAAGAGGGTGCGAAAGTTAAAGCACGATATAAAATTGATGCTGAAGGCGAAATTGTTGAAATTAAGGCTGATACATTCTCTGAAGCTTATGAGATGGAATATCACACTTTAGAGTACGATCCAGAAACTGAAACAATCCATAGTGATCTTTATATTCAGTTCGATAAAATCTCTCCTTCTGGTGAAGCAGAGCTAAACTTTGAAGCCGGCAACGCAATTACACCTGAAATCAAATTCACAGCGCTTGCAGTTGATAATTCTCTTGGGCGTTTCATTCGGGTTAAACGTAAAGCAGACGGATCAAAAGGTGAGAAACCTACTGAGTCTCCAAAGCAAAGCGTTGATCTTGGCGGCGCAAGTGCATAAGGGAGGCGTTGAAGATTCCTTTCTTAAATAAAGATGGAACTACGCTTACCTCTGCAAAAGATGATGGTACTGGCAACCCTATAACGCCTGTATCAATTGAAAATTCAACTATTCCATTAGAGGTTGATCTTAAAACTGATCAGCCTCTTGATGTTAATGTTGCAAACAAATCATCTATTCCAGTTCTTGTGAGAAACACAGTTCCTATTAAAACTCAGATCCAAAAGTCATACGAGGAATCTGTGTTAACAGATAATGATACTGTGGCAGTTGGTGCAACAAAGTCGTACACATTAGATCTTGTTGAGAATTTAGGAGTGTTTAGAGCTTATGGCGTTGCTCTGTATACAACACAGACTGACAGCGCAAATAGCAAAGTTACAGTCAGTGCTTATTCTGTGCCGAAGAGTATTCCTTTTTATTCATCAACATCCGCAAGTGACAGCACAACTTTAATCAGTAATGCTGCATTTGTTTCAAACTATCCAATTCAAAAACAGTTGCCCTTCGTTTGTCCAAAAGTGCTATTGACAGTTAAGGCATCTGGAACTGTTGATATTACTGGTTTTAAAATGATTGTTTGGGGGATGGAATAATGACTTTTCATGATGTATGCGGAAAGTTTAAAAATGTTGATGGTATTGAAGATGCATATTTACTGCTTTCAGAGGAGGACAATTATTACATAAGCCTGAGTGATTTTGAAAAGCTCTTTGAAGAGGATTTTGACGAAGAGCATCCATATGAATCACTTTCAGCAGCTTCTGATAATTCTCCAGCCTGGAAAGACATTTGGGACGATATTTGGACGGAAGACCTTTAATAAGGTCTTCTTTATTTAGGAGAAATAATCAATGTCTAATTCACAATTTATAGGTCAGCTTAAACAAAACAATATACAAATCAATAATCTTAAAGATCAATTTTACAGAACTGAAGCTCATATGTCTGCTCATGAAAAGCGTTTATCTGAAAAAGTTGATGATTTCATGGAGAAGCAGAATTTCGATTTAAAAATGCATATTCAAAACAGTGAGAATCCACATCATGTGACTAAAGAACAAGTCGGATTATCAAACCTAATCAATGAAGAACAGGCCACCAAAGAGGATTTTAACATTCATCTGAATGATAAGGAAAATCCCCATTCAGTTACTAAAAGCCAAGTTGGCTTGTCTAAGGTTGATAATGTACAGCAAGCAGCAAAAACTGATTTTGATGCCCATTTAGAAGATAAAGACAACCCACATGGTGTAACAAAAGCACAAATTGGGTTATCGGCCGTCACTAACGACGTGCAAGCAAAGAAAGCGGATTTTGACAAACACACCTCAGATACCTCAAATCCTCACAAGGTAACTGCTGCACAGCTGGGACTTGATAAAGTTGATAACGTTCAGCAAGCCGCTAAAAGTGATTTTGATAATCACCTGAATGACACTAATGTTCATGTTACGGCTGAAGACCAAGCTTATTGGAATGATATGACCCAGCAGTTCAAAGATCATAACGAAAACCCAGAGCGGCACATCTCGGTAGATGAACGGAAGACGTGGAACGGTGCTATTACATATGCCAACATCATGCTAAAGAATGGAGCTACAGTAGGCACACGAACGCCCATTTACGCAAAATGGGGAGCGCTGTTAGTTTTAAGAGGTCATGTTAGAACTGATCCAGAGATCATATTTGGTTCAATTCCATCTTCAATGGTTCCAGCAGGCGGTACTGTAGCAACAGTATCATTGAGTGGTACGGGTGGAACAGCCAATCTGATAATTTACGATAATGGTGATTTGAAAATAAAATACCCAGACCCCGCTGATTCAAGTAAATTGGGCGGTTACTATATTGATGTAGTCGTGGGTTTTCAAAAAGGAGACACAGCGTGATTCAGGTTTATGAGTATGATGAAAATTTCATTCTAACCAAACCCGTTATTATTGAACCGGATGAAGAAGGAGACTATACAATCCCTAAGAATTGTACAACCGTCCAGCCTCCGTCTTTCATAAAGGCGATGTATCATCCCTCAGATAAGTCATGGACAGAGGCCGCAACGCAAGAAGAAAAAGAGGAACTAGAAAAACAAATTGAAAATGGGCGGGTATCTTCACCGGTTGATCTTTTGAAAATGCAGAATGCTAAATTATCGTTACAAGTGGCGGCTACTGAAAAGGAAAATGCTCAACGAAGACAACGAGAAGCTGATACAGCTCTATTAATCGCACAACTACAAAAAGATATTACTGACTTGAAGGAAGGTAAGTAAATGGCTTCATATCCCGAATTTGCAGATATTAAGCAGTTCTATGACTGGAAGTGTTATACGGACGCCGATATAAGGACGTATGTTGAAATAGACTGGATTACACCCGAACAGTATGAAGAAATTGTAGGCAAGCCTTACGAAAATAATGAAAGCAAAGGAGAAATTAAATGACATCAAAAAAATTAAGTGTATCAGGTGTAAAGACACTATCAAAAAGTGTTGATAAGAAACAAAAGGTTCAGATAAATGATGAGTATCATGTATACATCTATCCTCAGTTCGGTATGTTCAAGTTGCAAAAGATGTTTGAGAATTTTGTGAAAGCTCTATTAGAAGCTGAAGAGCAAGGTATTGATTTGAGTAAGATCAGCATGAATGATTGGTTAAGTTTTAATGTCGTGAAGGAATTCAGTGACTTGGATATTCCTGATGATACTAAGAAGCAGTTTGAGTTTTATTACGAGTTAATGAACACTGATCTCCTTTATCCAATCTTTAATAAGTTTCCTATAGAATCACTTGAAAAAATAAACATCATAGCTAATAGACTTCGATCCAATTTTGAAAAATTAGGATCTGCTAAGTCTGAAGAGTTTGAACAGATGATTATTAATACAGTAGCTGAACTAGAAGAAAAATAAAAAATAACCATTCAATTTAAACAAAGTCGATTCGCGAACGACTATAAATGTCTAAACAAGAACAGAAAACAACATGCAGGATATATTAGCACCCTCCTTTCATGCTAGAAAAAAGTGAAAAATAAGGATAAAAATAAAATAAATAGATTGACGATAGTAAATGTAAGTGTTATAATTAAGTTAAGAAAGGAGGGGAAATGAGTATGGAAAAGTTAGAGCTTATCCTTCGGGACTTGGCTTGGGTGGTTGCAATCCTAGCAGGAATAACAACCATGATCAAGAACATCAAGGACTTGAAGGCAAGCAAAAACAAAAAACGACGTTCTCCCGCCAAGAAGAAACGTCGCTCATAAGCTAGAGGGGATTTATTCCCCTTCTCTTATTATTATAACACTTTTCATTCCATACTCAAAACACATGAAAAAATTGAATGACGGTTTAACGGTAGTCTTTTTCATTCTGTTCATTATGCTGTTTTCGAATTTTGATTATGCTCATCTCAGCACCTTAGATATACTAACAATGGTATTAGCGTTAATCTGGTTGATACTCACAATAATAAACATTATTCTTAGGTGGAGGAATCATCGAAATGACTAAGATTGTTTTTGACAGCATTGATGACTTGAAGGATTTTATAGCAAAAGAAATTTTAACAACGTCTGAAGCGATTGAGATAATCGGCTGTAGTCGTCAAAACTTAAAACAGTTGGTCGATCGTGAAACATTAGTACCCATTAAAACAACAAGCCGTGATCGTTTATTTTTAAGAGAAGATATTGAAAGTTATAAAAGGAAAAGGTAAAGGCATCCGCAGCAACGGGTGCTTTTTTATTTGTGTTATGAAGCGGGACAAGTAAATAAAACAACATACTAACGGAGGAATTTAAAAATGAGTACAGCTAAAAAAATAGGTCGAATTAAAACAACTTTAGATGTGGATTTGTATCTTGAGGTTTGTGGTTACAATGTGTATTTGGGGAATTCAGATGAAGGTGAAAAAGTGTATTATGGCGTTAAAATTGCACTTCACTTGCTTCATCCAGAATCCAGAGAAACTGTCGATATCATTAGGCAAAATAAGCTGATTGATTCAGAAAAGATCAGTTTTAAGGATGATGAGACTAAGCTGGCTACATTTGAAAGATATTTTAAAGATAAAGCGTTAGAAGTGTATAAGAACGATTTTGTGGAAGATGAACTGGCTTGCTGTAAAAGGTGTGAAGAACCTGAAGGATTACACCAAATTGAATCTAGTGTTGTATATGCTAAATGTAAGTGCGATCTTAAAGCGTTCTTATCACAAGAAAAATGTAAAAAATAAAGTAGGTGTAAAATATATTATGCTTGATGAAAGAAAGTTAAAAGCAATTGAATTATTAGTGGAAGGAAAGCTGAATAGGACTGAGATTGCTAAGGAAGTAGGAGTGACAAGACCGACTCTGTACAACTGGGAAAAGGAAGAAGAATACTCGCAGGAGTACGACAGACTTTTACATTACAAAAAACTTTCAGTTAGACGTGAAGTAAGTCGAGATACAAAAGCCTTCTTTGAAAATTTAAAAAAGATCAGCGAATCATCCACAAACGATAATGCAAGGGTGAAGGCTACACAGTTATTACTTGCATACACTGAGGGCAATCCAGAGAATATTTTAAATATCAAAGATGATCGAAGCAATGACAATGTATCAAAAGATGTATTGGCTAAGGAAGAAGAAGAGTGGACGGCTTCAAAGCTATCTGAAGACGAATAAAAAGACCCTTAGCTTTTATTAATTGGCTAGGGTCAGCTGTGCTTCATATTCTTTTATCACTTTATAGAAAGTATTCTTAGTAAGCTGTAAGTCTTTAGCGAATTGAACACCTGTAATCTCTTTGCTTTTCCATTTAGAGTAGCCTGATTCAAGGGTGGATCGTTGCTCTTTTGTTAATGTGTCAAACCCCTTTTTAGGTCGTCCTAAGTGCTTTCCTTTTTCTTTGGCATCTTTGATCCCTTCTGCTTGTCTCTCTCTTATGTCCTCCCTTTCCTTCTCTGCAAAGGCTGTAAGGATAGTCAATACAATCTTCTGTATAGCTTCTTTAAGAATATCGTCTTGATCTTCAGTAGAGTTGATCATTGGTTCTTTAATGAATTTAAGCTTAATGCCATTATCAATGAACCAATCGTATTCTTTTTGAGTCTCTTTCATGTTACGACCCATACGAGTGATTGAATCAAACACAACAGTATCACCTGTTCTTACAACTTGCTTGAGTGTTTTATATGCAGGTCTTTCGAAGTCTTTACCACTTTGCTTGTCAATGAATAGATCACGTTCAGCAATGCCTTCTTTAAGCATATTGGTGATCTGCCTGTTTTCGTTTTGATCCTTTGAACTTACTCTTATGTAACCAAACATTTTAGAAATCATCGCTTGTCATCCTCTCATTTATTGTACCTTTATTATACCATTTTTGTTTGTAAAGGTCTATTATATTTTATAAACGTTTATAAAAATAAAATAACACCTTTTTAAACGTGATGTTGCTGAGATAGACAGCGTTTATAAACGTATGCCTTTACAAACTATGGTTATGGTATAAGTAAGTCATTTTGTGAGTATAAAACCACCCGATAGAATCCTCTCTAAAAGGCATTTACAGGCTAAATAAGCATTGATGCGTAATCTGATACCTATAGGGCTAAATGTGTTTGAAACGCACCAGAAAGGACGCTAGTTATCAATAATAGGGGGCATTCTAAATGATTGAACATCCTCTCATCCGATAGCAACCCACACAATTTTTATTATAATTTTAAAACTCGGAGGTGATTCGGATATCCGATTTAATCAACACAAGAGAAAACAGGAATTTGCTTAGAGAGTATCTTTATAGAGATTACTTGAAAAATGGTTCAACTCATGATGAAGCAGTAATGAGGACAAACAGAATGATGAAGGGGAAGAATCTCTTCGGTAAAAATGGAGTAGCTCATTCACTTGGGGCTCGTAGTTTTGAATTCTTTTGTCTATATTACCTCCAGGATACTTTCCAAGCAAAGCCCACTAACACAGCTCGTAAACTTGGTGATTTCCATTTTGAAATATGGAATACGCTTGATGATATGTTCATTAAAGATGAGTTCGATAAGCTTGTCCTTTGTATGCCTCGTGGAAGCTCTAAGACAACAACTGTTAACTTTGCATTATCAACCTATTTAGCAGCATACGGAATATCCTACTTTACGCTTGTGGCGGGGAAAAAAGAAGATGATGCAGTTGAATTCATAAATGATACCAGACGAGCATTTGACGAGAACCCTTATATCATCAATACCTTTGGACATATGCTCACACGTTCAATTAAGTTGAAAATGTATTTCTCAAACGGTTGCAAAATCCAAGCTATAAGTTCTGGGACATCTATTCGTGGATTAAAACACAATGGAGAACGTCCTACATGCATTATTGGTGATGATTATCAATCAGCAGCTGATGTTATTACTCAAGAAGCAAGAGATAAGAAATACAATACGTGGACACAAGATGCTGATTATGCAGGTGATGATCCTGTAATAAGGGATGGCAAAAAGGTTAAGATGGGAACAAAGTTTATTATGCTCGGTACAATTCTTCATAGGGATTGCCTTATTTCAAGGATACTAAAGGATGTTCAGTATAAACGAATCGTGAAGAAAGCGGTTATTGTTGACGATATTGATGAATTATTCAATAGTGGTAAATGGGCTGAATTAAAGAAAATTCGATATGACGCAACTAATCCTAATGCAGAAGAGGATGCTAAAAAGTTCTACCTAGAGCATGAAGAAGAAATGAAGTTTCCAGTTCTTTGGGAAGACAAGTATAATTGCTATGATCTTGCTGTTGGGAAGTATTATCCTAATCCTTCTGCATTCAAACAAGAAATGATGAATGATGCGTCTAAGCTAGGGCAGAAAGCTTTCCATGATATCAAGACATTACCTAGAAAAGAAATTGAAAAGGAAAAAGACAATTTCATAAAAACAATACTTTGTTGTGATCCAGCCGTTGAGGTACAGGATAGTCACGATTATTCTGCTTTTATTGTCGGTTCTAAGACTCCTAATAACTTTAGATGGGTTAGGAAAGCGTGTATTGAGAGGCTTGAATACGATGACTATATTGCAAAGGTGATATCCTTATTGAAAGAATACCCAGATATCACACATTTATGGATTGAGAAGAACGTGTTTAGCGGTGCAGATGTACGTGATATTCAAAGAGAAATTAATAAAGATCGTACACTAACAGCAAGAGACATTCAAATCATTAATGAACATCAAACGAAAAACAAAGAAGCTAAGATTAGAGCCATTGGTGGAAAGGTAGACAGTGGTTTTATTGTATTTCCTCAAGAAGATAAAGAGTTTACTGATCAAATAATGGCCTATGAAGGTGAAAAGTTTACACGTTTTGATGATGCTCCTGATATTACAGCTGAGTTTGACAGGCTTATTGATGAGCTACAAGAAGTGCAATACATTAACTTTTTAGATAGGTCAGCATTATTTTAAAGGAGGTGAGTAATTGAGAAACATCGTTGATACAGTTTTAAAGCGAAAAAGAAATGGACAAATTCAAATAACTCCTGAATTAGAAACTTTGTTAATGAAGTGTCTTAGAAAGCTTAGAGAAAACCAGGAGACTTATAAAACATACGAAGAATACTACAATGGACATCATAGCATAATGAGGAACTACGCTATGAATGAGAGTAGAAGTAATATGAAAGTAGTCGTGAATTTCTTTAAAAAATTTATTCATGACGAAATTGCGTATGCTTTAGGGAATCCAGTGACCTATATTAGTTTAGATGGAAATAATCAATTGATTGATGTGATTGATTATAACTTCTCTCATTGGTCTAAAATTCACGATCAAAAACTTATGCTAGAAGCAACTAAGTTTGGAGAAGCATATGAAATCCAATACACAACCAGAGACAATGAATTTAAGTGTGCTGTATTAACGCCAATGAACTGCTTTGTAATCGAAGAAGGCGATGTTGAGAAAGACGTTATTTTGGCGTTGCATATATACAAAAACGATTTGTTTTCTGATAACGAAAAAGTAGATGTTTACATAAGTAATTCAATCTTACACTTTGATGTTGATGGAAGCGATAATCTAATTTATGTGGGGCAGCGTACACATATCTTCGATACACCTCCAATTGAAGTGACCTCCGCAAATCACGAAAGAACAAGTATGTTAGATGATATCAAATCAGAAAATGATGCCTATAATAACACTTTATCTGATTTGGTGAATGAGGTATCTGATTTCAGACAGGCTTTCTTGAAAATAACCGGAGCAAAAATCACTGATGAAGACGCAGCGAAGTTTAAGAAAACGGGTATTCTTCAAGTGCCTACACAAGCAAGTGTTGATTATCTTATTAAGAAGATTGATGATAAATTTGTACAAAATTTGCTGAAAGAGCTTGAAGAGAAAATGTACAAGCTGGCCAGTCATGTAGACACAAATGAAAAGCTTCAATCTAATTTATCTTCTGCAGCCCTCAGATCAAGATTAATCTCCTTGGAAAATAAATGTTCCCTTAAACAAGCGATGCTGGAAACAGCAATTAAGAAGAGGTTAAAGAACTTCTTTAAGTTTATCAAGATCCAAAAAGGCGAGGAATACGATCATCGCAAGGTTAAGCTTAAATTAACAATGAACATCCCTTCTGATATTACTGCTTTAGCTGATTCATTAAGCAAATTATCTGAAGTATGTTCATGGGAAACGATACTAGCCCAAATACCATATGTTGAAAATCCTGCTGTAGAGATGCAGAAGAGAAGACAGGAACAAGAATATGCAAGAGAACAAGAGATTGAGCACCAAAGAAAACTTAAATCATTAGAGGTAAGCAATACTACAGGCTCTCTATAAATAGAGCCTTTTTCTTATGTAAAAATATGCACTTTTTAGGGTCACTGACACTAGAAAGGGCGAATGGAGTGATTTGAAATGAATTTAGAAGATGTTAAAAAGTTTTTTGAAGAACAACAAGATAATGACGAGGTAAAACAATATCTTCAAGGGTTGCAGCCTGTAACACTTGATGGTGTTAAACAGTTCGTTGAAACAGATGAAGATGCTAAAAAGTGGATGCAGTCGCAAAAAGATAGATTCTTCTCCACAAGTTTAAACTCATGGATGGAAAGCACATTTCCTCAGAAGCTTGAAGAGGAAATTAAGAAGCGGTATCCAGATGAAACTCCTGAACAAAAAAGAATTCGGGAACTTGAACTCAAAAATGAAGAATTTGAACGCAATGCAAGAATTGAGAAAATGAAATCCATTGCACTAAAAACAGCATCAGATAAAAAGATTCCTGCAGACTTAATTGATTTGCTTGTTTCTGATAATGAAGAGGTAACTCTAGGAAACTTAACAAAATTTGAAGAGTCTATGAAGCCGTATATTCAAGAACAGGTTGAAGACCGATTGAAGAATAGCAGCTATACTCCTCCTGCTTCTGTAAATAACAACAAAGCTGGATCCTCTTCAGACTTTATGGCAGCTATTTATGAGAATCAATCAAGACTATAAAACTATTAGAAATAATAAAATAAAGAATAAAGGTGGAAATTATAAATGGCATTTTTAAAAGATCAATTAGAAGGTTTTGTACCTACACAAATTCAAAAAGAAATCATCAAAGGCATTACCAAGGGTTCAACATTACTCAAATTATCTAAGGTTCAGCCTATGGAATCAGATAAAAAGAAAATTCCTGTTTTGGTTGATGGGCCTGGAGCATACTGGGTAGGAGAATCTGAACGGATTAATACATCCGAAGTGAGATATATCCATCCTGAACTTGAAGCTAAAAAGATTGCTGTAATCATTCCAGTAACTAAAGAGAAATTAAATGACACCACTATCAACGTTTTCTCAGAACTGCGAACAGAAATTGAAAAAGCATTTTACACTACTATTGATGGAGCGGGTCTTTTTGGTATCAACTCTCCGTTCAAGAAAAGCTTGTTTGGCTCTGCTGAGGCTTCTGGAAATCTTATTGCAAACGGCACCGGCGGCACATTTGATATTGACGTTTCAAATGCTATGGCTCTTGTTGAAGATACAGGATTAGATGTAACTGGATTTGCAGGGCATCGAGGTATTAAAAATACTCTACGTACTCTAAGAGACACAAACGGAAATCAAATTTATGTTTCTGGTGTATCACAAAATGAATTGTACGGATTCCCTGTTGAATTTTCTTCAAATGGTGGATTTGACAAAACAAAGGCTGATCTAATCTTAGGTAACTTTGATTACTCATTGGTTGGTATTCGAGAAGGATTGAAATATGAAATCCTGAAGGAAGCTACACTACAAGGTCATGTAATGGGCGATGGTAAACCTCTTTCACTTGCAGAAAACGATATGATTGCAATTAAGGCAACTATGAGACTTGGTTTCTTACCTATTAAGGAAGATGCTTTTGCAGCAATCACTCCTAAGGTTGATAAACAAGATTAATCGGAGAGAGGTTATCCTCTCTCTTTTTTTATCATAAAAAATCTAAATAAAATATGAGGTGCTTAATATGAAGGATTACATTGATCCAAATGGTAATGAAGTGAAATTGACAGAAAAGGCCTTTAAATTAATTTATAAGGAACAAGGCTATAAGGAAAAGAAAAAAACAGTAAAGAAGCAGAAGAAAACTGAGAAATCAGGTGAATAGAATGGATCAATTGGCTAATTTGAAGTTGTTTTTAGATATTGCTGATGACTCTGAAGATGCTCTTTTGGAACTTTATTTAAAGAAAGCTCGGCGTTTTGTAATTAATTACTGTGAGATTAATGAGAATGAAATTCCAGATAATTTGCTAGGTGTCATTGAGGATATAGCTGTATTTAAGTATAGGTTAAAGGGTGTTGAGGCTACAAAAGCGGAAACAAGAGGGGGTATTTCAGAAAGCTATTACGACAAACTCCCTGATGATATTAAGCTTGAATTGGATAGCTTTAAAACCCCTTACATCACTGCTGGAGGGTGACTCACATTGAAGTTCAATGATCTATATTATTTAATTCAGGTTAAAAGGGTGAAGACAGGTAAAAAGACTGATTGGGGAACAGATATATATGAGGATCAAGAAACTCTAGTTCCATACAAATGTTCTTTTCAGCCTTATGTTGAATCAATTAGTTCCCCAACTGCGGTAGGAAGAATAACTGACATAACCAATATGATCTTCTGCCCGCCTAATGAAAAGCTAGAGAAAGGCGTTAAAGTCGTTCATAAAGGAAAAGAATACGAGGTTCTTTACCCACCCAGAGACTGGGGAAGACATTATGAGGTGTTCGTTAACTATATAGGCGCACACAAGCCCACTAAGTAAACAAACGAAGTGCTTTAAATTTTGAGGCACTTCTTTTTTTTATTTGTAGAAAAATTGCTAAGGAAGTGAAAGAACAAGTGTCTCAAAATTTAAAAATTGTATTAACTCCTGTGGCTGACACATCAACTAAGACTGTTCAGCAATTAAATAAAGAAATATCCACACTTCAAAATAAAATCAATCCATTGAATCTCAAAGTAAGCTTTGACGACAAAGTTCTTAGAACTCTTGAAAGGTTTTCAAGTGCTTTTAAGCAAAGTGAAGAGGCATTAAAACACCTTAATCAGACAGTCAAAGAAAATATTACTGAGACTAAAAATGCAGATGGTTCTATCACAAGGCTTACACAGCAGTATAAGCGGAGTGGTGAAATCCATGAGAAAACACGGACAATCATAGACAACTCAACAAAGAGTTTGGAACGGGAATCAAAAGCAGCAAGTAAGCTCGTGCAACAAATGGAGCGTCTTGGCCAAGCTCAAAAGAAAGTAACGAAACAAGATGCAACTGGTCGTGTCACCGGAACAGTGACTAAGTATAGGGATGAGTTTAAAGATGTCGCCCATAGCACAGATAGGCACGGGGCAACTTTAGCTGTTAAAACCACAGAAAACTTTGACCAGCAACAAAAGGCAATAGATAAACTAAACCAAAAATTAGAGCAGCTTAGACAAAAAGGCCAACTATCCTCAACAGTCCTCAATAGACTATCCAATTCAATTAACGCCGCAAGAACAACCTCTCAAATAGATCAGATAGCTAACAGAATGAAACGCTTGGATGACTCTGCAGCATTAAAAGCTAGAACTAAAGAGTTAGAACATCAATTAAGCCTGTATCAGAGACAAGCTAAATTAAATGTTAAATCTCTGACGGATAGGTATGGAACATCTATTAGTCCTGAGAACTCCAGAGCTTTGCAAAACTATATTAATTCTGTGAATCAGCTCAATGTAAAGACACCAAATATTACTAGACAGATGCAAAGTCTTAGTATGCAGTTTAGAGAGATTCAATCTAATGCAAGCTCATCTTCAAGACAAGTATCTAGTTTTGGTGAGAAATTAAAGCAAGCTTTTACTGGAATGCCTGCTTACATGCTAGCCGGTTCTGCTTTATTTGGTGGGGTTACTGCTCTTAAATCAATAGTTTCTCAGGTTGTTGAAATTGATACGCTCATGACAAACATTCGTCGTGTAATGGATGCACCAGACTACAAATTTAATGAGCTTCTTCAAACGTCCATTGAATTAGGGGATTCCCTATCAAATAAAATCTCAGATATTCTTCAAATGACTGGCGATTTTGGACGTATGGGTTTTGATGAAAGTGAACTCTCCACTCTAACAAAAACTGCACAAGTCCTTCAGAACGTCTCTGACTTGACTCCTGACGACACAGTTAACACTTTGACTGCCGCAATGTTAAATTTCAATATTGCCGCCAACGATTCTATCTCAATCGCAGATAAGCTTAATGAAGTTGATAACAATTATGCTGTGACTACAATGGATCTAGCTAACAGTATTAGAAAAGCTGGTTCAACAGCTTCAACATTTGGTGTTGAATTAAATGATTTAATTGGATACACCACGGCCATCGCAAGTACCACTCGTGAATCTGGGAATGTGGTTGGTAACTCACTTAAAACTATTTTTGCCCGGATAGGAAACAACCGAAGCGCAATCAAAGCGTTGGATGAAATCGGAATTTCTGTAAAGACTGCAGGTGGAGAAGCAAAATCTGCGAGTGAGTTGATTAATGAGGTAGCAGCCAAATGGGATACGTTAACTGATGCCCAAAAACAAAACACCTCTATTGGCGTTGCAAACATCCATCAATTATCTCGATTTAATGCAATGATGAACAACTTCTCCATTGCTCAGAATGCAGCCACCACTGCGGCTAATTCCACAGGTAGCGCTTGGAGTGAACAACAGAAATATGCAGACAGCTTACAGGCAAGATTAAATAAACTTCAGAATAAGTTCACTGAATTAGCTGTAGCATCAGGAGATGCATTTATTAGTGATGGTTTAATTAATGCTGTATCTGTAGTTGGGGATCTTCTGAAAGCTGTCACTTCAGCTGTAAAGGGTATTGGATTCCTTCCAATTGCTTTTATGACAGCAAACTTTGCTGTAGTTGGCTTTAATAAGAATATGCGTTTGCTTCAAACAGCAATGATTTTTGGGGCGAATTCTTTAACTGAAGCCCAAAGAGCAGCAATTGGTATAGAAGCGGGAATGACAAGAGCTACAATTGCTACAAGGTCATTTACTGTTGCCTGGAGAGGTATGTTGGCATCTACAGTAGTAGGCGTTGCTTTTGCTGGTATTGGTTTTGCTTTAGAAAAAATAATTACAGCATTCGCTGATGCAAAGAAAGCAAAAGAAGACTTTGAACAAAATCAGCAAACCAACATTGAAGCTATTACAACCAACAAAGACTCCACAGATAAACTGATCAAACAGTATAAGGAGCTTCAAAAAGCTAAAGATTCCAGAACCCTTACTTCTGATGAAGAACAGGAATACCTTCAGGTTACACAACAATTAGCACAATCGTTTCCGGCTTTAATTAAAGGCTATGATTCTCAAGGTAATGCAATTTTAAAGAGTAATAAGGCTTTAGAAGAGGCTATTAAGAATACCAAAGAATATCTTGAGCTCAAAAAGACAGAGACAAAAGACGGTGCTAAAAAGACGTTCGAAGACGCTTCAAAAGGAATCGAAAAGTCTAAGGAAGAACTGAAGCAGTATGAGAAGATGGCTAAGGAATATTCAAAAGGCAAGAATTTCTGGTCTTTCTTTGAAAGTCCTTTTTCAGATGAAAATGATTATAAGCTGGAAGCTGATAAAGCACAGCAGAATATAAATAGGGTTCAAAATGATATCTCTAGCGGTAATGCAAAAGTTAGGGACAGCGTACTATCCATTGCCGAAGCTTACAGTAAAATTGATATCAGTAATACGTTAAAGGCAAGTCTCGCTGATATTGTTGATAAACTTACTCTAAAAGATGACTTGAATCCTGATGATCTTGAAAAATTCTCTTCTGCACTGGGTAAACTCCAAGAGAAAATGCAATCAGCGTTGAATTCAAATGATGAAAAAGAATTTGATAGCGCAAAAAAAGATCTTCAAACCCTTTTAGAGACCTATGCTGACTCTGGTTCATCAATTGATGTCTTTAAGTTGAGCTTTGATAAGGCACAAAAGAACATTAAAGATGGAGATAAGGCCGTTTCTTCTGTTAAATCAGAAGTTGGTGATTTAGGTGAAACACTTGCTGAGGCAGGTAATGAAGCTGAAGATTTTAGTCAAAAGCTAAAAAAAGCGCTTGATGCAAATGATGTCAGTCAGATTAAGGATCTTATTAAAGAACTCTCAGAAGGAATAAAATTTGGCTCTGTTCAAGATATTCTTAATGGAGATGTTTTTAATAATACCAAAGAACAAGTTGCCCCTTTAAATGAACTTTTAGAAAAGATGGCTGAAGGAAAGAGCATTTCTGCCAATGAAGCTAATGCTCTAATCCAAAAAGATAAAGAATTAGCCAAGGCAATTAGTTATGAAAATGGTGTTATAAAGGTTAACCGAGATGAGGTAATTCGTCAGAGAAAAGTTAAACTTGATGCGTATGATGACATGGTTCGGTATAGCAATCACCTAATGAAAACCGAGGTTAACAACGCTATTAAGACCTTAAACGCTGATACGTTAAGGATTGACAGCCTTAGAAAGCTTCGCAGAGAGCGTAAGCTCGATATATCTGAAGCTGAATTGTCTCAGCTTGAAGTTAAATCAATTAATAATGTAGCTGATGCGAAGAAAGAATTACATAAGATCGAAAAACAAATGTTACAACCTGGTGGGTACTCGGATAGTGAAAGATCCCAGATGGATAGTGTAAGATCAGCTATCCAGGCTTATATCTCAGCATCAGAAGAAGCTGCATCTACCCAGGAAACAAATAAACAAGCGTTAATCGAATCTGGAACTTCCCTTGAAAAATGGACAGACGAGCAAGAGAAAGCTAATGAAGAAACTAAAACATCTACTTATGTAACTGATAAGTATAAAGAGGCTTTAGAAAAGGTATCATCTGTAATTGACGAACAAAACAAGAAGTTAAACGACTATGCAAAATGGTCTCAAAATTACAGAAATAACCTAAAGAAAGAAATCAAAGAGCTCCAGCAAAAGAAAAAGCTTATGCAGGAACAAGCCAAACTTCTCAAGGATCAAATTAAGTCAGGGAACATTGCACAATACGGTATAGTTACCTCTTCCCTTTCCTCTGGTTCATCTTCTGGTGGTTCTTATTCTTCCGGTGGCGGGTCTTACTCCGGTAAATACTCCAGCTACATTAATTCTGCCGCAAGCAAATACGGTGTTGATCCAGCTCTAATTGCAGCTGTAATCCAACAAGAATCAGGATTCAATGCAAGGGCTCGTTCTGGAGCCGGGGCTGCTGGTTTGATGCAGTTGATGCCTTCCACTGCTAAAAGCTTAGGTGTAAACAATGTTTATGATCCTTATCAGAGCATTATGGGTGGCACGAAATATTTAGCCCAACAACTAAGCAAATTTGGTGGCAATGTTGAGAAAGCACTTGCTGCTTATAACGCAGGCCCTGGTAATGTAATTAAATACGGTGGAGTCCCTCCTTTCAAAGAAACGCAGAATTATGTTCAGAAGATCATGTCTAATTACACTAAGTCAATGACTTCTGCTAATTCTTCTATTGCAAGCTACTATACGAAGAACAGTGCGTTTAGAGTTAGCTCTGAATATAAAGCACAAGACGGTGCGTACCGATCAACTCCACATAAAGGTATCGACTTCGCAGCAAAAGCTGGAACCGCAATTAAATCGGTTCAGAGTGGAAAAGTTCAAATTGCTGGTTATAGTAAAACTGCCGGTAACTGGGTCGTCATTCAACAGGATGATGGAAAAGTTGCTAAGTATATGCATATGCTTGATACCCCTTCTGTTAAAGCCGGTCAAACTGTTAAAGCTGGCCAGACCATCGGTAAAGTTGGCAGTACGGGTAATTCAACAGGAAATCACCTTCATCTTCAAATTGAGGAAAACGGAAAGACGATTGACCCTGAGAAATATTTAAAAGGTGTCGGTACATCTATTTCGGATGCATCTCAAGCTGAAGCAGAACGACAGCAAGCAATCGCACAAGCTAAATCAGACCTCCTCTCCCTCCAAGGTGATATCAGTTCTGTTGGAGAACAAATAGAAGAGCTTCAATACGAAATTGTACAGTCAAAGCTTGATGAGTTTGATAAGCGTATTGGTGACTATGATTTGGCAATTGCCAAGAACCAAGCCTTAGCAAGTCATTATCTGTCAGACAGTAAACAGTTTAGAAAGTATACTGCAGAACAGAAAAAAGCAATGGCTGAACAGCAAAAGATTCAGAGTCAAAAGGTTTCATGGATACAAAAAGAAATTTCAGCTAATAAGAATTTGAATTCTGCCCAAAAAGCTCAACTTAAAGAAGAGCTGAAGCAAGCTAAAATAGACCTTATCAACTTTCAAGAGCAAGTAAGGGAATTGCAAGGGCAAATAGTTCAATCTAAAGTAGATGAAACTTTAAAGTCAATTCAAAAATCATCAAACAAGACTGAATCCAAGATCAAAGACGTTGACAATAAAATATCAATGACTGAAAAAGACAAGGATAAGGTCAAATATTATAGTCAGCAAGTCAAATTAGTACAGCAACAACAGGCTGAGGCCAAAAAATACATCAAGCAATTAGAGGAACAAAAAAAGGCAGCTAAAGGATTTCCAGAAATACAAGAGCAAATTACAACTGAGATCGAAAACTGGAAGGATAAACAGAAAGATTTTAATCTGGAGCTTTATAACACCAAAAAGTCGATCAAGGACATCTATAAATCCCTTGCTGATGAAGTTGTCTCCATCTACAAAGAGATGTACGAAAAGATGCGTGATATTGAATTAAAAGCGCATCAAAAAGCTACGCAAGACTTGATTGATGAGATTGATAAAACTGATGATGAAGCTAAATACCAAAAAGAGCTCAAAGAAAAGAATCAGGCTATTCAGGAAACCAAAGAAAAGATCAGTAAATTATCACTTGATGACTCAGATGAAGCTAAATCACAGGTTAAAGACTTAGAAAAGCAGCTTCAAGAACAGCAAGAAGCATTAGATGAGTTTCTTAAAGATCGTAGCAATACGAAACGTAAGGAAGCACTTCAAGACCAACTTGAAAAAGATCAGGATGCCATAAATGACAAATATGATAACCTGACAAATGATGAGAGAGAATTCAAGAAAATTGAAGACAAACTCATGAACGGGAAAATCACTGACATCTCTAAGCAGCTTAATGAATTCTCTAAGTTCATTAACAGCAATATGGAGTCCATCGGTAAGAGTATTTCTAATAACCTCATTGATAAGCTTAAAGAAGCTTCTAATGCCTTAAATACCGTTGTCAAAGGCAATACCACTGGTCAAAAGGTTGCCAGGTTTAAAACTGGAGGGCATGTAGGTAAGCTACCAGCGGCGGGTGCTCTCGCAGTAGTGGATAGTGGAGAACTCATCTTAAATGAGTCAGACACCAAAAACATGCTTAAAGCAGTAGACACTGTACGTGAATTGTCGGAAAAAGATTTAAATGGTGCCCCTTCTGCAAAGCCCGATTTAAGTAAGTATAAAGATTTCCTTAGTGATGTTTCGTTTGTTGGTGGTAAGTTTGGAATACCAAGTTTAAGTGCAAACGTTAAAACTAATGTTCCAGATTCTCTTGTTAGCAACAAAACAGAGACTTCTACAGTAAACAACGACTTTAACTTTACAGTAACCATTAAAGAAACTGGGAATCCTCAGAAGGCTGTTGATTTAATGTACAAACAATTTACAAATGGCCTCAAAAACAAGGGGTTAAATTTCAATAACTCGTGAGTCGGCTAAAACGCCGGCTCTTTTTTTAATTTGAATGGAGGTTTTTTAATTGAGAATAAGCAAACACACTGAAGTGAAAGATCTTCGATTAGCATTAATGAAACCCAATAGGAAGAAGATAGGGAACATAGTCGATAAATTCAATGAGACAATCACAATGAACTATGGGAAAACCCATGAGTTGTCTTTCTCTGTTCCTTTGAAGTGGGGATATTTCCACAGATACAAAGATAATCCTTTATTAGAATTATTGAAACCATGGTATCTTATTAAAGCTGAATTTTATGGGATGACAGAGTGGTTTGTGATAACAAAACGAACAAAATCAATGAACGAGGATGGAGCTTCTTACATATACGAATGCAAGTCTTTGCCTTTTTTGCTTACCAAATACAAAGTGCGGAGATTTGAAGAAACGTCGATTAATTTAAAAGAAGCAGCTAATTCTTGCCTTAAAAACACTGGATGGAAAGTAGATCATATTGATTCAGAATTGAATACTAAGTATAGACAATTTGATGTTACATCTTCGACTAAATTAGATTTATTGTATACCATATGTGAAAAGTTTGGTGCAACACCTCTTTTTAATACAGAAAATATGACAGTGAGTTTTTATAAAGATACTGATAAGGGTACGTACAAAGGATTATGGTTTAAAACAGGCCAGTATATAGTTGACATAAATGATATAGAAGACACAGAGGAAGTTACCACAAGACTATATCCAACAGGGAAAGACGGAATAGGCATTAACTCGGTAAATCCGACTGGGCAAGCATATATAGATGATTTCTCATACTTCCTTTACCCATTTAATCGTGATGAAAACAGAAACGTAATCCAAAAAAGTAATTACATGTCGAATGAGCTTTGTCATGCTATCCTGGATTACAATTTGATTGTGAATGAACAAGGGAATAAATTTCACCTGTTACTTGAACAACAAAAACAAGTCGAAGAAAAGAAAACAGTGCTCAAAAATGAACAGTACACCCTAGAACTAGAAAAACAAAAGATATTAGACCATATTGAAGTAGCTAAAAAAGCAGGGGATGACACTAAAGAATTAAAAGCCCAATTACAAATGAAAATTCAGGAACTTGATGCCAAGATTAATCAGATTGCTATCTTAGATAAAGATAAGGAAACAATCCAAAATTCTATTTCTGAGCTTAAAGAAACACTTAAATTTGAAAAATATCTTACAGACGATCTTAAAGAAGAACTTTCAGTTTTTATTCTGGAAGGAGAATGGTCGAATGATAGCCTATTTGATGAAACTGAACTTTATGAAAAGAGCATAGAGGAGATGGAAAAGAGAAATGCGCCACCAATTAACATTACCTTAGATGTAGTTAACTTTTTCAGTTGTATTTCTGAATCTCATAACTGGGATAGGTGTTCACTTGGCGATACTGTCAGAATCAGGTCAGAAGAACTGAAGACTGATGTGAAAGCTCGACTTGTTACATTTAATTTTGATTTTGCTCAAAAGACAATGGATGTAACAATATCAAATGGAAAGAAGATTAAAAGCGATTTTGAAACCATCAGTAATATGATGTATACATCTATAAAAACAAACACGGATTATAACAAAAGAAAAATTGACTGGGAGAATGCAACTGAAAATTTCAACATTAGAAATGACAGAATAGCTGTAAAACCTGACCCTCCAATTATTAAAGGTGACGGCACGGCTATATCCCATACAAACAATGATGACGGATCAGTAGATATCACAATAGAATGGGATTATCCAACTTCTGATGAAGACAAGTATAATATTGATGGATTTGAATTGTATCTATATTCTAGCAACGATAAGGATGAATATGTTTTCGGCTCAAAAATGGCAAGTGAAGACCTGAAGAATGTAAAGTATGACAAACGAGCTGCAGCGTTCACAGGGTTGCCCTCCAATAAATACTACACCATTGGTATTCAAGCCTATCGAAGAGTTGATGCAGATATAGAGATAACTCAATTCATTGGATCTGACATCGTAAAATCCCTTCATCCAAACGAAAACCCTTACCTCCCTTCTTCTACTGTAGAGGTGAGTGGAAACCTTAATGGAAAAGTAAACAATTTGTATACTATATCATCAGTAGCGAAGCCTGAAACTCCAGAAGCGGGAACGATTTGGATCGATCCAAAGACTAATAAACAAGAGCTTTTTAATGGCGAAGAGTGGATTGTGTCTTCTGCGGGATCGGCTGATTCATTAAATGGTTACACGACTTCAACGCTATCCACGCCCAATACAATACCTGTACGTAATGACCAAGGAATCATTATAGGTTCCATAGATGGCAACGCTGAGTTTCTTGGGGGTAAACTACACTCAGAATATGCGCTATCCTCTGATGTTCCTCAGATGGCTAAAGGAACGTATGTGGGTGATGGAACAATTAGTAAACAGATATTGCTGCCTTTCACTCCAACACATGTGAAAGTGTGGTCAGTGTCTCCTAATGATTCTATGCTATTAATTGATGAGACAGGGGGTTATACGTATCAGGTAAATGAAATGGGAATATACCTGGTTGGAGGAAACTCTACATACGGAAGTATAAACGAGCTTGGATTTATAACAGGCTCAGACAGCAATCAAAGAGGGAATAAATTAAATACAAAGTACATCTGGGAAGCATATAGGCATATACAATAAACAGGCGTATCCTTATTGGATACGTCTTTTTTTTGTTGGAATAGTGAGTGAAATAACCGATAATAAGTAAAGATGGGAAGGAGAGGTTAATTTGTCAAAAAAGAAAATCATACTTCTAATATCAACACTTAGTGTTGTGGTAGTTGGTATTATTCTAGCTATAACAATTCCGATGTACATAAACAGGTTGGATACCAGTAATTTAGACGCAATTGCCGAGAAAGTGGGAAATGATAAGGGAGTAAAGAAAAACTTTAATCAAGTGTGGATGTCTAAAACCGATAAATCCAATGATAAAGTATACGACTTATCTTTAGCAGCTAAACCATCTTTCACATCGCTATCAGATAAAGAAAAGTTGCTTAAAGTGGGTGAAGCAATGGAAGTAGCTCAAAAAAACTCTAATTTTAATAAAATAAACTGTGGAAAAGATAAGGTTTGCTCGATCAGTCGTATCTATATTTTGCCGGCTAAAAATGATAAAGCGGTCAGTTATGAAGTTGCTTATGATCTACTAAACAACCCTGAAGAAAACACTTTACTAATAAAAGATCGTGTAGACGATAATCCTGAATCAACTGGTTTCCAAAGAAGAGAAGTTACATACAGCGAAAATGATGATGAACAGTCTGAAGATGAAGAATATCAGGAAAAGAAAATTGCTATTGGCATGACCAAGCAGGAAGTTATCCAACTTAAAGATTGGGGCAGGCCTATGTCTATTAATAAGACAACGACAGCCTCAGGAATAAACGAACAATGGGTTTACGGCAGCAGATATCTATATTTCGATAATGGAGTATTAACAACAATACAAGAATAAAACAGCTCTATCCTTAACCGGATAGGGCTTTTTCTTTCGGACATTTGAGCCTAATCTAAACATAGACCACACAATAAATAAACCCCTCACAAATAACTGTGAAGGGGTCTTTTTTCATTGCCACAAATGGCAATCGGTTATTTTTTATTCTTAAAGTATGATCTCGCTAAGAACCTAGTAATATACTCTTTCAAGAAATCATCTTGTAACATATCATGAATTTTGTGAGATGACTTCCTGTATGATGCATTTATCTCTTTTTTGTATATCTTTTGGTGGCTGGAAAACCAAGCATTTACATAGCTCTCTGCTGTTTCGTGGTCACCTATATTTACACTGTATGCATCATTTTTTCCGCCTATAATTCCATTAAAGCTTTCCCAATTGGTTTCTTTACCAAGAATGTAGCTTGCTTTCTTTAGTGCCAAAGTCTTGTTTTCTTCAACATATCGCAATACTTCATCTTTTTCCATTAATCCCATCCCCTTATGTTGTCGCAAATCGGTATACGTATACCGTTTACTCAGTTATTCAATCTCTCTTCTATTTCATGGATACGTCTTTCTAGGCCAGAAAACTTCTTGTCATTATAGCTATGATCATGCTCAATATTTTTGTTAATCAATTTAAGCATAGATATGACTTCTTTTGGTTCATTTTGTTCAATGCGATCTAATTTCTTATCAATTTCATTCAAACGCTTATCTACTGCATTAAAGCGTTCATCCATCTTTTTATTAACGTTCTTAATCTCATCTAATATCGCTTGAAGCATGTTGTTTTCCATCCCGTTCACCTCTCCGTACAGTATAACAGCAATTGCAATACTTTTGTTTAAGACTCTTTAGAGTCATCCTCTATAAACTCTACAACTTCCTGGATTGTACACTCAAGGTACTCGCATATCTGCGCAATAACTGATAGTGCAACAAATTCCCCTTTTGACATTTTGGCAAGCGTAGAAGAAGAAATGCCTAAATCCTTTTTTAGATCAGCCTTTATTTTATCTCTTTTGATCAGCGTAATTTCCATGGGTTTATAACTAGGTCTTAACTTCAAAATTGTTCACTCCAATATGCATTCAGTATGCATTGTTCATATACAAATAATATCATATTCAAATGAAAAGTTCGAGAAATAAAATTATTTATTTGAAAAATGCTTGACTCGCTTCGATTGTTAAATTATACTTAATTTAACAAGTCGAACCTTTGGTTTGGATAATTGGATTGGAGGGTTGCGAAGTGAAACGAGTGATGATTTACAGTATTGAAACCATACATGACCAATTGGAAGTTTTCAAAGGCTACTTAGTCAATGAAAAGCAAGTTGTATTCGTAAATCAAAACACTTTGAACCTAACGGGCGCTTTAAAGTATGGTTCACCTTACGAAGACACATACATCATTGATGGTGTCAGCTACATTCTTGATGAAGGTAAGCACGTTGAAGATGAATACACCTGTATTCAGAAAACGTTAGACGCTTTTAAGGAAGTTGATGCATTCACCTACATCACACAAATATTCAACAGTGATGATTACGGGACAATCATTCATAACGGTAAAGGGATAATAAATTACCTCAAAATGAATCAGAGCAAAGAAGGCAAAGGAATAATACTCAAAAGAAAAGGGGAAATAACCGATGCAAATTAACCGTCACACTGTAGGAACTAACGTAGCAAGCTTAGGAGCAATCACAAACGAAGAGCGTATCGAGGAAATGACGAAGCATTTTAATTACTTCAGAGGGAAAATGTTTGAAGAAGAAAACAACTTCATTGAAACATACGACGATGGAAAGCCTAAAAAGCGTTTCAAAATCTTCACAACTATGACAATACCGGTTTGTGTTGAACTTGATGCGAAGGATGAACAAGATGCAATTGAAGCGTTAGAACAGACAGGAGAAATGGGCGTTGATTTCCCTCATATCATGTTGGATATGGGGGGAGGTAAAACAGTTATTCCAACTGTAACAAACAATGTGTTTTACATAGATGAAGATTCATACGCAGAAGAAGTGGAAGACCATGAATAAAACAGAATTACATAACGAGCGGTTCTGTCAGATTGTATTTGGAGGATTGATCGTAGTTATACCAGCTTTGAGCATATTGTGCATAGCGTGGTTTGGGTGATTAGGAAGAGTGTCACCAGCACTCTCCTAATCTGATGGGTTAGTACACTCCCATTGTATTTAAACATAACAATTTAATCAAGGGGATAACTGAAATGAAAAACACATATACCACTTATGAATTTAAAGCATATGATAGACGAAATAATTTGTTGAAAGAAAGGTTTACATGCAATTACAAAGATCATCTTTATTCAATCATAGAATGGATTATCAAGAAATGTCCTACCGTTGATGTGATTGAATGTATGGTATCTGAAGTCAGTGAGCTTGCTTTCTGTAAGAGTGAGTATGTCGATATCTTCACGGTGTGGAAAGCAGACGATTGACTACAAACGGACTATTATCAAAGGGGGTAGCGTTTTGCGAGCCCCTTAAAACTGAATACAGTCAGTCTATACTCCTGAATTAAGGTGTTGTCTTTAGTGATGCCTTTTTTCGAAGGCTCCAATATGGCGCCATCGCCACAAGTGGCGAAAGAGACTGCCGTGGAATGCGCTAACACACGTAAAACTTGACAGGGTAGTGACTCAGCCGATGCAATAAATGAGGATAGGATGCCTTCTGTGTTTCCCTATTTACACATGCATCTGAAAGGCGAAAGCTGCCATTAAGTGCTGACGAAGGAAGGGTGTATCGTTTCTGACGATGCAGGACAAGCCATAAGTATCAGGGCTCAAATTTGAGCTTTGAGAACCTGTTAGGGACACTTGACACAGTAGGCTTGTTTGGGGAATAACCAACGGCAAATAGGGTGAACACACGGATACCACAAGTTGATATACAATCAAGTTTCAGCCGCCTGCCTGAGTTTGTTTATTTTTTACAAGCAAATTCAGGCAGACAACTTGCCCAGCCGTTGTCCACAGTCTCAACCAATCAAGCCAAAAATCAAAAGAAAAGTCAAGACAAACAACAAAGAAATTTGTGAGGTTCAGCCGAGACCCAACAAATGAACCTGGCAAACCCTTTGGTTAAGTATATATGGTTATTATCTATATACTTAAATGCCCATTGGCTCCCCAGAATTGGGGAACGAAACAGAGCTTCATCATCTATATCTGTCACTCCTCAAAATTGAGGAGTCCCCAACTTTGGGGGCTAAGGCTATTACCAATTGTAATATTTGAGAGGTCGTCACTAAAATAGTTACGACTTAATGAGGTCGTCACATTTTGCTCAATTCACATCATAAGGGAGGTCGTACCCAATACGTATACGACCTTATATCACTCGTTACCAAAAGTGGCAACGACTCACCTTCACACGTGGACAAATTAGCAACGACTTAAACCACGACCACAATAAAGGTCGTAGACAAAACAACCACGACCTCTGTATGTCGTTGGTAAAATAACAACGACCTAGTGGCAACAATTTTGCCATCAGCTGAACGAACTAATAGTTAGTGCAGGTCAAAGCTAATCGGAACATTATTCATATTAGGTCAAAGCGGAAAGCTGTTTCAACATAAAAATAAAAAAGCCGGATGTTTATAACCCCGACTTTTTGAGAAGAATCAAACACTTTTCTAACGCACAATCAATGTAAATAAACCGGCAAGTATTATAATTACTCCACAAACTGTAATAAATGTGCCATTTTTTCGTTGTTCTGATTTAGCTGTTATTATCCCTCTGATTAGATAATAAAGGCCGACTAAAATTAGAGTCCAATAAAAGAAAGCGCCATTTAAGGTAAACCCTAATATGAGAAATAAAAGAACCAATGCTAACGATGCGTAATGGAAAAGCCTGAATGTAAGATTAGTCATTATAGACCTCCTAGTTTAAATTATCCTTAAAATACAAATAATGGGTTGAATTAAACTGAACAAACCTCCAGAATTGTAAATGAATAACAAAAGGAGGTATTAATTTACCATGAAAAAGATTGTCCTTTCAAGTGTTGCTGTTTTGACTGCTGTTACAATTTTTAGTCCTGTTTCAGATGCAAAAGAACGTCAAGCCCCAAGTGCAGTTGTCCAGAATGTTGAACCGACTTATGAAACTGAATCTGTAGATTACAACGGAACTACGTATACTTTTTCAGAAAGAACTGTTAATGATGTAGTTGAGGTTATTGTAAATGATGGGGAAAAAACAGACAAGATTCAATATGACCAAAATAACGGTAAACTTGAAGTTAATGGCGAAGTGGTGAATTATGAAGAGACTTCATCACCTATTGAACAATTGGCAAATAAAAATGATACATCGGCTGGGATCTTGAGAGATCAATGGTCAGGCTATAATAATAGTAAAGGTACTTATAGTACGATTAGTGCCAGTGTTGCTGTTTTTGCCGGAGTCCTTATGGCTACTAGCATGAAAACAGCTAAAAAGGCGGCGGCCGTCACAGCAGCAGCTGGTGTCATTGCTGCTATAAGTAGTGTAAAGACTACAGTTCATTGGAGTAGATTAGATTATAAGTTGATGAATGCCAAGAAGGGGCAATATGAGCGTAGATCAGATACATTTTTTACAAATTATAAACATAATCATCTTTTCAAGACTTCTTGGCTCTGGAAAAGAAAATTAAAATAACCTTTTTTACGCATGAATTTGTGAAATCAATTTAAGCTATCGAAAGTCCACTTTCAGAAACTTGGAGAGTGGACTTTTCCTGCTATCGAAATCAACCAATCCATTTTTGGAGGCGTCAAAGGATCGGAACATTATTCCGAACCTAGTGTGCTACTGTCCACTCTATATATTGTATATAATGCCATTGGGGGTGATCGGATTGAAGAGAATACTAATTGTGGGACTTTTATCTATCGGTTTATTATCTGCTTGTGGAGAACCATCCTTAGTGAAAAAAAGTGATAAAGACTCTAATGAAAAAGAGCAAGGACTTGTACAAGTGGTTGCTGATGTTGAGAAAGACAAGTTGAATGGCACGCTTGAGGACTTACATAAACGAAACATGAAAATCATTGATATTAAATTATCTGATTCAAAAGATGTGACAGGTTATGTTCAAACAGTCTATACAGTCATTTATGAAGAGCCGGCTAAATAAAAAAAATGGCAACAAAAATGGCAACAAAATTTTAAAAAAATCCTGATTATAACGGATTACACCAAAGAACTAAAAAGGATTAAAAAGACTATAAAGCCTGTTAAATCAACGTTTGTAGGGTACGTCAGAATATCAGAAAGTATGCAGGGATAACGCTGGCAGCGTAGAGGTCAGGGGTTCGAGCCCCCTTGGCTCCATACCTTTAAACCCTTATTCTATAAATAAGGGTTTTTTTGTTTTTTCATCTTCTGCGGCAGCCTCTGTGTTCTGCTTCATTTCTAACAACTCAAAATAAAGGAAAGAGAGAAAATGAAAAAGAAAATCTATCTTATATTATCTCTGTCAGCGGCACTGGCGCTTTTTTTGACAGCGCTTCCGGCTCTTTCTCCCGTCATCTTCACGTCTGCTTCAGAAAAAGGAGCCATCAGGCATGACATTTATAAAAAAGGATATCCGTATCAAAGCTACTTTGCGATTCTTCAAAAAGAAGAAGACGGCGGAGAGGCCGGGAACCTTTATTATGTAAATTGGTTCAATTGGAAAGATGAAACCGGACAGACGCCGCACGTATGTTATTCAAAAAAATCGTCCGAAGGCGAGTACAAAGTAAGCTGCGGAACCGGACCGTAATGATCAAGAGCCCCTCTCCAATGAGGGGCTCTTTCTGTCGAGCTGAATGCCGCTCCGGCTCTCCGTTTAATATCCCCAATATAACGGCGTATCATAATGCCGATACGGATCATTCGGATAATGCGTATTTGGCTGATAAGGCTTATTCATATCAAGAATACCCGTGTTTTCAGTCTGTCCGCAGTATTTATCGGGACCTATCACAGTTGATTGCCGGATCGGTGAAACGGCTTTTTCCCACTCATGCTCATTCAGACAGTACGTATGCGCCATGATCTCAGGCGGCGTCAGACGGAGAATATCCGAGCCGTATATCACTTCAGGCGAAGGGGCGTCAAATATGGCCAAAAGGTGGGTTTTGTCTGAAGTGGCGACTTCATAATGCCACCACCCCTGCGGAACATTCGCCACTTGTCCTGGAGAGATCGGATAATTCCGTATTTTCTGGGTGAACGGATTCAGCATCGACACCACCGCGGAACCCGAAATACAGTACACCAATTCAGCGGCGTTTTGATGGGTATGCGGTTCAATCACATTTGTTTTGCTCAGAAAGATATCTAATAATGAAATATTTTCAAGCGTGTTTAACTGTTTAATCCCCAATACATTGATAAAGTTCCGAGCATCTTTCGTAAAAAAACGGCTCTCATTCACATCATAAGTGAATTGTGTATTCGGAGACGTGTAATCGATATCGGAAACCATGCACTCCCCCGCTTTCATCTTTAAACGTATATTCCCAAATATATGTGTCCCTGTTTCACCGGGTGATAAAAAAAGGAGGTGAAATCCATAAATTCCAAATCCAACACAATATTGTGACGACTTTTTTAAAGATTCATTTTCAATATATCTTTTATTCGAAATATCTCTTACTATAAAGATATATTGAAAATACATCTTTAGAAGGGTTGAGGATTAACATGCTGGATGAGAGAACAATAGACATCATCAAAAGCACAGTACCCGTATTGAAAACACATGGAGAAAACATCACCGGACGCTTTTATAACCTGATGTTTCAAGATCATCCCGAACTGTTAAATATGTTTAACCAAACGAACCAAAAGAAACAGACTCAGCGCGCAGCATTGGCAAATGCAGTCATTGCGGCTGCGGCGAATATTGATCAATTAGAACAAATCATTCCGGCGGTCAGACAGATCGGCCATAAACACACAAGCATCGGTGTAAAACCGGAACATTATCCGATTGTCGGAAAGTATCTGCTTCTGGCAATTAAGGATGTGCTGCAGGATGCCGCAACTCCTGAGATTATGCAGGCATGGGAAAAAGCTTACGGTGTTATTGCGGAGGCTTTCATCGGCATTGAACAAGACATGTACAATGAAGCCGGATGGCAGGGGTATAAAGAATTTACGGTTATACAGAAAACGAAAGAAAGCAAAGATATTACATCATTTTATATCAAACCGAGTGACGGCTCTTCGCTTCCTGGATTTGAAGCGGGACAATATATCAGCATTAAAGTGCGGATTGCGGATTCTCCTTATACGCACATTCGCCAGTACAGCCTGTCTGATGCTTCTCAAAAAGGGGCATATCGGATTTCTGTGAAAAAGGACGGAGCGGTTTCTTCTCATCTCCACAATGAAGTTCAAGAGGGAGATAAACTTGAAGTCAGCGCACCCGCCGGGGATTTCAAGCTGTCTTCTTCCGAAAAACCGGTTGTTCTTATCAGTGCCGGCTCCGGAATCACGCCGATGATGAGCATGCTGAAAACAGCCGCCGAAAAACAGCCGGAGCGTTCCGTTACTTTTATTCATGCCGCGAAAAACGGAGAGTACGCCGCGTTCCGCAAAGAGGCTGAACAAGCTGCGGAGAATCATCCGAATATTAACGTCATTTATGTATACAGTGAACCGGCAGAACAAGACCGCTCAGGAGACAAGCCTTTTTACAGCGGCAGGATTGATCAAACCTTCCTGGAGCAGCTTCATCTGAATCAAGATGCTGCATTTTACTTGTGCGGATCAGCGCAGTTTATGACACAAATGAAAGACATGGTTCTTGCCCTCGGGTTTGACTCTGATTCCGTTCAATATGAATTGTTCGGCCCTCAGCTGAGCATGGCATAACAAAAAAGACTCCTCAAAAAGGAGTCTTTTTTATTTGCACAATGTGTTCTTTCTCCGTCTTTTTCCCTATTTTATTGAAATTTTCATCAATGACCAGTAAAATTATAAATCTAGTGATTCCGGAATTAAAGGAAGGTTGATATGAAAAAGAAAGCAAAGACCAAAAGGGTGCTTGGGTGCCTTTTTGCTGTATCTCTTATATTCGGATTATTTCTGGTATCAATGGTGTTTTCGAAATTCATAGTGACGGAAGAAAAACCGCCTGAAGAGGTGGACGAGCAGCAGGTCTTTATTGACAGCCTTTCCGGGCATGCTCAAATTTTATATGAGAAATATCATGTCCTTCCGAGCATCACCCTCGCACAGGCCATTCTCGAATCGGACTGGGGGAACAGTGAGCTTGCGGGGAAAGCGCGCAACCTGTTCGGTGTAAAAGGTGATTATAAAGGAAAACACGTCACGATGAAAACGGATGAATTTGAAAAAGGAAAACGAAAAACGATTCGGGCAAAATTCCGTAAATACAGCACGTTTTTTGAATCAATGGATGACCATGCAAAATTATTTGTCAACGGAACGTCTTGGAATAAAAAGAAGTACAAGCCCGTCATTGAAGCGGACAATTATAAAACAGCGGCGGCTGCCCTTCAAAAATCCGGCTACGCCACAGACCCCGGCTATGCTGAAAAAATTAAAGATGTCATAGAAACCTATAACCTGAATGAATATGACAAAATCAATGCCTCTCTTAAAGCAGTTGATATGAAAGGCGCCATCAAAGACCACGCCATTGAAGACGTGTGGTCGAAGCCGTCAAAAGAGCGGCATTCTATAAAACTGGCATCGGCGCAAAAGTTTACCGGCCAGCATATTAAAGTCGTATCTGAAAAACAAAACGGAGAATCCGTCTGGTACCAAATTCAAGTGAAAGATGAGCTGATCGGCTGGGTTGACCAAACCGCCGTCCAGTTAAGTGAAGAAACATAAGCATCAAAAAAAGCCGGCAGCCCGCCGGCTTTTTTTACATCCCTTCAGTTTCAAACCTTTTAATATCACGTTTATGCCCCATCAGCACAAGGCAGTCACATTCATGAATGACAGTCTCCGGAGAAGGGGACAGCTGAATGTCTCCGTTATGTTTCACGGCAAGAATGGTACAGCCGAATCTGGCCCGGACGCCGAGATCAAGAATGGATTTTAAATGCAGCTTTTTCGTGGCTGAAAGCTCCACGATGCTGTATTCATCTGACAAATCAATATAATTTAAGACGTTTTCATCCGAAAGGCTTTGCGCAATCCGCACGCCCATATCCTTTTCGGGATGGATAATACGATCAGCACCGATCTTTTCAAGCACTTTGTGATGATAATAGTTTTGCGCTTTCACCCAAATATTAGGGATGTTCAGCTCCTTCAATAACAGCGTCGTCAGCGTGCTTGCCTGAATGTTGGCGCCGATTGCTACGATGACATATTCAAAATTTCTGATGCCGAGCGACTGAAGCTCGCTTTCTTCCGTTGAATTTGCCCGCACAGCATGCGTGGCATAAGAGGAGTATGCGTTGACCCGCTCTTCGCTGATATCGACCGCAAGCACCTCATGCCCCATTTTAAAAAGCTCTTTACAGATGCTTCCGCCGAAACGGCCGAGTCCGATGACGGCAAATTGTTTATTTTTGATTTTTCCCAATCCTCATAACTCCTTAAGAAACTGTTTTCGTCACTCCAAATACAACAAACAAGAATGTACTCCTGTTTCAAGGGTTTGTCAATGCGAGGGCCGGAAGAAAGAAAACAGCACAAAAAAAAGACCGGATGACAAGCGAGGGGCTTGTGCCGGTCTTTTTTCGCAATTATTAGCAGTCGCAAGGCTGTGTCGGCGGTGTGCTGCGTTTTTGAACAACAATTGTGTCCTCAGCATAGAATTTAGAGCCGATGCTTAATGATTTATTTTCTGCACGGAACTTATATGTACCTGCAGCAGGCAATGTTTTATTATTAAGAGAAAGCTTAAATTCCGCTGCGCCGAGCAAATCAATGTTTAACGGAAGTCTGACTGTTTTGCCGTTATTCAGAATTTGTCTTTCACGCAAAGCGTGTCCGTTGACTGTATCTTTTGTTGTAGCCGCAAATCCGCTAGGAAGGGTAAATTCCATAACGCCTAAGCTCAGGATCGTGTTCGGACGGTACGTCAATTCGATATCAGAAAATGACCATTCCTGCTGGCTGGCACCTGTATATTTTGCAAATAAGGTAGCAGTCGCTTTCGTGGACATTTCCGGCTCGTGAACGGTTGAGCCTGACTCAGCGGCGAATGACGCTGTCGGCAGAGAAAGAAGCAAAACCAGGCCGAATAAACTTGCCATGACAGTTGAGAAAAACTTGTGTTTCATTTTCATAAATCCCCCTAAAAAAAATTTGCTGATTGTTCTTAAAAAAGAACGACCATACCTATAAAAATTTACCATCAATTTTAATGGAAGTAAATGGGGTTATATTCCTATATTTTCTCAAAAATAATCAAATCACGACAAAAAAACGCCTGATTTTGATTCAGGCGTTTTTTTCGTCCGTTTCTATCGGAATAAATTTAAAAATCTCCCCGCTCTGAACCGAGTCGGCGAGCCGCTTCAGCCAATCATAATAAGCTTTCGAACTTTCAAGCTGATCATATAACTGCCGCGCTTCTTCCTGTAATTCCGCGTTGCCTTCCTCCGCCAGCAAAACGGACTGCAAATCCGCCTGGGCCTGTACGATGGCGGACAAATTCACCTGAACTTCACGGTCCCATTTCGGCGGAAAGAAATTCGTGAAAAACGTAAAGAAATCTTTTTCCGCTACAAACGTATGCTTCCGTGTGCCGCGGTGAAAGGTTTTTTTGACCACATTTAAATCCTGCAGCTTTTTGACGCCTGTGCTCATACTCGGTTTGCTCATCTGCAGTTCCTCACGCATTTCGTCAAGCGTCATTTCATCCCTCATATACATTGTTCCGTATAAAATCCCGACACTTCGGGTGATTCCGTAAAGATCCATCGTCTCTGCAATGGAATCAATGACAAGATCCCTGGCTTGTTCTATCGCTGCGAATTCTGGATTCTCATCCATACTGTCCCTCTTTTCCTCTTGAAGTTTAAATTTGTTAAGTCATTTCTTTATGTTCTTAATCTTAACGAATCATGACAAAATGTCAAAATCTAAACGGACTGACCGGGTTTTGACAGGAAAAAAAACATGTGTTAAATTAATATTGTTAAAAACATTAAATTTTTATTTAACAAACTTACTTTTCGGTAAGGAGGACTCTTATGAGCAAAACGCTTTATATCGGCGGCGAATGGGTCAGTGCAGAAAAAAAACAGACCCGCCGTATCATTAATCCATTTAATCAAGAAGAAATTGCAACGGTATGCGAAGGAGACCGGGACGATGCGGTGAAAGCCATCGCCGCAGCCAGAAAAGCATTTGATGAAGGGGAGTGGCCGGTGCTTTCCGGGCTCGAGCGCGGCCAATTTGTTCTGAAAATTGCGGAATTAATCAGACGCGATCTGAACGAATTAGCTGAGCTGGAATCGCTCGATACAGGAAAAACGATTGAAGAAAGTAAAGCCGATATGGATGATATCGCAAATGTATTTCAATATTATGCCGGTTTGGCGGATAAAGACGGAGGCGAGGTCATTTCATCTCCGATTCCTGATTCCGTAAGTAAAATCGTCAGAGAGCCAATTGGCGTATGCGGACAAATTACGCCGTGGAACTATCCGCTTCTTCAGGCGAGCTGGAAAATCGCTCCCGCTCTTGCGGCCGGAAACACGATCGTTTTAAAGCCGAGCGAGATTACTCCGCTGACAACCATTAAAGTCTTTCAATTAATAGAAGAAGCCGGTATTCCGAAAGGGGTCGCCAATCTCGTGCTGGGGCCGGGCGCTTCTGTCGGCGATGAGCTGGCGAGAAACCTCGACGTCGATTTGGTCTCTTTTACGGGCGGAATTGAAACAGGCAAAAAAATCATGCAGGCGGCAAGCGGCAACGTGAAAAAGATTGCCCTGGAGCTTGGCGGCAAAAATCCGAATATCGTATTTCAAGATGCAGATCTCGAAACAGCTGCAGATCAAGCGCTGAACGCCGTGTTTTTCCATGCCGGCCAAGTTTGTTCGGCAGGGTCACGTCTTTTGGTGGACGAAGCCATTCATGATGAATTTTTAGCCGAGCTGATCAAGCGTACGAAACGCATCAAATTAGGAAACGGTTTTCATGAAGATACGGAAAGCGGTCCGCTGATTTCCGCCGAGCATCGGGCTAAAGTCGAAAAATACATAGAAATCGGCATCGAAGAAGGGGCAAAACTGGAAACAGGCGGCAAACGTCCTGATGATCCCGCCCTTCAAAACGGTTTCTTCTATGAACCTACTATTTTCTCAAACTGCAAGTCTGATATGCGGATAGTCCAAGAGGAGATCTTCGGCCCCGTTTTAACAGTTGAGTCATTTTCTTCTGAAGAAGAAGTGATCAGACTTGCCAACGATACCATTTACGGGCTGGCCGGAGCGGTATGGTCAAAGGATATTGAAAAATGCGAACGCGTAGCCGCCAAACTGCGGATGGGAACGGTATGGATCAATGATTTCCACCCATATTTCGCGCAAGCGCCATGGGGCGGGTACAAACAATCGGGCTTCGGCCGCGAACTCGGCAAAATCGGCCTGGAAGAATACACGGAAATCAAACATATTTACCGCAACACGAAACCTGCGGCTGTGAACTGGTTTCAAGCATAACGAGGAGGAGATACAATATGACATTAAATATGAAAGTAGAAAGCATGCATAAATTCCATACATTCGAAATCCCGACAGTCATTAAACACGGAATCGGTGCGATTCAGCACGCGGGAAGTGAAGTCAGAGCGCTTGGCGTCACAAAAGCGCTGCTCGTAACAGACCCGGGAATTTATAACGCGGGAGTGGCAAACCCGGTCATTGAATCTTTGCAGGAAGCGGGCATCGAAGTCGTCCTGTTTAACAAAGTGGAGCCGAACCCGCCTGTACGTCTTGTAAACGAAGGATCAGAACTGTATAAAAAAGAAAACTGCAACGGCCTTGTGGCTGTCGGCGGCGGAAGCTCCATGGATACAGCGAAAGCGATCGGGGTAGAAGCGACACACGAAGGAAGCGTGCTTGATTATGAAGCCGCGGAAGGCAAAAAGCCGCTGGAAAACCGTATTCCTCCGCTGACAACGATCCCGACGACTGCGGGAACAGGTTCAGAGGTTACACAATGGGCGGTCATTACAGATGAAGAAAGAGAATTTAAATTCAATACGGGCGGACCGCTTATCGCCGCGCATTTAACGGTCATTGACCCTGAGCTGCACACGTCCATGCCTCCGCATGTAACGGCCATGACAGGTATTGACGCACTTGCGCACGCCATCGAGTGCTATACGATGAAATTCGCGCAGCCGATCACTGATGCCGTCGCTTTAATGGCCATTGAATATGCGGCGCATTATATTAAGCGCGCGTTTGCGGACGGAGAGGATTTGGAAGCAAGATACGGCATGGCGCAGGCGGCGATGCTTGCCGGCCTTTCATACGGCAGTGAATCAGCAGGCGCGGCGCATGCAATGAGCCAGACGCTCGGCGGCATCATCCCTGTCGCTCACGGACAATGCGTCGCAGCTATGATGGGGCCGGTAATGGAATACAACTGGAAAGGCTATCCGGAAAAATTCGCCCGCATCGCCAAAGCATTCGGAATCGATACAAGCAACATGACAACCGATGAAGCGGCAAAAGCGTCCGTCAACTGGATGTATGATCTTGTAAAAGATTTAGAGGTGCCGAGTTTAGAAGAACAAGGTGTGTCTCCGGACATGATTGAACGTTTATCAAAAGAAGCCATGAAAGATCCGCAAACATTCGGAAATCCAAGAGATTTGAATGAGAAAGCATACAACTGGATTTACAAACGCTGCTTTGACTTAACACCGAAAACGGTATAATAAATGAACCCCGCTCCTTTACAGAGCGGGGTTTTTTAAGGATAATGTCAAGAAAAAGGCGGTGGTGGCTGATGTGGAAACGCATAACAGCAAAGACGGAAGGCGTATATATAGCGGATACCGAACAATTTGTTACCAAAAAGATGGACAAGCTTCGTGCGGAATACGGCGGGTTTCCCGGTGACCTGCATTTCGGACTGACAAAAAAGGCCGGCGCGCGTGAGCCGATGTATGAAAGAGGAACAGAAATTTTTAACCGGAGACAAATTTCAATCGTGTCCATGGAGGAATGTGATGACATTGCGGAGAAGATGGGGATTTCTCATATCTTTCCCGAATGGCTCGGCGCTAACATCGCAATCAGCGGTTTTTCTGCACTGACGCCGCTTAAAGAAGGAAGCAGAATAATATTTCCAAGCGGTGCGTCTCTGTTGTGCGAGGGAGAAAATGATCCGTGCATTCAGCCGGGAGAAGTCATTCAATCCTTTTATCCGGATCAGTCAAAACTCGCCGCGGCGTTTGTGAGGCACGCGATGGGCAGAAGAGGAATTGTCTGTATTGTTGAACGCCCGGGTGATATATGCACGGGCGATGCGGTCACCATCCATTCTTATGAACCGAAACGCGCCAAGAAAAAAATCGAGAAGGTCTGACTCAGACCTTCTCGATTTTTTGTTTGATTTCTTCTATTTGATTGATGTGACGCTTTTCATGATGGCCGATAAAATCAATCCACTGGCGGATCGTCAGTTCTTGAAAAACAGGATGGGGAAGCACACGTTCTAAGTCTTCCTCGTTTAATGATGAAATAACTGCGGTCAGCTGCTGTCTTGCCGTATCTAATTCTTGTTTTGCTTCAATGACTGATATTCGGTTTTGCTCAGGTTCGAGGTGTGACGGCGCCGGCCGTTTATTTGTTCTGTCCTCTATAAACTCCATCGGTTTTTCTTCGATTTTTTTAAACGGTGCGTCTTTTGCCTGCTTTGATAAAAGGGTCTGCGCTGTTTCGTCAATTTTCTTTAAATGGTCAAGGACTTCCCGCACGCTCCACTCATCAGCCGCGGGCTTTCGGTTGAATTCCTCATCAGAGAGTCCTTTCAGTTCTTCCCAGGTCTGCTGTCTGGCTTCATTAAAAATGCTCATCCTATCTCCTCCTTTAGAGTAAACATATCATATCCGGATTGGATAATCATGTAATCAGCCTTCCTTATCAGAAAATTGAAACCATTTACCTTTACATCCGTATATAAAGTAACACTCCGACACCTCGGCCGAAAGGAGGATAGAAGATGAACATATTTTATCTGCCGCTTGAAACGGTCTATCTTTACACATTGATTATTTCGGGAAGTCTCACGCTTTTGATTCTGTTTTTTCAAGATGTGTTTCACGGCCTATCGGAAGCCATTCCTGTTTCATTTTTAAACCCTGCATTGATTCTGTCTTTTTTAACAATCTTTTCAGCCTCAGGTTATATCGGCGAAATCGCCGCTCCGCTATCAAGTCCTGTCATTGCGTTGCTTTCATTTGTTCTTTCGGTTCTTTTGGTCAGCCTGCTTCACTTCTTTGTCCTTGTCCCGCTTTCATCAGCGGAAGAATCGCTCGCATATCGGGAGACGGATTTAAAGGGCAGAGTCGGCAGGGTCATTACTTCCGTCCCGAAAGACGGCTATGGAGAAGTAATCATAGAGGGAATAGGGGGCGCCATTTCTAAATCAGCCGTCAGCTTTGATCAAGAACAGATCAAGTACGGAACGGCCGTATTAGTGATTGACGTGAAAGACGGAGTGCTTTTTGTGACGCCGCATGAACCAATCTGATATCTAAGGGGGAACTGTTATGACTATGCCGATTATCATCGTTATCGGAATCGTATTCTTTTTACTCATCGCACTTATTGCTGTATTTATTACGAAGTACCGGACGGCGGGGCCGGACGAAGCCCTTATCGTGACCGGAAGTTATTTGGGAAATAAGAACGTCCACATTGATGAAGGCGGAAATCGTCTGAAAATCGTCCGGGGCGGGGGAACTTTTGTGCTCCCGGTATTCCAGCAGGCAGAACCTCTCAGTTTACTGTCAAGCAAACTTGATGTCTCTACACCTGAAGTCTATACAGAACAAGGCGTGCCGGTAATGGCCGACGGAACCGCCATTATTAAAATCGGAGGCTCCATCGGTGAAATCGCAACAGCAGCTGAACAATTTTTGGGGAAATCTAAGGAAGACCGTGAGCAGGAGGCGCGGGAGGTGCTGGAGGGCCATCTGCGCTCCATCCTCGGCTCCATGACCGTTGAAGAGATTTATAAAAACAGGGAAAAGTTTTCTCAGGAAGTCCAGCGGGTCGCGTCTCAGGATCTTGCTAAAATGGGGCTGATGATCGTTTCTTTTACGATTAAAGACGTCCGCGATAAAAACGGCTATCTTGAATCATTAGGTAAGCCGAGAATCGCCCAAGTCAAGCGGGATGCGGACATTGCCACGGCAGAAGCGGATAAAGAGACGAGGATTAAACGCGCGGCCGCTGATAAAGACGCAAAAAAATCAGAGCTGGAGCGGGCGACGGAAATAGCTGAAGCGGAAAAAATCAATCAGCTGAAAATGGCGGAATACAGAAGAGAGCAGGATACAGCAAAAGCCAATGCCGACCAGGCATATGATCTTGAAACAGCAAAAGCCCGCCAGCAGGTGACAGAGCAGGAAATGCAAATTAAAATTATTGAGCGGCAAAAGCAGATTGAATTGGAAGAAAAAGAAATCCTGCGCCGTGAGCGCCAATATGACTCTGAAGTGAAGAAAAAAGCCGATGCTGACCGTTACTCGGTGGAACAAGCGGCCGCGGCCGCAAAAGCGAAGCAGCTCGCCGAAGCGGATGCCGAGCAGTACAGTATCGAAGCGATGGCCAAGGCGGAAGCGGAACGCGTGAGAATTGACGGTCTTGCTAAAGCGGAGGCTGAAAAGGCGAGAGGAGAAACCGAAGCGGAAGTCATCCGCCTGAAAGGTCTCGCAGAAGCGGAAGCTAAAGAAAAAATCGCCGAAGCATTCGAAAAATACGGGCAGGCTGCAATCCTTGATATGATTGTGAAAATGCTGCCTGAATATGCGAAGCAAGTCTCAGCGCCTCTTTCCAACATTGATAAAATAACCGTCGTTGATACGGGAGGAAGCGGTGAAAACGGCGGGGCCAATAAAGTCACAGGCTACGCAACCAATTTAATGGCCGGTCTTCAGGAAAGCTTAAAAGCATCTTCCGGAATCAATGTAAAAGAGCTTATTGAGAATTTTTCAGGCAAAGGAAACATAAAACAAAGTATAAATGAACTTACAAAAGAACTGAGTGATTCAAACAAACGGCACAGCCCGGAATAAAAAAACAGCAGGCGTAACCGCCTGCTGTTTCAGTTCGTCCGCTTAGCTTCAAGAAGCCGCGGCGCAGTCATGAATAATAAGATAAGGACAATGGCCGAAAGGATAAAAGAAGGAATCATATAAGTCGCGTTATAGACGGACGAATAAATCCATACCGGCGTGCCTTTCGGAGCATAGCTTCCGAAAAAGACAGCTCCGGAGACCACATGTGCCGCATAACGCAGCACACTGCCGATGAAAACACCGCCTATAACATACATCGTTAAAGCGCCTCTTTTTTTATTCAATGCCGATTCCCGTACACCGGAAGCAAACAAGCCGCTGAAACCGAGGACTGCAAATGCCGCGATGTAATCAAGAAATAGCTGCACCGGGTGCTGCAAAAACAAATTGCCGATGGCGATCTGGACAATCCCTGTTAAAAAGCCTGTCGTAAGCCCGGCCTTCACTCCCCAACGGAATGAAATCAAAAAAATCGGAATCATCATAATAGAGACCGAACCGCCTTGGGGCATCCGGAGAAACATACCTGAGACAATGTCCAGAATGACAGCCGCCCCGGTCATAATCGCTATTTCAATTAAGCGCACAAGCTGTGTTGAATGATTCATAGTTTTCCCCCTGGTCAGACAACCGTATCAAGGATAAACAAAAAAGCAGCGCGGGGAAGGATGGGAAAAGGTCCGCGCGCTGCTTACATAAACTGCAAAACATTTGGCTTTGCCACATCCCTACGCCAGCGTTAACTAACAGGTTCAAAGGGTCAGAACAAAACGTTCACTCTCAGCTTTAATGCTCCCCTTGTGGTCATCAAGTATTTAGTTCAATCTTACTATACAAGAAAATATGCCAAACCACAAGACAGCTTATCTTTCTATAGAAGAGAAACTGAAATAAGTATGAAAGAAAATAATTAATGATTTTTTTAAAAAAACTATTGTCATATTTTCAAAAGGGTGTTATATTATTAAACGTCGCTGATGAACAGCAGACAACAACGAAAAGCTTCGGAAACAACTTAAAAAAAGTTGTTGACATAAAAGG